>JAFRPL010000008.1 GCA_017429165.1 Clostridia bacterium
ATTTGCTGTATCTGACGCTGAAAAGAAAAAGCGACCGGAAGAGCAGCAGGCTTTTCATACCGGTGTTAAATTTTCTTTCGGTCGTCGCCGCGTTTTTGCTGGACACCTTCGTCACGTATACGGATGAGGGCATCACTTTTACGACGATCACCACGGTAACGAGCTGCCTGTTCTATTATATATGGCTGCACCTTCAGTTCGTTCACGATCACGAAAAAGCGCTGATGGCGGAGCAGCGCATCAGGATCATGATGTCGCAGATTCAGCCGCATTTTCTGTATAATACGCTATCTTCGATCCAGGCGCTCTGCCTGTCCGACCCGGAAAAGGCGTTTGACGTGACCGAAAAATTCGGGACATATCTGCGCCAGAACATTGACTCGCTCAATCAGCCGCAGCTGATCCCGTTTGAGAAAGAGCTGGAGCACACCCGCGTGTATTCTGAGATCGAGATGATCCGGTTCCCGTCGATAAAAATCGAATACGACACGCAGGATACGGGCTTTTCACTCCCTGCGCTCACCGTTCAGCCGCTGGTGGAAAACGCAATCCGCCACGGGATACGCGGCGTCGAGAACGGCGTCGTATGTGTTTCCTCGAAAAGGGCGGGTGATTGCTATGAGATCACTATCGCCGACAACGGAAAAGGCTTTGACACGGAAGCCGCCGAAACCGCAAGCGGCACGCACATCGGGATCCGCAACGTGAAGGATAGGATCGAGGAAATGTGCGGCGGGACCTTGACTGTCGAGAGCTTAACGGGGGTCGGTACGACGGTCACGATCCGGATTCCCGCAGAATAAAAATAAAAACACATCAAAAACGCTCTTAACGCGCCGGGATTGCTGGATGTTTGCTGGACATTTGTTGGACAACAGATGATATCATATAAGAAATATTATTATGTAAGGAGACGCATTATGTCATTCAAAGGAGTCGGGATCAAGTATTTTGCGTTGGCAATTGCCGTTATCGCCATCATCGCGGGCGTGTATTTCACGTTCTTCCGGACAAACGGGTTTGAAAAGACCACGGCGACCATTATTTCCATAACGGAATCGGAGTTTTCCACATCCGAGGACACAGATTACGACGTCGTCGTCGAATACACGGTAAACGGGCAGAAATATACCAAAGAACTGGATTATTACAGTCCATCTTTCGAAGTCGGCAAGACGGTCGACGTCAAATATAACCCGGATAACCCTTCGGAGGTACACGGCGGCAACGGATTTGGAATATATATTCTCATCATCGGCGTCGTGATCGCGGCGATCGTGATCTTCTCGATCGTTCGCGGTAAAATGTCGCTCAAAAAGATCAAAGAGACCGGAAACGTCGGCAAAGAGGCGTTCTATGCGCCCGCACAGCTCGGCGAAGAACGCAAGCTTTATTTCCTCACCGATCTCGGCACGCCGAAATACGGTCACAGAATAGAGGACGCGTCCCGCAACGTGCTTTATGAAGCCAAAATGACGAAGTTCACGATGACCTCGCCCTTCGGCTTTGACTTTATCGATCACGAACACAATAAAACGACAGAGCATCTTGTCGGACACGAGGAAGAGACCGACTGGAATTCGCTGATACTTGACAACCACTACACCCTGACGTTCGACGGCGAAGATATCTGGAAGCACCTGAAACGCAACAACATCCGCGTGGATTCCACCCTCGGCGGAGGAAGCGACAAGCTCATCGGTACGAATTACACGATCTATCATAACGACGTCGAGATTGCCCGTGTGGAGACCACGAGCCAGTACGTCCACGAGGAAGACGCCGAAGCGCATAAGATTGCCAAAGCTGTTCCCGTTAAGGGCTTCTTCCGTATCTGGACGCGCGCCAAGGATCTTGAACCGCTCTTCGTCACCCTCGTCGCTTTTGCAAGGACGGGAGCCACCGCCGACAACGGCGGCAACCGCAAAACGCTGTTCAACACGCTGAAAAACGGTTTAAGGATGTTATGAGAATCATCTGTATAGACGACGAACCGCTTATACTGAATATGACGGTGGAGCTTTGCGAAAAGCTGCCGCAAAAACCGAAGGTCAAGGGCTTTACAAAAGCAGGTGAAGCCCTCCTTTGGCTTGAAGATCACGCGGCGGATATCGCGCTGCTCGACATCAATATGCCCGATATGTCCGGGCTGAGACTCGCAGCAAAAATACGTGAGATCGACCAGAATACGGCGATCATATTCCTCACCGGTTATTCGGAATACGCGCTTGACGCATTCAAACTGCACGCATCAGGATATCTGATGAAGCCTGTGAACAAAGATCGCCTTGCCGAGGAGATCGAGCATGCGGCAAAACTTCACGGCGAACATGCGAAAAAGAAAGCGCCGGAAGGATCGTGTATCACCGCGCATACCTTCGGCGAATTCGATTTGTTCGTCGACGGTAAACCGGTATCGTTCCCGCGCTCCAAGTCCAAAGAACTGCTGGCGTATCTCATCGACCGTCAAGGCGGCGGGATCAGCCGGGCGACGGCGGCAGCCGTGCTCTGGGAGGATTCGTTTTACGACCGCTCCATACAGAAACAGCTTGACGTGATTATCCGCTCGCTGCGCTCGACTTTGGAATCAGTCGGCGCGCAGGATATTTTTGAGATGGGCGGCGGCACGGTGCGGATCGTCCCGGAGAAGATCGACTGCGACCTTTACCGTTTCCTTTCGGGAGACGTAGGCGCCGTCAATTCCTATCGCGGCGAATATATGAACGCCTACGCTTGGGCGGATATGACCGAAGCGTTCCTAACCCGTACGCAGAACAGGATGAAATAAAAAAATGATCAAAAAGTTTTTATCTATGATGCTCATCTGTGTGATGATCGCTTCGACGCTTGCATTGCTGTCGTCTTGCGATAAACCCGATGCCGGACAGACGACTGCAAGCGATAAAGGAGGACAGGAACAGCCGCCTGAGCTCACCGACGGGCGCACGCTGTTCATCTATATGTGCGGCTCGAACCTCGAGACCAAACAGGGGCTCGCCGGAAAAAACATTGACGAGATCCTTGCGGCAAACACCGGGGATCTGAATATCGTCATCCAGACCGGCGGCGCCAAGACCTGGCGCTCACACGAGATCAGCAGCACTGCGGCGCAGCGGTATGAAATAAAGAACGGCGAGCTCGTTCTGCTCGATACGCTATCCCAACTCAACATGGGTCAAAGCGAGACGCTTTCCGATTTTCTCAAATGGGGGCAGGATAAATACCGAACGAAGAATAATATGCTGATCCTATGGGATCACGGCGGCGGAAGTGCGAAGGGCGTATGCTTTGACGAAAATTACGGTTTTGACGCGCTGACGCTTGCCGAACTGAAAACGGCGTTTGAAAACGCCAAACTCTACACTAAGTTCGATATCATCGGCTTCGACGCATGCCTGATGGCAACCATCGAGACTGCCGACTATATCAAGGATTTCGCCCGGTACCTTGTCGCCTCGGAGGAGATCGTTCCGTCGGGTGGCTGGGATTACAAAGCGGTCGTGGAGTCGTATTCATCGAAAGATGACCTGACGGAGGTCGGCAAGGATATCTGTGATTCCTTTATGGCGAAATGTGAAAAGAGCAAAAAAGCGGATATTTCCACCCTCTCCGTGATCGATCTGTCGGGGCTGGATCCGATATTTGAACG
>JAFRPL010000009.1 GCA_017429165.1 Clostridia bacterium
CAAAGCGTGGTGCAGTCTGCCGGACGGCAGCAAGCCGAAGCAGGACGAGCCGTGGAAGGACAAGACCTGTTTTCCGGAATTGCACGCTGAATTCCCGGAGCTTGTGAACGAAGACGGCGAAGGCTGGTTTTACACGCACGTCCATAACGTCATCGAAGTCGTGCTCGACCATACCGACGGCGTTTATCCGACCTCCGTCGGCAGCGCGATCGTTCTCACAAAAGGCTTTGACGACGCATGGCGTGACAAGGTGATACAGTATCAGGCGTCGCTCTATTCGGTCAACACGAAGGGCTGGGTTCGGCGATTCGCGGATATTATCGCCGAAGCGAAGGAAGAAGGGCCGCTGAAAAACAAAGACTTTGAACTGCCCGCTGAAACGGTACAGAAGCTGAAGGAAGCGTTGAACAACAAAAAACGGGAAAACGTGATCATAGAACTTGCGAAGTATTACCTTGCCAACAAACAAGAGGATACCGACTGGGTGATCCTTCCCGTCGACAGCTTCAACGCCTATTTCGGCACGACCTGCTTTGACCGCAAGTGGCTGCCCGATTTCCCGGAAGAGATCATCGAGCGCAAGGACTACGCCGGGTTGTGCAGGTTCAAGATGATGTTATAAAGTGCTAAACAATTTTTAAAGGCTTATGTTTGAAATAACCCTCGTTCATCCCTATTCAACGAATTACAATACCGTTCTTATGGAAGCCCAGGAGGATCAGCACAAGCAGGCTCGCCCGGAGATCAAAGATCTTCCGGATAATCTTGACGAATATGACGTGATCATTCTCGGATACCCCAACTGGTGGGCATCGATCCCGATGCCGATCGCAGCTTTCCTCGAACACTACGATCTTTCCGGTAAAACGATCGTCCCGTTCTGCTCCCACGGCGGAGGCAGGTTCGGTCAAAGCCTGACCGCGATCGCCAAACTCGCGCCGGATTCTGTTATCAAAGACGGATTATCCGTTCATTACTCGGGCGGCTCAACGCTTTCTTCTGACGTTGCCTTATGGCTTGAAGAAAACGGAATAGCGCATAATTAACAAACGCAAGGACGTACCTGAAATGCGCCCTGACTATAAATAAATTGGAGGAAAAAACTATGTTTAACGAATGTATCAAACTTTCAAACGGTGTGACGTCGCCGCAGCTGGCGCTCGGAACGTGGCTGATTGACGACGGCATTGTTGCGAACGCCGTGAGATCTGCAATCGAAATCGGATATCGGCACATTGACACCGCGCAAGCGTATGAAAATGAAAGAGGCGTCGGCGAGGGCGTTCGTACCTGCGGTGTGGCGAGAGATCAGATTTTCGTTACCTCGAAGGTAGCAGCGGAGCATAAGGATTATAAATCAGCCGCAGAAGGTATCGACGAAACGCTTCGCAAAACCGGTCTTGACTATCTTGATATGATGATCATCCACAGTCCTCAGCCGTGGATGGAGGTCAATCAGTCTGAAGACCGATATACAGAAGGTAACCGCGAGGCATGGCGCGCTTTGGAGGATGCGTACAAAGCCGGCAAGCTCCGTGCGATCGGCGTTTCCAACTTTCTCAAATGTGATATAGACAGTCTGTGGGAAACTGCGGAGATCAAACCGATGGTCAATCAGGTGCTCTGCCATATTTCCAACACTCCGCTTGATCTGATCGAATATTGCCAAAGTAAAGGGATCGTAATGGAAGCATATTCGCCCGTAGCGCACGGCGAGGCGATGAAGATCCCCGCTATTAACGATATGGCGAAAAAATACGGCGTGACCGTGCCACAGCTCTGTATCCGCTACGATATCCAGCTCGGCATGATCGTTTTGCCGAAGACGGCGAACCCGGAGCATATGAAAGCGAATGCGGACGTGGATTTTGAGATTTCCGATGAGGATATGGAAATCCTAAAGCGCGTCGAAACGATCAAAGACTACGGCGCTCACAGCTTTTTCCCGGTATTCGGCGGCAAACTTTAAGGAGGATCCGTTTATGAGCAAAAAAATCGTACAAACTGCGGGACGCGATCAGCTCGGCGATTTCGCACCGGCGTTCGCACATCTTAACGACGACGTGCTTTTCGGCAAGGTCTGGAATGAGGAAGCGATAGACGTAAAGACGAAGTGCATTGTTACCGTTGTCAGTCTTATGGCGTCGGGGATCACCGACAGTTCGCTCGGATACCATCTGCAGAACGCAAAGAACAACGGCGTTATGGCAGCTTTCTTGTACTTTCCCACTTTAAGGGACACGCGATGGCGGGCTATGGCGGTGCGCTCAAAAACGTGGCGATCGGTATTTCCTCTGTCTCGGGAAAGGTCTATATCCACTCAGGCGGCACGCGCACATCGGGCAGTATCATGGGCGAGCAGACCGCATTCCTTGAATCGCTTGCCGAAGCGTCCAAGGCGATCATCGACTATATGGGCGAGGAGAAAATGATATATATCTCGGTGATGAACCGCCTCTCGGTCGACTGCGACTGCGACGCAAACCCCGCGGAGCCGGATATGCACGATATCGGCATCCTCGCTTCCTACGACCCCGTCGCGCTTGATCAGGCGTGCATCGATTTCGTTTATGCGGTGCCCGACAGCGGTTCGCTTGTCACCCGCATTGAATCAAGAAACGGAATACACACTCTTGAATATGCGGAAGAAATAGGGCTCGGATCAAGAGAATATCGACTGATTGTGACCCCGTAAGTATAGGAGCATAATATAAAATGAGTAAAAAAGTTTTGATATTATCCGGCAGTCCACGCAAGGGAGGCAACTCCGATCTGCTCTGCGACGAATTCATGCGCGGAGCGCTTGACGCCGGAAACGAAGTCGAAAAGATCCGCATAGCCGAAAAAAAGATCGGATATTGCAGTGCGTGCTACTATTGTCAGAAGTCAGGCGGCGTATGCGCCAAGAAAGACGATATGGCGGAGGTTTTGCAGAAGATGATCGACGCCGACGTAATCGTGCTTTCAAGTCCGGTGTATTTCTACTCCATCGACGCGCAGCTCAAGACGGTTATAGACCGCACGGTCGCAAGATGGACGGAAGTCAAGGACAAAGAGTTTTACTATATCGTCACCTGCGCCGACGACGAACGCGAGTCTCAGGAGCGTACACTCGAATGCTTCCGGGGTTACGCCGAATGCGTGGAAGGCGCGAAGGAAATGGGCTTGATCTACGGTATCGGCGTTTATACTCCCGGCGAGATCAAGGATACGCCCGCGTTCAAAGAAGCGTATGAATTGGGACTGACTGTTCGCTGATACTCATAAAAGAAAGCCGACGTTTGACCGCCGGCTTTCTTAGTTCTCATTATAAGTTTTGTTCCAAAGACAGCCTTCACATTAAAAAGTGGGGGCAGTTATTATAAATCAGCTTTGTAATATTTTGTCCTTTGCTTCGATCATCAGTTGAACTCCAAGCCGGAAGCCGTAGGAGAACGCTTCGACTTCGGCAAGTGAGTGCATTTCGTTGACCGCTTCGTCGTACTTTTCAAGCGATTTCGACTGCTTTTCGGTCAGCGTTTCATTCAGTTCATCCCGGTTCCTGCCCATCAGAGAAAGAAGATGCTTGTACCGTTTGCTGTCGGTCAGTATCGCCTCGTGAGGATCGACGTTGCCGTACCAGAGGTTTTCAAGCAATGTCATACGTAGATCACCTCCGCCAGTACGATCTCCATCGCGCGAGCACGGATGTTGTTCTTTCGCGCAACCCATTCCATCTGATCCTGCCGTTTGAGCGCTTCGGTCACGCCCTCGTTCTTTGCCATTTCGGTTTCAAGCCGGGCAAGCATTTCCTCTGCATCCGCGTTGACCTCTTCGAGATACGACCTCAGCGTGCCTTTCATCCGCATCACGTTGACTGTCGACGGTCTTGCTTCTTTCAGATACCGATAGTGCATCTGACCGTAAACTCCGACTTTACTGATAAATTCATCTTTCATAGCATATCGCCTCCTTTGCCCACATTGTAGCAGAGGAGGCGATAATCGTCGAATGTGCGGATGGAAAACGCAGATTTTTGTTGAAAACCTTGCTGAAAAATGGATCGTGTCTCTATGCTATTCCAGATTTGCACGGTAGATAGCAAGATCCTCGTCCTTGAACACGTTGAAAACGACCTTGATATGGCTGCCGGTCTGCTTCTTATATTCTCGAACCGTTTGAATAGCAATCTTCGCCGCTTCGAGCTGCGGAAAGCCGAATACGCCGGTGGAGATGCAGCAGAAAGCAATGCTTTCACAATCGTTTTCATCTGCGAGTTTCAGGCAAGATGTATAACAGGAAGCAAGCAGTTTACAATGCTTATCCGTCAAGGAGCCGTTAACTATCGGACCGACCGTGTGGAGGACGTATTTGCTCGGAAGGTTAAACGCGGGCGTGATCTTCGCCTGACCGGTCGGCTCCTCATAACCTTGCTTTTCCATAATGTCGTTGCAGAAATTGCGCAAGCGCAGTCCCGCAGCGCTGTGAACACAGTTGTCCTCGCAGTTGTGGAGAGGTCGGAAACAACCGAGCATCTGAGAATTGGCGGCGTTGACGATAGCGTCGCATTCAATCGTTGTTATGTCGCCCTGCCATAAATACAAGTCACCGTCAATAGGCGTGAGATCGGACAAATGCGTTATTCCTTTCGCTTCGGTCTCCGCTCTCAGATATTCACTTTCAATTCTGATATACTCTTCCGAGATCGGTGCAGGCATCCGCACGTTCATCAGGGAACGAAGCAAGTCCTTTTGTTCCTGCGCTCCGGTAGGGATCTCAATATCCTTATATCTCGACTGCTCGGAGAGCAGTTCTTTTATCAAATACAGGCGTTTTTCAGTCTGGTTCATACAACACCTCTGGGTTTCACCTTTCTCAATATCTCATAGTTTTTGCGGGAGGGGTGATGATGCTCGATTTCCCATATCGCCACCGTTCCGCGATTGATTCCGAGTCTTTCGGCAAAGGCTTTTTGAGAAAGACCGGTCGTTTCACGAATAGCCTTTATTCTGTTCCCGTAGCCGGGAGACAGGAACGCGGTGTAGTCGTCAAGCAGAAGCGATATGTCGATTTTGAGCGCTTCGGAAAGCTTTTCGGCGACCGCATAATAGATGTCCTGCTTACCTGCCTCGTAGTTTTGCAGTTCTCCCACGGTGACGCCGGTCAGCTCACTCAGGCGGTCGCGGCTCATATCCCGCAGTTCACGGTAGTAACAAAGCCTGCTTGCGGGAGTTTCATCCCAACCGCAAAGCTTGAATTCGTATTTCAAGTGGATCAGGCACTTGCCTTTGTAAAGGACGAGAAGTCGCGTGTGATTTGGAGTGGTATCGGATTGTCGATACAGTTGTGAAGCGGCTGAAAGCAGCCGAGCATCTGTGAATTAGCCGCGTTGACGATCGCGTCGCATTCAAGCGTCGTAATATCGCCCTGCCAGAGATAGATACCGTCTTCGACGGGCGTAAGGTCGGTAAGACGGGTAATACCTTTTGCCGCCGCTTCCTCTTTCAGATAGTCGCTTTCGATCCCAATATACTCGTCGGAAAGCGGTGCGGGCAATCGGACGTTCATCAGCGAACGGAGCAGATCTTTTTGCGCCTGTTCCTCAGCCGGTATCTCAATATTCCGGTATCTCGGCTGCTCGGCAAGGAGCGTTTTTATCAAGTATAATCTCTTTTCTTCGTGCGTCATCTCAAATCTCCGATGATCCATGATTTTTGCGGAACGTCGTTGATCACGTCGTCCTTTTCGTAATGTCCGATCAAAAACGGTGAGGTCGGATCGTGGCGGCGGCTCTGCGCCAGCACGACGGACGGCTCGGCGTTGGCGTAGCAGTATTTGCATAAGTGTTTGCAGGTGTTGTACGCGCCGATATCGCAGGAAAGATAGCAGGCGCATTCCGCCCGCGCGCCTTTCTTCTTCGGAGCGTTCAGCTTTTTGCCTATCGCTTTTTCGTAGTCGCCGATCCGCATACAACCGCCGCAGTCCGCGCCGAACGGCGCAAGCTCGTCTCCTTCGGCGCAGGGTTTGAGCGTCATACCGTGCGCGGAGGCGATTTTAATCATCTCTTTACCGAGCGAGAGCCGCTGTTCTTTCGTGACCTCACGCGCTTCGGGAAAGTTGCGCTTGACCTTCGCGTACAGGTCGATAAAACTGATCACGGCGGTCTTTGTGAAGCCGTCGAGCGCCGCCGCTATTTTCTCAAACGCGCGCAGGTGATACTCCATGGAATACTTGTCTGTGATGAAGATCGGATCGTACCGCCAACCGACAGAATTCACGCCGACGGTCTCCGACAGTTTTTTGAAATCTTCAAGCAGTTCGTGTTTGTCCTTCACGTTCGGCTCGATGTCGCGGGCATACGGTGTGATTGTCACAAACCAATACTGCCCGTAGTCTTTCAGCAGTTCCATATACGGAAACATCGGCGCGGGGTTCTTTGTGCAGAAGCCGATGCAGTCAACCACGGACGGATTGAGGCGATAGCGGCTGACCTGCTCGGGATAATACGGATTGCGCACGCAGACAAAGCCCTCGCGCAGTCTGTTTGCAAACCACGGCGCGTAAAACGCCGGAATATCCGTTCTTTGTCCCGTGTTTATGATCATACCATATCCCCCCTTTCCGTATTATAATTTTACCACGATTTTGCCGTCAACGGAACCGTTATCCTGTGAACAAATCGCGTCTTTTACGTTTTCAAAGCTGAAAACTTTTCCGCATTTCGGTTTCAGCTTTTTTTCATTGAGAAACGCAAAGATCTCATCAATGACTTTTTGCGTCGGATAATTGGAAAAGAATCCCGTCAGATAGACGCCGTTCGGTATATCCTTGATCGGATCGAATCCGTTCAGCGCGTAAACGCCGCCGAGAAGTCCCGTCTGGCAGACGATACCGCCTTTTTCGACCGCCGTCAGCGTATCTCGCAAAATCTTCGGACCGACGAGATCGAGCGCCTTTGTCACGTCGCTTATCTTTCCGGTCAGTTTGCCGTCGTCGATCACCGCCTCGTCCGCTTCGGCGATAAGAGCGAGTTTGTCCTCGCGGTGCGTTGTCGCAACGACCCTGCAGCCTAGCGCTTTTGCGATCTGCATCGCCGCGTATCCGAGCGCGCAGGTCGCGCCGCGAATGAGAAGCGTGTCTTCTGCGGTCAGGCGCAGACATTCAAAAAGCGAGCCCCAAGCCGTGAAATACGTCTCAGGCACAGCGCCGAGTTCTTCCCATTCAAGATCGCTCTCTATCGGGAAAACGATTCTTCGCGGGAGCAGAGCGTATTCCGCGTAACTGCCGTTGAAGCTGCGTCCCATTCCGCCCATCAGGGCGACGATCTTCTGTCCGGCGTCAAATCCGCTGTCCGACGGATCGGCGATCTCACCGACGCATTCGATGCCGGGTATGACCGGCTTTTGAATATAGTCCGCGCGGATCTCATTTAACCGCAAGAGTTTTTCCGAGTGATTCAGTCCGAACGCCCTAACTTTTACAAGCACCCAACCGGGGCGCGGCTCCGGGATCGGCACTTCGGATAAAACGATATCCTTTGCCTCCGTTATTCTATCAAGCACTATGGCTTTCATTTGATTTTACCTCCGCTTTCGGTATCAGCAGTCCGTTTTCCTCGCTTGCCCAGCATTGCGGGTCGTCGCCGTAAAAGTCGCCGGTATAACCCTTCGCAACGGCGGGACAGCCCCTGCAGAACTGTTTCAGCCTGCAACGCGAGCATTTGGAAAACTCATCGTAATTGCGGTACGCCTCCGCGCTTGTCACCCACACGTCTGCAAGCCGGTCTTCAAACACGTTTCCTATTCTGCTGTCCGCGACTCTGCGGCAGGCGTAGACGTCGCCGGTCGGGAGGATCGTCAGGTGGCAGTTTCCGCAGTTGCACCCGCCGTAGATCATTCCGTTGCAGGCGTACGCGGGGATCTTGAACTCGCCGGTTTCGTATTCGTAGAGCGTCCACAAGTGGTCTTTCTTGTTGAAATAGGTGTCGCACCCTTCGGCTTCGTATTCCTTGAATTTCTTATCGCATATCTCAAGCAGATTTCTGTATTCCTGCGGCGTCATACTCGTGTCGAGCTCACCGCCGGAGGGAACGTAGCGCGAGAAAGCAAATACGTTCGCTCCCGCTTTCACGACCTCGTCGATGATGCCGGGAACTTCCATACGGTTCGTTTTGGAAACGGTGGTCATAATGACCGAACGAATCCCCGCGCGGTTGATACATCCGATCTTTTCGAGCGTGCAGTCGAAAGATCCGAGCTTGCGGAACCAGTCGTGCGTTTCGCGCAAACCGTCAAGCGAGAGCTGATACTTCTGACAGCCGAGCGCTTTCAGTTCCAAACATACCTGATCGTTCAAGTGGAACGGGTTGCCCATGATCGTAAAGGGGATATCGTGTTTGTGGAACAGATCGAGCAGCCGCCAGAAATCCGGGTGCAGGATCGGATCGCCGCCGGTCAGATAGAAATACGGCATTCTGCCGTACACCTCGCAGAAGTCGAGGCAGTTATAGAAGGTATCCTGCATCTGCTCCCAGCTCATCGAGTCGAGCTTCCGGCAGGGATCGCCTGAGAAGATATAGCAGTGCTTGCAGCGTTGATCACACTCATCCGTGATATGCCACTGGAAAGAAAAATACTGTTTCATTAACGTCACCTTATATATTGATCGGAATGATCCGAGTTGATATCGAAGTTCCCGGCAAGAATCCTCCCACCGGGAACGGGTGGGAAGAAGTTTTTACTTCTTGTCGCCGGCTCCGCAGGCAGAACCGCAAGCCGCCGGTTTTTCAGTCGGTTTCTCGGCAGCGCCGCAGGCGGCGGGAGCCTCGGCAGGCTTGTCAGCCGCTCCGCAGGCGGCGGGAGCTTCAGCGGGCTTATCAGCCGCACCGCAGGCAGCGGGAGTCTCGGCGGGCTTATCAGCCGCGCCGCAGGCGGCGGGAGTCTCAGCGGGCTTGTCAGCCGCACCGCAAGCGGCGGCGGGAGCCTTCTGTTCCTCTTCTTTCTTACCCCATCCGAACAGATTGGAAAGTGCCATTGTGATATCCTCCTTAAATAACGTCAGAGCCTTTTTGTCTCTGCAATTCCAATTATACGGATGATTTTCGTTTACACAAGTACGCACTTTTTTGTAAGTATATACGCACTTTTTTGTAACCGCCTTTTTCGTGGACGTTTTGCAACTTTTTCACGTCTTTTTTGTGATACCTCTTGAAAAACGAAGCGTGTTACAGTATAATATAAGTGTAACGTTCAAAAAGAAAGTATTGGGGGTCCTTATGAAAACAAAAGAAGAATTACCGGATTGCCCGGTTGCGACGACCGTCGCTCTCATAGGCAACAAGTGGAAACTGCTCATCATCCGCAACCTGCTCGTCCGTCCGTGGAGGTTCAACGAATTACATAAGAGTCTCGACGGGATCAGCCAGAAGGTGCTGACCGAAAGCCTGCGGCAGATGGAAGCGGACGGCATCATCACCCGCACCGTTTATCCCGAAGTCCCGCCCCGCGTGGAATACGCGCTATCCGAGCTCGGCGAGAGCATGCGCCCGATCCTCGATTCAATGCAGGCGTGGGGGAACAACTACAAAGCGACCCTGAACAACTGAATAGCATAAAGAGCGGCAGAGACAGATCGTACTCCGCCGCTTCTTTTTCGGGATCGCAAGCCGGACAGCATAGCGCGTTTCATCGAGTACACAGAAAATTTACAGTTTTTGATTTGAATTGTCGCTATATACCGACAATTGACCGGAAGACGAAAATTTGTTCGTTTTTCCTATTGCAAAATACGAAAAGCCGTGCTATAATACCCACACAACTGAATAATGATCTTTGTAACGCGTAAGCGGAGCAGCATTGAGTTGCACGTCAGCCGCAAGGCTGAGAGTATCAGGCGTTTGTTCTGATTAGACTACCCAGGCACCGTATGAAGAATGAAACAGAGTAATCTGTTTTATTGTCATGCGGTGTTTTTTGTTTCCGCATACGCGCTTCATACGGTGTTACGAGTCCCTTCCGGCTTACGCTTGGAAGGGATTTTTGTTTGTCCGAAATTTTTTTCGGAAAGCAGGAACAATTCGCCTTTCTCGCCTTGTTCTTATGACGGCGGGATAGAAAAATCAAAGTTCTTTCATTCAGAGGGTTTAAAAACGAGGGGGTGTTTTTGTATATGGTGAAGGATATCCGATCCTGCAGAAAAAACTGAATACTTTTTTCGACACATGGGTGTATTTTGACACCCCGTTGTCCTAAGAAGATGGAGGGCATTCGCTCTCTGCGATCCTTGACAACTGAATAGCCGTCCGAACGGGATATGACTGCGCGATGATACGAGCGCGGCGACGTTGCGGGGAGAACCTCCGGGGCAGGCATACAAACAAAACAATTGGGTAAAGCGGCAAATCCCGTTATTTGATAACTGGACCCACTTTTATCTTTTTCATATACGAATACTGCGCCCACCTATGTGACCGGCTTTTACATACGGAGCGATCCGTAAATATTTTAAAGGAGGATTTGTCATGAGAACAAATTCCAAAAACGGGCTGAACAAGCCCAACGACGTCATTGTTTTTGACATCCCGGAAGCGCCGGTCACAGACAGAGGAAGGGCGAAGAAGCTTCGGTATCTGAAACGTGCAAAAGGCGTGAAACACGTCGGCTCGGTACCGTCCTATTGGGACGGCGGCAAACTCGTCATTCGGAGAGACGAGTTGATGAAGTGTCTCTTCGGATCCGACGAGGAGGTGAGTCAATGAACGGGCTGAACGGAACGGACGCGTTCGATCCGCGCATCGCATGGCGTGAGGGGTTCGAGAGTATCGACGCCGCGACGCTGCTGGACAAGCCCCTGCCGAAAAGCATATTTCTTGTGGACGGGCTGATCCCGCAGGGCGTGCATCTGATCTCCGGCTCAGCCAAGATCGGCAAAAGCTGGCTGATGCTCGACCTTGCGCTCAAGCTCGCGGCGGGTGAACCGTTCTGGGGTATGGAGACGGTAAAGTGCGGCGTGCTTTATCTCAGTCTTGAGGACACGCTGGCGCGCATCCAGAGCCGCCTGATGAAGCTCACCGACGAGGCTCCGTCCAACCTGCGTTTCGCGGTGACGGCGGGAACGATCGGCAACGGGCTGGACACCGAGATCGGCAGTTACCTGCACACCTATCCGGACACCAAACTGATCATCATCGACACGCTGCAGAAGATCCGTTCGCAGAAGAACAACGCTTCGGGCGGAATGTACGCAAGCGACTACGACGACATCTCCGCCTTGAAGCAGATCTCCGCCGCGCGCGACGTTTCCTTCCTGCTCGTCCACCATCTGAGGAAGCAGAAGGACAGCGACGTGTTCAATCAGGTCTCCGGGTCGTCCGGAATCACCGGCGCAGTGGACACCTCGTTCGTGCTCATGAAGGACAAGCGCGAGTCGGAGATGGGCATCCTCGTCGCCACCGGGCGCGATATCGAAATGCAGCAGATCGTCCTGCGGTTTGAGAACCTGCGGTGGGTGTTCGTCGAGCGCAACGACAGCTCGGAAATGATGCGGGAGAAAGCGCCGCCGTTTCTGAACGACCTTGTAAAGTTCATGCGGGACAAAACCGAATGGACAGGTACGGCGACCGAACTGATCCGTGCGACGGGAGATCCGATCATGTCGCCGGTAGCGGTGAAGAACGCCATCGTGGAGTATTACCACGACATTCTGAAGCCTGCCGGGATCGAGTTCGAGACACACAGAAAGAACAGCGCGCGGCTCATCACGCTTCGCAAAAGTGACGCGAGTGACGCCGGTGACGACCAAAACGGGATGCGCCCCGATAAAGCCGTCACGCCTGTCACCATCGTCACCGAGGACCCCACGGACTCTCGCGGGAGCGGTTTAACAAGCACTGGATTTGTGTGCACAAATCCGCTTGTCAGGGAGATCCCTGAGACCCCGGGAGGTGACGAGAATGGCTGACGCGAAGAAAACCGAGAACGTCCATTTGCGGCTGACGCCGGATGAATTCGCTCTGCTCAAAGAGCAGTCCGAGCGCACTGGCAGGAGTATGAGCGACCTCATCCGCGCCGCGTGGAAGAGGATGAAGATCGTCGAACTGCCTCCTGCAGACTTCTCCGAAACGGTCGTTCAGCTCCGTCGGATCGGCAGTGATCTGGGTCAGCTCAACCGCGCCGCGAACGCCGGAGAGATCAATATCCCGGAGATCAAAAGCGTACTCAGCGAGATTGCTTCCATTGATAAGCGGCTCACGAAGATCCTTTCGGGAGGTGGTCTGTAATGGCTGTAACGAAGATCTGGCCGGTGCGGGACCGCTTCGACAAAGTGCTCGACTACGCCGCCAATGCGAAAAAGACCGACGCGGATATTGAAAAATATCATGCGCTCGACGGGGTGATCGACTACGCGGCGGACGGCGACAAAACCGAAAAATGTTTCTACGTCAGCGGCGTGAACTGTCTGCCGGAGAACGCAAAGGAAGCCTTCGCCACCACGCAGAAGCGATACGGCAAGACGACCGGGAAAGTCGCCTACCACATGTATCAGTCCTTTGCCGAGGGCGAAGTCGACGCGCAGACCGCCCACGATATCGGCGTGAAGCTGGCTGAGGAAGTGTTCGGCGACCGCTTCGAGGCGCTCGTCGCCACCCATCTGAACACGGATCACTTTCACAATCACATCGTCATCAACGCCGTGTCGTGGAAGGACGGGCTGAAGTACAACGACTGCAAAGAGAGTTACGCGAGGATCCGCGAGGTCTCCGACCGGCTCTGCCGCGAGTACGGACTTTCGGTAGTCGAGCATCCGCAGGGCAAGGGCATGAGCTACGGCGAGTGGAAGAGCGAGCAGGAGGGCGTTCCCACGCTCCGAAGCAGCATCCGCGCGGCGATCGATCTTGCGGTCAAGTGCTCCGTCACAAGACAGCAGTTCGTGAACGCTATGGTCGATATGGGCTTCATCATTGACAAGAGCGGCAAGCACGCGAAGATCAGACACGCCGGCACCGAACGCTTCGTCCGCTTCAAATCGCTGGGCGAGGGATATTCCATCGAGGATATCGTCCGGCGCGTGTACGCCAACAACGGACGCGCAAGGTTGGAGCTCCCCGAGCAGGACGATCCGAAAAACGTGTTCGAGGGCGAGGAGGAGCCGGTCCGCATCATGACCTATATCCCGCTTTTCCGCTCCTACGACCGTGCGATGAAGATTGCCAAGGAGCGCCCCTATCAGAATTTCCGGGTCTACTATCTCGTCCGCCAGGATTTCAGCGCCAAGCGGCTGTACGAGGACACGCTCGATCTGCTTGTCGACCACGATCTGAAGACAGCAGAAGACGTCATCAACTACAAGCAGGAGGCGATGGATCAGATCGACGAAAATATGCGGCTGAGAAACGAAATGCGCAGCTATCTGAAACGGGCTGAGGCGGCGCA
Source organism: Clostridia bacterium (assembly GCA_017429165.1). Taxonomy (GTDB): domain Bacteria; phylum Bacillota; class Clostridia; order Oscillospirales; family CAG-382; genus UBA1206. The sequence goes on from JAFRPL010000009.1 coordinate 13,410, forward strand.
CGATCTCATCGAAGCGGACAAGGCTCGGTTCAATATCGGCATTTATTCCATGCGGCTCGCAAAACTCCGGCGCGAGGTCACGACCTGCGACGAAGTGCTGGAGAGGAGCCGTCACGTTCGAGACAATCTTAAGCGCATCGAGGATAACGATTTCCGCGGGGAGCATATCACCCGCAAAGCGAAAAACAAGGATAAGGAGAGTAAAAACAGATGAGCAAAGTAAAAAAGATCGATCTCGGGATGACGGCTTACGACGAGCTGTTCATGACCGACGAGGAGCGCAAGGAAAACAGACTGCCGAAGATCTACGACGTTCCGCTGTCGGAGATTGACGATTTCCCGGAGCATCCCTACCGGGTGCTGGACGACGAAGATATGGAGGCGCTTATGGAGAGCATCAAGGAGCGCGGCGTGATCACGCCGGCGCTGGTCAGAAAGAAGGACGACGGACGGTATGAAATGATCTCGGGGCACCGCCGCAAGCGCGCCTGCGAGCGGCTGGGGCTTCTGTCCATGCGGTGCGAGTTGAAGGATATCAGCCGTGACGAAGCGATCATCCTGATGGTGGACAGCAACAGTCAGCGTTCGGAGATCGCGCCCTGCGATAAGGGTCGGGCGTATCAGATGAAGCTCGAAGCGATCAAGCGTCAAGGCGAACGGACAGATTTAACTTCTACCCCAGTGGGGGAGAAGTTGAAGGGCAAGGAAGCAACGTCTGTTTCAAAGCTCGAAAACGACTCCGGCGACAGTGCGACCCAAATTCAGCGCTATATCCGCCTCACCAACCTCGTCCCCGAGCTTCAGGATTTCGTAGATAACGGAAAGATCAAGATGCGCCCGGCGGTGGAGCTGTCCTATCTCGACGAGGAAGCCCAGCGGGACGTGGTGGATCTCATCGACGAGACCGAGGCGTTCCCGTCCCACGACCAGGCGATCCGGATGCGCAAAGCCTTTGACGAGGGCAAGCTTGACTACAACGCCGTGGATAAGATCATGAAAGAGGAAAAGCCGAATCAGAAGCCGTCCTACAAGCTGAAATACGAGGATATCAAGGCGTATTTCAAGCCCGGCGCCGACTTCGAGGTGGTGCTTCGCGATATCCTCAAAGGGCTGGAGCTTCTCAAAAAGCAGCGCGCCCGCGAGAACCGGGAGGCGCGCTGATGGCAAAGAAGAAAAAGGACCCGACGCCCGAGGAGGAGCGCCCGTCCGTGCATGAGATGCTCGGCAGGGCGGGCGGACACCGCGAATACAAGATCGGCGGCGTCACCTACGTTGTGGACGGCAGGTACGCCGATCCGAAAAACGACGGCACGGACAAGACGTTCGGAGACCGTATCGAAGACTTTATAGGCAGTGAATTCGCAGAATTGACAGACACCGAAGAAGAGCCTAATATTATATCGAAGAATGCGCACAGGGCTGCCGGAAAGGAGCGTTAATGCAGCCCAAAAACAACCCCGTCGGCATCACCGCTCTCTATTGCCGACTGTCCCGGGACGACGGGACGGATAAGGAGAGCAACTCCATCGAAAACCAGAAAAAGCTTCTCACCGCCTACGCCAAAGAGCACGGCTTCGAGAACGTCCGCATCTACGTGGACGACGGCTACACCGGCACCAACTTCAACCGCCCGGATTTCAAGCGGCTGATACAGGATATCGAGGACGGCTTCGTCTCGACGCTGATCGTCAAGGATATGTCCCGTCTCGGGCGCGAATATCTGGAAACGGGAAAGTACACCGAGGTCTATTTTCCAAGCCGCAACGTCCGTTTCATCGCCGTCAACGACGGCGTGGACAGCGCCGAGGGCGAGGACGATTTCGTGCCGTTCCGCAACATCATGAACGAGTGGTACGCCAAGGATATCAGCCGCAAATGCCGCTCGGCGCACAAGACCCGCGGCAAATCCGGCGTCCCGCTCGGTCAGCCGCCCTACGGGTATATGAAGGATCCGGAGGACAAAACGCGATGGATCATCGACCCGGAGGCGGCGCCGGTGGTGCGGGAGATCTTCAAGCTCTATCTCGAAGGCAACGGCATCGACACCATCGCCCGCATCATGCAGGACGAGGGGCATCTCAACTGCACCGCGTACTGGCACGAAAAGGGCGTGGGCAGAGGCGGCAAGAAGACTCAGCCCAACCCCTGCAAGTGGAAATGCTCCACGATCGCCGGCATCCTCTCGCGGCAGGAATACTGCGGAGACGTCATCAATTTCAAGACCTACTCCAAGTCCTTCAAAAACAAACAGCGTCTTGAAAATCCGAAGGAAAATCAGATGATCTTCCGCGACGTGCACGAGCCCATCGTCGACCGCTCCACCTTTGAAAAGGTGCAGAAGCTGATCGGCAAGACCAAGCGCCGCCCGCCGAAAGAGGAAAACGGCCCGAAAAGCATCTTCTGCGATCTCGTCTACTGCGCGGACTGCGGGAAAAAGCTGTGGTATCACACCAGCACCACCAATAAGGATATCCACTTTTTCTCCTGTTCAAACTACGAAAAGGACTATCGCGGCACCTGCAAGACCCGCCACTATATCCGCGCCGACGCGCTCTACACCATCGTGACGATGGAACTGAGGCGGCTGGCGGACTATCTGCGGGACGATGAGGACCGCTTTGCCGAGATTCTTGCCCGTAAGAGCGATAAGGAGTATCAGACGGCTCACAAGCAGACGACCGGGGAGCTGACCAAGGCGACCAAGCGGCTGGAGCTGATCCCGAAGCTACTAAAGCAGCTCTACGAGAACAACCTGAGCGAAAAGGTCTCGGACGAGGATTTTATGATCCTCTCCCGCGAGTACAACGAGGAACGGGCGCGGCTGAAGGAGCGGATCATCGTTTTGCAGGAGAAACTGAAAGACCTTGACGACCGCCGCTACGAGCGGGACAAGTTCGTCCGCGCGATCCGCCGGTTCATGGAAATGAAGATGCTGACGAAAAATCTTCTGACCGAGCTGATCGACCGGATCGAGGTGCACGAGACCGAGGGCGTGGGCAAAAACCGCACCCAGCGCGTGGTGATCTACTACCGCTTCGTCGGGTATCTCGAGATCCCGGACGAAGAGACCCGCTTTTCGGAGAACACCCGTCAGGGCGTTTCGGTGGAGTATATCTCCTGCGCGCCGATCAAGGTCCGGTACGGCGACGACGGAGAAGAAACCGAGGAAGGAGGATAAAAAAACGGAGCAGGCGAACCTGCTCCGGTACATAGGGACTTATTTCATGTATTTTACAAATCTGAACATCTCGTCGGGACCTTCGTCATTTTCGGGATATTCGTCATCCTGCGGACCGAAACGTTCGTTTTCGAGCGGATCGCGGTGATATTCGCAGAAGAACTCGACGATATGGAAGCCGAGTTTGTTGACGTAGAAATGGATATTCCGCTTCTCGAAATAGGGCGTGCAGGTTTCCCATACGACGGTGTCGGGGTAAAGGCGCTCGACCTGTCGCCACGCGGCGGTGCCGACGCCCTTGCTGTGAACGTCGGGAGAAACGAACAGGATCTCAAGCTCATTATGCTGCGTCTGCTCGTCGATCTTCAGTATCAGCCCGCCGACGGTTTTTCCGTCCTCGCGGATGCGGTAGGCGACGCCGTGGTCGATGCAGTGTTCGATCGTTTTGCGGGAGATGATCTCGCCGTCTCCGTCAAGGTGGTCGTCGCGCATACCGAACTCCTCGACTGCGCCGAACTTGAAGGCGTACTGATTGTCGAGGATGAACTGCTCGCGGTCGTCTTCGGTAAGGGGTGTAAGTGTGATGTTTGCTGCGGTCATAAATGCCTCCTAAATAAAATGCCCGGCACAAAAGGCAAAAAGCCATTCGTTCCGAGCTCACTCGACATCTTATCCAACAGGCGGCCTGCAAAGCTTTCGCTTTACGATCCCCTACGCTACGGCGTACTGTCCTCCGATGACCGGTATTGATTTGTAAAATGATTATAGCACAGGATTATGAATAATTCAAGACAAAAAACGAGAGTCCATAACTCAAATCCGTTATGAACTCTCTAAATGGTTGCGGGGGAAGGACTTGAACCAACGACCTCCGGGTTATGAGCCCGACGAGCTACCGACTGCTCTACCCCGCGATATAGAATGTTCCGCCCGGAATACCTTTGATGTGAACGCTTTCTTCACCGGAAGCATTTGAACGGTGCCGGGCGACGCTTATTGATGAATATGGTGCCGGACACCGGTCTCGAACCGGTACGAGATTTAAGTCTCACGGGATTTTAAGTCCCGGGCGTCTGCCAATTCCGCCAGTCCGGCGTGACAGCTTGATTATAATATCACACTTGAGCGCGATTGTCAAGGGGAAAACACAAAAAACTTTATTTTGCCAAAAGCGGGCGCGCCCAGGCGTTACGCGGCTTTGACGCCGCCTGTTATGCTATTCCGTTTTCAAAAGCTCGTCAAGCGGTCTGAATGCCCCCGACGCGGCGAGCTTTTCCTCGCGCATGATCCCGTTCTTCCAAAACGTACGCAAAGCGTAAGGGGCGAACGAGCGATCGGCGGGCGTGGAGCTTATGATACGGTATTTGTCGCCGACTATCTCGACGGCGGCGCAGTTGGAAACAGAAATCCCGACTTTATTTATATGCTTCAGACTGTTGATTTCGCTTTGGCGTTTCCATTCATTCTGGCAGTGCGGCGAAAAATAGGCGTCGACAAACCCCAGCCCCGGTATTTTGTTTACTTCTTTTTCCCTGTAACCCGGCGAATCGGTGTTTCCCAGCGCGAACCAGCAGATAGCGCCCGCAGAAAGGCCGCACATTACCTTGCCCGCTTCCCAAGCGCGCTTAAGCAGCGAATCGAACCCGGTGCGTCGCCAAAGGCCCATCATTGCGGCGGTGTCGCCGCCGCCTTCGTAAATTATATCTGCCCATTCAAGGCATTCCCGCGCCTTTTCGGGAGATTCGTCGAGAGCAGACGCGTTAAGGACGCGGAATTCGCAGCCGTAAAGGCCGGCGTATATGCGCCGCATGACTTCGCCGTATCGCTCTTCGTGTTCACGTCCGTATGCAAACTGCGCGTGCGCAAGCATAAGAAAGCGCGGCCTTTCTTTGCCTGAAATACTTATTATCTCTTTATCGATCTCGGCGGTCTCGTAAGGCAGCCGGACGCCGCCGCTGCTGACGCGCCCGCATTCGCCGCCGCCTATGGCCACGATCTTTTTAACTACGCCGTTCATTTAAACACATATTCCTTTTTTGCTTTATTCCTCCAGCATAAACACAAGCGTTACGGGATTATGGTCGGAATACGCGAATCCGGTGTCTTCGACGCGAGATGAGATCACTTTCACGTTATTTGAAACGATAAATCCATCGATGGTGATCACGAACTGTTCGGGCGTATAGGGGCCGTCGGCGTTGCGGCACGAAGGCACGTCTTTTCCGGCGCCCTCGGGCGCGACGAGCGAAAGCCCGGTGCCCTGAAGTTTTTCGAACGGGAAGCACTTCGCCCAGGCAAACTCGCTGTCGCTCGCCTTGAACGGATCGGAACCGGCGGAAAACAGGTTCTTGTTGAAATCGCCTGCGCAAACGACGTAATTTCCTTTTTCGTATTCCGCGCGCATATCCGCAATGATCATCTCGGCCTGCTCGTCGGATATTTTTCCGTCGGCGGTGTAAGCCGAAAGGTGCAGATTCACGATGAGCAGTTCCCTGCCGTTTTCGAGCGCGTAACGCGTGACGCTGTAGCATCTGTCGAGGTCGAGCAGCTTGCGCACGCCGGATTCCACCGGCAGGCTGCGCCTGAGCGACGAAGCCGGCGCAAAGCGCGAATATGATATGATACCCGAACGGTTGGCGCCGATAGGCTCGGGCAAGGGATAAAACAGGTACGGCGAATCATAATTCTGCGCGTATACCGAAGAATACGCGTTGAGCTTTGCGTTGAGAGCGACGCGTTCGTCGTAGTGATAAGTGCGCGTGCCGTCGGTATCGACTTCCTGCAGATTAATGAAATCGGCGTTTTGGGCGAGCAGATAATCGCCGATTTTTTCCATATTGGCGACCAGTCTGTCGTACGACCACGCGCGCGACTCTTTGCCGCCGTCCATAAAGAAACCGTAATCGGGCTCATAGGCGCCGAAACCGATATTGAAGCTCACGAGCTTGTATTCGACGCCTGCGGCGGGGACGCCGGAGCCGGCGCCTTCGACCTTGAGCAACACGTTATCTTCTATGCGGTCGTACGCCACGAACACATACGCGACATAACCCCCGACGACGAGCGCGGCGATGACGACGAGCGCCAGCAGCCATTTGAATACGGTTTTGATCACTGATCTCTTGCCTTCTTTTGCCATTTTCACCCTATGTAACCGGCGCGTTATCCGCGCCGGTCTTCTTCCCTTTCCGCGTAATCGTGCGGGAGATCGAAGATCGCCCGCAGAGACTCCTCTTCGGCTTCGCACCCGCAAGCGAACTGCCCGAGCCCGGTGCATTCGGTCGCCGAAGCGACGTCGCTCACTTTGAGCGGAGGGATCCTTTTGCTTTTTTTGCTTTTTTTGCCCATAAAAACATCACCGCGGTTATTGTTCCCGTCAATCACGATAATATTTATAATAAGCCATAACGGTGCGCTCGCGGTTTTCGGTCTTGTCGAACCCCGTGATATACACGCCTTCGAGACTCATGAATTCCCAGCACGCCGAAAGCTCGTCGATCTTGCAACGGAAAAGCGTCTTTTCGCCGCAAATGACCGAAAGGTCTTCGCCGTAAACCGAAAGGAACCCGTCCTTGCCGATTATTTTATCGTTGGTCTCGCCTTTTTCCAGGACATACCGCACAAGTCTGCCGTTGAGTTTGTTCGCCATATAGCGCTTGAATTCGACCGAATCGGTATCCTTTGGCGGTTTGTCTTTTTTCTTGAACGGCCACATCACTTTATGAAAAGCAGGCGTTTGAAATATTCCACCGTGTAGCGCACGCCTTTGTCGCCCAGCTCGCCCTGCCAGGTGGCGGAATGCGGTTCTATGGAAAGCACGCCTTCGTAGCCGAATTTGCGGAACACCGAAACGAACGCGCCCCAGTTGACGGTGTCGAGCCCCGCGGGGGGATCGTCCACGTGGACGCCGCCCACGTTGATGGTGCCTTTGAGATGGATATGGCACACCTTGTCGCCGTATTTGACGATCTCGCGCATATAGTTGCGTCCGCCGTTGATGGCGTGCGACGGGTCGTATTTTATCCCCAGTCCTTTGAGGTGGTCGTGCACGATATCCCATTCGTGAGGTTTGTCTATGTAGTTGTCCCAGCTGCAGTTATAGGTGCAGATCTTTACTCTGCCGGCGGCGTATTCCATAAGAGTCTTTATATACTCCACCGCCGCGGTGATATTGGAAAAGTACGACTGCCCTTCCACGTAATTGACGCCGCAGATATACACCGGGCAGCCGACGTACGCGCAGAAATCGATAAGCGCCTTTTCGTCGGCGAGTTCCTTTTGGTTAAAAGACATATCCGCGTTGATGCGCGGTCTGCCCCATCTGCCCACGGCGCTGATATATACGCCGAGCTCGGCGATATCTTTTTTGAACGTTTCGGCATTGTTCGTGACGCCGGTCACGTCGTCGTAGTTGATATCGAATTCGGCGTAAGAAAGCCCGAGCTCCTTTGCGTATTCAAGTCCTTTTCTGTCGTGAGACGGTGCGATGATACCTAATTTCATTGCTGCTGCTCCTTTTCTTCCGTTTTGTTTTCTTCTTTGTTTTCTTCAAGGTCTTTTTCGGTCTCGGCCGTTATATAAAGCGGACGGGATTTGGTTTCGAGATATGTTTTGGAAATATAAGTGCCGAGTATCCCGGTGCAGAAAAGCTGCACGCCTCCGACGAACAGCACCACGCACAGCGTGGAAGCACATCCGGCGGCGGAAGCCACGCCTGCGAAATGGCGTATGATTATGACCAGGATGCCTATGAGCGCGATGAAGCAGAACAGGAATCCGAAGAACGACGCCAGAGCGAGCGGCGCGGTGGAAAACGCCACGATGCATTCGATCGAATACTTGAAAAGTTTCCAGAACGACCACTTGGTCTTGCCCGCCACGCGCTGGATATTATCGTACGAAAGCCACTTTACCTTGAACCCCACCCAGTTGAATATGCCCTTGGTGAAGCGGTTGTATTCGGGAAGACTGAGTATGGCGTCCACGACTCTGCGTTTCATAAGCGAAAAATCGCGCGCGCCGGGAGTCATTTTGACTTTGGATATCTTATTGATTATGCCGTAGAAGATGCGTGCGAAAAGCGAACGTATGGGGGGTTCGCCTTTGCGGTTGCTGCGGCGCGTGGACACCGAATCGTAACCTTCGTTTTCGATATACCCGAGCATTTCGGGCAGCAGCGAAGGAGGATCCTGAAGATCGGCGTCCATAATGGCGACGTAATCGCCTTTTGAAGCTTCGAGCCCGGCGTACATAGCCGCTTCCTTGCCGAAATTGCGGGAAAACGAAACGTACCTTACGCGCGCGTCCTTTTGCGCGTATTCACGCAGGACTTCGAGCGTTTTGTCGGAACTTCCGTCGTCTATGAAAATAAACTCAAAATCCACGCTTTCCATCTGCGCCGCAACGCGGGTGATCTCTTCGTAAAAGAAAGGGATCGCCTCTTCTTCGTTGTAGCACGGGACGATGGCGGAAATGAGTTTTTTATTCTGTGCCATATCACCGCTCCTTGCTTTTTTTTTTTTGATTTTATCACATAACGCGCTCCGTGTCAAGCAGAGCGCCGAATTTTATTGACAAAACGGCCGGCAGGTGGTAAAATATGCGCAAGGAAGAAAGGCGGTGTCCGCTATGACGGATTACGGCAGATTCAGCACCGAAAAGGTGCTTGAAGCGAGCAAAAACATAGACAAAATGAGCGCGCTGGAGATAGCGGAGCTCATCAACGCGCAGGATAAGACCGTGGCGTACGCCGTGGAAAAAGCGCTGCCCGAAACGGCGCGCGGCATAGACGCGCTGGCCGGGGTGCTCAAAGGCGGCGGAAGGATATTCTACTGCGGCGCCGGCACCAGCGGACGGTTGGGCGTGCTGGACGCTTCGGAATGTCCGCCCACCTACGGCGTTTCGCCCGAAACCGTTCAGGGCGTGCTCGCCGGCGGCAAAGAGGCGGCTTTCGCATCCATTGAAGACGCCGAGGACGACGAGTTTTCCATAGTGAGGCAGCTGCAGGCCGCGGGATTCTGCGCAAAAGACGCCTGCGTGGGGATATCTGCGAGCGGCAGCGCGAAATGCGTTCAGGGCGCGCTCAAATACGCGCGCGGGCTCGGCGCCGCGACGGTCGCCGTGAGCAACAACGCCGATTCGCCGCTCATAGAGCTTGCGGATATATCCATAATCGCCGTGGTGGGGCCTGAGGTGATAAGCGGTTCCACGCGGATGAAAGCCGGCACTTCGCAAAAAATGATACTCAATATGTTATCTACCGGCGCGATGGTCAAATACGGCAGGACTCTGGGCAACCTGATGGCATATATGGTGCCTTCCAACGCAAAGCTCGCCGAGCGCGCGCTGAGGATGATATGCGCCGAGACCGGGGCCGACAGAGAGACCGCGTACGCCGCGCTGAAAAAGAACGGCGACGTTATAGCCGACGCGATACGCGAGCTCAAAAGCCGAAACACATAAAACAGTTCCGCGGAAAGCACGTATTTCCGCGGTTTTTTTGCCGTTTTTTTATAAAACCTATTGCATTCTTAATAAGAATGTGCGATAATACACGGAGTAAAAGGAGTGATTTTGTCTTTGGTTCCCCGAAGTATTGCGCTGATAATCATGATAATCGCCGCCGGCTTTTTCGCCGCGGCGGAAACGGCGTATTCTTTCTGCAATACGGTACGGCTTCGCCTGCTCGCCGAAGACGGCGGCAAAAGAGCGAAGCGCGTGCTTAAACTTTTGGAAAACTACGAGCGCACAGTGGTGACGCTGCTTATCGCCATCAACATCATCCACGTCATAGCGGCGTCGGTATCCACGGTGATGGCGACAGAGCTGTTCGCCGACATAGGCCCGGTCATTTCGACCGTGGTCATAACGCTCGCGGTGTTCCTTTTTTCCGAGACCCTGCCCAAGAACGTGGCGCGCGCCAACGCGGATTCGCTGGCGCTGGCTTTTTCCGGCACAGTGCTGTTCTTTTCGTACCTGCTGCTTCCCTTCTCGGCGTTTTTCATCTGGCTGGGCAAGACGGTCAAAAAGCTTATGCGCATCAAAAACGACGAGCCGGCGCTTACCGAAGACGAGTTCGCTTCGCTCGTTGAAAACGTAGAGGACGAAGGGCTCATTGAACCCGAAGAGACCGAGATAATCAAATCGGCGATCGAATTCGGCGACCTCACCGCGGTCGATATCATGTGCCCGCGCGGCAGGATATCGGCGATCCCCATCAACGCTTCGCCCGAGCGTCTGAAGAGCATAGTCCTGGAAGAAAAATATTCGCGTTTCCCCGTCTACGACGGAAACATAGATCACATACTCGGTACGGTGCAGTCCGCCACGATACTGTGGAACTTCGTCCACAACAAAAAGTTCCGCATAAAGGACCTGCTTTCCAAGCCGTATTTCGTGCTCCCCGACACACCGCTCTACGACGTGTTCGAGGAGATGGGCCGCAAACGCACCCATCTTGCGCTCGTCCGCACCGCGGAAGGCAAGGTCGCGGGGCTTTTGACGATGGAAGACATTCTTGAAGAGATAGTGGGCGAAATATACGACGAGGACGACGAAAACGCCTCCGATATAACGGAAGGAGGCAAAAAGTGATGCTCGAGACCGTACTTTGCATACTCATCCTCGCTTTCATCATACTTTCGGCTTTCTTCTCTTCCGCCGAGATCGCATTTGCCAAAGCCAATTCCATACGCATAAAAAAACAGGCGGAATCCGGCGACGGCAGAGCCAAAAAGGAACAGTTCATCAACGAACACTACACGCGTTCGCTTTCGACGGTGCTGGTGGGCAACAATCTCGTCAACATCGCCGCGTCTTCGGCCGCCACGGTCATATGCGTGCGGCATCTGGGCGCGAGCGCCGGCCAGACGGTGGCTTCGGTCATACTGACCGTGCTGCTTCTGATATTCGGCGAAACGCTGCCGAAGATAATCGCCGCCGCGGTCCCGGATAAGCTCGCGCGCGCGTACGCTTCGCCGCTGCGGTTCTTTATGGTGCTGTTCTTCCCCGCCGTGTGGCTGGTGGATAAATTCGTGAACGCGCTCGCCCCGCTCTGGACTCCCAAAGAAAAAGCGCCTTCCGTAACGCCGGAGGAGCTGAGCGAGATCGTCGACGACATAGAAGACGAAGGCGTGTTTTCGGAAGAAGACAGCGAGCTTATAAAATCGGCGATAGATTTCACCGAGACCACCGCGCAGGATATACTCGTGCCGCGCGTGGATATGTTCGCCATAGACATAGAAGACGAAGACGGACTTGAAATAACCGACGAATTCTACAAGTTTTCACGCATCCCCGTTTACCGCGGAAGCATAGACAACATAATAGGCATACTGCCTTCCAAGCGTTTTCTGCGCGAACTGGCTTCCGGCGGAAAGCCGAAGATAGAAGACCTGCTGCTGCCCGCGCTGTTCGTGCACAAGACCAAGCCGTTAAGCAGCATAATCGACGAATTCCGCAAGCGTAAGACGCAGATAGCGGTGGTCGTGGACGAATACGGCGGCACGATGGGCATACTCACCATGGAAGACATCACCGAAGACATAGTGGGCGATATCTTTGACGAGCGCGACGAAGTCGAAGACGACGTGCAGAAGATCGACGACAATACCTATATCGTCGACGGCAGCGTGAACGTGGAAGACGTCTTTGAGCTGTTCGACTGGGAGCCGCAGGATTTTGAGACCGAATACACCACCGTGGGCGGCTGGGCTACCGAAATGCTGGACAAATTCCCCGTTGCGGGCGACAGCTTTGAATACCAGCGGCTTAAAGTGACCGTGCTGAAAGCCGCGTCGATGCGCGTGGAATCGGTAAAAGTCGAATACACGCCGCCCGAGGACGAAGCCGAAGATGAGCGCGAAGAAGAGGTAGAAAAAGATAAAGAAAAAGTTTAAAAAACAAGAAGATGGTATTTTCAAATAGATTAATAAAGGTGAGCAATGATGGGAAAGAAAAAAGCAATGATAATTATGTCAGCCTTATTAATCATGACGATTGCTGCGTTTTTGGTTGCATTTATAAAATATAGACCGGTACAGGAAGATGGTTTGATCGCCATCAAAGGCCAAATTTCCAAATTGGAATATTACGGCTACTCAAAGTTCACAAAATCCATGTCATTTTACTTAAACGGAGTCAAATACATTTATACTTTTCCGGATAACACCCTTGCAAAAGAACAGTTTGAGGAGTTCAACGAGTACATCACTACTCACCATGACGATATTACAGTATTTAAGGAAGCTAATGATAATGATAAAATCGTCAGCGTGGATTTCGGCAATAGGAGTTTTTCTTTAGATAATTATAATTCATATTTAATCAGCAGAAGGATTGTTTTTGTAGTTTGTGGTTCAATTTGTTTATTACTCTTCATAACTTTGTTCTTGCTAAGAAAATGGTTCCGTGCTTGAAAAGTTGCTCGAAGATTTTTCGGATTGACGAATGACTTACCCTTTTTAAACTTTCGGTAGGTTTTTATACAAATTCCCGTATTGGGCGGGATGTCCCACGTCGCAGCTCAGGACGCTTATCGGTATCGATCAATACTGCACCACGGTCTCTTACGGATATTCCACCGGCGCGTGGGGCGATATGCTCACGAGCTATGATGCGAAGAAAAAGAAAAAGAATAAAAAAACAAGCAGACCGAAACGGATTCGGTCTGCTTTTGATTTGCTGAACGTTTATTCTTTTCTGAGCATTATTTTGTCCGCCATCACGTCGGCGAGCGAATCCGCGTTAGTCGGGAACGAATATTCGGCGCCGTCGGTCTTTATGCAAAACAGCGCGCTCTTGATGACGCCGTGATTTTTGCCGTAATCGGTCTCGGTCAGCATTTCTTTTATGGAAACGCTCTGAACGGATTCGAATTCGATGGGGTAAAAATCGGTCTCGGTCTCGTCTTTTACGGTGGAAAAGCGCATAATGTAAACGTAAAGTCTTTTTGCGGTAAGCAGTATCTGCGCGGCCGAATACCTGTCGGTGCGGAACTTGCCGTCCATACCGCGCTTGAGCTCGCTCGTGCCTTCGCCGTAAAAGAACCCTTCTGCGAGATAATTATCGGTAAAATGAGGCGTGTGCTCGAGAGCGGTTATCTTTTCTTCAGCGGCGGCGCGGAGCTCACGTATCTTAACGCTTATACCGCGGTCGAATTCGCTGTCGCGCGGGAAAGAGACCAGGAAAAACAGTATGAGGATAACGCCCAGTGCAAAAATGACCGTGAACGCGTTCTGAACGTGTATATAACGCCTGAAGAACTTGCCGAACACCATTACAGCGCCGATGACGACGAGCGGTATCCCGGCGTAAAGCATCCTGTAGCTGCGGTGGAAATAACGGTTATTGCTTTTGAAATCCATAGTATGCCAACTTTCGGTTTTATTGATATCATTATATCACGCTTTTGCGGTTTATGCAATATATTTCTATAAATATTCGGATAAACCGTTCGTTGATATCTCTTTGCGCCGCCGGATGCCTTTCCGCGTTTGCGCCTTTTTGGTGCGGCGCGCGTTTTTATGTTGACAAGAGGTATAGTTTGGTATTATAATAATGACAATATATTAAGCGCGGCGACGCGCCGCGTGAAAACAGGAGGCAAAGATGCTTACAGATCTTTTGAGCAGACACAAGCAGGAATTCCTGCCCGGGCTGCACACCGAGCTGCGCGCTCAATGCAGCCGCACCAGAGGCGTCAGTTTCGTTTCGGGCAATCTTATGGGCAACACTCGCCAGGATACTTCCGGCGTATGCTGCCGCGTCTACAAGAACGGCGTTTACGGCTTTTCTTCCGCCGCCGAATACGACGACGAAAACGTTAAAAACGTGATCCGCGCCGCCGGCGAAAACGCCGAATTTATGGATTCGCGCGTTCGCAAAGGCCGCCCGGCTTTCCCCGCGATCCCCTATTCGTCGCGCATGACCGACGCGCATATCAACGAAGTTTCGCAGAAGACTTATATCGACTATCTCAAAGCGCTCGACGACTATATCGTGGGCAAATACCCCAACCTCGCCAGCCGCACTCTTATGATGAGAGAAGACAGCATGGAAAAACTGCTCGTCACTTCCGACGGCGTGGACAGCCACTTCGCCGCGCCCAGAAGTTATATCTACGTCATACTTTCGGCGCTGACTCCGGCGGGCGTTCCGGTAGAGCTGTTCAAGGCGTACGGCGGCAGGGGCTCGTTCGATATGAATTTCAGCGATCCCGCCGAGCTTTACGGCGAAATAGACAAGCTGTATGAATCGGTCATGAAAAAGCGCGAAGGCGTTTACGCCGACGCCGGCGTGAAGACCGTCATACTCGGCAGCGAGCTCGCCGGGATGATCGCGCATGAGGCCGTGGGCCACACCGTTGAAGCCGATCTGGTGCTCGGCGGTTCGGTCGCCGGCCCCAACCTGGGCAAGCAGGTCGCGTCGCCCATAGTTTCGCTCACCGACTTTGCAAACGAGGCGTTCGGCGAGACAGCTCCTCTGCCCGTTTACGTCGACGACGAAGGCACGCCCGCTATCGACGCTCCGCTTATTAAAGACGGCATACTCGTGGGCTATATGAACAGCCGCGAGACCGCCGAAAGATTCGGTATGAAACCGCAGGGCAACGCGAGAGCGTTCGCGTTCAGCGACGAGCCGCTCATCCGTATGCGCAACACCGCCGTGCATCCGGGCAAGGACAAGCTCGAAGATATGATAGCTTCCATAGACGACGGCTACTATCTGGTCAACACCAACAACGGTCAGGCGGACACCACGGGCGAATTCATGTTCGGCGTGACCGAGGGCTACGAGATCAAGCACGGCAAGCTGGGCAGAGCCATACTCGACACCACCGTTTCGGGCGTGGCGTTCGAAATGCTCAAGACGGTCGATATGATATCCGACAAAGTCGAATGGACCAGCTCCGGTTTCTGCGGCAAGAAACAGCCCATGCCCGTGGGTATGGGCGGCCCCGAAATGCGCTGCAAGATCATGATAGGAGGAAGATAACGATGAACGAACTCAAACAAAAAGCGCAAAAATGTCTCGATCTCGTGCGCGGCAAGGGCGTGGATAAGGCGTTCTGCTCGCTCTCTTCCAGCGTTACGCACGAATTCAACGTAGACGGCGGCGAGTTTTCGCTGTTTCGGACTTTGTTCGACAGAAAGTTTTCGCTCACCGTTTACGATCACGGCAAAAAAGGCACAATATCGCAGAACAAATACGACGATTCTGCCATAGCCGCAGCGGTCGACGGATGTATCGCCTCCGCCGAATCTGCAGCCGCCGACGACGCGTGGGACATAGCGCCCGTCAGCGAAAACCGGCATTTCACCGAAGGCGCTCCCGATATGGACACCGCAAAGCTTTTCGACCGCACCAAAGAGCTGCTCGAAGCGATAAGAGATCGCCATCCCAAGATAATGGTCGAGCAGATGATAATCAAACACGTCCGTTACGACGCGGTTTACGCCAACACCAACGGCGTAGAATACACCACGCTGGGCGGCGAATATCTGGTCGAACTTATGTATTCCGGCCACGACGGCGACGCGACTTCGTCGTTCTTCGGCTCGGGCGTGCTCACCGATTCGCTCGATAAACCGTTCATAGAATTGGGCACTATTGAAAAAGACCTCACCGACGTTGAAAACCAGATCCACCCGCAGGCGATAGACGGCAAGTTCGTGGGCACGGTACTCCTCACGCCCGACACCTTCGCCGAGATGATAGGCACCGCGATAGGCAACTTCGCCGGCGACATGACGCTGCTCGACGGCACCAGTCTGTGGAAAGACAAACTGGGCAAACAGGTCGCTGACAAGCGCATCACCGTCGCTTCCGCCCCGCTCGACGAGCGCGTGGTATGCGGCGAACGCTATACTTCCGAAGGATATCTGAGCGAAAACTACGATATTATCAAAGACGGCGTGCTCAACGCGTTCGCAATATCAAAATACGTCGCCAACAAGACGAATAACGAACGCGCCAAAAACTCCTCGATGAACCTCATCGTACCCGCCGGCGATACTCCGCTTGCGGATATCATAAAAGGTATAGACCGCGGCGTGATCGTAGGCAGGATATCGGGCGGCGAGCCCACCGCCAACGGCGAATTTTCGATGGTCGCCAAAAACAGCTTTTACGTTGAAAAAGGCGAGGTCAAATACGCCGTCAACGAGACGATGATAAGCGGCAATCTGGCGGATATGCTGAACAATCTGCGCGCGATGTCCGAAGAAGTCGTCTGCGACGGCTACAAGGCGCTCCCGTACGCAGCGTTCGACAACGTCACGATTTCCGGCAAATGACCCAAAACGCATAAAAGGACCCGAAGGCGATAACGCCTTCGGGTTTTGCTTTTTTATAACGATCTTATTTGCCCGCCACGTACAGTCTCAAAGCGGTGTAGTCGTCTATAGTGATATCTTCACCGCCGGTGAATCTGGCGGCTTCCCTATTCGCGCCCGTGAGCGTGACGGTGCCGGTCGCAGCCTTTTTGATAAGTGCGCAGTCGGCGGAATCGATCTTGCCGTCGCAGTTGACGTCGCCTCTGATGACCGCGGTCTTTGTAAGATACGCCTTGCCGCACCATTCGAATTTTACAGTGCAGCCGGTGACGATTGTATCGTTATCGCCGAGCTCCGCGCCGGTGGGCGCCAGCACGGTTAAAGACGCGTATTTCATACGCGAAGCAAGTTCGGAAACGGTGCAGTTTTCGCCTATGCCCGAAACGTAGCCGTCCTCGATCTCGAGCGGAGCGCCGTATGTGTCGGTGAAATTGCCGATGATGGTGATATAGGTGGTGAGGCCGCTGCTGGTCATAAAGCCAGCGTAGCCTTCCATAAAGGCGCCGCCCTTGCTCATTCCGGCGCAGTAATACCAGCGTGTATTCACCGCCGCGCCTATGACTAGCACGGTGGATCCTTTTGCAAAAACGCCGTACGAGCCGTCGTCGAGCGAAGGTCCTTTGCGGCAGTTGAGATCGCCCGAAACGCTGCCTATATACAGCCCTTCTTCCTCCGGAACGGGGACCGAGCTTTCCTCGGAGCTTTCTTCCGAACTTTCCTCGGGAGGTTCGGACGATTCTTCGGGAGGTTCGGAAGATTCCTCGGCTGAAGATTCCTCGGGTTCCACGGGGGTGTCGCCGATGAATTCATCGCCTATAGTGTAATAGCTTGAATGGGAATAGCCGAACAGCAGGCTGCCGTTTGATCCGTAGCCGGCCACGAGATGCCATTTGGTCCTTACCGCGTCGCCGAACACTACGAGTTGGGTGTTCTTGGTAAAGCTGCCTATGACGGTGGCGCTGCCGCCGGTGTCGTACGGTTCGGACCGGCAGTTGACGCCGCTGGTGGTGACCGCGCTGCGCAGCACAACGTTGCTGTCGTGCACGTAGACTATGCAGGAATCGCTGCGGCCGTTGGTAGTGGAGACTGTGATGACGGCCGGACCCTGTTTTATGCCGGTTATCACGCCGTTGCCGTCGACCGTGGCGACAGAAGTGTCGCTGGAAGTATACTGCGGATACACGGTGATACCTTCGTCTGCCACGAAAGTCGGATACACGCGCACCGTCCCGCCCGTGACGAGCGTGAGGCGGTCGACGTTCATTTCCACCGAATGGATGCCGTCGTAAACGTCGTACTGGTAAAGCTTGAACGATCTGATTATGCTTATGAGCTCTTCGTCGTAGCCCGGGGTGTCGCAGTAGCCGTCCTGCATAACGTAATGGCAGGCGAGTTCATAATCGGTGAGCCCGATGAGATTTTCGTACCGGCTCATAGTGGTGAACAGACGGCTGTGGTCGTCGACGCTTTCCTGCCAGCTGTCGTAGACGCGGAAGAAATGGCTTATGTAAAGATCGTACAGATCGCCCATCTTGTTCCTTGCGTCTTCGAAATTCGTGTAGATCTTGCCTGTCTTGCGGTTGTAGACCTTGCCTGTCCAGCCGGGCGCGTACGCCTTGATGCCGAACAGGTTATTCAAGTTCTTCGCCATAAACGAAGTGCCCCAGCCGCTTTCGTAAATGCCCTGGGCTATGGTGAGCGACGCGAGTATACCGGTGTCACGCATGTTCTGCGTTGCCATCGGCCCTATGGTTTCCAGAAAATACTGCCGCTCGGAAGCCGAAGCCGCGTCGGAGCGCACCGCCGCGAGCGGGATCAGCATGGCGAGCACGATGAGCAGCGCCGCAAATACTTTTAAATAACGCATTTTTATACCTCTTTTACGGGTCGTAAGGGGGTTACACGGTGAAATTCTTATGAAACGGTTTTTTTATTATAACACACTTTGCTTTTCTTGTCAACAGCCGGCGGGATCCGCGTCACGCACCGTCCGACGGAAGGCGCGAAGAATCGAGCGTTTCACGCGCGGCGCTGCGCACCGCGTCGGTGACTTTTATGCCGCCCATTATGCGCGCGAGCTCGTCAATGCGTTCTTCTTTGCCGAGCACCTTGACGTGGGTGTAGGTCCGTTCGCCCTCAACTCCCTTTGAAACGAGCCAATGCGTATCCGCCTGGCTCGCCACCTGCGCCGAATGGGTGATGCACATTATCTGTATCCCCTTGCGGGCGAGTTCTTTAAGCTTTTTGCCCAGCATTTCGCTGGTCTTGCCCGAAATACCGGAATCGATCTCGTCGAACACTACGGTGCCTACGCCGTCGGTCCGCGCGAACGCGGATTTGATGGCGAGCATTATTCGTGAAAGTTCGCCGCCCGAGGCGATGCGCGCTATTGGGCGCGGGAGTTCGCCTTTGTTTGCGGAAATGAGGAATTCGACACCGCACGAACCATTTTCGCAAAACGGGATATCGGTGAATTCGGTCTTAAACGTGACCGACGGCATATCGAGCGACGCGAGACATTCTTCTATTTCTTTTTCCAGAAGCGCGGCGGCGCTTTGGCGTTTTGCGCGCAGTACGTTTGCGCGGCGCGCAAGCTCTTTTTCGGCTTCGGCGAGGAAAGCGCGCTTGTCGGCGAGATACTCGTCGCTCATATCGAGCTCTTTCTTTTCGCGTTTGAACATTTCGAGCTGTTCGGCGAGCCCGGCGTCGTCGGTGCGGTATTTGCGCTTGAGACGCGATATGACCGAAAGCCGCTCTTCGATCTCGTCTATGCGCTTTTCGGGCGATTCGCATTCCAGATCTATGCCTTCCTTCAGCGATTCCGCCACGTCCTCGATCTCGTAAACGCACGATTCCAGCCGTTTGATATAATCTGAACTGCCCGTAAGCACGTTTTCTATGCGCCGCAGCGAGTCGTTCGCCCTGCCGAGCTTCGAAAGCGCCGAATCGCGCCCTTTGAGCTCCTCGAGCGCTCCGCGCACGTTGTCGTATATCTTTTCGTAATTCACCAGCACCGAGCGTTCGCCTTCGAGCTCGCTTTCCTCGCCGGCGCGCACAGACGCGTTTTCTAGCTCGTTAATCTGATAGTCGAGCACGTCGAGCCGCAGCATTTTTTCTTCGGCAAGTTTGCTCATCCGTTCCGCCTCGGCGTACGCCGCGGTATAGACTTCGTACTGTTCGCGGTACGACCCGAGCTCGGCGGTATCTCCGGCATACGTATCGAGCAGGCCGATATGAGTCTGCGGATCGGAAAGCGACTGGGTGTCCTGCTGGCCGTGGATGTTGAGCAGCCGCGATACCAGCTCCTTGAGCCGGTTGACCGGGACCGTCCTGCCGTTGATGCGGCATATACTGCGCCCGTCGGCCGTTATGCGGCGGTAAACGCTCATAAGCCCGTCTTCGCCCGCGAATTCGGCGAAATCGCCGCCGCGTTCACCGGAAACGTCGAAAACGCCTTCCACGGTCGCCTGTTCTTCGCCTGTGCGGATCAGGGTCTTGTCGCCGCGCGCGCCGCAAAGGAGCGCCATGCTATCCACGATTATGGATTTGCCGCCGCCCGTTTCGCCGGTGAAGACGGTAAAGCCCGCGCCGACAGTGATATTGAGTTTTTTTATGAGCGCAACGTTTTCTGCGTACAATGAAACGAGCATATCACACCACTGCCCTATGCGAAAATAGCGGTTATTTGATGGCTTCTTTTATAAAACTGCAGACCCGTTCAGCCGAAACGTTATCCTTTGTGATAACGATGAGCGTGTCCTCTCCGGCGATGGAACCGACCACGCCTTCGAGCGCGAGCGAATCGATCGCCACCGCGGCGGCGCCCGCCATACCCATATAAACGTTTACGACGACGAGCTGGATAGCCACGTCGACGGCTTTGACCGCTTCGTGCAGGACTTTGGCGTAGCGCGTCTGAAGCTTGGCGTCGTTGACGGGTTCCTGGAATACGTACTTGTATCTTCCGTCGCTGCCGGATGATTTGATGATCTTGAGATCGCGCATATCGCGGGAAACGGTCGCCTGGGTGGCGTTGAATCCGTTTTCGGCGAGCTTGGCGCGGAGTTCCTCCTGAGTATCGATGTCGTACTTTGCGATCAGGCGCAGGATCTCTTGCTGTCTTTTGCTTTTCATTTAATATTTCTCCTTAAATTTTTTTGCAAGTATTTTATAAAAAGAATTGCTTCTTAACCGTAGCAGTTTGGTGATCGAACGCGAACGGCTGACGCGCACGGAATCTTCGCAGAACACTTCCGTGCTTTCGCGTCCGTCGGCAGTGAGGAAAATATCGCCGTGATATTTGGATGAGACCGATATTTCGAGCACGGAATCGGGAGAGAAAACCATAGAGCCCGAAAATGATATCCCGTGAGGGCAGACCGCCGAGGCGGTCATAAGTTCGAGCGACGGGTCTATTATGGGGCCGCCCGCCGACATAGAATAGGCGGTAGAACCGGTGGGCGTTGACACTATGAGCCCGTCGGCGCGGTACGAGCCGACTTTTTCGCCGCTGCAGCTGAGTTCGAGATCGATAAGCCGCGTAACCGCCCCGCGTGAGACGACTATTTCGTTGAGCACGGTGTAACGGGCGCGCTCTTCGCCGCCGCGGAGCACAGAAGCGTCGAGCATCATGCGGTCTTCGGTATACGCCTCGCCGGAAAACACGTTGGAAAGCAGATCGAGCTCGTCGATACCGATCTCGCTCATATATCCGAGCCGGCCGAGGTCGACGCCCAGAAGCGGAGTTCCGGTGCGGCTGGCCCAGCCCGCCGCGGCGAGCATGGTACCGTCGCCGCCGAGCACGGCGCAGAAGTCGCATCCCTCGGGCAGACGGGCGGAAGCGTCTGCGGCGCCGTACGCCACGTCGCACGCGCAGTTGTTGCGTTCAAGTATTCGTTTTACGCTTGCAAGGCATTCTTCGGCGCCCTGCTTGGTGGGGTTGACGAAAACAAGCGCTTTCATTATTGCGTCACTCCTTGACGAACGCGGCGAGATATTCCACGTTCCCGTCGCCGCCGGTTATGGGCGATACCGCCGTATCCGTGAGCCGGAATCCGCACGAGGAGGCGGATGCGGCAAGCTGTTTTATGAGCGCGGCGGCGTTTTTGCCGTCTTTGTCTTTTATGACTCCGTTCTTGTGCCGTGCGCGCGAGCCGGTCTCGAACTGCGGCTTGACCAGCGTCACCATAACGCCTCCGGAGCGCAGAACCGCGGCGCACGCCGGGTAAAGCAGCGTCTGCGAAATGAACGAAACGTCCATTACTATAAGGTCTATTATATCTTCAAAATCAGAAGCCGCAAGGTACCGCGCGTTGACGTTTTCGCGGCTGACGACGCGGCTGTCGGCGCGGAGCGAAGGATCGAGCTGGCCGGTACCGGAATCGACGGCGTAGACTTTCTTTGCGCCGTGAAGCAGCAGGCAGTGGGTGAAACCGCCGGTGGACGCGCCGATGTCGAGGCATATCTTATCTTCGGCGCGAACGCCGAAAGCGCGCAGCGCGTGTTCGAGCTTTATTCCCCCTCGCGAAACGTACAGTGTCTGCGGGTATTCGACTTTGATATCGCAGTCTTCAGCGAGCAGCTCGCCGGGTTTGGCGACCGTTTTTCCGTTTGCGCTCACGCGGCCTTCCTTTATGAACACTGCCGCGGCGGAACGGCTCTTTGCGAGCCCTTTTTCCGCAATCAAAACGTCCGCGCGCTTCATAACGAAGCAAGCGCCTTTTCTATTGCGGCGGCGTCTATGCCGCATTCGGCGAACAGTTTGCCGTAACTGCCGTGCCCGGGAAACGCGCCGTCGATGGCGAGGACGCGCATATTCTCTTTGCCCAGAGCGGCTTTGAGCGTTTCGCCTATCCCGCCGCACAAAACGCCTTCTTCCGCGAACACCGCGGGTGTCGACGCCGGAAGCAGACGCAGCACGGTATCGATATCGAGCGGTTTGACGCGCAGCAGTTTTATAACGCGGGTATCGCCCGCGCTGCGGGCGGCGAGCACCGCCTGTGAGGTTATCCTTCCGTATGTGACGACGGCTTTTTTCGGCTCGCCGTAATCGGCGTAGCTCAGCGTGCCGAGATCGGTGAACGCCGAGCGGTCGTATTCGACTTCTTTTCCCTTGGGGTAACGCACCGCCGAAACTCCGTCGTACGCGAGAGATTCGCCTATACAGGTCCTGAGTTCCGCCAGAGTTTCGGGCGAGTAGATCAGGCACGAAGGTATGGAATTCAACATTGCGGCGTCGAAGATCCCGTGATGGGTGACGCCGTCGTCGGCGACGAGGCCCGCGCGGTCGACCAGCAGAGTCAGCCGCAGCGACTGCATGGCGGCGTCTTCTGCCACCTGATCGAAAGCGCGCTGCAGGAACGTGGAATACACGGCGAACACGGGCTTGAGCCCGCCCGCCGCCAACCCCGCGCAGAACGTGGCGGCGTGTTCTTCGGCTATGCCCACGTCGAAGAAACGGTCGGGATGCTTTTCGGCGAAGAGCGTGAGTCCGGTGCCGGCGGTCATTGCGGCGGTCACCGCGGCGATATCGCCGTCTTCATCCGCAAGGCGGCAGAGTTCGGCGCCGGCGTTGTATGAAAAAGTCTTTTCTTTTCCGTTGGGAACGACGCCCGTGGCGGGGTCGAAGCTCGGCACCGAATGGTACAAATCGGGCTTTTCTTCGGCAAAAGCGTATCCCTTGCCTTTTTTTGTGTACGTATGGACCACGCAGGGGGAGCCGCGGCGCTTGGCCTGCTCGAGCACCGGTATAAGGCGTTTGAGATCGTTGCCGTCCACCGGACCGATATATTCGAACCCCAGCGTTTCGAAAAAGTTTTCTTTGAATATAAGGCGCTTGAAAAAGTTCTTGATCCGTCTGAAACCGCCGACGAGCGGTTTGCCGACGAGCGGGACGGCGGACACGACTTTTACAAAGCGGTTTTTGAAATTGAAATAGCGTTTGCTTGTGCGAAGCCGCGTAAAAACATTGTTTATGGAACCGACATTGCGCGATATCGCCATTTCGTTGTCGTTCAGCACGATGACGAGCCGAAGATCGCTGCCGGCGCAGTTGTTCAGCGCCTCATACGTCATTCCGTTGGTAAAGCTCCCGTCGCCCAGCACCGCCACCACACAGCCGTCAGCGCCGCGCATCTTATTCGCGCTGGCGATCCCTATTGAAGCCGAAAGAGCGTTGCCGGAATGCCCCGAACCGAACGGATCGTATTCGCTTTCGCACCTTCTGGTGAATCCGCTGACTCCACCGTCCGAACGCAGAGATCCGAAACCCTCTTTTCTGCCGGTGAGCAGTTTATGCGCGTAGCTCTGATGCCCCACGTCGAAGACAAGCTTGTCTTCGGGCAAGTCGAACACGCGGTGTATCGCCACGGTCAGTTCGATATCGCCCAGATTGGAAGCAAGGTGTCCGCCGTTTTTCGCGACAGAGCGAAGTATCACTTCCCGCAGTTCGGCGCAAAGCGTATTCAGTTCTTTTTCGGGACACTTTTTGACGTCCGCGGGCGAATTGATTTTTTCGATCATATATACTGATAGTTCCTTGATTGTGTATGTTGCTGTTGTTTCAGTTCTGCCTTTCGGCCATTTTGAGCGCGAGCGTGCGCAGAGCGGCGGCGTATTCGTTGGCGCCGAACTTTTCCGCGGCGCGCGCGGCGTTATGCGACAAGGCGATACAGGCGCGTTTCGCGCCGTCAAGCCCCAGCACCGAAGGATACGTGGGTTTTTCAGACGCGGCGTCCTTGCCCACGGTCTTGCCGAGCACGCTTGAGTCGCCTTCGATATCCAGAATATCGTCGCGTATCTGGAACGCGAGCCCCAGTTTGTACGCGTATTCCGCGGCGGAGGCGAGCTGTGCTTCGTCTGCCCCCGCGGCTATGCATCCCAGCCCGCAGGCGGCGTTGATGAGGCACGAGGTCTTTTGCGTATCGAGTCTTTTGAGCAGTTCGATATCGCTTCGACCGCTTTCGGTCCGGATGTCGGTCATCTGACCGCCGCACATACCGTCGGGACCGGCCATGCGCGCGAGCAGGTTCACGGCGGCGGCGTTCTGCGCCGGAGTGCAGAAGCTGTTTGCGGAAGCGACTTCGAACGCCTTTATGAAGAGTCCGTCGGCGGCCACTATCGCCTGAGCTTCGCCGTACGCCCTGTGACACGAAGGTCTTCCGCGCCGCATGTCGTCGTTGTCGAGCGCGGGAAGGTCGTCGTGCACGAGCGAAGCGGCATGGATCATTTCCACCGCGCAGGCGTAATCGGTCACTTTTTCGAATTCCCTTCCTCCGCAGGCGCCGAAAAACGCGTACGACAGAAAAGCCCTGACGCGTTTACCTCCGCCGAGCGCAGAATAGCGCATTATTTCGTATATTTCAGAATCCCTTTCGTCACGCGCGGAAAGCAGTGCGGAAAGCGCCGCTTCGACTTCTGCGCGCACGGAATCAGCCGTTAGAGACGCCAAAGTCTTCCTCCTTGCCGCCGACGAGGATCTTTACTTTCTGTTCGGCTTCCGAAAGCAGTTTCTCGCAGGTCTTGACCAGCGCGGCGCCTTCTTCGAAAAGTTTGATCGAATCCTCGAGCGGGCACGAGCCGCTTTCGAGCTGCTTTACTATTTCTTCCAGCCGTTTGACGGCGTCTTCGTATTTGATCCCTGCCATATCATTTCTCCGTTCTGACGCCGCGGATGGCGCCATTAGCCAGCTTTACGCTGAATTCCTCGCCCGTCTTTACTTCGGACTCGGATTTGATTATTCTTCCGTTTTTATCGTATGCGACCGAATAGCCGCGCTTGAGCACTCCGAGCGGATCGTATGACGCGAGCAGCTGACCGAGCGACCGCGTTTCTTTGCGTTTGGATTCAAGCGCGCCCGAGAGCGCTTTTTCGAGCATATCGCCAAGGCGCGAAATCTCAAGCTGTTTATCCTGATATATCGTTTCCGGCGCGGCGAACACGCGGCGTTCCGAAAGTATGCGGAGCAGTTTCTGCTCGCTTTCGAGCCGGCGGCTCAGCAAAGCCGAAAGCCGTGTTTTTACGTTGCCGAACTTGCGCATGAGCTCGCCCGTATCGGGCAGCGCGAGTTCCATGGCCGCCGAAGGCGTAGGCGCGCGCAAGTCGGCGACGAAATCAGCTATTGTGAAATCGGTCTCATGCCCGACGGCGGATATCACCGGCAGCTCGCTTGCGTATATAGCGCGCGCGAGATTTTCGTCGTTGAACGCCCATAAGTCTTCTATACTGCCGCCCCCGCGCCCGACGATTATAAGCTCGACGCGGCGCGTGCGGTTGAAATACTCTATGCCCTTTATGATATTGGGAGCTGCGTCCGGCCCCTGCACCAGCGAAGGATATAGCACGATCTCGCACCCCGGAAAACGTCTGCCGGAAATGTTGATCATATCGCGAACCGCCGCCCCGGTCGGCGCGGTGATGACGCCTATGGACCACGGCACGGGCGGAAGGCGCTTTTTGTGCGATTCGTCAAACAGGCCTTCTTCGGCAAGCTTTGCCTTGAGCTGCTCGAACGCTGCGTAAAGCGAGCCGACGCCGTCGAGTTCCATTGAACTTGCGTACATCTGGTAAACGCCGTCGCGCACGAAGACCGAGATCCTGCCGGTGATGATTATCTTATCGCCGTTTTTGGGCGTGAACGAAAGTTTTTCGGCGTCGCCGCGGAACATGACCGCTTTGAGGAGCGCGCCTTCGTCTTTGACGGTGAGATAGATATGCCCCGTGCGGTGCAGCGTGATATTGGAGATCTCGCCCTTTACCGAAATGTCGCGCAGAGGGGCGACGTTATCCATAATATCTTTTATGAAATTGTTGAGCTGTGTGACCGTTACGGTCTTTCTTGCGGATACTGTGGGTTCCAAACCGTTCATTCCTTATTTGCCGCTTCGCTGACTTTGCCGAGTATGCCGTTGACGAACGACACGCTGTCGTCGCAGTTGTATTCCCTGCAGATGTCGAGCGCCTCGTTGACTGCTATCCCGGTGGGCGTTTCGGTGTAAAGAAGCTCGTAAGACGCGAGCCTGAGGCACGAAAGCGGCACGCGCGCGATACGCTCAAACGAGCGTTTTTCGGCAAAAGCGCTTATTTTTGAATCTATTTCCTGCAAATTGGCGATCGTTCCGGTAAAGAGCTGCCTGGCGAAGCCGCTTATGGTCTCGCCGCGGTATTCTTTTGCGTTTGCCATGATCTCTTCCGGGTCGCCCCCGAAAGTGTATTCGAACAACAGGCGAAACGCCGCCCGTCTGCTTTCCTGTCTGGTCATAAGCCGTTAACCTCGTTATATATGTCGATTTGTTCAGCCGTTGAGTCTTTCGTCGCCGTGCACGCGGATGAAAGAAAGCGTCTGCATGGCGCGTTCGGTGAGTCCCCGGATATCAAGCTTCGCTTCTTCAGCTTCGAGTTCTTCCACCGTGGGATCGAGCTTGGGGTGGCGGGGCGTGAACACAGTACAGCAATCCTCATACGGCAAAGACGAAATATCGAAAGTCCCTATCCGCCGCGCGATCTGTATTATCTCTTCCTTATCAAGCCCTATGCAGGGGCGGAACACCGGCATCTGCGCGAGCGCGTCGGTGCAGACGATGGCTTCCATAGTCTGGCTCGCGACCTGTCCCAAGCTTTCGCCGGTGATGAGCGCGGTGCATTCGGCGCGGCGCGCCGTCTCCTGCGCGAGCCGCATCATAAAGCGGCGCAGTATGAGCGTGAACATACGCTCTTCGCATTTTTCGGCGATCTCGCTTTGTATCTCGGTCACCGAGACGGTGTAAAGCGTGACCGTGCCGGTATAAGAAGCTATAACTTTTGCAAGCGACGCCACTTTTTCCTTTGCGGCTTCGCCGGTATACGGCGGCGATTCGAAATATAAAGCCGAAATATACACGCCCCGTTTGGCGACCATATGGCCAGCCACGGGCGAATCGATGCCGCCCGAAAGCATGAGCAGCGCGCGTCCGTTGGTGCCTGTGGGCATACCGCCCGCGCCTTTGGCGCCTCTGCCGTGTATGAACGCCGCGCGGTCGCGGATCTCGACCGTGACGACCGCCTCGGGCTTTTCGACGTCGACTTTTATGCCGCGGACCGCCGAAAGCACCTCGGCGCCGCACAGCTCGCATATCTGCGGCGAGATATACGGAAAATCCTTGTCGCTCCGTTTGGCGACGCATTTGAAGGTCCCGGCGCCGGCGACGAGCTCGCGCGCTTTTTCGCGCACGAGGGCGCGTATGGAATCCATATCCTTTTCGCATTCGTAGCCCACGCAGACCGAAACTATGCCGAATACCTTCTTCATACGCTCGGCGGCGAGCAGCATATCGGCGTTTTCGTCGCCGTGGATGACTACTGTCGACTGGGCGCTGCGTATATCGTAGCTGCCGGGCAGCCGTTTGAGCGAAAGCCGCACCCGTTTGAGCAGCATCTGCTCGAATCTGCTGCGATTCAGTCCTTTAAGGACTATTTCGCCGTATTTCAAAACTATAACGTACTGCATCCTATTTCCCTTTGATCCTGAACGCCAGCGCGCCTTTGAGCGCCGCGACGAGCAGATCGCATTCTTCTTTTGTGTTGTATGGCGATATCCCTATGCGCAGCGCGGAACGTTCGTATTCGGCGCCGTAGCCCATCGACGCGAGCGCGGCGTTCGTCTTAGCTTTGGAAGAACACGCCGACGACGAAGACACGCACACTCCGACGGAATTGAGATAATTGAGCGCCACTTCGCTTTTTACGTTGACGAGCGCGAAATTGAACAGCGAATCTATATGCCGCGGCGGTTCGGTTATGACGACGTTTTCGCCGAGCTGTTCGCGCAGCGAATTTATTATGTATTCCCTTAATCCGGCGACTTTCGCGCGTTCGGCTGCGCCGTAATGCGCGACCGCCTCGGCCATCGCGCAGATGCCGGCTATGTTTTCGGTGCCGGCGCGCACGCCGTTTTCCTGCTCGCCGCCGGTCATAAGCGCCGGTATCGCGATCCCTTTGCGCACGAACAGCGCGCCCGTTCCTTTTACGCCGCCTATCTTGTGCGCCGATACCGAAGCCGCATCGCAGAAACGCGCGGCGTCGGAAGCGGATTCCTCGGGCAGTTTGAGGAACGACTGCACGCAGTCGGAATGGAGCAGCGCTCCGGTCCCGGACGACTCCATGATCTCGCGCACTTTTTTGAGATCGGTGACCGCGCCGTTCTGATTGTTCGCCTGCATAAGAGTTACCAGGCATACCTTTTTGCTTTTGAGCACGCTTTCGAGTTCGTCCGGATCGGGCACGCCGCCGGGGGATGCGACAAACACGGTCTCGTATCCTTCGCGTTCGAGCGAAAGCGCAGTCGCGACGACCGAAGGATGCTCGGCGCGGGTGGTGACGATAACGTTCCCCGCGCGGCGGTTTTTATGCGCCAGGCCGCGCACCGCGGTGTTGTTCGATTCGGTCCCGCCGGATGTGAATACGAGCTCGCCGCTTTGGCAGCGGAACGCGGCGGCTGCTTTTGCGCGCGCGTTTTCGATGATCCTGCGGGCATGAAGTCCCGCCGAATGCAGCGACGACGGATTGGCGTATATCTTTGCTGTTTCGGCAAATACCCCGAGCGCCTGAGCGCAGGGGATCGCAGAAGCGGAATTGTCAAAATAGATAGTATTCATAAATAATTACTCATTCCTGTTTGCATACACCATCAATATACCACATTTAATTTGAAAATGCAATAGTTTTGTATATTTTTTTTATAAAAATGCATAAAGAATCTGCACGAAAAAGAGGCTGCGATTGTATTTGACAAAGCGGGTTTGTTGTGATATAATCAAAAAAAGATAATTCCATTAGGAGAAAAAGCAATGAAAAAAGCGCTTT
Source organism: Clostridia bacterium (assembly GCA_017429165.1). Taxonomy (GTDB): domain Bacteria; phylum Bacillota; class Clostridia; order Oscillospirales; family CAG-382; genus UBA1206. Next base: position 42,760 of record JAFRPL010000009.1, read on the forward strand.
TATGTTTGCTTTTGCTCGCGGTCTGCTTTTCGGCGTGCTCTTGCTCGCTGTTCAGATCCGCCACATATACCGTCGCCGTGATAACCGGCCCCGCGGGCGTGACCGACCGTTCCGCCGCGCAGGGCGTATACCGCGGCGTAAACGCATACTGTCAGGCGCACGGAGTTTCGTTCAAAGAATACGTCGCTTCGGATTATTCCGAGGAAAGTCTTTACGAGCAGGTCAAGGCCGCCGCCGGGAACGGCGCCAAGCTTATGATCTTTGCGGGCGAGAACATGGGAGAATGCGCGAACGAAGCGGCGCATTCGTACCGCAGCACCGACATCCTGACTGTGGACTGCGAGACCGAAAACAAGACTTCGCATACCTATTCAATAAAATTTGCCATAGAACAGGCGGCTTTCATGGCCGGCTACGCCGCCGCCGGCGAAGGCTATACAAAGATAGGCTTTTTGGGCGGAAAACGCACATCCGACAGCGAAACGTATCTGAACGCGTTCGTACGCGGCGTGGAATTCTACGCGTTCGAGCATCCGAGCGATCCGCGCACGCTGCGCATCTGGTTCAGCGACCGGGATTCGCCGAGCAAGGAGCTTGAAGACGTTGCGATAAGCTGGTTCAACGGCGGGATCGAGGTCATCTGCGTGTGCGGAGAAGGCATCTACCGTTCGATCAACTACGCCGCCAATATCAGCAAAAAGCCGCTCATCGGCTGCGGACTCACCCAGGCTGGGTTCAGCGAACGCTATATCACCACCGCGGCGAGCGAATACCAGCTGGCTGTGGAAAACACGCTCGCCGATTACTTTGAAAACGGCGGCTGGGACGAAAGCAAGGCGGGCAAGACCGTGACGCTGGACGTAAAGACCGATATGGTCGGGCTGCCGAACGACATCGGCTCGTACAGGTTCAAAAAGTTTTCCAAAGACGCGTACGAGACTTTATACGCCAGGATCAAATACGGCACGCTGGGATTCGACATAGGCACCGATTTCCCCGCCAACACGGTATCGAACATCATAATCCAGGCCGACGGTTTCGCCGATCAGACCGAACCGCGTCCGCAATAATAAGATCCAAAAACAGCAAACCCCCGAAAGGCGTTCAGGCGCTTTTCGGGGCGTTTTTTCGTTATTTATACGATATTCAGTCTGGCTGTTTGATCTTTGAAGGCGTCACCGGCTGCTTGAAACGGAAGCCCAGCACCGTGTCTTCGCCGTTTTCGAGCGAGATGCGGCAGAGCTTGTCGCTTTCGCTGTATTCGATCTTAAGCCCGGTCAGGTATTCTTCGGCGAGTATGACGGGAAAATAGAACTTGCCCGAAATGTTGAGCACCGGCTGCGAAAGCCGCGCTCTGGTGCCGTTGATCATCACTACCGACGAACCGGAATAGCATTCCATATAGTCGCCGCTCCCGGGGATGATGACCGTGAGTTTTTCTTTATCGCCCGCGAAAGAAAAGCCGCAGAGCTTGTCGAGGTCTTCGGCGGAGATATACAGTCCGTAGCCGAAATTCGATTCCTTTGCCGAAGCGGAGGTGACGACCGTTTCGCGGTTGGAGGAGTTATACTTTACCGTGTTGACGCCGAAAAGCACCTTTGAACGCACCGAATTGAAAGAAATTAGCACTCCGGCTGTGATAACGAGACTAACCGCGATATAAAAGGTCAAGAATAGCGAAAGGATCACGAGCGTCACCGTGCGGCGCTTGCGCTTTGCCGCCGCGATCTGCTCGGCGCGGGCTTTTGATATTGCGGGTCTTTTTACCGGGCGGCGTTCCTGCGGCACGGCGCTCACCTCCTTTGCTTTGGTAATTATCATTATAGCAAATCGATTCGGATAAAGCAATGCTTTTTTAACCGATTATGACTTTTTTTCATAATATATGAAAGACGGGACCCGGACGGTCCCGTACCGGGAGTGCGTATATGACGAACAAATTCACTTATGACGCCAGACAGGTAATAGCCGACGCCGTCTTTGCGGCGCGGGAGTGCGGACACACCTACGTGGGCAGCGAGCATCTGCTGCTCGCCATCGCGCGGTCCGCTCCGCCGTGCTTTGAAGGCACCGGTCTGACATACGGCCGCATAAAAAGGCAGATAATCTGCATAGAAGGCGTCGGCGCGGGTTCGGGCGGCGAGGATCTGACGCCCAAGTGCCGCAAGATACTCATGCTTGCCGGAAGGATATCCGCCGCTCAGGGCGCCGGGAGCATAACCGTGGCGCATATCCTGCAGGCGTTACTGGGAGAAGAATGCGTCGCCAAACGGATAATCGAGACCGGCGGAGCGTCGGTGCCCGAAATAATGGCTTCGCTCAACCGCGAAAAGACGCCTGACGCCGCCGGCGCCGCCGCCGCGGAGGAAAAGCGGATCTGCCGCCCGACGCCGTATCTCGACCGCAACGGCAGGGATCTTACGCTCGCCGCCGAAGAAGGGGCGCTGGAAGATATTTCGTGCCGCGAAGCCGAAGAAGAGCGCGCGCTGCGCATCCTTATGCGCAAGACGAAAAACAACCCATGCCTAATAGGCGACGCGGGCGTGGGCAAGACCGCCATAGCGGAATCGCTGGCGCTGAGGATATGCCGCGGCGAAGTACCGGAAAAGCTCAAGGGGATGCGCATAATAGCGGTGGACCTTCCGGGCGTTGTCGCCGGCACAAAATACCGCGGCGAATTTGAAGAAAAGCTTAAAAACATCATAAACGACGCAAAGGACAACAACGTGATACTGTTCGTGGACGAACTGCACACCATCGTCGGCGCCGGGTCGGCGGAAGGTTCGGTCGACGCTTCGAATATCCTTAAGCCGCCGCTCGCGCGCGGTGAAATCAGGATGATAGGCGCCACGACTCCCGAAGAATACCGCCGTATAATCGCAAAAGACCCCGCGCTGGAACGCCGGTTCCAGCCGGTGAACGTAAAGGAGCCCACGCCCGCCGAATGCGAAAGAATGCTCGCTGAAAGTAAAAAATATTACGAAAAGCACCACGGCGTGCGTATAACGCCCGAAGCAGTGCGCGAAGCGGTACGCGCGGCGACACGTTTTATAAGCGGCAGAAAGCTGCCCGACAAAGCGATAGATCTGCTGGACGAAGCTTCGAGCGAGGCGGTGATGAACGGCGTGCACGAAATCGGCAGGCGCGAGATCGATTCTGTCTGCGCCGCCGTCACCGGCATCCCGGCTGCCGTGATAGAAGGCGGTTCGGAAGAAAACGCGGAGTATATGATAAATGAAATGGAACGGCGCGCCGTCTGCCGGAGCGAACAGATAAAAACGCTCGCTTCGCTCTACCGCAGATATCTGGCGCCCGGACGCGGGAAAGCGCCGGTATGCGCTGTCATTTCCGGCGAGGAAGGGAGCGGCAGGAGCTTTCTGGCGCGCACGTTCGCCGAATGCGCCGGGTTCCCGGACGTGATAACCGTAGACCTCGCCGAATACACCGAACCGTATTCGATCGCACGGCTCACGGGCGGCGCGCCCGGATATACGTCCTCCGGCGAAGAGCGTACGCTGGCGCGGAGGATAAAACGTTCGCCGTATTCGGCGGTGATTTTCGAATCATTTTCAAAATGCCATCCCGATATCGCGTGCGCTGTGCGGCGCATAGTGAAAGACGGCGTGCTGACCGACGGTGCGGGGTTCGACGTGAGCTTTTCGGGCGCGTTCGTTATGATAACCGACGTTCCGCGCGCCGCCTCGCAGAGCGGATTCGTTCCGACCCGTTCCGCGCCGCGCACGGCGTTGGGGACTTCGACGGCGGTGATAAACGTCCCGTCGCCCGATGCCGGAACGCTTTGCGCCATGGCGCGGAAGACGCTGTTCGACGCCGTGACCGCCGTGTGCGCGCTCGCCGAAGCAGGCGAAGGACTGGAAGAGTTTTTGCGCGAAAAAACGGCGGATATGCGCACGGTGACCGAATGCGCCCGCTTCGCCGAAGACGCCGCGGCGGAAGTAATGTGCGAGTTAGGTGAGGAAGATATGTCACATCCGCTGCTGATAGACGCAAAAGACGGCAAAATATGTGTGAAAGTGACCGAAAAAAGGTCTTGACAAACGCGCGCGGAATATGTATAATGTGCCTGTAAAGCAAAACGCTTTACAGGCATTTTTACGGAGGAGTGAACTATGAACGAAAAACGCAACGAGATAGCCGTGCTTTTCGATCACTATTCTTCCCTGCTTTCGCCGCGCCAGCGCGACGTGCTCGACCTTTATTACAACGACGACCTTTCGCTTTCGGAGATCGCTGAGGATCTTGGCATCACCCGCCAGGGCGTGCGCAACGCGGTAGTCACCGGCGAAAAGCTGCTCTTTAAGCTGGAAAATTCGCTGGGCGTCGCCGAGCGCGAGCGTTCGGTGCGCGCCTGCGCCGAGAAGATAATTGCGCTTTCTTCTTCGGACGAAGTAAAGAACGAAGCGCAGAAGCTTTTGAATTTATAAGGAGTACCGATGTTTCAGAGCTTAGTGGAAAAAATGTCCGCCGCGCTGAAAAAGTTCAGGAACAAGGGCAAGCTCACCGAAGCCGACGTCAAGGCCGGCATGCGCGATATAAAGCTCGCCCTGCTCGAAGCGGACGTCAACTTTAAAGTGGTAAAGGATTTCGTCGCCAAAGTGTCGGAACGCGCCGTGGGCGACGAAGTGCTCGAAAGTCTGCTCCCCGCGCAGCAGATAGTAAAAATAGTAAACGAAGAACTCATTTCCCTTATGGGCGGCAGCGTCGCCAAGCTCGAGACGGCTTCGCGCGCGCCGACTGTCATACTGATGTGCGGGCTCCAGGGCTCGGGCAAAACGACACATTCGGCGAAGCTCGCGCTGCGGCTCAAAAAGCAAGGCAAGAACCCTCTGCTCGTCGCCTGCGACGTCTACCGTCCCGCCGCCATCAGGCAGCTGCAGATCGTAGGCGAACAGGCCGGCTGCACCGTGTTCGAAAAAGGCACGCAGGATCCGGTAAAGACCGCCGAGGAGGCGCTCGTCCACGCAAGGAAATACGGCTTCGACCCCGTCATTATAGACACCGCCGGCCGCTTGCACATAGACGAAGCTCTTATGGAAGAGCTTAAAAAGATAAAAGAGAAAGTATCGCCCACCGAGATACTGCTCGTGGTCGACGCCATGACCGGTCAGGACGCGGTGAACGTCGCGAAATCGTTCAACGACCTGCTGGACATCACCGGCGTCATACTCACCAAGATGGACGGCGACACCAAGGGCGGCGCCGCACTTTCGGTCAAATACGTCACGGGCAAGCCCATCAAATTCGTGGGCACCGGCGAAAAGCTCGATTGTCTCGATCCGTTCTACCCCGACCGTATGGCGAGCCGCATACTCGATATGGGCGACACGCTGGCGCTCATTGAAAAAGCCGAGCAGGCGTACGACGAAAAGCAGGCCGCCGAGCTGGAGCGCAAAATGCGCGAGGGCTCGTTCACGCTGAACGATTTTCTCGACCAGTTCAAACAGCTCAAGTCGATGGGCAGCATGGAATCGCTCATGTCCATGCTCCCGGGTATGAATTCCGGCAAGATGAAAGACGTGAAGATAGACGAAAAGGCGCTCGACCGCACAGAGGCGATAATCCTTTCCATGACCATGAAAGAACGCAGTCGCCCCGAGATACTGAATTCTTCGCGCAAACGCCGCATCGCCGCCGGCAGCGGCACCACGGTAGAAGACGTGAACCGCGTGCTGAAGCAGTACGAACAGACCAGACAACTGATGAAACAGATGAACGGCAAAAAGCGGTTCGGCAAGATGCGTTTTCCCTTTTGATTGATTTTTACGGCATTGATCACCGCAGAAATAAAATAAAAAAACAAAACAAAAACACATTTGGAGGAACAAAAAATGGCAGTTAAGATCAGATTAAGAAGAATGGGCGCTAAAAAGGCTCCTTTCTACAGAATAGTCGTGGCGGATTCCCGTTATCCCCGTGACGGCAGATTCATAGAAGAGATCGGCTATTACAACCCCATGACCAACCCCGCGGACATCAAACTCGACGCTGAAAAAGCCAAGCAGTGGATTTCCAACGGCGCACAGCCCACCGATACCGTCAAAGCCATACTCAAGAACAACGGCGTTCTCTGATATCATCGGGTGACACAGCATGAAACAGCTTCTTATCGACATAGTCACACCGCTTGTCGATAGCCCCGACGAGATCGCGGTTATAGAAAAGCAAAGCGGCGATATGACGGTTTTAGAGCTGAGCGTCGCCAAAGGCGACACCGGCAAAGTGATCGGCCGCAACGGCAAGATCGCAAAATCAATACGCACGGTCATCCGCGCCGCCGCCGCCAAGGAAGGCAAGCGCGTGATCGTTGACATCAACTGAGCATGAAACGCTTTCTCGAAGCGGGCAGACTCAATTCGCCGCGCGGCATAAAAGGCGAGATCCGCTTTGCATGCTACTGCGATTCGCCCGAATTTCTTTCGGGCATAAAGCGCCTTTATCTCGACGCGGCAGGCAAAAACTTTCTTGAAGTGGCGCTGTACCGCCCCTCGGTGCCCTCGTTCATTTTCAAGGGCTACGAGGACCGCGGGCTCGTTTCGGCGCTCAACGGCCGGACCGTGTGGTTCGACCGCGAGGATTTTCCGCTGGAAGACGGCGTATTCTATTACGACGACATCATAGGCGCGCCTGTGTTCGACGCCGAAAGCGGCGACCGTGTGGGCGAAGTAACCGGCGTTGAAGAAGGCGTCAGCTGCTTTTATTACCTTATAAAGGCGAACGGCAAATGCTGGCGCGTTCCGGCCGTGGACGAGTTCATAATGAGCGCCGACGTTGAAAAAGGAGTTACCGCGCGCCTTGCGGAAGGGCTTGAGACAAAAGATGAATTTTGAGATCCTGACTCTTTTCCCCGAAATGCTCGGCCCGTTTTTTGAGCTGAGCATAATAGGCAAAGCCGCCGAAAAAGGACTTGTTTCGGTTCACCTGACCGACATCCGCGACTACACGCTGGACAAGCACCGCAAAGTGGACGACGCTCCTTACGGAGGCGGCTACGGAATGGTGATGGCGTGCCAGCCCGCGGTCGATTGCATTAGGGCGGTAAAGTCGCGCCTTAGCGGTTCCGTGCGGACGGTGTATATGTCGCCGCAGGGCAAGGTGCTCACGCACGAAAAAGCAAAGGAACTTTCGGGGTACGACAACCTCATAATCTTCTGCGGCCACTACGAGGGAGTGGACGAACGTGTTATAGAACTCGAGATAGACGAAGAGATATCCATAGGCGACTACGTCCTGACCGGCGGAGAATTGCCCGCCGCAGTGCTTACCGACTGCGTCTGCCGCCTTATCGACGGCGTGCTCCCCTGCAGCGAATGCTACGAGGATGAGAGCATAGCGAGCGGTATGCTGGAGTATCCTCAGTACACCAAGCCCCGGGTCTACGAAGGGCTGGAAGTGCCCGAGGTGCTTATAAGCGGCCACCACGCCAACATTGTAAAATGGAAGCGCGAGAAATCGCTTGAACGCACCGCCGCCAAGCGCCCGGATCTGCTTGCAAAGGTGGAAGAAAATGCAAAACGTGAGAACTAAAGCTAAAAAGAAAAGCTTTATAGGCAGACTCGTTTCGAGCAGTCTGCTCGTTTCGCTTTTGTCCGAGTGGTCCGAAAAACTCCGCTCGTTCATCAGCGGCAGTTTTCTCGCGCGCATTTTCGACCGTTCGGAAAAGAACGACAAAAACGCCGCCGAAAGCTTTATGGTAAGCACCGTCCGCGGAGCCGCGCGCTCCGACGCGGCGAGTTATGCGCGCCACGCTTTTGCTTCCGGCGTCGAAACGAGCGCGGTCATAGGTTTATACCGCCGCTTTTTCGCCGCGCTCTCTTCGGCTTCGGTGAGGTCGGCGGGCGTGTTTTTGCTTTCTTCGGCGTTCTATTCGGCGCTTGTCTGCGCCGTGAGAGTACTGCGCAAGACCGCGCTGGTACTGCTTTACAAAGATATTATATTCATAACGCTTGCGCTGATCGCGAGCGCGTTCATGATCGTTTCCAGAAAGTCGCTTGGCGCAAAATTCTGCCAGAGCGCCTTTTTGTCTTTTGTTTTCTTCGACGCGCTCGGACTCAACCGCATGTCGATCGACGCCGACGCCGCGCCGCAGAACCGTTTTGCGTTCGCGTTTTTCTCGGGGCTCGCGTTCGGCGTGGCTTCGTATTTCTTTTCGGCGGTCACGGTGTTCCTGTACATTGTTGCGCTGTTATTGCTCGCGCTGATATTATACTCGCCCGAAAGCGGCCTGCTCGCGGCGATAATACTCATACCGGCCGCTAACTCAGATATCATCTATTTCGTAATCACCGCGGCGTTGGTTTCGTATTTCTTCAAACTGCTGCGCGGCAAACGCAACCTCACGCTTAAAAGCGAAGACGTCGTGGCGCTGTTCGCCGCGGCGGTGTTCGTGATCGCGTTCCGCGCCGAAAGCGCCGCCAGGACCGCCGTTACCGTATGCGTATTCTTCATGGCGTCCAACCTGCTGCGCAGCGCCGATCTTTTGCGCAAGAGCGCGGTATGCATAACGATCGGGCTCGGACTGAGCACGCTCTTCGGCGCCGCCGAAAGCATTGCCGCTCTGTTCGGGGTGGCGCCGGGCACGGTCTCCGGCGTGCTCCCGGTACGGCTGTTGACGCACGATCCGCTGCTCACCGTGGTTTCGGTGCTTTGGGTGTTCTGCGTAATGCACAGCCGCTCGTTCAAAATGCCTTCGGTATTCAAAGTGGTTTTCTTCACCGCCGCCGCGCTCGAAACGGCGCTTTCGCTTTCCGATACGGTCATTGCGGCGGTACTCATAACCACTTTCATTTATTTCGCGTTCCGTTCGGGCAGGTTTTTCAACGTCTTGTTCGCCTACGCCGCGGTCCTGCCTTTGGTATGGCTGGTGAGGTTCATAGTTTCCGGCTTTGTGACTTTTGCGCCGGTCGCTCCCCTGCTCCCGGATCTTGCGGGACTTTCGGCGACTCAGCTTTTGTTCGGCGGAGCCGAATGCGGGACCAACCTGTTCGCGGTCTTCATAAGCTCGTTCGGCCTGCTCGGCTGCGCGCTGACGCTGCTGATGCTGCTCATGCTGCTTTCGCGGGCGATGGCGGCGGCTTCGGCGCGGGCGGAGGGGATGCGGCAGTTCTGCGCCGCCGCGGTGGCTTCGGTGACCGCGATACTCCTTTTGGGCGTCTGCTACGACACGCTCGGCACGCGGCACGACCTGGTGCTGTTCTGGGCGCTGTGCGGAATGATAAGCGCCTGCGGCAACGCCGTCCCGTACGATACGAGCGCTGATTACAGTTGAGGTGAGCGGCATGAAATCAAAATTCAACGTGATCGACATTATTATTTTCACCGCGGTATTCGCGATCTGCTTTTCGGCGATAATGCTGCTGATTCGCGACTTTTCGGTCGCTTCGTACAGCGTGGACGTCACGGTCTGTATAGAAGACGGCTCTTCCGCCGTGTTCATCAAAGGCGAGACGGCGGAGTTTGAAGGAAAAGACGGCAAGATAACCGGCGAGACAGTCGCCGACGGCAAGAAATACGTCACCGTGACCTTTGAATCGGCGCGCGCCGATTCGATGCCGCCGATAGGCGAAAAGGTCTGCTTTACCACCAAAAGAGTCTACGTTGAAGGCACGGTCTATTCGGTCACCGAAAAAGAGGAGGACAAGGAATGAAAAACAAGAGGTTCAATCTGTTCGATCTGCTCATAATCATAATGATACTCGGCATCGCCGCGGCGCTGATCTTCAGGAACCAGATCAAGGATCTGCTCGTCACCACCGAAATCAAGACGTTTGCGGTAACCGTGCATTCCGACGCCATTTCGAATTCGGCGATAAACGAGCTTGAGGAAGGCGGAGAGATGTATCTGCGCTCCGGCTCGAGCCCGTTCGGCACGGTAAAAGAGATAAAGACCTCGCCCGCGTACGAGACCCTTGTAGTCGGAACTCAGGAGGTGCAGAAGGAATCTTCGTATTTCAGCATGCTCGATCTTGTGCTGACGGTAGAAGGTTACGAAAGCGAGGGCAGCTATTTCGCCAAGGACGGGACGCCTCTTCTTGTGCGCGAAAAGCTGGTGCTGGAAAACGACAGTTCGCGCTATTCGTACACCGTAACGGCGGTCGTAATAACCGGGGAATGACGGAAACGCCGCATTTGTTGACGAAAATGCACAAAGCGCGCAAATATATTTTGTTGGAATTGTTATATAAATGGTATTGATTTATAGTTTTTGATTTGTTATAATTGATTTGTTATAAAACAGATGTTACAAGGCAAGGGAGCTTAAAATGTATTCTAGAACCATTACAGTAGAAAACACGGTCGGGCTGCGTGCGCGCCCCGCGACATTCTTTATACAAAAAGCCAACGCTTTCAAATCCTCTGTATGGGTTGAAAGCAGCGACAGACGCGCCAACGCCAAGAGTTTGCTCGGCGTCCTTTCGCTCGGCATCAAAAAAGGCGACGCCGTCACTATAGTTGCCGAAGGCGAAGACGAAGAAGAGACCGTCAACAGCCTGGTGGATCTGGTTTTAAGCATAGAATAAATTTGCGCAAAGCGGCGCACGCCGCTGAACGATCAATCGCCTTGGGCTCATCTTATAAAATGAGTTCAGGGCTTTTTGTAAATTATGACACGAGAAGAATTATTCAAAAACGCGCGCCTGCTTCCGGCAACGCCGGGCGTGTATATAATGCGCAACTCCGCGGGGACGGTCATCTACGTGGGCAAATCCAAGGCGCTGAAGAACCGCGTTTCGAGCTATTTCGCGCCGTACGCCGTGCACAATCAAAAGACGCGCCATATGGTCGCCGCGGTGGACCGCTTCGAGGTGTTCCACACCAAGACCGAGCTCGAAGCGCTGATACTTGAAAACAGTTTTATAAAGCAGTATATGCCGCGGTACAACATCAAGCTCAAGGATTCGTCCGAATACCCGTATATACGGCTTTCGGCGGACGAATACCCTTCGCTTTCGGTGGAATACGAGCGCAAAGACGAAAAGAGCGCGTATTTCGGCCCGTATTCTTCCAAGGGGACAGGCTACGCCATAGTCGCGGCGGCGCGCAAGGCGTTCAAAATGCCTTCGTGTTCCAAAAAGTTCCCCGAGGACATAGGCAAAGGGCGCCCCTGCCTGAATTATCACATAGGCAGATGTATGGGCGTCTGCATAAAAGGCGAAGTGAGCAAAGAAGAATATTCCGCCGCAATAAAGGGCGTGACTCATTTTCTCAAAGGCGATTACGGTTCGCTGCTCAAAGAGCTTGAACGGGATATGGAAACGTGTTCCGAAAACCTGGAATTCGAAAAAGCCGCCAAACTGCGCGACACCATACGCGCCGTGAAAAAGCTCGGCGACAGGCAGCACATCGTCGCGAGCGAAAAGATCGACGCCGACGTGATAGGCATATATTCCGACGAGCTCGGCAGCGCGGTCAATATCTTTTTTGTGCGGCACGGCGCCATTTTCGACAGAGAATGCCTGTTTTTCGGGAGCGACGAGTTGTTGGATTCCGGCGGGATCACTTCGCTGCTTTTCAGGTTCTACACGATGCGCGGATACGTCCCGCACGAGATATATCTGGGTTACGATCTTGCCCCCGAAGACCGCGAACTGCTTTGCGAAAAGCTTTCGCCTTCCGGCAAGACGCGAATCATACGCCCGCAGAAAGGCGAAAAGAAAGAGTTGCTGCTGCGTTCGGAATCCAACGCGCGCGACCTTATGCTGCACAAGCGCGAAGTGGAAAACAAAACGGGCAGGTTCGCCCGTTCGCTCGCCGATTTCCTGCGGCTTGACGAGCCGCCCGCGCGCATAGAGGCGTACGACGTTTCGAACCACGGCGACGAAGACATCGTCTGCGGCATGGCGGTATGGGAAAACGGAAGGTTCGCCAAACGCAAATACCGTTCGTTCAATATGAAGACGGTCAGCATGCGCGACGACTATTCGTCGATGCGCGAAGCGGTAGGCCGCCGGCTGGCGCACAGCGGTAAAGACTGGGAATACCCGGATATCATACTGCTCGACGGCGGCGAAAACCACGTGGCGGTCATAAAACGGCTGCTTGAGGAGAAGAATACCGATATACCCGTCTTCGGGATGATAAAAGACGAGCACCACAAGACGCGGACGCTCACCGACGGCGAAAACGAGATATCGCTGAACGGCAGACAGGATATATTCAACTTCTTTTACAAATTCCAGGAAGAAGTCCACAACGCCGCTTTCGGCAAAATGGATATGCAGCGCCGCAAAAAGCTCACGTCTTCTTCCCTGCTCGAGATCCCCGGCGTGGGCAAAAAGACCGCCGAAACCCTGCTGAACTATTTCGGCGGGCTCAAAGCCATAAAGAACGCGTCGTTCGAAGAACTCGCTTCCGTAAAAGGCGTTTCACGCAAGACGGCGCAGACAATAAAAGATTTCTATTCGGAGAAGGATAAAAAATGAGGATAATCACGGGAATTGCAAGAGGAACAAAGCTAAAGACGCTCCCCGGCGAACACACGCGCCCCACCACCGAAAAAGTCAAAGAGGCGGTGTTTTCGGCGATACAGTTCGAACTGCACGACAGAGTGACGCTCGATCTGTTCGGCGGCAGCGGACAGATGGCGCTCGAAGCGCTTTCACGCGGGGCGGCGAAGGCGTATATCGTGGAAAACGACAGGAACGCGACCGCCGTAATAAAGGAAAACGCCGCCAAAGCCAAGCTTATGGAAAAGTGCGTGATCCTGAACGCCGACTGGAAAGACTTTGTCAAGCACACCAAGGAGAAGTTTTCGCTCGTCTATCTCGATCCGCCTTACAAAGAGGGCTTTCTGGACGAGGTGCTGGCGCTGATATTCGAACGCGGCATACTCGCCGAAAACGCCATAGTCATCTGTGAATCCGACGCCGCGGGTCTCCCCGTTCCGCCCGAAGGCGTGGAAAACCGCGTTTACAGGTACGGCAAGACGTACGTTACCATTTTCAGATTCTGAAAATACGGCAGGAGTGTGATAATATGACCACCGCAATAGTTTCGGGGACTTTCGACCCCATAACCGTGGGGCATACCGACCTGATCGCCCGCGCCGCGAAGATATTCGGCAGGGTGATAGTTGCTGTATCCAAAAACACCGAAAAGCAGAATATGTTCAGCGAAAAAGCGCGTTTCGAATCGGTCAAGGCGGCTTTTGAGGGGCAGAAGAACGTAAAAGTCGTACTGCTCAAGGGTCTGCTCGCCGAGCTTGTAAAAAAGCACAACGGAGTGCTGGTGCGCGGAGTGCGCGGCACCGGCGATTACGACTACGAGACCGACCTTGCGCTCATCAACGCCGAGCTCGAAGGAGTCGAGACGGTGTTCATACCCGCGCGCCCGGAATATTCGTTCATTTCGTCGACTTTTGTGCGCGATATGGTAATATATCGCCGCCCCATAGAAAAATATGTGCCGCAGGCGGCGCTGGAAGTGCTTAAAGATGAGATCGGTAACCGTTGAACGTACGGCCGTTTCGCTGGTACGCGAACCGCTCGTGCGGCCGTTCGGCTTTAAGGGGATGCAGATAAACGAGCTCTGGCAGACGGTAGTCAAGCTGAGTTCGGGCGCGCATACCGCGGTCTGTCCTTCCACGCAGAGCGTGCTCTGGGCGGACGCCGACGTGTTTTCGATGTATTCGCAGGACGAATCCAATATGCTTATGCACCGCACGACGCGCCGCGCGCTGGAGCTGATCGAGGGCAGGACTTTCGAGCGTCCCGACCGTTTGATAAAATCGCTGATACCCGAGCTGTGCGAATATGCGAGCGCGATAACGGGGACGAAAGTAAAAGAGACTTTCGTGCTCAATTCCCTCGTGGGCGCAGATCTGGCGTTGTGGTCGCTGTACGCCAAAGAAAACGGCATAAATTCGTTTGAAGGGATCATCCCCGAAGAAGCGCGCGATGCGATGAGCAGAAAGCATTCGAAACTCGCGCACATCCCGCTCGTGAGCTATAACGTGGGCGAAAAAGAAATACGCCGCCTGCTCGATAACGGTACCGCGCTTTTGAAGATAAAAGTGGGCAAAGAACCGGAATGGGATAAAGAGCGCCTGCTTTCGATACACGGTATAGCAAAAGGATACGAAACGCCGCTCACGACCGACGGAAACGTGAAATACTATCTCGACGCCAACGGAAGGTATACTCCGAAAGACCTTGACAACGTGATCGATTTCGCTTGCAAAAAAGGATTTCTGGACCGCATAGCCATTATAGAGGAGCCGTTCCCGGAAGAAGACGAGACCGACGTTTCACGCTTTCCCGTTGTTATCAACGCCGACGAATCGGCGCATTCCGCCGCGGATCTGAGAAACCGCATAGCGCTCGGCTACCGTTCCGTGGCGCTGAAGCCGATAGCCAAAACACTTTCGGTGAGTTTTGAAATGGCGCGGGAAATGCACGCCGCGGGCGGTTCGTGCCTGTGCGCCGACCTCACGGTCAATCCCCTGCTCGCGGAATGGAACAAGCAGTTCGCTTCGCGCATAGCGCCGCTGCCCGGGATGAACGCCGGCTGTGTGGAAGTCAACGGCGACGAGAATTACAAAAACTGGAAAGAGCAGATAAAACGCCTGCCGCAAGGGCTGCCGTATTCGTATCCGCGCCGCGGCGCGTTCTGCTGCACAAGGCGTTTTTACGCGAAAAGCGGCGCGCTTTTTGAAAACAACGGCTGGGATTTTGAATAAAAATGCTCAATTTACGCAAATGCTATTGATTTTCGGCGCAAAATAAGTTATATTGTAATCAGTGAGATCATAGGAGGCGCAGAGAATGAAGACCGCTTTTATCATGGACCCTTCTACAAGGAATATGGTCATCAACGAGAAATCTCTCGCGTATTTCCGCACGCTTGGCGAAGTGACGCTGAACGACGGCGACGCGGGCAGGACCAACGTTATAAAATGCATTGAAAACGCCGATATCGCGGTCACTTCGTGGGGCAACACGTCGCTCGACGGCGAGATACTCGCTCACTGCCCCGGGCTCAGATTCGTCGCCCACGCCGCCGGCAGCGTAAAGCCGGTAGTTTCGGACGAGCTGTGGGACAAAGGCGTGCGTGTGCTTTCTTCCGCCTGCCCTCTGGGCGAAGGAGTCGCCGAGACCGCGCTGGGGTTCACCATTTCCGCAAGCAAGAACTTTTACGCGCTCAACACTTCGGTCAAAGCCGGCGGCTGGAACGAAGGAAAGCAGAACATACGCGAGCTCTTCGACCTCAAGATAGGCGTTATCGGCTGCGGCTGGGCAGGCAAACATTACATAAAACTGCTGCAGGCGTTCTACGTAGACGTCTTCTGCTACGACCCGTTCATAAGCGAAGAAGCCATGCTTTCGCTCGGCGCGCACAAATGCGAGCTCGGCTGGCTGCTTGAAAACTGCGATATAATATCAATACACGCGCCTTCCATACCTTCCACTTATCATATGATAAACAAAGACACGCTTGCGCTTATGAAAAAAGACGCTGTGCTCATCAACACGGCTCGCGGCACCATAATAGACGAATCCGCGCTGTACGAACATATGGCGGCGGGCAACCTCAAATACGCATGTATAGATGTGTTCGACCCCGAACCGCCCGCAAAAGACAATCCCCTTTTCACGCTCGAAAACGTGATCGTCACGCCTCATCTCGCGGGTCTCGCCAATAACGGACTCAAACGTATCGGCACCTTCGTTTGCGAAGAGACCGCGCATTTCCTTGCCGGCGAACCGGTGCGCGGCGAAGTCACCCGCGAAATGCTCGCCAAGATGGCGTGAACCCTTTATTTTGGGTGAAAGGAACACTATGAAAAAAACCAATGTCATCATTATTTGCTGTGCGCTGCTGCTCGCGGCGTGCGCGGTAGTTTCGGCGTTCGTCATCAAAGGAAAGTCCGATATCCGGGAAGCGGCGCAGGACGAAAGAGCCGTGAGGCTCTACGGCGTGCTCGACGACACTTATTCGCGGCTCGCCGCGGTGCAGAGCGGGTCCGCCGCCGCGCCGTCGCTTTCCCCGTCAACGTCCGACGACGCGCAGTTCAAGACCGACCTGCTGCATTTTTACGCGCAGAGCACCAATATAGTTTCCATACTTCCGTTCACCACGGTGCAGGTCACCGAGGCGGCGCTGCTAAAAGCGTTCATGTCTTCGGCGACTTCGGTAAACGAGGCGCTCGCTTATATCGACCGCTATGCCGACAGGACTCTGGCTTCCGCCTACGAGACCATGGACGAGCTTTTGGAAAAATTCAGCGCTGTTCTGCAAAAATACAACATCTCCACCTCGTCGGCGTACACCGCCAAATACAACCGCCTGGCTTCGATGTTCTCTTCGCTCAAGAATTCGTCGACTCAGCTGCTTTCGCGCACGAGGACGCTTATAAAGAAATCCAAATCCGAAGACTACGACACCTATTACACCAACTACGTGGAACAGCTTTCGGATCTCACCGGCAAAATAGAACAGTATTGCGCCGAGATAAACAACGAGTATTACAACCTGCTTTCGTCGCTGACCGACGATTTCGACGATATACAGTGATCTGTTCCGGATCCTTTCCGTGCATTCGGTTTAAGAATGCACGGATTTTTTGTTTTTGCACAAAAAAACACTTGCTTATTGGGGCGTTTTATGATATAGTTTATTAGGTATATATCTTTAAAAATATATGTTATAAATTCACCGGAGGTGTAAGAATTGAGCGTACTGGACGAAATCCGCGCTGCCGAGGAAAAGGCCGCGCAGGTCAAGGAAAACGCCAAAGCCGAATGCGCGGAAGCGCTGCGGGCATCAGAGTTCGAAGCGCGCAGAGAGGCCGCCAAGCTCGTCGCCGACGCGCAGGAGAAAGCAAAACAGATATCGGCCGACGCGCAGACCGCCTATGAAGCGGCAGAAAAGAAATTCGCCGCCGAGCTTAAAGACGAAAAGGACCGGCTCACCGTTCTGGCGACCGCCAACCGCAAGGAGACCGCCGATTTTGCGATCTCGCTGCTTTGAAAAAAGCTCAAAACTGAAAATGTGAGGTGATAACACGGATGATAAGATCCGTCAAATTCGTTTCCGTGCTTTGCCTTAAAGAAGATGAACGTTCGGTGCTCGACCGCCTGCAGAAATGCGGCGAGATGATGCTTTGCGACACGCAGACTTCGGTGCGCGAGGCCGCAGAATCGGCGGAATCGCTGCGCAGACTTGAACTCCTGCGCGAAAGCATCAAGCCCTACGCGCCCAAAAAGCCGCTTTTCGGCGAGCCGCCTTTGGTAGACCGTTCGGAATTTGAGAATATTTCCGAAGCCGAAAAAGTATCCGCAGAGGCTACCGAAAACGCTCTTGCCGAGATCGCCGAAACGGCGTCTTCGATAGACAAATCAAAAGACCTTCTCGCGCGGCTCACCCCCTGGGAGGATCTGAACACGGCGTTTGAAGACCTCGATAAAAACGCATACGTCACGCTTATACCCGGAACCGTGCGCGCAGTCAGTTACGACAGGTTCGTGAGGGCAGCCGAAGAAAACGGCGCGAGCGTCGACCTTATATCGCACGACGGCGCCTTGGCGTACGTCGTGACCGCCGCCATGAAAGACGACGACCTTTCGTGGCTGGGCGGCGCGGGGTTCGAAAAAGCCGCGCTCCCGCAAGTGAACGGGACCGCAAAACAGAATATGGAATCGCTGAGAGCCGAGCTTGCGCAAAAAGAGCCGCGGCTGCAGCAGCTCAAGGATACGCTTGGGCAAAAGCTTAAAGAAGATCATTCCGCCGACCTGCTCTACGAGCAGACCAAAGCGGCGATAGACCGCGAGACCGCGCCGGTCACCAAGACCGCCGACGCGGTGCTGATAGAAGGCTGGGTGCCCGAGGACCGCGCCGACCGCATTGAAAAAGCGGTGAAAAAAGCCACGGACGTGTATTCTGTCGAATTCAGGGATCCGCTCCCCGGCGAGACTCCGCCAACGGTGCTGGGCAACAACAGCATCGTCAGCAAGTTCGAAGGCATAACCAATATGTTCAGCATCCCTCATTACGGCGGCATCGATCCCAACCCGGTCATGACTCCGTGGTACTGGATAATCTTCGGGCTTATGATGGGCGACGTGGGTTACGGCGCGATGATGCTCGTGCTGGGGCTGATACTCAAGCTCGTCATGAAACCCAAAGGCGCCATGGCGGACATTTTCGACGTCGTCATATATTCCTCGGTGACTTCCGTCATAGCGGGCGTGCTGTTCGGCAGCTATTTCGGCGAAACATGGAACCCGATACTGTTTTCGCCGATGGAAGAGCCGATGAACATGCTCATATTCACGCTCGGCGTGGGCGTGGCGCATATATTCACCGGGCTTATCACCGCGATGTATTACAACATCAAAGCCGGTAAGTGGCTCGACGCCGTCGCCGACCAGCTTTCGTGGATACTCGCGATATCCGGCATAGCGATGCTGCTCATCCCTTCGCTTTCCGGCGTTGGCGTGATACTTGCGATAATCGGCGCGGCGATCATACTGCTCACCGCGGGGCGCGCAAAGCCCACCCTGTTCGGCAAGATATCCGGCGGGCTCGTGGGACTTTACGGTATAACCGGTTATATGAGCGACATACTTTCGTATTCGCGCATACTCGCGCTTTCGCTTTCGACCGGCGTCGTGGGCATGGTGATGAATCTGCTCGCCGGAATGGTGGCGAATTCCATCCCCGTGCTGGGATATGTGTTCGCGTTCCTGATCTACGCGGTAGGTCACGTATTCAACCTCGCTTTGGGACTGCTTTCCGCCTACGTGCACGATTGCCGTCTGCAATATATAGAGTTCTACAGCAAATTCTACGAAGGCAACGGGACGCTGTTCAACGCCTTCAAACTTGAACCCAAAACAATAAAGATCAATAACAATACGGAGGAAAACTAAATGGACTTCATCTCTATGACTAAAGTATTACTCGACGAAACGAGCGGCATGATTCCCGAGGTCACCGAAACGGTCAGCGCCATTTCGGGCAACGTTATCGCTTATATAGGCGCCGCGCTCTGCGCCATACTCGCCGGCTGCGGTTCCGCGCTGGGCGTCATGGCCGCCGGTAAAGCCGCCGCGGGCGTCGCTTCCGAAAAGCCGGATCTCTTCGGCAAACTCCTCGTCCTTCAGGCGCTCCCCGGCACGCAGGGCATTTACGGCTTCCTTACCGCAATACTCGTTCTCATCCAGTTCAACGGACTCGGCTCCGACGCGGCTGCTCTCACCGTCACGCAGGGCTGGCAGCTCTTCTTTGCGGCGGTCCCCATGGCTATAGTCGGCCTCACTTCCGGTATCGCTCAGGGCAAAGCGGCAGTCGCCGCCATCCATATGACCGGCAAACAGCCGGACGCTTCCGGTAAAGGTATTACGATGACCGCCCTTGTCGAAACATACGCCATACTCGCGCTCCTCATTTCCATCCTCCTTATCCGCGGCGTCGCCGTCGGCTGATAAAGAAGATCACACAGTTCTTTTGGAAGGAGATTTGCAATGGGCGCAGAGACCGTTATCAAAAAAATAGAAGAAAAAGCTCTGGCTGAATGCGAAGCGATACGCGCGTCTTACGCGGCGAAAGCCGAGCAGATCAAAAACAGTATTCTTGCAGAAGCCGAATCCAAGGCACGTTCCATTGTAGAAAACGAAAACGAAAAGGCGCGTCTTATGATGATGCGCGGCAAGCAGCAATCCACGCTGGAAAAGCGTATACGCACGCTCGACCACAGGCACGCGCTGATAAGCGGCATCAAAGCCGAAACGCTCGCACGCCTTAAAAACGCCGACGCCGAAAGCAAGATCGCGCTTTACACCCGCTATGTGGAAAGCTCCGGCATTACGGGCAAAGTGTCCGTTACGGCGCCCGAAAGCGAGCTTGCGCTTTATAAAGACGGAAAAGTGCTTGCAAACTGGGCAAGCCGCCTCACCGAGATCACCGGCGCGAAGACCGAGCTCACGCTCGGCGAACCGTCCGCCGAAATAGACGGCGGCGTGATACTGTGCGGAGAGATATACGATATAGATCTTTCAATAGGATCGATAGTGGAAGAAGTTTTTGCAAACAACGAAAAAGCTATTTCGGATAAGCTTTTCGGCGAAGGAGCCGGCGTATGAACGGCGACGTGAAGCGTTCCTATGAATACGCCATCGGCTGTTTCAAAGCCACTTCCCGTCAGCCGCTGAGCGCCGAACAATGGCAGCGCCTTAAAAGCGCCAACCGTACCGGCGCCGAAAAACTGCTGGCTGAATTCGGGTTCCCCGCCGTGAACGAAGAGCGCTCCGCCAACGATTCCATAGAAAAAGATATGGCTTCGACCGTGGCGTTCATACGCGAAAACGCTCCCGACGGAGAACTGGTCGACTTGCTGTTCTTTGAACAGGATGCGCTGAACCTCAAGATACTCATCAAATCGGCGCGTATGGGGCAAAAGGAGCCGCCGTTTGAGCTTGCCGAAGGCGGAACCGACCGCGAGATACTCAAAGTCTGCGCGCAGACCGAAGATTTTTCGCTGCTGGGCAAGGACCTTGAAGAATCGCTGGCGCGCGTGCCGGAAATAACAGATCCCGGCGAGCTGAGCTGCGTCATAGACACGGCGTTCCTTATGCATTCGGTGGATACTGCGCGTAAAAAGTTTTCGTTCACGTTTGCGAAACTGCTCGAGGAATACGGCGCGGGCAGGAACAGGCTGACCGCCCTGCGCCTGAGGCGGCTGGGCAAAGACCCTGCCGATTACCCCTATGCGTTTTTCCCCGAAAACAAAAAGACCGAAAAAGTCAACGACGACAATAAGACCGAAGACGAAATAGTGCGCGAGGTCGCCAAAGCGTTCGACGACGTCATAGGCGAGCTCGGGTTCGACGAAGGCATGGGCTTTATAGCGCGGTATTATTTCTTAAAGAAAAACGACGCTTCCGCGCTGCGGCTGTTATTCGCCGAAAAATCCCTTGGCGGAGGTGACGCAGATGAGTGAATATAAAGCCGCCGCGGTGGGTAGCCATTCTTCGGTAGTGCTGTTTTCGGCGGCGGGGATAAGGACCGTTTCGGCGGAAAACGCAAAAGACGCCGAAAAAGCCGTGAACAAACTGGTAAAAGAGGGCTACGGAATAATATTCCTCACCGAAAACTACGCAAAAGAGCTTGAAAACGAGCTCAGGCGCTACCGCACTTCTGCATACCCCGTCATTCTCCCCGTGCCCGAAAGATCCGGCCCGGGCGGTTACGGCATGCAGAAGATAAACAGCAATATGGAAAAAGCCATAGGTACAAACATATTCGATAAAGATTGAGAAAGGCAGGTGCCTGTTTTGGCAGCAAACGAAAACATCGGCACGATATATAAAGTTGCGGGTCCGCTCATAGTCGCAAGCGGCATGCGCGACGTCCATCTGCATGACGTCGTGCGCGTGAGCGAGCAGAAGCTCATAGGCGAAATAATCGAACTCAGAGACGATCTCGCTTCGATACAGGTCTATGAGGACACTTCGGGCATCGGTCCCGGCGAACCCGTTTATCTCACGGGCGAGCAGCTCGTGGCGGAACTGGGTCCCGGGCTCATAGAAGGCATCTTCGACGGCATAGAGCGCCCGCTGAACGTCATCTATCAAATGGAAGGCGACCGCATAAGACGCGGCTCCGACGTCCCTAAGCTCAGCAGAGAGAAAAAGTGGGCGTTCGAAGCGACCGCCGCCGTGGGCGACGAAGTCGGCGCGGGCGATATCATAGGCGAAGTCAAAGAGACCGAAGCCGTCACTCAGCGCATAATGATCCCGTACGGGATCTCCGGCACGATCACGCGCATAAGCTCGGGCGAATTCACCGTCGCCGACACGGTCGCGACGGTCAAAGACGCCAAGGGCGTTGAACACGAAGTTACGATGATGCAGAAATGGCCGGTGCGCAAACGCAGACCGTATTTTGAAAAGATGAATCCGCAGGAGCCCATGGTCACCGGACAGCGCGTGGTGGACACGCTCTTCCCCGTGGCAAAAGGCGGCATCGCCTGCGTTCCCGGACCTTTCGGCTCGGGCAAGACGGTCATACAGCATTCCATAGCCAAGTGGGCGGACGCCGACATAATCATATATATCGGCTGCGGCGAGCGCGGCAACGAGATGACCGACGTCCTTAAAGAGTTCCCCGAACTCAAGGACCCCAAGACCGGGCTTTCGCTTATGAAACGCACGGTGCTTATCGCCAACACTTCCGATATGCCCGTCGCCGCGCGCGAAGCTTCCATTTACACCGGCATAACCATTGCGGAATATTTCCGCGATATGGGTTACAAAGTCGCGATCATTGCCGATTCGACTTCCCGCTGGGCGGAAGCGCTGCGCGAAATGTCCGGACGTCTTGAAGAGATGCCCGGCGAGGAAGGCTACCCCGCGTACCTTTCCACCCGCCTTGCGGAATTCTACGAACGCGCCGGCAGCGTGGTCTGCCTGGGCAAAGACAAGCGGCGCGGCGCCGTGACCGCCATAGGCGCGGTATCGCCCGCCGGCGGCGACACCAGCGAACCCGTTTCGCAGGCGACGCTGAGGATAGTAAAAGTCTATTGGGGACTTTCGGCGGAGCTGGCTTACCAGCGCCACTTCCCCGCCATAGACTGGCTCAAGAGCTATTCGCTTTACGATAAAAAGATAAACCGCTATTTCGACGAAAACCTGGACGAAAACTGGTCGTACAGAGTCGGCACGGTGCGCCGCATACTTCAGGAGGAATCCGAACTGAACGAGATCGTGCGTCTGGTCGGGTTCGACGCTTTGAGCGAAAAAGACCGCCTGACTTTTGAGTGCGCGCGCATGATACGCGAAGATTTTCTGCAGCAGGACTCATTCCGCGAAGTGGACCGTTTCACCCCGCCAAAGAAACAGACCGAAATGATAGGCGCCATACTGAAATGGTACGAAAGCGGACAGCGGGCGCTTAAAGAGCGCGCTCCGTACAAAGAGATAATGGACGAAGCCGTTTTGACGCAGATAGCCAGGATGAAATACGAACCCGATTCCAGCTGGCAGAGCTTTATAGACGACCTCTACACGTCCATAGACGCGCTGTTCGAGCGGCTGAAAGGAGTTGACGCGGAATGAAAAAGGATTATAAGACCATAAGAGAAGTCGTAGGACCTTTGATGATGGTCGACTGCGTCGAAAACGTCAAGTACGACGAGCTCGTGGAGATCCACGAAAAAGACGGTTCGGTCCGTATGGGCAAGGTGCTCGAAGCAAAAGGAAACACGGCGCTCGTCCAGCTTTTCGAAGGCGCTCACGGCCTGCAGATCTCCGATTCCAAAGCGCGTTTTCTTGGCCACAGTCTCGAGCTCGCCGTGTCGCCCGATATGATCGGCCGCATTTTCGACGGCGTCGGACGTCCCAAAGACGGCGGCTCGCCGATAATTTCGGACGTAAAACTCAATATCAACGGCACTCCCATCAACCCCGCCGCGCGCGACTATCCCGCCGAATTCATTCAGACGGGGATTTCGGCGATAGACGGACTCAACACGCTGGTCAGAGGTCAGAAGCTGCCCATTTTCTCGGGCTCCGGACTTCCCCACGCCGAACTCGCCGCGCAGATAGCGCGTCAGGCGAAGGTGCGCGGCACCGACGACAAATTCGCCGTCGTTTTCGCCGCCATAGGCATAACGTTCGAAGAGGCGGAATTCTTCCGCGAGGATTTCAAACGCACCGGTTCGATAGAACGTTCCGTGCTGTTTCTGAATCTCGCCGACGATCCCGCGGTGGAACGCATCGCGACCCCGCGTATGGCAATCACCTGCGCGGAATATCTGGCATACGAGCTGGGCATGCACGTGCTCGTAATAATGACCGATATAACCAACTACGCCGAGGCGCTGCGCGAAGTATCCGCCGCGCGTAAAGAAGTCCCCGGCCGCCGCGGCTACCCGGGCTACCTTTACACCGACCTGGCTTCGCTTTATGAAAGAGCCGGGCGCATCAACGGCAAGAAGGGCTCCATAACGCAGATCCCCATACTCACCATGCCCGAAGACGACAAAACGCACCCCATCCCCGACCTTACCGGATATATAACCGAAGGTCAGATAATCCTTTCACGCGATCTGTATATGAAAGGTCTCGAACCTCCCATAAACGTGCTGCCTTCGCTTTCGCGTCTTAAAAACAAAGGCATAGGCAAAGGCAAAACGCGCGAAGACCACCCCGACACCATGAACCAGATCTTCGCCGCGTACGCCAGAGGCAAGACGGCGGCGGAACTTGCGGTGGTCTTAGGCGAATCCGCGCTTTCGGATATGGATAAAAAATACGCCGCTTTCGCCGACAGGTTCGAAAAAGAGTACGTTTCCCAGGGCTACGATACCGACCGTTCCATAGAAGACACGCTGGCGATCGGCTGGGAACTGCTTTCGGATCTTCCCGTGACCGAGCTCAAGCGTATACACCCCGAGTATCTCGAGCATTATCTTCCCCGTAAGGACGGTGAGTGAGAGTGGCAACGGTCAATCCCACCCGCATGGAGCTTACCAAGACCAAAAAGCGGCTCGTCACCGCGGCGAGAGGTCATAAGCTCTTAAAAGACAAGCAGGACGAAATGGCGCGCCAGTTTATGATCTATATCCGCCGCAACAAACAGCTGCGCGAGGAGATAGAGACTCTGCTGGGCGACGCCATGGGCAAGATGTCGCTTGCCGAAGCCGAAATGGGCAAAATATCGCTTGAAGAAGCGCTTATGATATCGGCAAACGCCGCGCCGCCCGAATGCGCCGAAAAGAACGTGATGTCGGTGCGCGTGCCCGAGATAACCGCCAAAGCTTCTTCCGGAGGCGATATCACCTACGGCTTTGCATTCACTTCAGAAAAACTCGATTCCGCCTACCTCGCCATGAACGAGCTCATGCCCAAGCTTTACGAGCTCGCGGCGGTGGAAAAGGCGTGCGATATGCTCGCCGACGAGATGGAACGCACCCGCCGCAGAGTCAACGCGCTGAAATATATCATGATCCCCGAAATGAAAGCGACGATCAAGTTCATCACCATGAAGCTCGAAGATAACGAGCGTTCCAACACCGTCCGACTGATGAAGATCAAGGACAATCTGGCAAAACAAGCGTAAAAACGGCACAGCGCCGGGTACAACCCCGGCGCTGTTTTTTCAACTAACGCTTTATTGGTAAACAACAAATTGATAATTGATTTGTGCTTTGCGTTCCGTTATAATATGATCACACCGGTGATAATAATTAAGGAGTGAACAAAATGCAAATCAAATTGGGAGACAAGATCAAAGCGCTGCGCAGGCGCGACGGGAGGAAACAGGAAGACCTTTCGGCGGCGCTGGGCGTGACCAATCAGGCGGTCAGCCGCTGGGAAGCCAACAAGGGCTACCCCGATATGGAGCTGATCCCGGCCATAGCAAACTATTTTCACGTTTCCATAGACGAGCTTTTCGGTTATGACAACGACCGCGAAACACGTCTTGCGTCTTATATCGAAGAGATCGACAGGATGCGCGAGCTTGAAGGAGATCAATGCAAAACCGCTTTTGAAGAGCAGGAAAGCTATCTGCGCAAAGCGCTTGCGGAATTCCCCAACGAATGGAAACTGCAAATGCGGCTCGCGTGGGTGCTGCAATCGAAAGCTTATTACAACAAAAAAGAGCCGGATAAAGACGTGTTGAGTGAATCCGCCGCGCTGTACGAACAGGCGCGGAAAAACTGCGGCGACGAACACTGGAAAGAATCGATGACAGAAAGTCTTGCCGGCGTTTATACGCAGCTCGGCGAAGACGAAAGGCGTGAAAAGCTCGCGCTGGAAAGTTCGCCGGTGAATATAAGCCGCGAAATGCTTATGTGTTATCACAAAGACGACGAAAAGCACAAGCGTTACACCGCGGAAGCCGTGCTCGCACTTATTCACTCGCTCGCCTGGGTGATAGACTGGGGCTGGACGGATTCGCCGGACGTCTTCGTGTCGCTTACCGGGCTTTATAAATCACTGTTCGGCGGCAAGGATTACGGCATATTCAGCAGCGATATGTGCAAATTGTATATGCGCGCCGCCGCAAGATTTGCCAAACGCGGCGACAAAGCGAACGCGCTCGAATGCTTCGGCTCGGCGTATTCCCATTACCTCGCATATACCGATTCCTGGAACAAAAAAGAAAACAGGCAGACTTCGGAGCTTTTGTCGAAAGCGAGCACAAAACCTTACCGCTTTATACATATTTCCAAAGATATGCTTAAAGGCTGTGTGGAAACGTTCCCGGACGGTATCGCTAACACGATAAAAAACGATCCGAAATACGCTACTATATTTGAATGATCAGCGTATCATAAAAGACAGCGGCGCCGGGATTTACCCGGCGCCGTATTATTATATTTTATTTTTCAGCGCTTTGTTCCGCGTTTACGGCAGTCGTTTTAAAGCGATCGGCAGCCGAGGCGCAAAAGCCCGGTCCGGCCGCAATAAGCCGTCTTTATTTATAAGCGCTGCAATTCGTGCCGCGCCGTTTTGCGGCGAGCGGAGGAAACGGTCGTATAAAATATACAAAAACAGCATATATTATGCCGCCGCGGTTTGTCAATAGCGCGTTTTATTTGAAAATACGCGCAAACGCTATTGATTATGCGCTCAAAGCGTGATATTATAAAAGTGTAAATATTCATCGCGGAGTTTTGTTATGACGTCGACCGGGACGGTCAACATGACTCAGGGCAGCGTGCAGAAAGTGATAATCAAGTTCGCCTTCCCTGTTTTTCTGAGCCAGTTGTTCCAGCAGTTCTACAATATAATAGATTCGCTCATAGTGGGCAACTTCATAGACAAAGACGCGCTCGCCGCCGTGAGCTCTTCCGGAAGCCTGATATTTTTGCTCATAAGCTTTTTCATGGGCACTTCGATGGGCGCGAGCGTGGCGATATCCAAGTATTTCGGCGCCGGCGAACACGACAAAGTTTCGCGCGCGATACACACCAACGTGTGTCTTGGGCTGATTTCCGGCGGCCTGCTCACGGTCATCGGCGTGCTGTTCACGCCGACCATACTGCGCTGGATGAACACTCCCGAAAAGATACTTCCGCTTTCCATAGAATATTTCCGCTACTATTTCATAGGCGTAATCGCCATTGTGATGTACAACATCTGCAAAGGCATAATGAACGCGCTGGGCGACAGCAAGCGGCCTCTTTATTATCTGATCTTTTCTTCTCTGCTCAACGTGGGGCTGGATCTGCTGTTCGTAGCGGGGTTCGGCTGGGGCGTGTGGTCGGCGGCGCTCGCCACGACCGTTTCACAGGCGATAAGCG
The DNA here is from genome assembly GCA_017429165.1 of Clostridia bacterium. Classification (GTDB taxonomy): domain Bacteria; phylum Bacillota; class Clostridia; order Oscillospirales; family CAG-382; genus UBA1206. The sequence goes on from JAFRPL010000009.1 coordinate 70,028, forward strand.
TTATCCCGTGCATGATACATCTTACGCGCAAAGGCACCGTTTACCAGATAAAGCTCAAACTGCTTAAAATAAGCCGCGATATGCTGGGCGACATCTTCAAATACGGGCTGCCAAGCGGCGTGCAGAATTCGGTCATAGCGCTTGCGAACGTAATGGTGCAATCCAACATCAACACGTTCGGCGAAAGCGCCGTGGCGGCATGCGGCGCGTATGCAAAGATAGAAGGTTTTGCGTTTTTACCGATAACCTGCTTTTCGATGGCACTCACCACTTTTGTGGGGCAGAATCTGGGCGCCGGCGAACACGACCGCGCAAAGCGGGCGGCAAAGTTCGGCATACTGACTTCCATGATCATGGCGGAGATAATAGGCGTTATAATCTTTTTCGGCGCGCCGCTGTTCATAAGGGCGTTCAACGGCAATACGGAGGTCGTTTCCATAGGCGTGCAGCAATGCCACACGCAGGCGTTATTCTTCTGCCTGCTCGCGTTTTCGCACTGCGTAGCGGGGATCTGCCGCGGCGCGGGCAAGGCGTTCGTGCCGATGCTGATAATGCTTGCGGTCTGGTGCGTGCTGCGCATCGTCTATATCACCGTGGCTATGAAGATCGACCACAACATTGTCCTTTTGTTCGCGGCGTACCCCATAACCTGGTTCATCAGTTCGGTCATTTACTTTTTCTATTACAGATTTTCGGGCTGGATCAACGCTTTCGACAAGAAAACGGGATCAGACAAAGAAAAAGCACCTGCTTGACAGGTGTCATAAAGGACAGTTTATAAAAAACCGGCTGAGGCAAGGATCATTCTTGACTTCAGTCGTTTTTTTGTCGCATATCGGTGCAAGCAGGACGTTTGTGTGCCAAACGTCCGGAAAAAGTGATGTTTGCCCTATGGGCAAGTGATGCAGTTCGCTTTGCGAACAATGATGTTTTGCGGCTTTGCCGCAAAATGATGTGATGTGTTCCGCTCACGCGCCGAAGGCGCACATCATGCCCGAAGGGCGCATCATTCGGCGCA
>JAFRPL010000010.1 GCA_017429165.1 Clostridia bacterium
ATAGTCAGTGTCTTTAACCGCAAGGGTCCACCCGTTCCCATTCCGAACACGGAAGTTAAGCTTGTGCGTGCTGAAAATACTCGGCTGGAGACGGCCCGGGAAGATAAGTCGACGCTGACATCAAAGGATGCTTCGGTGCTTGCTATCGAAGCATTTTTTGGGCCTTTAGCTCAGTTGGTCAGAGCTACCGGCTCATAACCGGTTGGTCCGGGGTTCGAGTCCCTGAAGGCCCACCAGAACAGAAACCTCTTTTGTCTGACAAAAGAGGTTTTTTGTTGTTATTATCCCGCTACAGTATCTGTTGATATTTAAAAGCGCTCGCAGATCGCAAGCGCTTTTATTTTTTAACGTTGATAAATGATTATCGGTCGTTTCAGCCGCCGGCGGTGCCGAGGCAGACATCGTAGCAGATTATATAATATTTGCCGTCTTTATAGTAATAATCGAGGTCGAGCATCCACACGTCGCTTCCTCTGACGACGTCGCCCATATCGTAGCTGCAGATACCGTTTTCGCCGACGTTGATGTTTTCCGGCTTGAATTCGCATTCGAGCTCTTTGAACACCTTGAGATCGTTATTGTATTGCTGGAAAGTGACGTAGCTCCTTATTTGTTTGAGCGCGCCGTCCATACCTATGGGGATGCGCGTATTGGCGAACATATCGGGGTAGTTTTCCAGCATATAATCGGCGCCTTTGTCCCAGTCGGTCAGCATTTTGGAATAGATCTCGTAATTGGGGTCGTCGCTCGTGAGGTTGCCGCTGCGCATCGCGCTCCTGAGTTCGGACATATACTCGTTGACCGCTTCGTCGGGCTCCATCACGTCCCATTCGTCGCGGATCTCTGCCGCGAGTTCGGGATCCAGCTTTTCCATTTCTTCGGCGGTGCCGAAGAACAGCTTTGCTTTTTCTCTCGCCTGTTCAAAAGTCAGCTTCCTGTCTCTGAGCAGGTCTTCCATAATGTACACAGCGAGATAAGCCACCGGATCGTGGACGTCTTCTATCTTGGAATAATCGCAGTCGCTGCGGAAGAATTCCAGGCTTTTTTCCACAAGGGTCTTCACCGAGTCGGCGCCCGCGGGAGCGGGAAGCTTTACGGTTTCGCCTTCGCTTTCGTTCACGTGGACCCCGGACATATCGTCCAGTACGTAAGTCCCGCAGGAAACGGACATGACAAGGATTACGAGCGCTGTCGCCAAACATAAGATGCGTTTCATAAATGTCTCCTTTTTTCGGTTCGTAAGATTCGCGGCGATTTTACTTTCATTTCAATACTATATTAAACACTATACCACTTTTCGGCGCAGAATGCAAGAACTTCGCCGAAAAAAGCGAAAAAATGAAACGATAATTCAACAGCTTATTGATTTTTGACGACTCGTATGATATACTCAAAATGTATATATATAATCTGCCGCAACCGTTTCGGCAGAAACGGTAACGGCACGGGAGGCGCAACAGTGAAAAAAAATATTGTCATGTATACTTTCGCTCATTCTGACGGCTTCATGCGTTTCGGTGCACGCTGAGGTCGCGGAACCCATACTCGGCGACGTGAATTCAAGCGGCACAGTCAATTCTGACGACGCCATCCATCTGTTAAGATACGTCCTCTTCGGCGATTTATATGCCGTGAACGGCGCGACCGATTTCGACGGAAACGGCGTAACGGATTCTGACGACGCCATTTATCTGCTGCGTTACGTGCTGTTCGGCGATCTGTATCCGCTCGCGCACCCCGCGGCTTTCCTCAATTCGGAACGGCTCGCGAACGTTAACAGGTATCTGTATCGCGTGGGCAACGCCAACGACGTAAAACTCGGCACTTTGTTCCGCGCAATAAACGCAGAGCCCGATCCTTCCAAAGTCAGCGTGACCGTCATGGCTGTCGCCCCTTCCGACACCACCACCTCCGGCGTTTACACCGGCAACGCCTCCGACTGGGCGCAGGGAACGCTTAGATTCAGCGGCGAAGGCCCCGTCAAGGTCACGATAGCCGAAACCGGCCGTGCGTACGACCTGTATCTGGAAGTTATAAACGGCAATACCGTGACGTTCCGGCTCAAGAACGTCACCAAACTCGTGGTCGTCTGCACCGGGAATATCGACGGTTCTATGCAGATCAAACTCAAGGACAACGTCATCTACTGCTGCGACAGCACCGCCGACAACAACCGCAACACCGTTTCGCTGCGCTTTGCGAGCTACACTTACACCGGCGAAAACGGCGTGGAAGTCGCGTATACGTCCGTACGCACCTTTACCGGCGCAACCGACGGCGCGACGATAGGCCCGTACAGGGACCTCACTTCGCTCGAAGGCGATATTAACAACTGATATAATAACTTAATTTTACAGGAGGCCAAAGATGAAAAAGCGTATACTTTCCGTACTTCTTGCAGTTTTTATCCTTCTCCCCGCGCTGGCGGTGACGCCGTACGCCGAAGAGAAGACGGTAATCCCCTGGAACGAACCGGCTATCGCCGCGGACGTCGGGACGGAGATCGATTTCACCGATTACGTGATACAGTATCTGGAAGGAGCCGACCCCCAGACGAACATCGTCTGGAAACTCGACGGTACCGGTGTCAAGACTTTCACGCCCGAAAAAGCCGGCGTTACCGAGATCGTCGCTGAATCCGGCAAGAAGAGCAAAACGATCTATATCGTGGCTAAGGAACCCAAAGATACCGAATACGTGCTTTATTACAACGATTTCGAATCCGAAGATTCGCTCGACGGATTTATTAAATCCGTGGCGAGCCGCGTGTCGCTCAAAGACGGCGACCTTATAATAGACGCCACCGGCTACGATATGGTCCGCGCGACGCTTCCTTCGTGGCTCGGCGATTTCGGCAACTATTCAATAACCGCAAGCGTTATGACGTCCGATTACAGAGACACGAGCCGCTGGAATTCCATCTGCTACCGCGCAAACGGCGCCTCGTATCCGTTTTATCATATGTGCGTGCGCAAGAACTGCGGTACCGGCAGCGGCGTCGAATTCGCTTTGCGCACTCCGTCAAACGGCTGGGACGTCATAGAGAGCGCGACCCACACCGTCAACCAGACTGACGGCACCTACTATACTTATAACGTTCAGGTCAGAAACGACATCATACTCCATTCCATAGACGGCAACCAGATCAACTACAACGACGCTGAAAAGCCGTACCAAAAGGGCTGCATAGGGCTTATATCAAACTATTCCGTAATGCACGTCAAATATATAAAAGTCACGCTGCAGCTCGAAGATCCACGCATAGACGTTCCCGAAACGCTCATCGTTCCCACTGCTAAGGTAAAGAATATTACCAACGCGTTCGCAAACGTTGCCTGGCCCGCGGATCCCGATTCGCTCGGCAGACTCGCAGACGCGCATTCCGTGGTGCTCGGTACCGACGGAACTGACGTATTTACCGCCGACGGCAGCAAGGTTTGCGCTATTGAAAATGTTTTCGAAGCCATCGGCAGCAACGTGGTCCCGGTATTCGAATGCAATACAAACGACGCGGTCGACGGAGTCATTCGGCTCACGGCTCTTCAGACCGTGCCCGACGTTTCCGTGCTCAGCGCCGATCCCGACGTGCTCAAATACGCTCGCGGCAAAGAACCGCTTCTGCGCGGGATAATCGATCTGCGCGGCGCATTTTCGGGCGTACCCGCTTCCGGCGATTTCGCCAAAGCGCGCGAGCTTATAAACGGCACGGGCGTAAAGATCGGACTTTTCGATTCCGGATATCTCGACGCCGCGTCCGCCGAAGAACTCAGATCCATGCTGCTCACCGTCTGGGCGTTCGATGCGGCCGAAGACGAAGCTTCGCTGCTTCACGCTATGCTCACCGGCGCGCACGCGGTTGTCACCCCCTCCCCCGATAAAGTCAAAGAGGCGTACATGCTCTTTGCCGAAGACGCGCTGACCCGCACTCCTTCTGTCATTGGTCACCGCGGCAACCCCACCAACGCGCCCGAGAATTCCATTTCAAGCTACCGTATCGCTTACGAAAACGGCGCGGATATCATAGAAACCGACGTGTATCTGAGCAAGGACGGGGAAGTGGTCGTGATGCACGACAGCGATATTTCGCGCACCACCACCGGTACCGGTAACATCGAATCGTTCACGCTCGCTCAGCTCAAGGAGTATTATCTGTGGGGCGAAAACGACAAATTCAAGACCTCGTTCCCCGAAGAACGCATTCCCACGCTGCGCGAGATATTCGAGCTGATGAAAAACTGCGAAGGGCTTAAGCTCTTCGTCGAGATCAAAACTACCAAGCCGGCGGTATGCCAGAAGATCGTTGATCTCGCCGAGGAATACGGAATGAGCGAGCGCATATCGGTCATATCCTTCTCGCTCACTCAGCTCGTAAAGATGCATCAGGTCGCACCGGAGATCTCGTGCGGTTACCTTTTGAACACCATACAGTCGTCTGCTTCCGACGAACTGGCGGCAGCCGCCCTCAACGCCGTAATAAGCAGTATCGTCAAGAACAATATAACGTGCAATCCCGCGTATACCGCGCTCACGTATAAATTCCTCAGCGCCGCCAACGTGCGCGGCATAACCGTATGGCCGTGGACCTACACCGCTTCGAACGGCGAAAGATTCGCTTATGCGTTCAAATCCGGTTTCGGCGGACTCACTACCAACGACGCTCAGTATACCAAGAACAACGTCAAATATATCTCCGCTCCCGCCTGCGCACGAGCATCCGTGGGCGAGACCGTCACGCTCGACGTGACGTCGGTCACTTACGGCAGAAAGAGCGAGGATATCTCGGACAAAGTCGCGATCACCGTGATTTCGGGTTCCGATGCGGTAAAAGTCGAAGGAGCGACCGTAACGGGCCTGAAAGCCGGCACGGCGTACGTGATGTGCAGTTACGCCACCAAGCTTCCCGTAGGCGCCGCCAAGGGATCGTACACCGTTTATACCGACGTCATCCGTATAGACGTCAACGATGACGGCGTGATCGTCGGAGACTTTGAAGGCGACGGCGACGTCGATTCGGCAGACGCCATCTATCTGCTCAGAGCGGTGCTGTTTTCGGAAGATTACCAGCTCAATCAGTCGGGCGATATCGATCGCAACGGCAGAGTCGATTCGGCAGACGCCATCTATCTGCTCCGCCACGTGCTGTTCAGCGGCGACTATCCGCTTATGTGAAACTGAAAAATCACGATAATAAACCAAAGGAGCCGTTTTTCGTGATAAAAAGGGTTATATGCATAGCATTGTGCTTTTCGCTTGCGCTCGCTATAATGCCGGCGCTCGCCGCGCGCGCCGAGGACCCTGTTTCCGTGACCCGGCAGGGCGTGACGGTGAAATATCCTTCCCGGGTGGCGCCCGGAGAAGGCGTCGCAGTATCTGTGGAATTCGATTCACTTGACGTCATGTCATGCGGCGTACGCGTCATACTGCCCGAAGGTTTCGCTTTTGTGAGCGGCGTATGGAACGCCGGAAACACGGGCGATCCGTTCATCAAAGCCAACGCGATCTGCGAAAACGGGTACATCCACGCCGCGGTCATCAATTACGGCGACGAAACGGTCACGCTCGACGGCGAGGTGTTCAGCTACGCTTTCACGGCCGCTCAGACCGAAGGCTCGTACGTTATAACGATCGAGTTTTCCAACGAAGGCGAAGCTCTGCGCACATTTCCGCTGGACATAATAGTTACGAACGAAGCGGAAAGTTCCGAAGGACCCGAAGAATCTTCCAGCGACGAGCCGGTATCGGAGGAAATACCGGAACGCGTGCAGCAAATATCCGTTCCGCTTTACGTCGATGCGATCCACGGAAGAGAATTCGCTCTGGCGATACACGCCGACGAGATCACCGCGAAATCGATCGGGGTGCTCCTCAAATACGACGACAAAGACTGTTTCGGTTTCGTCTCGGGCGTATGGAACTCTCCGGCGTTCACGTCCGCGTTCCCGCCGTTTATCGTCGCTAATATGTCCTACGACGCCGTAAAAGATAAGATCAGCGCCGCCGTGCTCACGTATCAGGACAAAAGCTTGAGCCAGCATATTATCGATAAAGACATTTTCATCATATGCCTCGCCGTCCCGGCAGACGCCGAAGGCGTGCACGACCTGACCGTTACGGTCAGCATCGAAGACGACGCGGGCAGGCATACAACGATCGCCTACACCGTTTCGGTAAACATTCAGGGGCATGAATGGGAAGTTCAAAGCGAAGAACCCGCCACCTGCGCCGCCGCGGGAACCAGGCACAGCGTCTGCTCTTATTGCGGCGCGCAAAAAGACGAATCCATTCCGATAGATCTTCATAATCACACCGGCGAGACCGAACTCAGGAATTATCTGCCCGCGACTCATGACGCGGACGGATATACAGGCGACGTTTACTGTGTCGGCTGCGGCAGTATGCTTGAACAAGGCGAGTTCATACCCGCCCTGCGCAGGCTCCCGGATGTGTGCGGCGAAAACTTTTACTTTTACTATATAGGCGATACTCAGTACGTTATGATCACCGGCGTAGTCGATTTGCTTCCGCCGGGAGTGGTCGAGACCGATCCCGACGGCGCCGGCGTTTCGGGGTTTCCGTTTGCCGCCGGCGATAAACTGCGGCTCGTAAGCGGCGATAATGTGCTCGACGAGGCGATCATAGCCGTCAAGGGCGACCTCGACCGCGACGGCGACGTTGATTCCAACGACGCCATCTATCTGCTGCGTCACGTGCTGTTCCCCGGCGACTTCCCGTTCTGATATGCGATAAAAAGTCAAACGCCCGCGTTTTTTATGCGCGGGCGCGTTTTTTCTTGCAATTCCGCGTAAAAGTGTTATAATATATATGTCAGTACAAAAATAAACAGGGAACAAGCATATGTATCTTACCGGAAAACAGGCGTTCAGACTGCTTGCGGAGGGGATAAGCGAGCCGCGTTCCGTGCGCTACGTGATGCACAGCGTTTACGTCGGCGAGCTGGCGGCGCTGATAGCCGCGCGAATGGGGCTCGACGCCGTATACGCCGCGGCGCTGGGGTATCTGCACGATATCGGCCGCAAGATCGATCCCGCCAACCATATGTACGCCGGATATAAGTATTTAAAAGAAAACGGTTACGGCGAATACGCGTATATCTGCCTGACGCACTCGTTTCTGAACAACGATATCAAATGCATCTGCGGCGAACTGCTCTCGCCCGAAAGCGAAGGATACGCCGAAGTAAAAGAGCTGGTGAGCACGCGCGAATACACCGATTACGACCGCATAATACAGACCTGCGACCTGCTCTGCCTCCATTCCGGCGGGACCACGCTGGAAGAGCGCATAGCGGATATAGAATCACGCAAAGGCACGCACGCTTTTTCCGCGCGCCACCGTCAATGCGCGTTCGCGCAGAAAGCGTATATCGAAAGCAGAATCGGCTGTTCGGTGTACGAATTGTATAAGTATTTGAAAGGAGATACATTCGGGCTATGAAAAAAGCGTATTTTGCGTGCGGATGTTTCTGGTGCATCACGCCCGTGTTTGAAGAAAACGGAGTAACGCGCGTGACCTGCGGTTTCTGCGGCGGCACTGAAGCGGATCCGGATTACGATTCCGTCAAAGCTCAGCTCACAAGCCACCGCGAGACAGTAGAATTGGAATATGACGAATCGTGCGTGAGCTTCGGCGAACTGTGCGACGTTTTTCTGGCAAACGTAGACCCCACTGACGGCGGCGGACAGTTCATAGACCGCGGCAGATCGTATACGCTCGCCGTGTATTACGCAAGCGAAAGCGAAAGAGCGGTCGCCGCGAAAAGAATAGCAGAATGGGAAAAAGCCAACGGCGAAAAAGCGTATATCGCGCTCGAACCGCTTATAAAGTTTTACCCGGCCGGGGAAGAACACCAGGATTTTTATAAAAAAGAACCCGAATCGTTTGCGCGCGAAATGCGCGAAAGCGGCAGGGAAGAGAGGTTCGCAAACAGATAAAAAAAGACGCCGGACATGTGTCCGGCGCTTTTCTGTTTTACTTTATAAAGTGGCAGCCATAACGGCTTTTATTGTGTGCATACGGTTTTCGGCTTCGTCGAAAACTATCGACTGCTTTCCTTCAAACACGCCGTTCGTGACTTCCATGCAATCGATACCGAACTTAGCGTTTATCTCGCGCCCGGTCTCGGTCTCAAGGTCGTGAAACGCCGGAAGACAGTGCATAAAGCGGCACTGTTCGCCCGCTGTTTGCATCAGTTTTTCGTCCACGCGGTAGGGAAGCAGATCGTCTATGCGTTCGCGCCACGCCGAATCGGGTTCGCCCATCGAGACCCATACGTCGGTGTAGATGACGTCGGCGTTTCTCACCGCCTTTGCGGGATCGGTCTCAAAACGCAGCACGGCTCCTGATTCCGCCGCGCGTTCGCGGCAGACCGATACAAGCTCTTTGTTCGGAAAATACTTTTCGGGAGCGCAGACCGTGAAATCCAGCCCCATTATGGCGCTGCCCGCCATAAGCGAATTGCACATATTGTATCTGGCGTCGCCTATGAATACGAGCTTTATCCCTTTAAGGCGCCCGAAATGTTCTTTTACGGTAAGAAAATCTGCGAGCACCTGCGTGGGGTGGAATTCGTTGGTGAGCCCGTTCCACACCGGCACGCCCGAATACTTCGCAAGCGTCTCCACGCGGTCCTGACCGTAGCCGCGGTATTCTATGCCGTCGAACATCCTGCCCAGTACGCGCGCCGTATCGGCTATACTTTCCTTTTTGCCGAGCTGCGAGCTTTTGGGATCGAGATACACCGCGTGCATCCCCAGGTCGGCGGATGCGACTTCGAACGAACACCGAGTGCGGGTGCTGGTCTTTTCGAATATCAGCGCGACGTTTTTGCCGCGGAACATATCGTGCGGCACGCCGCTTTTCTTTTTGGCTTTCAGGTCGGCGGCGAGCTCGAGCAGGCCGTCTATCTCTTCCGCCGAAAAATCGAGCAGTTTAAGAAAACTCTTTCCTTTAAGATCCATTTTTGGCTCCTCAGTGATTTATATCCACAAGATGTGTGTTCTTCTGGTCGTACGAAGCGCTTATGACGTCGGCGAGTGCGAGCGCCGTGTCGATGGACGTCATGCACGGGATGTGCGCGTTCATCGCCTTGCGGTAAAGCAATCGGAAATCGCCCACGGAAACGTCCATCACCGCGCCGGTGTAAACTACGTAATTGACTTTTCCGGTCTCTATCAGGTCGTAAATGTCGTTGTTGTCCCAGATATTGTGCGCCATTGTGACTTCCATGCCGCGCGCACGGATCGCGGCGGTCGTGTCGGGCGTGGCGTAGATGTGCATTCCAAGATCGGTGAACTTTTCGGCGAGCTTTATAGCGTCCGAATAATCGTAATCCTCCACCGAAATAAGTATGCCTTTGCCGGGCTCTTTGCCGGCGTGGACGTCTATTCCGGAAGCGCAAAGCCCTTTGTAGAGCGCCTCCGCTTTGGTCCTGCCTATGCCCAGCACTTCGCCGGTGGATTTCATCTCCGGTCCCATTATGGAATTGGCGTCGGCTATCTTTTCAAAGCTGAACACCGGAACCTTCACTGCGTAATAGCGCGCGCTCCTTGCAAGGCCTTCTTTATAACCCAGGTCCGCGAGCCGTTCGCCCAGCATGACGCGGCTGGCGAGCTCGATCATCGGTATGCCCGTGACCTTGCTGATATAAGGCACCGTGCGGCTTGCGCGCGGATTGACTTCTATGACGTAAAGATCGTTTTCGAACACCAGATACTGTATGTTCACTATGCCCTTGGTCCCCAGACCGCGCGCTATCTTTACGGAAACGTCGCATATCTTTTTGGTAAGCGTTTCCGAAAGGTTGTACGGCGGATAAACGGCTATCGAATCGCCCGAATGTATGCCGGCGCGCTCGATATGCTCCATTATTCCGGGGATGAGAACAGTCGAGCCGTCGGATATGCAGTCGACTTCAAGCTCGGTGCCGGGCATATATTTGTCGACCAGGACCGAATTGGAAATGTCGCGCGTTATCGCGTCCATATACGTTTTCAGTTCGTCCGCCGAACGCACCACGCTCATACCCTGGCCGCCTATGACGTACGAGGGCCTGAGCAGCACGGGATACCCGAGTATCTTTGCCGCCACCAGCGCTTCTTCGGTGCTTTCCACCGATACCGCTTTGGGGCGTTTCATGTCTATGGACCCCAGGAACGCGTCGAAACGTTCGCGGTCTTCGGCGATATCTATGCTTTCGGCGCTGGTGCCGAGAATTGTCACTCCCGCAGAATCCAGCTTTTTGGCGAGCTTGATCGCGGTCTGACCGCCGAAAGCCACAACCACGCCGATCGGCCGCTCGACCTTGACGATATTAAGAATGTCTTCTTCGGTAAGCGGCTCGAAATACAGCCGGTTAGCGGTATCGTAATCGGTCGATACCGTTTCGGGGTTGTTGTTGACTATGACCACGTCGTAGCCCATCTCCCTGAGCGTCCATACGCAGTGGACCGAGCTGTAGTCGAATTCTATGCCCTGACCGATGCGTATCGGCCCCGAGCCAAGCACCATTATGACCGGTTTGCCGCTGCGGCTTATGCTTCTGGATTCGCAGTCGGCGTCGGCGCACGAATAGAAATACGGCGTCTCGGCGGCGAACTCGGCGGCGCAGGTGTCGACCATCTTGTAGCTGTAATCGAACGCGGGCAGCTTTTCCGCCTTCGTCAGGCGTTTGATATACGTGTCGGGGAATCCCGACTTTTTCGCCTTTAAGTAAAGCGCGTCGGTGAGCTCGTTTTCGCATATCTCTTTTTCAAGACCGGCGGCCTCTTTGAGGCACGAAATGAAATACCTGTCTATGCCGGTCATACCGTGTACGGTCTCTTCCGGCACGCCGGCTTTGAGCGCTTCGAACACGGTGAACACGCGCATATCGTCCTGCATGCCGAGCCGCGTCAAAATGTCGTCGCCGCTCACCGGTTCGGCGTTGAGCGAATCGAGGTTTATCTCCACGCCGCGCACGGCTTTCATCAGCGCTTCCGTAAAAGTCTGGCCTATCGCCATCACTTCGCCGGTCGCTTTCATCTGCGTGCCGAGCTTGCGGCTGGAACCTATGAATTTGTCGAACGGCCACTTGGGCAGCTTGACCACGACGTAATCGAGCGCGGGCTCGAACAGAGCGCAGGTCTTGCCGGTGATCTCGTTCTTTATTTCGTCCAGATTATACCCTATGGCGAGCATGGTCGAAATTTTCGCAATGGGGTAACCCGTGGCCTTGGAAGCCAGCGCGGACGAGCGCGAAACGCGCGGGTTGACTTCTATCACGGCGTATTCGAAACTGTCCGGGTCAAGCGCGAACTGGCAGTTGCAGCCGCCCACGATACCCAGCGCCGATATGATATCCAGCGACGCGGAACGCAGCATCTGGAACTCTTTGTCCGAAAGCGTGAGGGTAGGCGCCACGACGATGGAATCGCCGGTGTGAATGCCTACGGGGTCGAAGTTTTCCATCGAACAGACGGCGATAACGTTGCCCGCCGCGTCGCGCATCGTTTCGAACTCTATCTCTTTCCAGCCGGAAATGCATTTTTCAACGAGTATCTGCGTTATGGGCGACAGCTCAAGCCCGGCAGATGCGATCTTTGCCAGCTCTTCCGCGTTCTGCGCGATACCGCCGCCCGAACCGCCGAGCGTGTACGCCGGCCTGACTATGACCGGGTAGCCGATATCTTTTGCCGCTGCGAGCGCGGCGTCCACGTCGTGCGCGATCTCGCTCGGAACGCACGGCTGACCGATCTTCTGCATCGTTTCCTTGAACGATTCGCGGTCTTCCGCCTTTTTGATCGCCTCGATATCGCTGCCGAGGAATTTCACTCCGTATTTCTGCAGCACTCCGCTTTCGTACAGCTGCATGGCGACGGTGAGCGCCGTCTGTCCGCCTAAGCCCGCGAGCAAGCCGTCGGGACGCTCTTTTTCTATTATTCGCGCGATCGTCTCTTCGGTGAGCGGCTCCAGATATATCTCGTCAGCCAGCGCGCTGTCGGTCATTATCGTCGCGGGGTTGGAATTGGCAAGCACCACGTTTATGCCCTGGCTCTTTAGCACGCGGCATGCCTGAGCGCCCGCGTAGTCGAATTCGGCCGCCTGTCCTATGACGATGGGGCCCGAACCGATGACGAGCACTTTTTTGATCGATTCGTTCTTAGGCATTTTTGCAACCCTCCATCATTTTCAAAAAGCGGTCGAACAAAAACTCCGTGTCGTGCGGTCCGGAATTTGCTTCCGGATGGAACTGGACCGTGAACGCGTTTAGGCCTTTGTATTCCACGCCTTCGCAGCTGCCGTCGTCGGCGTTGACGAAAGTCTCTTTGCCGGCGGCGCCGAGCGAATCGGCAAGAACGGCATAGTTGTGGTTCTGGCTCGTGATATACGTCCTGTCTGTACCAATTTCGCTAACCGGCTGATTCGCGCCGTGGTGGCCGTATTTGAGTTTTACGGTCTTTCCGCCCATAGCAAGCGCGGTGAGCTGATGTCCTAAGCAAATGCCGAACAGCGGTTTTTTGCCTATGAGTTTCTTTATCTGTTCTATTTCGCAGACGTTTTCTTCGGGGTCTCCCGGGCCGTTGGAAAGCATTATCCCGTCGGGATCGGAAGCGAGCACGGTCTCGGCTTTTACGTCGTGCGGAAAAACCGTCACGCGGCAGCCGCGGGCGCGCAGACATTCCGTAATGCTCTTCTTCGCGCCGTAATCTATAAGCGCCACGCGGAATTTTTCTTCCGTCAAGGCAGGCGCCTCATAAGACTCTCTGCACGAGACGAGCGGCACGACTCCGCTCACTTTGTATCCTTTGATTGCGTTAAGATCCGCCTGCATACTGTCGCAGATCGTCCCGTTCATAACGCCCTGTTCGCGTATCATCCTGGTGAGGCGGCGCGTGTCTATGCCGCATATACCGCAGACTCCGCGCTTTTTAAGATAATCGTCGAGCTTTGATTCGCTTCTGAAATTCGAAGGAGCGTCGCACAGAGTCCTCACGACGTAGCCCTTTACCGCGCATTCGCCTTCGAAATCCTGGGGTATAACGCCGTAATTGCCTATGAGCGGAAAAGTCTGCACGACTATCTGCCCGGCGTACGAAGGGTCGGTGAGCGTTTCGAGATATCCGCACATCCCGGTCGTGAACACGACTTCGCCCACGGTCTCTTTGTCAGCGCCTATTTTGTATCCTTCAAAAACCGTTCCGTTTTCAAGTATCAGATATGCCTTTTTCATAGCCGTCTCCCCGCAATAGAATGGGAATCGTTTTACGCTTTACTTCCTTGCGCAGACTTCTTTTATCACGTCCAGCGCTTTTTCAAGCGTCTTCATCGGAATATTCAGAGCCGGCAGAAGCCGCACCTTGTCTTTAGCGGTGAGGCAGAGCACGCCGCGCTCTATGCATTCGTTCACCACGTCGGAAGCGGGCCTTACGGTTTTTATGCCTATCATAAGCCCCGCTCCGGTAACGCTTTCCACGCCTTCGGCGGAGTTTAGCGTTTCGAAAACGAATCTGCTTTTTGCTTTTACGCCTGCAAGCGTTTTTTTGTCTATGCGGCGTATGACGCTGAGCGCCGCTGCGCACGAGACCGGGTTGCCGCCGAAAGTGGAACCGTGGTCGCCGTAAGCGAACACGTCCGCGCATTTTTCGCCGAGCAGAGTCGCGCCGAGCGGAAGCCCGCCGGCGAGCCCTTTCGCCGTGGAAACGACGTCGGGCGTTATGCCGTAATTCATATAAGCGTAAAGCTCGCCCGTTCTGCCGTTGCCGGTCTGGACCTCGTCGACGATGAGCAGCACGTCGTTGGCTTTGCAAAACGCGTAAAGTTCTTTAACGAATCCGTCGCCGAGCGGAATCACTCCGCCTTCGCCCTGCACGCATTCTATCATCACGGCGGCGAGCGCTCCGCGCGCGTTCAGCTCTTTGGGGATCGACATATCGCCGGCGTCAAAACTTACGAATCCTTCGGTGAGCGGTGTGAACAGCTCGTGGAACTTCGCCTGTCCTGTCGCCGCGAGCGTCGTAAGCGTGCGCCCGTGAAAACTGTTGTTAAGCGTGGCTATGACATGGCGTTCCGGACCGTATTTGACCGAAGCGTATTTGCGAGCCGCTTTGATGGCGCATTCGTTGGCTTCGGCGCCGGAATTCGAAAAGAAGACTTTTTTCATCCCGGTACGTCTGCACAGCGTGCGCGCGAGCTTTGCGCACGGCTCGGTGTAGTACAGGTTGGAAGCGTGCTGTATAAGCGACGCCTGACCGCACACGGCCTTGAGCCACGCTTCGTCGGCGATCCCGAACGCCGTTACGCCGATGCCCGAGCCCATATCGATGTATTTTTTGCCGTCTTCGCCGGTGATGACCGAGCCCTTGCCGGACACTGCCACTACCGGAAAACGTTTGTATGTCGAAGCGATATACTGTTTATCGATCTTCTTGATATCGGTTTTCATAAATACCTACCCCGTATGCTTCAGCGCGTGACCATGGTGCCGGCGCCTTCGTCGGTAAGGAGTTCCATAAGTATGGAATGCGGCACGCGGCCGTCCATAATGACCACGTTCTTCACGCCTTTTTCAATTGCTTTGATACAGCATTCGACTTTGGGTATCATGCCGCCGGATATCACTCCCTGCTTTCTCAGCTCCGCGGCTTCCGCCACCGTGACTTCAGGTATGAGCGTTGAGGGATCGTCCCTGTCGCGCAGGATCCCCGCGATATCGGTCATCATGATGAGCCGTTCCGCGCCCAGCGCGCCCGCTATATAAGCGGCGGCGGTGTCGCCGTTGATGTTGTATATGTTGCCGTGCCTGTCGCACCCGACTGTCGAAACGACGGGGATATACCCCTTTTCGAGCAGATCGTTTATGACGGCGGTGTTGACTTTGGTGATCTCGCCGACAAGCCCCAGACGTTCGTCCTTGGGTTCGGCTTCTATGAGCCGCGCGTCGACGCCCGAAAGGCCCACGCTCACGCCGCCGGAAACTTCTATAAGGTTCACAAGCGATTTGTTGACCTTGCCGGAAAGCGCCATCTGCACAATGTCTATCGTCTCGCCGTCAGTAACGCGGAGCCCGTCCACGAACTCGGGCTTTTTGCCCAGCTTATCCATAAGCTCGCTTATTTCCGGACCTCCGCCGTGTACGAGCACGATTTTTATCCCTATGAGCCACGAAAGCACTATGTCTTTCATGACCTGCTTTTTGAGATTTTCGTTCACCATCGCGTTGCCGCCGTATTTTATGACAACGGTCTTGCCGTTATACCTTTTGATGTACGGCAATGCCTGAGCCAGCACTTCTGCGCGCTCGGCGTTGGAAAAAACGTCGTTCATATAAGTTCCTCCTTTTTGTTTCCGCGTCAGCTGCGGTAATCGCCGTTGATCCGTACGTACTCGTACGTGAGGTCGCAGCCCCGCGCCGTAGCGGACGAATCGCCGTCGTGAAGGTCTATTATTATCTCTATTTCTTTTTCGAGCAATATCTTTTTGGCTTCTTCTTCCGAAAAATCAACGCCGAATCCGCTTTGGCAGACCTTTATGCACCCCGCGGAGCTTTTGAAGAAGATATCCGCCTTTTCGGGGTCGATGTCAGCGCCGCTGTAGCCCATCGCGCAGATGACTCTGCCCCAGTTGGCGTCGGCGCCGAATATTGCGGCCTTGGTGAGGTTGGAACACACCACGCTTTTGGCGACTGTCTTTGCGGTCGTTTCGTCGCGCGCGCCGTTCACCCGGCATTCCATAAGCCTTGTCGCGCCTTCGCCGTCGGCAGCGATCGCTCTGCACAGATACACGGTCACTGCGTCGAGCGCTGCGGCGAACGCGTCGTAAGCGCCGCCTTTCGAAACTATCCTTTCATTCCCGGCCATGCCGTTCGCCATCACGCAGACCATATCGTTGGTCGAAGTGTCTCCGTCTACGCTTATCATGTTGAACGTGTCCTTGACGTTTTCCGAAAGCGCCGTCTGCAGCATTTCCGGCGATATGGATACGTCGGAGGTGATGAACACCAGCATCGTCGCCATGTTGGGATGAATCATCCCGCTGCCTTTTGCGATGCCGCCTATGCGGCATACCGCGCCGTCTATCTCAAATTCATAAGCGACCTCTTTTTTCACCGTGTCGGTGGTCATTATCCCGCGCGCCGCGGCGTCGCTGCCGTCTGCGGATAGTCCCGCCGCAAGGGAAGGGATGCCGTTCTTTATCGGCGTGATGTCAAGCGGCTGACCTATGACGCCGGTGGAAGCGACTATCACGTCCCCCGGCGCTATGTCGAGCGCTCCGGCGAGCAGCGCGCAGGTCTGCTCGGCGACTTCCACGCCGTTTGCGTTGCAGGTGTTGGCGTTGCCGCTATTGCAGATCGCGGCTCTGGCCACGCCGTTTTGCAGATGTCTGCGGGTCACTTTCAGCGGCGCGCCTTTTACGAGGTTGGTCGTATACACCGCCGCAGCCGAAGCGGGGACTTCGCTGAATATCAGCGAAAGGTCGTTTTTGACCGAGTTTTTCTTAATGCCGCAGAGCACGCCGTTTGCCGTGAACCCCTTGGGGGCGCACACGCCGCCTTCAGTTTTCTTCATGAATGCCTCCTATAAAACGAGTCCGGTCTCTTCGGGGAGCGAAAGGGCAATGTTCATATTCTGTATCGCGGCGCCGCACGCGCCCTTGCCCAGATTATCGAATCTCGAGACCAGCGTTATACGGTCGTCGTTGCCCAGAACGCTTATTTCCATATCGTCGCGGCCGGCGAAAACGCCTGCCGAAAGAAAACCGTTTTCCTCCGGTCTTTCTGCGAACTTTACCACCTTGTCGGCGTAGACCGATCTGTATATCGCCTTGATATCTTCCGCACCGCAACTCACGTCGCCTGCGGAAAGCGGCACGACAACTTCCATCCCCGCGTAATACGAAGAGACTATGGGGCAGAACACCGGCGCTCGTTCGAGCCTGCATTCGTTCACCATTTCGGGCAGATGCTTGTGTTTCTGCGCCAGCGCATACATCGCGGGCGCTTTCAGCGCATCCGCGCGCAGCGGATCTTCGTAATCGGCTATCATTTTCTTTCCGCCTCCGGAATACCCGGTCAGCGAAAAGCAGGAAAGGGAAGCGTCTTTCTTTATGACGCCCGCATTCACCAGCGGCGCGACGAGCGCAATGAATCCGCTCGCGTGGCAGCCGGGATTCGCTATGCGGTTGGAAGACGCTATTCGCGCGCGCCTGCCTTTCAGCTCCGCAAAGCCGTATGTCCAGCCGGGCGATACGCGGTGCGCGGTGGATGTGTCGATTATGACGGAAGGCACGTCCCGAACGAGCGAGACTATCTCGCGCGCGGCGTCGTCGGGCAGGCACAGAAAAGACACATCGCTGCGGTGTATCGCGTCTGCGCGGGAAGATACGTCTTTTCGCTCGTTTTCGTCAAGGGTTATGAGCGAAATATCGCTCCGCGTGCCGAGCCTGCTTTTTATATTCAGTCCGGTCGTGCCGGAACTGCCGTCGATGAAAACCTTTATCACGATAAATTTCTCCGTTTATTCTTTAATATTTAAATCATTTTACTCGTAAATATGCGCTTTGTCAATACATAAATGTAATAATATGCAAAATATAGCAAAAGCGACTAATATTATTCACCGAATACGGTATAAACGGATATAATACACAAATCGCGCGCGCAAAGACGGGCGGGGCGCACAAAAAGCGCGCGCGGGTATTGAAAACCGCGTTTTGCCGTGCTATAATAAAAATACACACAGGCGCGCGGCTTACGCGCATACGTTACGGAGCGTGGTCCCATGAGGATGATCGATACCAAACAAATAGAAGAATGCGTCTGCCGGTTGGCGCGCAAAGCGTGCGTCCGGCCTACGCCTTCGTGTCTCGCGGCGCTGAATGAAGCGGCGCGGGCCGAAAGCTCGCCGACCTGCGCCTTTGCGCTGAAGACGCTTATAAAGAACGCCGATACAGCCAAAAAAGAAGAAATGCCGGTATGTCAGGATACCGGTATGAGCGTCGTGCTCATAGAGATCGGCCAGGGCGTCGCGCTTTCCGGCCTGCCCGTCGCCGACGCGGTGAACGAAGGCGTGCGCCGCGCGTACGCCGACGGCTGCTTTCGTAAATCGGTGTGCGATCCGCTCACGCGCGTCAACACCGGCGACAACACCCCGGCGGTGATCCATTACGAAATAACCGAAGGCGAAAACATAAAGGTGACGTTTATCCCCAAAGGGTTTGGCAGCGAGAACATGAGCCGTATCTATATGCTCAAGCCGGGCAACGGAGCCGAAGGTATTATCGAATGTATAGTCGGCGCCGTGCGCGACGCCGGTTCACGCCCGTGTCCGCCGGTTTACGTGGGCGTGGGGATAGGCGGCACGTTCGAAAGCTGCGCGCTGCTCGCAAAGAAGGCGCTCGTGCGCCCCGTGGGGACGAATAACGCGCGTTCTGACGTGGCCGCTATAGAAAAAGAAGCGCTGAAGCGTATAAACGACCTGCATATCGGCTGCCAGGGGTTCGGCGGCGACGTCACGTCTCTTGGAGTAGCGTGCGAGATATCGCCTACTCATATAGCCGGGCTTCCCGTGGCGGTGAATATTCAGTGCAACTGCATACGGTGCGAAACGGAGGTGCTGTGATGAAGATCAAAAGAGTCACGCTCCCGCTCGACACAAAGACCGCGCAGACGCTGCGCGCCGGTGATATCGTACTAATAAGCGGGGAAGTCCTCACCTGCCGCGACTGCGCGCACAAGAGGATTTTCGAATACCTTAATCAGGGGATCGAACTGCCTTTCTCGATCGAAGGCGCGGCGTTCTTCTACGCCGGCCCTTGTCCCGCCCCTCCCGGAAAAGCGTGCGGCAGCTGCGGACCGACCACCTCCGCGCGCATGGACGGATTCGCGCCGCGGCTTTACGATATGGGACTTTCGTGCGTCATAGGCAAAGGCGAGGTTTCAAAAGAAGTGCGCGACGCCATTGCGCGCAACAAACGCGTCTATTTCGCCGCCGTGGGCGGCGCCGGCGCGCTGTGCGGGAACGCGGTCGTTTCGTGCGAATGCGTCGCTTTCCCCGACCTGCTCAGCGAAGCCGTGTATAAGATGGAATTGAAGGATCTGCCCGCGGTGGTCGCGGCGGATGCTTTCGGCGGCGACGTGTACGCGGCAGCACGCGCAAAATAGTGAATATTTTTTTGCGTTTTTTTCATAAAACACTTGACAAGCGTGTTTTTGCATGCTATAATGCATAAAAATTCAAGGAAAAGGAGCACGGCGGAATGAATAACAATCATAACAGCGTATTCTTCGGCTTTTGGTGCGGCTACTGGTTTAGCTGCAGTTTTGTCGTGCTCGAATTGGAACAGTAAGCCGCCGAAGAAACGTATCAAATGTCGAAACGCGGCCTCGTCCAATAGGGCGGGGCCGTTAATTTTGTGCTTAAAACGCCGCTTGAGCGCGGCTTTAAGAAAATAAAAATCACACAAAATTCAAAGGAGGCAACATTATGAAAGACCAGGCGATCCCTTACAAGATCTATCTCGAAGAAGCGGAGATGCCTAAGTTCTGGTACAACGTGCGCGCTGATATGAAGAACAAACCCGCGCCGCTGCTGAACCCCGGCACGCATCAGCCCATGACGGCTGAAGAGCTTTCTGGCGTATTCTGCGACGAACTCGTCGCGCAGGAGCTGGATAACGAGACCCGCGAATATCCTATCCCGCAGGAAATACGCGATTTTTACAAAATGTACCGCCCTTCGCCGCTTGTACGCGCTTACTGCCTTGAGGAAAAGCTTGGCACTCCCGCGAAGATATATTACAAGTTCGAAGGCAACAACACTTCCGGCAGCCACAAGCTCAATTCCGCCATCGCGCAGGCGTATTACGCCAAGAAACAGGGGCTCAAGGGCGTCACCACCGAGACAGGCGCCGGCCAGTGGGGCACAGCGCTTTCCATGGCGTGCTCGTATTTCGGACTCGACTGCAAGGTCTATATGGTCAAGGTCAGCTACGAACAGAAACCGTTCCGGCGCGAAGTTATGCGCGTCTACGGCGCGTCCGTCACTCCTTCACCTTCCGATACCACCGACATCGGCAGAAAAATACTCGCCGAACACCCCGGGACCGGCGGTTCTCTGGGCTGCGCCATCAGCGAAGCCGTCGAAGTTGCGGTCAGCAATCCCGGTTACCGTTACGTCCTGGGCAGTGTGCTCAACCAGGTGCTTCTGCATCAAAGCGTCATAGGACTCGAGACCAAGGCGGCGCTCGACAAATACGGCATCACGCCGGATATCATCATCGGCTGCGCCGGCGGCGGCTCCAACCTCGGCGGGCTCATCGCCCCGTTTATGGGCGAAAAATTGCGCGGCGAAAAGAATTATCGCATAATCGCCGTCGAACCCGCTTCCTGTCCCAGCTTCACCCGCGGCGTTTACGCATACGATTTCTGCGACACCGGCATGGTGTGTCCGCTCGCCAAGATGTATACGCTGGGCAGCGACTTCATCCCGGCGCCCAACCACGCCGGCGGACTCAGGTATCACGGTATGAGCCCCGTGCTTTCGCAGCTTTACGACGACGGCTATATGGAAGCGACGAGCGTTCCCCAGACAAGCGTATTCGAAGCTGCCGAAACGTTCGCGCGCGTCGAAGGAATACTCCCCGCGCCCGAAAGCAGTCACGCCATCCGTGTGGCGATCGACGAAGCGCTCAAATGCAAAGAGACCGGCGAAGCAAAGACGATAGTCTTCGGTCTTACCGGCACCGGCTACTTTGACCTCGTCGCATACGAAAAATTCCACGACGGCAAAATGGACGATTATATCCCCACCGACGCTGAACTCGCGTCCTACGCGGCCAAACTGCCCAAAGTATGAAAGTGTGATAACGATGCAAAAGTATTATCAACCCGAAATAGAGTGCGCTCCCCGTGAGGTGATCAAAAAGCTCCAGAGCGAGCGGCTCGCAGCACAGATCAGGCGCGTATACGACAACGTGCCCTACTACCGCAAAAAGATGGAAGAAAAAGGCGTCACCCCCGACGACATAAAGGGGATAGACGATCTTTACAAGCTTCCGTTCCTTAGCAAATACGACCTGCGCGACGCGTATCCGTACGGCCTGCTCGGCGCGCCGCTCAAGGATTGCGTGCGTATACATTCCACAAGCGGCACCACGGGCAAACGCGTTATCGCGTTCTACACGCAGCACGATATCGACCTTTGGGACGACTGCTGCGCGAGGGCGATCGTCGCCGCGGGCGGATCCAAAGACGACGTCTGCCAGGTCGCATACGGCTACGGTCTGTTCACCGGCGGTTTCGGACTCAACGGCGGCAGCCAGAAAGTCGGATGCCTCACCGTTCCGATCTCGTCCGGCAACACCGAACGCCAGATAATGTTCCTGCAGGATCTGAACGCCACCATACTCTGCTGCACCCCCAGCTACGCCGCTTATCTCGGCGAGCATATGAAAGAAATGGGGTTGGGTCCCGACGATATCCCGCTCAAGGCGGGAATATTCGGCGCCGAAGCGTGGAGCGAGGAAATGCGCCAAAGCATTCAGGAAACGCTGGGCATAAAGGCGTACGATATCTACGGCCTCACCGAACTTTCCGGCCCGGGCGTCGCGTTCGAATGCTCCGACCAGCACGGAATGCACATCAACGAAGACCATTTCATAGCCGAAATAATCGACCCCGATACGGGAGAGGTGCTCCCGGAAGGCGCCACCGGCGAACTCGTAATCACCGCCGTCGACAAAGAGGCGTTCCCGATGATACGCTACCGCACGCGCGACATCTGCTCGCTCACTCGTGAAAAATGCCCCTGCGGCAGGACTCACGTCCGTATGAGTAAGCCAAAGGGAAGAAGCGACGATATGCTTATCATCCGCGGCGTCAACGTGTTCCCCAGCCAGATCGAAACGGTGCTCCTGAACAACGGCTACGCGGCGAACTACCTTATAGTCGTAGACCGCGTGAACAACACCGACACGCTCGAGGTGCAGGTCGAAATGACGCCCGATATGTTCACCGACGATATCGGCGCCATCCAGTCGCGGCAGAACGCGCTCGTCGCAGGGCTGCAGTCGATGCTTGGTATACGCGCAAAGGTGACTCTGCTCGCGCCCAAATCCATCACCCGCAGCGAAGGCAAAGCCGTCCGCGTCATAGACAAACGCAAGATCTGACGCATAAGTGAAAGGAGTAAACAAGATGAGCACAAAGCAAATATCCGCGTTTTTGGAAAATAAACCGGGAAAACTCAGCGAGCTCACCTCGCTGCTTGCGGCGAACGGCATCGACCTGCGCGCGCTGTCTTTGGCCGAGACCAACGATTTCGGCATAGCGCGTATGATCGTGGACGACGTCGAAAAGGCGTCCGCCGTGCTTGCAAACGAAAGTTTTATCGCCAGCGTCACCGAAGTCCTGGTGTTCGCGGTCCCCAATGAACCGGGCGGGCTCAACCGCCTGCTCACCGAATTCAACAAGGCGAACGTGAACATTATTTATATGTACGCGTTCATCGGCCGCGATACCAGCCGCGCCTATATGATCTTCCGCGTAAGCGATACCGCTTCCGCCGAACGTGCGCTATCGCTCGCGGGCCTGCATCCGCTGACGCAAAGCGAAATGGACGCTATCTGATACGGCGCGCCAACAGTTATGAAAATTTCCCCCGCGGGCGTTACACTCGCGGGGGATTAAATCAATCAATACGCTTGCTTTACGATGCTCCGGCGGTTGATTCATATAATGATTATCACTCTATTCACACGAAAACAGAAACAGCGGTATGCAATCATAAGTTGTTTCGTGACCGTCTTTATAAACCACGGTGTAGAAAGCTTCGGAATAAACCA
This sequence comes from Clostridia bacterium, assembly GCA_017429165.1. Taxonomy (GTDB): domain Bacteria; phylum Bacillota; class Clostridia; order Oscillospirales; family CAG-382; genus UBA1206. The sequence goes on from JAFRPL010000010.1 coordinate 22,837, forward strand.
TATATGTATCTTCGGCGCCGTAATAACCTATTCTCATTTTGTTATCTAAAAACGCAATATCTTTGATTTCTGCCACATCTTCATCATCAGCGAATATCGCTTTGATGCGGCGCAGCGCCGCATTTGCATAGACTTCGATATCCCAATCCGGTACCGGTATTGTATCATGGTCGCTTAAATCTGATATACCTAACAACCAAATCGTCCCGCTTTTAGTTGCGCGAACATTTATTTCGGATACAACGATCCCGTTTACCTTTTTATAGTACGCAATATTGTATTCTATGTTCGTGCCGATCGTTACCTTTTCATACTCGTCCAAATCGATATCGTCACGCAGCATAATTTCCGACAAAACGATTCTGATTATTTCATCCATACGATCTTCGCTGACCGGCACATCACTGAAAACCAGTTTTTCCGGAGCTTGTTTTTTGTACTTTGTTCTTATGAAAAATCTGGTCAATTTGCCAGTTTGTACATCAAATTCCACTGTCCTGAATAGCTCGTTATCATAACCGATTTGAATATTACGCTGATACCCCCATCTGAAAGCGAGATCATAATCCACGTAAGTGTTTTCACCGAAAGAATCGAGTTTTCTTTCTTGTTCGGCTGCAGAATATTCAACTTCTATTCTTATTGGCTTTTCTTCTGTATCAGCATAAGCGAGCAGAGTTTTATTTAATACAAATTCTTTTTCTCTTTGTTTCTGTTCGCTGATTTCCTGTGACGAATCGTTCATTTGCCCCGGGTCGTTTTTATGAGTTAGCAGGACGATCGCAGCCACTATCGTCAATACAAGCAATACGGCCACAATAACAATGATTACTAATCGAATTCTGCCCATTACGTTACCTCATTACTCCGTATCGTTAGACAATAATATAAATCCATCGGTTACATTATTTCCAACGTTCTCCATTAAATCCTCGTAAACGTCCTCTGCCGAAGAATTTGCAACTGATAGGCCTTGATAAAACAGATATTCAATAGTGCTGCAATTTTCAGACAGCGGTGAATTTTCAAAACCGACAACAACTTTTACACCCTTATCCGCAAATAACTGCATAATCGACGGATCGTTAGCTCCGTTAGTGAATCCGGATAAACAGGTGGTAAGAAACAGTAGTTCGGTATAGTTGAAAAAGCCGTCGTGAACGCTGCGTATCATATCTTTAGTCAGCAGAATCATACTTCCCAAGTTATTTCTGTATTACGCTAATACTATAACATGTGAAAACACCGTTTGTCAAGCGCTCTTTTTGAATTATTATGCATAAAATCGTGCAAAACTATTGACAAACGCCGCTGTGTGCGCTATAATGCCCGTAATAACGCGAAGATGCGGAGCAGTAAGCAAATCATTCCCGCCTTAAGAGAGGCGCCGGTCGGTGCGAGGCGCCGGGGGAGATCTGCCGAACTCACCGCGGAGCGGCTGTTACGAAAGACGCGAGTAGTGGCAGACGGGAGCTCCCGTCACAGAGCGGGGACGTGCAGGCGTCCTGTAAGTGCGCCTTTGCTTTTTGCCGGGCGAAGAAGAGTGGTACCGCGGAATACGCATTCCTTTGCGTTTTCGTCTCTTTATCTTTTAAAAAGAGACGAAAACGTTTTTTATTTATTTCATCGCAGGTTCATAACGAAAGGAGTCGTTTTGATATGAAGACCGTACTTATTGCAGACATTACGCTTAAAAAACTCGCCGAAGAGCGCACTTTATCGCTGCTTTTCCGCGAAAAGACCGCGGTGGCGGATTGCGCCGACAAGCTCGGCGCCGACGTGGTGGAGCTTCCCGCCGTCAGAAACGCGCGCGAAGACGCCATTATATTCAAAACGATATCCCAGCGGGTCGAAAACGCCGCCGTTTCGGTATGCGCCGGCGCGGATATCCAAAGCGTGAACGCGGCTTGGGAATGCGTAAAGACGGCCCGCCGCCCCGTGCTGCGCGTCGAACTCCCCGTATCCACAATGCAGATGGAATACGCGTACCACGTCAAGCAGGAAAAAATGCTCGAAAAAATACAAACGCTGGTCACGGCGGCGCGCTCTCTTTGCGCCGAAGTCGATTTCGTTGCGCTCGATTCCACCCGTGCGGATATCGATTTTCTCGTCGAAGCCGTGCAGGCCGCCGAAAAATGCGGCGCTTCGTTCATCACGCTGTGCGACGACGCCGGCGTATCCGCTCCCGACGATATCGGCTCGCTCACGGCAAAAGTAAAAGCGAGCGTCGGCGTTCCTGTGTACGTACAGCCTTCCGACCGCATAAATATGGGCGTGGCTTCGGCGTTCGCCGCCGTTTCCGCCGGCGCCGACGGCGTAAAATGCGCGCTCACGGGCGGCGACGCGGTGCTCACGGGCGAACTTTCCGATTCTTTCGGCGCCTGCGGCGCAAAGATCGGCGCCTGCCTCGCGCTCGATAACAAGATAATCCACACGGGAGTAGACGAACTGCTTTCCGGAATAGGCAGAAGCGGATCGTACGCCGTCTCCGATACCGATCCCGAATCCAGAAAGATACTGCTCGACACGTCGTCCACGCTCGAGCAGGTCGCGCGCGCTGCGCAGCTTCTCGGCTATGAGCTTTCGGATCCTGACGCCGGCAGCGTCTACCGCGCGCTCATGCAGGTGTGCGAAAAGAAAGGCGCCGTAGGTTCGAGGGAACTCGAAGCCGTCATAGCGAGCTCGGCGATGCAGGCGCCTTCGACCTATCATTTCGAATCCTACACCACCACTTCCAGCAACACGGCGAGCTCCATGTCGCAGATCACGCTCAAATGCGGCAGCGATATCATCTGCGGTGTAAGCGCCGGCGACGGCCCTATAGATTCCGCTTTCCGCGCCATTGAACAGTGCGTCGGCCACCATTACGAACTCGACGATTTCCAGGTCCAGTCGGTCACCGAAGGCAAGGAGGCGCTCGGCTCGGCGCTCGTGCGGCTCCGCAGCGGCGGAAAACTCTATTCCGGCAACGGCACTTCCACCGATATCGTCGCGGCGAGCATAAGGGCGTATATCAACGCGCTCAACAAGATAGTCTTTGAGGAGAATGCGGTATGAAGATAGTTTTTTCCACAAAAAACGTCGTTCGCGCCTCGTTTCTGGATACATGCCGTATGGCGTACGATTACGGCTTCTGCGGATTTGAGATATACGACGCCGAAAAAGAGCGTTCGTTCCACAACGACAGCATACTCCGCCGCGACAAGACCGCCGATTCCAGGCGCAAGCTCGTGAACCGCAGCCTTTCGGTATCGGCGCTCAGGATGCCGTACCCGCTGGAAAGCGAAAACGTGAGCGCCGACCTTACGGTCAAATACGTCGATATGGCGTCGCTCGCCGGGATACCGTACGTTATAGTCCGCGTAGAGCGGGAGACAGGCTTCGACGTGCTCGAACAAAAGCTTTCCGCGTCTCTCAGACGCGCCGAAAACGCAGACGTCGGCATACTGCTCGAAACGGTCGGATATCTCGCCGATACCGATAACGTCATAGACGTGATAAATCATTTCTCATCCGCTGCTTTGGGCGTTTCGTGGAACGTTCGCGCCACTTGTTTCGACGCCGACGAAAGCTCGGTCGCCACTATGAAGACGCTCGGCGCGTATATCAAATACGTTCGGCTCGGCGATATGAAAAACGGCAAAGCCGTGCTCATAGGCGAAGGCGAACTTGACGTTAAGGCGCTTCTCAACGCGCTGTCTTCGCTCAATTACGACGGCTATATATGCGCCGCGTGGAACGACGAGATAACCGACGCCGATATCGTGCTGACGCATTTCGCAAACTACGTTTCGGCGCTCAACCGCCAGAAGACGACGTATGAACACGTCTATTACAACCGCGCCCGCACCGGCACGTACGTCTGGAAAAAGTACGACGTCATAGATTACACTTTTTCGGAAGTGCTCGATACCATGGCGGAAAAATACCCCGATCAGTACGCGTTCAGGTTCCCCACGCTCGATTATACGCGCACCTACCGCCAGTTCTTGCGCGACGTTGACGAATGCGCCGCTTCGCTCATTTCGATGGGCGTAAAGCCGGGCGACCACGTGGCGATCTGGGCGACAAATATCCCCCAGTGGTTCATTACATTCTGGGCGACCACCAAGATCGGCGCCGTGCTGGTGACTGTGAACACCGCGTATAAGATACACGAAATAGAGTATCTGCTCAAGCAGTCCGACACCCACACTCTGGTGCTTATCGAGTATTGCAAGGACATAAGCTACAAGGACATCATCCGCGAGCTTTGCCCCGAACTCGATACGCTCGAACCCGGCAAACCGCTTTATTCCAAAAAGCTGCCGTTTTTACGCAACGTCGTGACCGTGGGATTTACCATGCCCGGATGTTTGAACTGGGAACAGATGCTTTCGCGCGCGTCGCTCGTGCCGCTGGCGGAAGTGCGCCGCCGCGCCGCTCTCGTCAGGCCTGACGACGTCTGCAATATGCAGTACACCTCCGGCACCACGGGGTTCCCCAAAGGCGTTATGCTCACCCACCGCAATATAGTCAACAACGGCAAGACCATAGGCGACCGGATGGATCTTTCCACCGCCGACCGTATGATGATACAGGTGCCGATGTTCCACTGTTTCGGAATGGTGCTTTCGATGACGTCGATGATGACCCACGGCGGCACTCTGTGTCCAATCCCGTACTTTTCGCCTAAATCGGCGCTGACGTGCGTCAACGACGAGCACATCACCTGCTTCAACGGCGTACCGACAATGTTCATCGCGATGTTCGGGCATCCCGATTTTGCAAAGACCGACTTTTCGTATATGCGCACCGGGATAATGGCGGGCTCCAACTGTCCGCCCGATCTTATGCGCCGCGCGGCGGACGAGATGAATATGCGTGAGATAATTTCGGTCTACGGTCAGACAGAGGCGGCGCCCGGCTGCACGATGGGCGAAGTCAACGAGGATATCGACCACCGCGTCGAGACCGTGGGCAGCCCGTTCCCCGGCGTGGAATGCATGATAATCGATCCCGAGACCGGCAGGGAACTGCCCGACGGCGAAAGCGGCGAATTCGTCGCCCGCGGGTTCAATATCATGAAGGGTTACTACAAAATGCCCGAAGCCACGGCCATGGCGATCGACGAGGACGGCTGGCTGCATTCGGGCGATATCTGCCTGCGTACGCCGGACGGCTACTACAAAGTCACCGGACGGCTCAAGGATATGATAATCCGCGGCGGCGAAAACCTCTACCCGCGCGAGATAGAAGAATTCTATCTGACCAACCCCAAGGTGCGCGACGTCCAGGTCGTCGGCGTGCCCGACGAAAAATACGGCGAGGAATGCTGCGCGTGGATCATCCTTTACAAGGGCGAAACCTCGGACGACGCCGAGATGCGCGCTTACGGCAACGCTTCTATAGCAAGGCACAAGGTGCCGAGATATTTCCTGTTCGTGGACGAATTCCCGATGAACGCCGCGGGCAAGATACTCAAATACAAGATGCGCGAAGAATCCGTGCGCCTGCTCGGACTCGACAATAAGTGAAGACCGGTCCCGTTTCGTATGAAGCGGGATCTTTTTTTTGCCCGCCATGACTTCTTGACAAACGGGACGTCTTATTATATAATGTTTTAAACTGTAACAAACAAGGAGCGATCTATATGAAAAGGTTTACACTAAAAGCCGTATCACTGCTGCTCGCGCTCGCCGCCGTGTTCGCTGCGGCGCAGATCGGAAACGTTGGCGTTTCGGCGTCGGCGGACCGCACGGTAATAGAAGTTTCAAGCTGGGAAGAGCTTTCCGAAGCGTTTGCGGCTTCCAGATGGGACGGCGCGGAATGGAAGATCGTGCTCGTTTCCGACCTGACCGCCGACGCGCGCGACGCGCTCCGCAGCCAGACCGCGCTTTACACGTTCACGCTCGACGGCTGCAGCGTCATTTTCGATTTCAACGGTCATACGCTGTCGTGCAACGATTCCGTAAGCACCACCGATCTTTCGTATTCGCTCAACGATTTTATACGTGTCGATATCTACCTTTCCGAACGGCGCACTCTTTCCGGGTTCGAGCGTTACGGCAGTACGCTCACCGTTATGGATTCCGTGGGTGGCGGAGGTATAAATATGTATTCATCCCGTGCGAAGGATAATGCGATCGCCGCGTTCCACGTGGTGTCGCACAGCCAGTTCTACGCCATGGGTCAGTATAATACCGACAGCGCTCACTATAATAATCTGGTAATAGAATCCGGCAGTTTCTACCTTGATTGCAAGACAGAAAAGTTCGGCAGCGGCACGCTCAATCTCGAAAATCCCTACCGCGGCTGCGTGATCGCAGACGATTGCATCACTGTTATCAACGGCGGTTATTTCCGGGCAAAGGGGACCGGATTCAAATCCGGGGACGACGATATGTGCGCTCGCGAGCTTTCGGCTTTCGGCACCTGCTGTTCAACGGCTTTCACGCGCCACGGCATTTTCAGCGGCGAAACGGTCATCAACGGCGGCGTGTTCGTTTCCAACGGATATTCCGTGCATCATTTTGACCTCGCCACGGCGGTGAACGAGACTACTTCAATGTTTTTCCCCATGATAAACGGCGGTATCTTTTCCGGCTCCGTCGGCTTTGTAGGCATGACTTTCAAGTATAACGACGGGAACAGTGAACTCCGTTCGCTGCCCGCTTCAACGATACTCGATACCGACGCCGTAATAATCGGCATAATCGGTTCCGATAACGTATTCAAAGGCGCGGAAGGCGTCACGCTCGGCGACCTTCACAAATGCAGGTCGCTTCTGGTGATCGGCGCCACCGCGGTGGGATTCAGGCGCGCTTCCGAAAACGGCGAGCACGTCGAACTCGAACGCTGCACCGAAGACAGCGAAGAGTTTTCGGTCGAATATTCGATCCCTTCGTGGGTCTCGGATTATATTCCGGACGTGACCGTGTCTCCGTATATAACGATCTTCTATAACAATACGGACAGCCTGTATTCCACCGGCAGACTCACCGTGGAATACGCCTCGTACCCCGGCGAACTTTCGGTGCACGCCGGAGTTTCGGTGAGTTATATGGGCTGCAACGCCGAATTCGAAGATATTTACGATATCCGAGTCACCGAGTTAAAAGAGCCGCCCGTTATCGTAACGCAGCCGGTTTCCGTGAAAGCCGAACCCGGGGGGACCGCCGTGCTTTCGGTGACCGCAGATCACGCCGCCGCATATCAGTGGTACGTCAGGATCGGTTCTATGTCGATCCCCATCACGGAAGCGCTCGCGGGCGACAGCGTAAAAGGGTATAACGCTTCCAGACTGTATTACACGGCCGGTACCGTCACTTCCGATAAATTTTTCTGCCGCGTCACCGGGTCCGACGGCACCACCGCGGATACCTCCGTCGTCACCGTGACGTTCGGATCGATACCTCGCGTGAAGTCTTTCTCCGGCGGCGGCTATCACGCCGGCGGCAGCGCGTATTTCCATCTCAGGGCCGATTATCTCGATAACGTCGCCTGGGTCGTCTACGACCGCAGGGCTTCGAGCGACGCCGACCGCATACGCACGCTCGACGACTTTTTAGAGGACACCGGTCTGGAATGCAGCGTAAAGCAGAACAGCTCGTTCGGCTACGCTTCGGTGGAATTCAAAAACGTGCCCGAAAACTTTTCGGGCAGATACGAAGTAGGCTATCAACTTAAAAACGCGCTCGGCGAAATACCTCTTTCGCTCGAAAACTGCATAACGTTCACGCTCGTGCGCGATTATCCCGTCATAACGCTCGCGCCGACTGACGCCGGCTGTTTCCCGGGCGGCGAGCTCGTGTTCCGGACCGAAGCGCTCGGTGCGACGGGCTTCGAATGGCTGTTCGAGATCCCGGATGAGGACGGCGTGAACACGGTTATGACCGTGAGCGAATTCCTGTCATGTTACCCGGACGTTTCCGCAGACACCGACGGCGGCGCCGGAGTATCCGTTCTGACGTTGAACGGCGCGGTCCCCGAAATGTCGGGCATATACGTATATTGCCGCGTCGACGGGCCCGAGGCGAGCTCGTTCACTCCGCTTGCGGAGATCATGATAACATACGATTACTTGCTCGGGGATCTCACCGGCGACGGCATAGTAAGTTCCGCCGACGCTATCTATCTGCTGAGACATGTGCTGTTCACAGACGATTATCTTTTGAACCAGCCGTGCGATTTCTGTTTCGACGGCGCAGTCAATTCATCCGACGCCGTCTATCTGCTCCGGCACGTGCTTTTCGAATCCGATTATCCTCTCGGCTGATATCGAATAAAACAAAAAATCAAGCCGGGCTTTAACGCCGGGCTTGATGACAGGCGGTAAAATAAACCGGCTGAAGTAAGCGATGTAAATACTTATTTCAGCCGGCTTTTTTCAAACGATCCGCAAGCGTTTGGTCCTTGCATTTTCTTTGCGAGACGGATCAAGTTTTGAGAAAAGTTTCAAATATTCGTTTTGCTATTGAAATACCGTACGGAATGGTATATAATTATTAAGAAAATAAACTAAGGACGTAAAAAAGATGTTTACTGGCGATTACGGCTATTTTGACTATAAGGGCAATATCACCGGTTATACCGGTCAGGATTACGGCGGTTTTGCTCAGTATCTGTATCTTGCAATCTCGTTGGTCGTCCTGGCAGGGCTTTTGATGGCTCTTAGAAAAATATCCCGGGAAAGGGCGTTGAAGATCGTCGGTTTTCTCGGCGTCTTCATGACCGTTCTTTATATCGGTAAAACGGTGTGGGAATCGTATTATGATATCACGATCACGGGCTCTTTCAATACCGGACTTCTTCCGTTCGACACCTGCTCGCTCATTATGCCCGCGGGCTTGATCGCCGGTTTCGGAAAAGGGAAACCGCAGAAGATCTGCGAGTGCTGGATCGCGACCGGCGGTATCGTCGGAGGCTTTGCCACGATGCTCTTTCTCAACGCTTTCTTTTATTATCCGTTCCTGTCTTTCGGTGCGACGTATTCGATGGTGTGGCATTTTCTGATGGTTTTCATGGGGCTGCTCGTTCTCGTCTGCTTACGGCCTCCCATCCGCTTTTCCGTGGTCACCGACGCGTTCGTTTTTCACCTTATCGCTTCGGTCGTGGTTATCCCGGTGGATTTCATTTTTGATTTTGACTTTATGCTTTACAGATATCTCGGCCACGTGCCGTTTTTCGAAGGCGTCGCGACGCGCCTTAGAGAGGCGGGCTTTGAATTTGTGAATCCAATAATAATGCTTATACTTTATTTCGTGGTTTTCGCGGTGATATGGCTTGTCGCAGCAATGATAAAAAACCGCAGGACTGCGCGCGGCGCGGCATAAACGTCGCGCTTCCGCGCGCGGCGCGCTCTGAAGCGCTCAGTATAAAAAACCGGCTGAGGTAAGGAATCGTTTCCTTATTTCAGCCGGTTTCTTTGCCGTATAACGCGGAGCGGATCGGTCCGGTCTGTCAGCCGCCGAAAGTCACGCTTGTGATGTAATCGCCGTTATCATCCATGATAACAAGGAAGTGTTCGTTTTCGTTATCGTCTAACATATCCGTATGAATCAAAGATTCGTCGATCGAAATGCCGCCGCAATAGTATAACGGCGTATCCATCGTAGTCGAATATATATCGAGCGCAGAGTACGATCCGTTTATCCTGACCGTTACGCCCCGGCATATCATAAGACAGGTCTCGCCGTTGCTGCCGCTCATATAGATGCCGGTCTCGTCTTCTTCGTAACCGTTTCCTATGTTGAGAGTGCCGGTACCTTCTATCATAAGGCTTCCGCCTATTCGAGGCGCGCCGTTGAAGTTGAGGTTGCCAATGATATTGGTGCCTAAAACTTTGATCTTGAAATCGCTGCCCATGGAATTGATGTATATCCCGTTGCAGGTGATACCGTTCAAAGTGAGCGTGTTGGTGGATTCGTCATAACTGGCGTGCGGATCAGTGCTGACATCGGCGCCCGCGTAAGTGTAACCCTTCGTCAGCATTACGGAGCTGTCATTGTACATTATCTCGACCATCTTCTCCGCTTCGTCCGGCGCGTGATATGTAAGAGTCGGGAACAGGTCGGTCTCAGAATACTGCGCGGTGTACGTGGCGTTGCCCGTGACTTTGCTTATCCTGGGCGACCAGCCGGTAAACGTGTAGTCGTAATGGCTGCCGGGTTCATGCACGGGCGTGCCGCCGTTATACGAAGGAGTGGTGCCGTACGCGACTGCGGTGGAAGACAGTATCGATCCGTCGTAGTTAGCCCACTTGATAGTGTACTTGCGCGCGCTGCTGCTGAACACAGCCGTGTAATCGGCGTTGCCTGTGACTGCGGAAAGCGCGGGCGACCATCCCGAAAACGAGTACGTGTGCTGTGTATCCATCGCCTTTGTAGGCGTGCTGCCGCTGTACGAAGGCGTGTTGTTCGCGTAGACCGAAGTCGATTGCAGCACAGTCCCGTCTTCGTTCAGGAACCGTATGGTGTATCTGCGCCGGCCGGACGAGAACGTCGCGGTGTATTCGGCGTCGCCGGTCACGGACGATATCTCGGGCGACCATCCGCTGAACGTGTAATCGTAAGCCACGGTGGAAGCCTTAGTCGGCGTGGCGCCGCCGTATGAAGGCGTGTTGCCGAACTTGACGTATTCTTCGGCTAGCAGAGTGCCGTCTTCGTTGTACCATTTTATCTTATACGATTGCAGCGAATCCGCAAAGATCGCGGTGTATTCTGCGTCGCCGGTGACGGAGGTCACTTCGGGCGACCAGCCGTTGAACGCGTAAATGTGTTCGGCGTCCGAGGGCTTGACGGGTATGTCGCCTTTGTAGACCGGATCCGCGCCGTATTCCAGCGTTTCGCTCTGCAGCACCTCGCCCTGCGCGCCGTACCAGACGACCGTATAGGTGTTGAGCGTGCTTTCGAATACTGCGGTGTATTCGGCGTCGCCGGTCACCGACGCTGTCTCGGGCGACCAGCCGATGAATTCGTACGAATACTGCGCGTCGCCCGCTTTTTCGGGCCTTACGCCCGTATAGTCCGGAGCGGTGCCGTATTCGAGCGTTTCGGTCAGCAGGATCTCTCCGGCGTCGTCGTACCATTTCACGGTGTAAGTGTTGAGCGTGGCGTCAAAGACCGCCGTGTATTCTGCGTTGCCGCTGACTTTGGTTATTTCGGGCGACCAACCGGCAAAAGTGTATGTGTACTGTTCATCGGGCTCCTTATACGGCTCTTCGCCGTCGTATTCGGGCGTCGTACCGGCTTCTGCTGAAACAGATCCTATCTCGGTCCCGTCTTCGTCGCGCCATACGACCGTGAAATATTCGGCGGAGCTTGTTTCTTCGCCCGAACCATCGCTTTCTTCGCCGCTTCCGTGCGAGCCGTGCCCGCTTCCGGAAACGTCTTCTTCCGAAACTACGCCGGATTCGTCGAAAGAGCTTTCCTCGTAAAAAGCTTTGTCGTCTATATACCCGAAATCATTTATCATATCGATTCCGTACGAGGAATAGATGACCGTCGTGGTAAGGATAAGCGCCGCCGCGGGCATGAAGAGCGTTTTGATTATGGTGCGCAGGCGGTCCTTCTGACTGCCTTTGCCTTCTTCGCCTTTTTCCTGCGCGGAAGTACCGCCGGGAGGCGTTATCTCGGGCGGCGCGGGCGGAAACTCGTCGGGTGCGGAATGCTCCGCCGGCAGTTTGCCGTACTCGCCGTCAAATTGTTTGTTCGCCAAAGCGCTTCACCTCTTTTCGCTTATTTCGGAGGATCTGCGCAAGATCAGAGCTTATGCACGTCCAGCTGCGGGAACGGGCATTCCACGCCGAGCTTGCGGAAACCTAAAAGCAGATCGTGGTTCAGCACGCGGGCGCCGGTGTAGATGTCTTTTTCATCCACGTCCACCATAAAGCGGAGCACCACCGCGCTGTCGGCCAGCTCCTGGACGCCAAGATACTGCGGGGGAGTGACCATTATATCTCTGTGCGCTTCGAACATGGATTCCATGAGACCCGGGATCTCGGATTCGAGTTTTTCGAGATCAGTCCCGTAAGGGATGGCGATATTGCTCACGCTGCGCGAAACGCGGTCGGAGCGGTTGAGTATGTTCTTCATCTGGGAATTGTTGACGATCCTGACGTTGCCGCCGAGGTCGGTGATGCAGGTCGTGCGTATGCCTATGCTGGTAACCGTGCCCCTGAAACCGTCGACTTCGACAATATCGCCGACGTTGTACTGGTTTTCAAAGATCATGAATCCGCCGGTGATCATATCGGCGATCAGGCTTTCGGCAGAAAAACCTACTATCAAAGCAAGAACGCCGACGCTGGCGACGATGGTGGAAATGTTGACGCCGAGTATGGAAAGGCCCCAGCAGAGGATGACTATCACCGCTATGTATTTTGTAAGGCTCGAGATTATCGAAAGCAGCGAGCGGATGCGGTGGTTTTTGGGGTTGGGAAGTCCGAGCAGGAACGTGATGAGCGCTTCCACGGCGATCACGGCGAGCGCCATGACCAGCACCTTGAGGATTGCGCTGACGTTGATCTCAATGCTCTTGAATTCGTCGAACGTGACGACCTTGGTGAGCGTGCCTACGCCGATAATGAGTACGATCGCTATGACGCAGACGATGAGTCTTATCAAACGGGAAATGTTGCTCTTTTTCATGGTTTTTCTCCTCCGGAATTTTATATTTGTTTTGTTTTTTCTGCAGGATCATTCTTCGAACAGGCCGTACTTTTCAAGCACGCATCTGCCGAGCTCGTAAAGATAACGTTCGAACGCGTCACGCAGTTCTATCGGCGCCTTGGCAAGCCGCTTGTCGCGTTCGTACGCGCGCCTTTTTGACTCCGGCGCAAAGAACGCGCCGACTTCAAAGGTGAAATAACCGCCGTATCCTATGTCGATAAGCCCGTTTATCACGGAATCGAGATTCAGCGTGCCGAGGAAAGGTACGAGATGGGAATCGTGATCGCCGGCGTTGTCCTGTATATGGAGCGCCTTCACGTGCCCGCCCAACAGGCGCAGCGCCTCGTCCTGGGGCATTTCCTGAAGATTCCCGTGCCCCGCGTCCCAAACGGCGTGGAAAAGCGGATGGTCGACGTATTCGATGAGCGCGAGCAGATCGGGCGCGTTGTCGATCCAGTACATACCGTCGATGCACATGCGGTTGAAGTTTTCCGCCAGCACGTTGAGGCCGTATTTTTCGGCGCGCTCGAGCAGCGGCATAAAAAATTCTCGGTTCCGCCTGAACGTCTCTTCGCGCGTGATACCGCGCGTGTAGCCGGAATGCACGACCACGTTGGGGATGCCCATCTTTCCGCACGCGTCAATGCACCGCAGCGTGTCGGCGAGGAACGAGCCGTCGTCTTCGAGCGGCTTTCCCATAGGCGAATGCGCCTGGACGAGCTTTATGCCTGTCTTCGCCGCGGTCTCGTTGACGGAATCTATATGCTTTTCGAATTCAGCGCCGTAAACTCCGTCGCGCCGGGCGTAGTCGGTGCCGAAATTATAATCGGCGTACCTGAATCCCGCGCCGCGGATATGCACGAGCGCTTCCGTCTGAGAGCAGGGGTAAAGGGAATAGTCGCCGGTCGTAGTCGCAAGTTTCATACCTGTCCCTCCGTTTATTTCGATTATATATTATAAATCGACGCAAGTCAACAGCAAAACGAATATATATTCGTTTTTTTGGCAAAAAAACACAAAATGTCAGAATGACGAAAAAAAGTATTGCAATTTTGTAAAATTTTGCTATGCTATAATCAACAACGTATAAGTATAAATGGGTAAATTTGAGATTTTGCGCCCTCACCTGCGGCGCATATTCGGAAAGGGCCGGCTATGGACCGTACAGTAAACAAAAAAACAAAAACGACCATCGTCGTCATATCGGTCGCACTTGCGTTGATGATCGCGGCGCTCATCGCCGTGCTCATCGTCAGGGCGAACCGCCCGCAGAGCGACGTTTCCGTCCTGCCCGCAAACTATATCGGCGCTTCCGCTTCCGCCGGTAACGCGCCCGCGCTTTATCTCGGCGGCGCGTTCAAGGCGGCGCCTTCTGCGGCTGAACTCGAACTCGCGCTGGCGCTCAACAGCTCCAATCCCGAAGAAAATCAAAGCTTCGACGTGTATAATATGTTCCCGGGCGACAGCGTCACGCAGAAATACCGTATCGATATCAGTTATAACGAAAAAGTCTCGGTCCTCTTTACCGCGGAGCCCCATTCCGGCAGCGAGCTCGCCGCCGCTATGAATATCCGTCTCGTGTACGACCTTACGGGCGAAGTCCTTTACGAAGGTCTTATAGCAGATATGGGCGAATCCGTCAAACACGAGCTATCCCATTCCGCTCCCGGCACCGACGAAGTCCCGTATTCCGTTACCGTTTCGCTCCCCACGAGCGCGGGCAACGAATTTCAGGGCAAAGAACTGGTGCTCCGCTTCACGTGGACCGTCGAGGACGAAAGCCAGCTCATACCTCCCACCGGCGACAGCAACCCCGTGCTGATCTATATCATCATCGCGGCTTGCGCGCTGCTGCTCTTCTGGGTGCTCTGGGGCGTTATCAAAAAAAAGCGCGGGGAGGATGAATGATGAGCAAAGCCGTTAAAAGTAAATTCAAAAGAAAGATTAACGGCGCGGTCGTCGCCATAATCGTTCTTTCCGTGTGCCTCGCCGTTTCGGCGTTCGCGCTCGCGTACGAGACTCTTATCGTCGACAGAAACGTGTTCCGCACGGGCACGGTCAAGATCAATATCAACGACGGCGTCCCCGTCATCCGCGAGGGAGAATACCTCTTTGAGCCGGGCATGACCGTTATAAAAGAATTCTTTATCGAAAATCAAAGCACCTGGGACGTTTACTACCGTCTGTATTTCGCCAACGTCAGCGGCGACCTTGCGGATATACTCGAGCTCACGCTCAAGGAAGGCGATTCGGTCATCTTCACCGGCACCGCGCGCGAACTCGAAAACTCCGTTTCCGCCGTCGGCGTGTCTCCGCTCGCGGTAATGGAAAAACGCACGCTCACCGTAGTCTTCTACTACCCGCCGCAGTCTGGCAACGAGGGGATGGAATGCAGCCTTTCGTTCGACCTGTGCGTAGAGGCGGTGCAGACCAAGAACAACCCCGACAAAGCTTTTTCGTGATAATACCATACAAAGGCAGGATATTTTATCTTGAAAAAAACGCTCAATATTATCAAAAACGTTCTGATATGGCTGCTCGTTGCGGTAGCCGTGTTCATGATGATCTTTACCATAGTCTCTGTCGCCACGTTCGATAAACCCGACCGCAGCCTGTTTGGGCTCAAGTTCTTTGTGGTACAGTCCGATTCAATGGCGGCGACGGATTTCAGCGCGGGCGATATCGCCATTGTCAAAAACGTCGACCCCGCGACTCTGCAGGAAGGCGATATAATCACCTTCATTTCGCAGAACCGCGCAAGCTTGGGCGAAACGGTCACTCATAAGATCCGTAAGCTGACTGCCGATGCCAACGGCAACCCCGGGTTCGTCACCTACGGTACCACCACCGGCAGCGACGACGAGACCGTGGTCACCTATCCGTACGTCATCGGCAAATATACGGGGCGTATCCCCAAGCTCGGCTCGTTCTTTATGTTCTTAAAGACGACCCCCGGCTATATCGTTTGCATATTCGTCCCCATTGTGCTGCTCATACTGTATAACGGCGTCAACGTCATCCGCCTGTTCCGTAAATATAAAAAGGAACAGATGGCGGAGATGGAGGAAGAACGCAGGAAGATAGAAGAAGAGCGCGCCCAGTCGCAGAAGATGATGGAAGAGCTCCTGTCTCTCAAAGCGCAGCTGAACGCACGGCAGGGAACACAGGAGTCCCCCGCGCAGACTCCCCCCGCCCCCGACGGCGGCGATAACGAAGAAATAAAATAAAATA
>JAFRPL010000001.1 GCA_017429165.1 Clostridia bacterium
ATTTCGTAACGTCAGATTATTGTGAATTATACGCACTTAAATCTTGGCACTTTGGGAACGCTTTTTTGAATTTCTCAACGACTTCTTTATTTGTGCTGAGAAGAAGGACGCATGAACTGTCCCATGGTACGATTTCCATCGTTGCAAGAGGATGCTGAATGGAGGGGGAATTTTTCCAAAAGCCTTCATATCCATTTGACTCCGGAAGCGGATATTTCAGAATCTCATCAAGCGGAATACTTTTTTCAAATCCGGAAAGGACACCCCAAATCCATTGAGAATCGTCTTCCGAAATTATTTTTGTAAGTTCTTCTCCGGATAGAAAGTAGTAATCCGGTGCAGAAATCGCTATCGGCTTTCCGTCTTCGTGCTTCCAATGAACACTCGTATTGAGTGCATCTAATCTGCTGCTATGGGCAAAGATTTCGGTGTCTGTAATCAGCCAATTGTACTCGACCTGTTTGTTTTCAATAGCGTCGAAAACAGCTTTGAGATAAGTATAATAGCGGCTGCTCTTTTTGTCAATCACTCCATAAACCATTCGCTTTCCTCCGATCGTAATCTTTCTTAATATGATAACAGAAAAACAATAGGATTGCTACTGTTTTGCTGCGCGGATCCGTATATGCTCTACCGCTCGACGGTCAGGAAAATAATAATCTTCAATGTCTTTGAAAGCAGCGTTGATCTCCTTTGCAAGCGCTTTCCCAAACGTGGATTTTCCGCTTCCGTTTAATCCGCATATCAAAATATGGTTTTTCATTGTTCTTTCGATTTCGCCGTGTTGATAGAGGCGATCAGCATTCGTTTGATCTCTTCCGCTTGTGACAACAAAAGGTCGTAATTAAATACAAAAATACCGGTGCGTTTCAGCACATTCTCCTCCATATATTAATATTATACCAGAAATATTCAATAAAATCAATGCTTTGCGAAGCAAAGCTACCGATTCTCTTCTCTTTTCTCTCTTCTCTTTTCACCGGAAAAAGTCGCGCGAGGGGCAAAGAAAGAGAAGAGTGAAGAGTGAAGAGTGAAAAGTGAAGAGTACCAAAAAGAAAAAGCCGCTGACGCGACTTTTCCTTTTTGGTGGAGACGAGGGGAGTCGCTCTCGCCTGCGGGCTCGGTCAGGGTCGGCTCTGACAAGCGGGGTACCCGAAAGTGCTTGCGCTTTCGGGGTGAAAGCCCGCCAGGCTGTCATTCACTACCGACCCGTTCGACTCCCCTCTTTGCATTTGCAAATACCAAAAAGCGGACCTCTTCGGGTCCGCTTTTTGATATTGGTGGAGACGAGGGGAGTCGAACCCCTGTCCGAAAATCTATCCACACCGATTTCTCCGGGCGCAGGCGCATATTTGGATTCCCCGGTCACCGCCGAAAAGCGCCGTCCTGCGAGCCGGGTAGCTTCATAAGATCATGCCGCGCCGCAAAGCTTAGGCGCGTTCACGTTCACTGCTGAGTGACGCCGTATCCCGGGCCGCAGTGCTCCCGGGTACGACGGCGGCCGCGCTTAGGCGGCTGCTGCTAATTTGTTGTTGTTAGCGTTTATTTTAGAGTTTACGTTTTTTATGGAAGTCACGCTCTTCCGCCCGCTTACAATGCTTCAAAACCCCCGTCGAAACCTTTACGTCCCCGCGTTTGTTTTGGCATTGCTATATTATACACGTTTTTTTGCGCTTTGCAAGTGGTATTTTTTGCTTTTTTTCTTTTTATTTGTATTCGCCGAGCTTTATGAGCAGTTTGCGTATTTGCTCCGGGCATCCTGCCGCAAAATTATCGAGCATTTCGACCGTAATGAACCTGTTCACGTGGCCGGGGTCGCCGTGGTGCCGCGCAAAAATGCCGGGCAGCTGGCGCAGGCGCTCGGTCAGCGCGTCTTTGGAAAAATAATCCAAGTAAACGTTATCGAACTTTTCGATCCCGTACAGCCCCTTGAGCGGACGGAAATCGGGGTGCGAATCCGCGTAGGCGTAATCGTAATTGAACCAGTCTTTTTTTATTGACCACGGGTCGCGGTGCCACTGATCCATATTGGCGTGGATTATGGGCATCACCATGCCGTCGATATAGAAAGTGTCGACGACTATATGGATAAAATAGCCCAGATAGAACGATCTGCGGTAAGGGTCGCGTTCGTTTTTGCAGTATTTTTCGTAAAAAAGCATGTTGCTTTGCAGTCTGTCGGGCAGGTTCTTGTGCCAGTGGGTGAGTTCCTTGGGCGGATCATAGCCGAAATCGCCTATCATCCTGCCGCAGTCGGGCGCCAGAGTCCCCACGTAGAACGGCGCTTCTATGACGTCCAGCCCCATGCCGAACAGTTTTTCGGCTATGCGCAGATGCATTATCCAAGCCGCCATAAGTTATCTTTCCTCCCTGCCGGCGCGCTGCAATTCGCGTTCCGCCGAACGTTTGGCCTCGTCTTCGCGCTTGTCGTAAAGCTTTTTGCCTTTGCATAGCCCCAGTTCCACTTTTACCCATTTGCCGCTGAAATACAGCGAAAGAGGGATAAGCGCGTAACCCTGCTGCCCCATCTTGCCGAAGATCTTCAAAATTTCGCGCTTATGCATGAGGAGACGGCGTTCGCGGTAGGGATCCCGGTTGAAGATGTTCCCCTGTTCGTAATGGCTGATGTGCATACCGTAAACTTTTATTTGGCCGTTTTCCACGCGGCAGAACGAATCCTTCAGATTCACCCTCCCGGCGCGCAGCGACTTGACCTCGGTGCCGCAGAGCTCTATGCCTGCCTCGTACGTTTCGATCACGAAATAATCGTGATATGCTTTTTTGTTGTTTGCTATTGTCTTTTTGTTTTCTTTCATCTGTTACCTTTTTATTCCGTCGCCGCGAACCGCAGGTCGGCTTCGAAACAATGTTTGCCGGTGCGTCTGTTCACGCCACAGACGGCGGAGCCGTTTTGCGCGGGCTCGGAAAATATATCTATAACGTCGCCGGCGAGCGCTTCGCCGGTGAAATTTATGCGGCAGGTCTTTACGCTGCCTATGTCGGCGCCGCAGTGGTCGAACACGAGGTCGGCGTAAACGGTGTTGTTGAGATGCCGGTTTTCGTCAAGCGCGGACCAGCGCACGGTGTAAGGCGCGGACGCGGCAGGATCTGACGTGTCGACGGACGTCCGGCGCAGCAGTTCGACTCCTTTGATATCCATCCCCACGGGATCGCAGGGGTAATTGAGCGCCGAAGGGCGCAGCGGCATACGGCGGGAATAGCTCATAAGCACCCAGTGCGTGGTGGCTTCCGCAACGGGCAGGCCGCCGCGGTAAAACAGGTATTCGCGCACGAAGACCACGCCTTCTATGCGGTTGTTCACCGTAAGGATCTCTATTTCGTCGTATTTGCGCACGGGTTGTAAGAAATTGATGCCGAAACGGATTATAACGAACACCATATCGTCGGCGCGCATCTTTTCGTATGTGGCGCCGGTGCCGGCAATATCCGAAACCGCGAGTTCCTGCATATATTTCATAAGAGCGGAAACCTTTATTTCGCCGTTTTCGCCAACGTCGTAACTATTTATCTTTATCTTCTGCTTTAACATTTTTTCTTCTGCCTCGGTGCGCAAGCGGATTCGCTTCCATGGCGTTCTGCATCCTGCTGTCGGAAACGTGAGTGTAGATCTGCGTGGTGGAAAGCTGCTCGTGCCCCAGGATATCCTTTAACGTGAGCACGTCCACGCCGCCTTCGTTATACATGAGCGTAGCGGCAGTGTGACGCAGCTTGTGAGTGGAAAGTCCCCTTCCCCCGAGCCCCGCGCGGTCGATATACTTGTATACCAGCCATTCCACCGTCTGCGGCGAAATGCGGCGGTTGCGTTTGGAAAGGAAGAGCGCGTTCTTTGAATCGCTCGCCAGCGGCACGCGGCATTTGGAAGATCTCTCTTCCCTCACCGGCAGATACGCGCTGATGGATTCGCGGCACGATTCGTTGAGATATATCACGCGCATTTTATCGCCTTTGCCGGTGACGCGCAGCTTGGAAAGATCGGAATCGATATCGGTGAGATCGATGCCGACCAGCTCGGAAAGCCGCATCCCGCAGTTCAAAAACAGCGTGAGTATGCAGTAGTCGCGCGCGTAGTCGGGCGACGCGGGGTCGACGGTATCGAGCAGGTCCACGGATTCGTCCAGCGTCATATACTTGGGCAGCGCGGGGCGGATCTGCGGCGCGTCGATATCGCGGGCGGGGTTTTCTTTGACTATATGCGTCTTTGCGGAATGGTACTTGAAAAACGATTTTATCGCCGAAAGCTTGCGCGCCACGGTGCGGGATTTATCGCCGCGCTGCTGCGAAAGATACAGCAAAAAAGCGTAGATATCGCCGGGCTTTACGCTTTGGACGAGCGATTCGTCGAGCGACGAAATATCGCATTCTTCCATAGAGACCCCGGAACGCTGCGATATGACGAATCTGAAAAACATTTCAAGGTCGCCCGCGTACTGTTCTACAGTGAGCGCGGAACGGTTCTGTATCGCCTGCTTGTACGAGACAAAGCTCAAAAGCAGTTCGGGCATTTCCCGCATAGGCGAACGCCTCCGTTGATTTACTGGTGCAGCTTGGGCAGCCATTCGCGGAACACCGCGAAAGTCTGATCCAGCGCTTCGTCGAGTTTGTAATAGTTCAAAACGTAATTCGTGCCGTCCAGGCTGACGTAGTCGTTGGCGGAAAACCACACCGCTATCTTGATGTTGCGGCAGAAACGGTTCGCTTCCGCCTGATTGTTTGCAAAGCATTTGAACATCTCGCGGCACCAGGTCGTCTGCTGCGATTCGCTCCTGCCCTGAGCGGTGTCCCTGTAAGACCGGCTGCCCCAGTCGTAGACTTTGGCGCCGCCCGCGCCGCAGGCGAATTCGCCTATCATCCACGGGTAGTCTATAAAGTAATCCTTATACTCGTTATAGGTCTTGGTATACATGTTCTTGAACGAATCCATTGACGAATTGCCCGGTTCGTAATAGGTGAGCCCCAGCATCTGGCAGTAATCGGCTCCGGGATAATAGCAGGCGAATTCGCCCCAGTCGCAGTACGGGCAGGTGATGGTAATGGGGTTGAACACCCAGATGCAGTTATCCACGCCTTCTTCTTTGAAAATGTCGTAGAGTCGGCGCCAGGTGATGACGAAGATATCCGGATCGAGCAGCGTGACTATGCCGGCGTAGCTCGTCCAGTCGGTGTTCATCTCGTTGTTCAGACGGAATATCACCGGCTTGCCGTACGCCTTGATATCGGCGGCGATGCGGCGGAAATGATCGTCGTATTTGCCGCGCATGATATCGAACATGGGCGTGTAGCCCGCAATGGAATTATTGGTCGTGGTGAACTGATAGGTGAGATTGAGCACAGGCTTGCCGTTGAATCCGTTGCCGCCCGCGTGCTTTTCGATAAAGTCCGTTTTTAAATACGAAAGCGTATCGTACCAGCCGATATGCAGGTAGGTCATGAATATCTCAGGCGTGTAATCGAGCGCCTCGGGCGACTGCATCCAGGCGATATAATCGTCGTTGTTGCCTTCGTAGAAGAAGCCCCAGTCGACGTCGGTCTGATTCATGAGCTTATCGTAATACGCGCGCGTCTCGTCGTTCCACTGTTCGGGGATCTTGAGCTCGTACTGCCCGGCGTAATGGATCTTTTCGCATTCTTTTGCGAAAAAGTCCATGGAGGCGATCATGCCCTGGAACTGTTCGGTGGCTTTGTTCTTTGATTTCATCACCACGAGTATGCAGTCCTTGTACTGGTCCGCCTTGCGGATGATGGCGATATTGTAATACGGATGCTCTATGTTCTTGGATTGCTTTATGAACATGTGGTATTCGATTATCTCGTAGCCGTCGATGACGTCGGTGAGGACTTCCTTGCGCGAAGAGCGCATTATGTTGTTGGCGTTGAGGAAATCCAGGTCGTCTATACGCGGGACGAGCCATTCGGTCAGATACGTTTCCCAGCCGCTCGCTCCGTTTTTGTAATACGGGTTCTGATCTTCGTAAGTTATGTTTATGACCGCTTCGGACGTGACGAGCTTGGTACGGAATTCGCCCAGCGAAAGGTCGCACGCGACGTCGGCGTAAGGCACGGTGAGCATATAGCCGTCGGCAAAATTGACCACGCGTGAATTTTCTTTGCCGCGGAACACGAAACGCGTATCGCCGGACTTGTGATCCCTGGAATAATCGCTGATGAGCGCGCCGTCGAAATAATAATCGGCGCCGTAGATATCGTCGGGCGAGCCGAGCCCCGAATCCGGGTCGGCGAATCTTTCCTGCCATATGAGCTTGGCGTTTTCATCGGGCGTCATGGGTTCAGACTCCTCCGTAGATTTTTCTTCCGAAACCGGCTCCGCGCCGCTTTCGGCAGCGGAACTTTCGTCTGTCTGCTCGGGCCCCGAAACGTCTTCTCCCGCGCACGAGACGAGCAGCGAAAGCAGCAGGGCGAATAATATAAAAACGGATGCGATCCTTTTCATTGTTTTCCTCCCGGACAATCTTTTACATATCGTATTATATCACAACGCTCCCGCTTTTGCAATATGTTTTTGCCTTCCCGCACATCACGCGGAAGGCCGGAAAAGGCGAAAATTGTCGTTTGGCACGCGCTTATGCTAAAAATTTGCAAAAATTGTTAGCACTCATAAGCATATTGTGCTAACTATTTACAATTTGTTCACACATTATGCGATTTTACGTGCTATAATCATACACGTAAAGAAAAAAGAGCGCAAAAGTGTTCCGGCGCACAGCCGGAGTGCCAAAGCGCCGCACAGGAGGTAATCATTATGCTTAACAGAAATCATGCAGTGACTTGCTGGGACCCGTTCCGCGATATGGACGAATTTGAAAAACAGTTCTTCGGCTTTCCGGCAAGACCTTTCGAAGCCAACGGATTCGGCGCGTTCAAGACCGATATCAAAGACGAAGGCGACAAGTTCGTCATAGAAGCCGACATGCCCGGCTTCAACAAGGACGACATCAAAGTGGACCTTAACGGCGACGTCATGACGATCTCCGCCGAACGTCATTCCGAACACGAAGACAAGGAAAAGAAAGGCAAGTATATCCGCTGCGAGCGTTCCTACGGTATGTACCGCAGACAGTTCGACGTCAGCGAGATCAATGTCGAAAATATCGACGGCAAGTACGAAAACGGCGTGCTCACGCTGGAGCTCCCCAAGAAGGCGCCCACCGCACCCGTTTCCCGCAGACTTGAACTTAAGTAACGCATAAAAAAGCGACGGCTGACGCGTAAAACGTCAGCCGTTTTGCTTTTTTATTATTGTTTTTATCAGTTTATCTTTACTGCGGGGACGTAGGCGTACAGGTCGCCGACGTCGATCTCGAGCTCCACGGTGAAACGGTAGAACGGGACGTAATCGCTTATGCCGTATATATCCGCGGCGTATTCGAGCACGCAGTCGTATACGTACACGGGCGCTTCGCTTTCACCGTTTTCCGTATTGTAATAAGGGACGACGTACCTGCCGTTCGCCAGCTCCTCGAGCGCCTGAGCGCAGCTCACCGTTTCGTATTCCGCGAGCTTTTCGGGCTGTCTGCGCACGGCGTCTATTTCGTAAACGCGGCATTCATCCACATAAAGAGCGATACTTTCGAAGCTGCGTTTATAGGCGTAATCGGCGGCGTCAGAAGCCGGTTCCATAAGGACGATACGGCCGGGCTCGGCGTACGCCTTGAGACGCGTCTTGTCAAAGCCCATGAAATCCATGAGATCATCAAGATATTTGATATTGAGATCGAACACGTTGTTTACGTTAGGCGCGCTTTCCAACTGCTGCAGCTTGTTTTCATACATATCAAACCTAAGGCGGCCGTTTCCGTCGCTGAGTATGCGGCAATCGGAGTGGTTTACGTTCCCCCACGGGTAACCTTCGTAGACCGTGACGCCCACCGTTATATAGTCGCCCGTCATCGCGTGAAGGAACGACTCTATATAGCTTTTGACTTCGGCGCAGAACGCGTCTTTATTTGTATAATAAAGCGACTGTTCGTATCCGTACGCCGCCGCTTTGGCGGGAAGCTCGTATCCGGCCACGCCGGCGGCGATATACACCGGCGCCTTTACGGCGGTATCGAATTCGTATTCTTCGAACTCGTAAACGGGTTCGCAGTAATACGCGTTTACGGCGTCGCCTTCCAGCACGCGGGTATCGCGGCGCAGGTTTGCTTTATACGCTGCCGGCTGAGATTCGGCGTATCCCTCTTTGTATTCATAAACGTACACTATAACGTCGTCGGGGTCTTCGGAAGAGGTGTCGAATTCGATGCTCTTTACGGCCCAGCGTTTATCGTCGGGCACCGGAAGCGTGCAGACCTTGCCGTCGAGAGTGAGCACCTTCCATTCGGGCTCGGAACTCATCGCTCCCGCGTACCATAGCAGCATATAGTTTTCGCCCGTATAATAGCGGTCGAAATCATACATATTTTCGGCAAAGACCGTGCCGGAGCAAAACGTGCCGTCGTAATCGTCTTCGTAAACTATAAGGCCGCCGATCTGTTCAAGTTTGTAATAACACCCGAAAGCGCCGGACGCGGAAGGAGAATAAGCGCCGTAGCAATCGTCGACCGACAAGCCGCCTTTGCCGTTTACCATAAGCCGCTGTCCTTTGAACATTATCGCGCTGCCCGAAGGATATTCTTTTTCGAACAGCACTTCGTTTACGACGAAATACGTATTGCCGTTATATAAAGATCTGATAACGGTCTTGCCGGGGAACAGATTGCAGGTGAAAAAGCACGAGCCTTCCTCGGCAGACGTAAAGACGGGCGCGACGCTGCCGAGGCATACGACCAGTGAATCTATACGGCGCGTAGACCACTCCCATGATTCCCATTCCGAAGTTATCGCCGCCCATTCTTCCCTGCTGCCCGCGTAATATACGGTCAGTTCGGGGTCTTCGTCGGGGATAGTCAGGGAGAACGTGTTTTCGTTTATCGCCTGTACTGAAACGGGGATATACAGATCTTTGAGATCGAAGCATTTTTCACACAGATCCATACCCAGCGTCGTAACGCCTTCGGAAAGCGTGATGGTACGCGCTCCGCTTTCGGAGAACGCGCTGTTGCCTATTTCGGTTATATTAGACGGGATCACGACGTTTTCCGTCCTCACGCCGGCAAGCGCCGCCGGCCCTATGCGCGTGACTTTTTCGTCCGCGGGGACAGTGCAGTAAACGGCGGAACCGATGATGGTCCCCGTGGCGTCATCTATAAGGCACCCGCTTACGGCGCGGTATCTTTCGTTGCCTTCGTCCACCTCTATCGTTTCGAGCGAGGGGCACCACGCGAACGGGGATACGCCTATTCGGGCGACGTTTTTCGGGATCTTCACGGACTTGAGCTTGGTGCAGCCGACAAAAGCGCTTTCGCCTATTTCGGCGACCGAATCGGGCAGCGTAATATCGGTGAGCGACGTGCAGTCTTTAAGCGAGATCACGCGCGTTACGGTCTGAGGCAGTACTATGCGCGTTACGAAACGCAGGTCGGAAAGCTCGACCGCAGTCACGGCGGCGCCTTCGTGTTCGGAAGGAATGACGAGCTCTTCGGGCGTTTTATACCGGTAATCGAGCTTTACGCAGTAAGTGCCGTCTTCGAGCAGTTCGTATTTGAAGTTCTTTTCAAACACCGCGGGGTCGTTTTCGTTCGTGCAGACCACGTTCAGGTCATAATACGTCCCGTCGGTGCCGCGGTCCCAGCTTGCGCTTTTTTGAACGGTCTGCCATTTGTCCGCAGTTGATCCGTAAAGTATTTCAACAAGTCCGCCGCAGCCTTCGAACGCAAAGGATCCTATGCTTATAAGACTGCCCGGAAGCGTTATGCGCTCTAAACTTTCGCAATGGGCGAACGCGCCGTAAGGAATGCGTACGCACCCTTCGGCCACGACCACCTCTTTGAGCGAACGCGGTATAAATTCATATATTTTTTCGGAATCTCCGAACCGCGTTCCGAAAATATGCCCGATAAAGCCATACGGTAATTCGGAAGGATCGGGCGTTTCGCCTATAAAGGGAAGCTCGATCTTCTGCAGCGAATCACAGCCGCCGAATGCGGCGCTGCCGATAAACGTCACGCTTTGCGGTACGATGAATTCGGAAAATGCGCATTTTTTAAACGCGCCGCTGGCGATAGTTGTAAGCCCCTGCGGCAGTTCGACATTTACAAGCGAGGTACAGCCGGAAAATGCCATTTTGTTTATGGCGATAACGCTTTCGGGTATCTTTACGCTCTTGATGCCGATGCGGCCGTAAAACGCCCTTTCGGCTATCTTTGTGACCGGCTTTCCGTTATAAGTTCCGGGGAGTACGAGCTCTTCGGGCAGGTCGGTACGCTGTTTTGCAGCTATTGAGTACGTGCCGTCCGAAAGCTTTGAAAACTCAAAGTATTCGTAAGAATCAGATTCTTCGGAGCTGTCATCGCTTTCATCAGAACTCTCTTCTGCCGAGTTTTCTTCATCCGGACCCTTTTCTTTGGGGTCGGTCATAAGGCAGACGGCGAGCACCGTTGTCAGCAGCAGCGCCGCGATAAGGATCCACAGCGTGGGCTTTTTATAGCTGAGCACCTTTTTGATGCGCTCTTTTACGCCGACTTCGCCGAAAGCCAGCGGGCACGCCGATATCATGCGGCGCGGGCGGTTAAGGTCGAGCAGAGTTTGCGAATAGCCCGCCTTGGATTCGGTATCGAGCGTTTTGACTACCTTTTCGTCGCAGGCGATCTCGATATCGCGGCAGAAGAATATATATGCGAGCCACATGAGCGGATTGAACCAGTATGCGGCGAGCATAAGGTAGCCGAGCGGTTTCCACAAATGGTCAAAACGCCTGAGATGCGCTTTTTCGTGCGCGAGCACGTAAGAACGTTCGCGCCCGTTCATCCCCGAAGGGACGTATATGCGCGGTCTGAAAAGGCCGAGTATGAACGGGGTGTCGACGGTATCGCAGACATACGCGCCGTCGGCGCCTTTTATTGAGCAGCGCAGTCTGAGCCGCAGGCGCAGGTACGAAAACGCCGCGTAAGACGCCATAAGCGCGGCGCCCGACGCCCAGATCCAGAACAGCACGGCGCCTATATCGCCGGTCTGTTCTTCGCCGGTATACGCGCGCTCGGTTTCGGCGGCGGATATGGTGTTATCTATGGCGGGGATGCCGGTCTTTATGACTATGCGCTGTATCTGCTGATGAGCGTTATCCGTCTGCGCCGGGTCGACGGTGCCGGGTATGACGGGGGAAGGATCGGTCTCGGTATACGCGGGGCGCGAGACGGGCTCTTCCGGCGCGGAATGTTCCGACGGCGAAACGTATCCCTGCGGCGAAGAAACTTCGGCAGGAATTGCGGTCTGCGGCGCGGAATATTCATCGGGGACCGAAACGGGATCCGAAGAGACGGGCTCGGTCACCACGCTGATTGTATTGACGCTGGGGACCACGCTGAACGGGCTTTGTACCGAAAACGGCAGAGCGAGCCGCAGCGCGACCATTGCCCAAAGCACGCAGAACACCCAGCGCGGCGCCTTTTTGAACACAAGGCGAAGCGCCGCCACGGCAAGCACCAGCCAGCCGGCGGCGATGCTCATGTTGAGCAGTTTGAAAAATACGTTGCCCATATCAGTTCCCTTTCTTATAATTATCTATAAGCTTTTGCAGCTCTTCGACTTCGCTTTGCGAAAGCTCGCCGTTGGCGGCGAACGCCGCGAGGAACGAAGGAAGCGAGCCGCCGAAAGTTTCGCGCACGAAGCGCACGCTTTTTGCGGAATAGAATTCCGCGCGGGTGATAAGCGGGCGCACCACGCCGTTTTCGTTTATAAAGAGTCCGCGTTCGCACAGCTTGTGCAGCACGGTGTAGGTCGTGGATTTCTTCCAGCCGAATTCACGGGCGCAGAGCTTCACCAGCTCGCCCGTGGCTAAGGGAGAATTTTCCCACAACAGGTCCGCAAAGCGGGACTGCACCTCGCCGAGTTCAAAAGTTTCGGCTGCCATTTCGTTCACGGTCGCCTTGTTTTCAGTCATATCAAAGAACCTCCTATCGTTCGTTTCGTTTATCGGTTCTCGTTCGGGGATTTTACTGTAATTTCGGGAAGCAACCGGTCTTTTTTCTGATCGGTTCCGGCAAAAGTACCGCTAAAGATCACGGTAAACGTTTTTTCTTCGTTAGGCCGAAGAGTAAAACTGCCGTCGCCCGATACGGCGTCCGCGCCTTTTAAAACGCCGTCTGTCAGAAGCGTTCCTTTGTCGGCTGAAAAATCGCCGTATATTTCAAAAACCGCCGCAGTATCGCTTTTGTTTTTTAAGGTAACAATGCATTTGATCGCAACGCTTTCGCCTTCGACGGAATAATCGGAAAAATAACTGCTGTCTTTTATGACTTCAACGCTGCTTTCAGCATCTTCTGCGCAGCACGAACACAGTAAAGCCAAAGTACACACAAGCAGCAACATGCAAAGCGCAAACAAATTCTTTTTCATGTTTGTTCCCTCCACAAATCACGATATACGTGTTCCGCGTGGTCTATTCTCTATAGACCATCTGTAGTCTATCACCGATAGACCGATTTGTCAAGTACTTTTTGAAAAAAAGTAAAAAAAATTACGGGGGAGGTTTTTATGCCTCTCCCGCAATTTTTGCGTAAATATCAGTTTTCTTTGTGGCTTTCTACGTATTCAACGATATCGCCCACGGTCTGGAAATTGATTATATCCTCGTCGGGGACGACCACGCCGTAATTGTCTTCCATAGTCATAAGAAGCTCCATGACGTCAAGGGAATCGGCGCGCAGGTCTTCGGAAAGCGTGGTCTCGAGCGTTATGGACTCTTTATCGCGCTTGAATTGTTTAGCAAGCTCTTCACGGATCTGTTCAAACATTTTGCATATCTCCTTTTGTATTTGAATTTGAATTTATGATCGCCTCTATCTCGGGATTGAGATCGTTTTTGACCGCGGTGTAAGCCTGCTCTATACATTTGGCTACGCCTATGGCCTTGCTGCTGCCGTGCCCTTTGATCACCACTTTTTTGGTGCCGAGCATCACGCTGCCGCCGTAATTCTGATAATTCAGTTTTTTGAAATTCTTCTTGAGCGTGCCTTTTAACAGCAGCGCGCCCATTTTGGCTTTGAACGAAGAGGTGAGTTCTCTCTTAAGCATTTTCAAAAGCTCTATGCAGGTGCCTTCGGTGGTCTTCACCAGCACGTTGCCGCTGAAGCCGTCGCACACGATAAGGTCGTAATTGCCGGAAAGCACGTCGCGGCTTTCCATATTGCCCGCAAAGTTGAGCGCCTTGCATTCTTTAAGAAGCTTATACGCTTCCTTGTGCAGATCGTCGCCCTTTCCTTCTTCCACGCCCACGTTCAAAAGCGCCACGCGCGGATTCTTTACGCCGCAGACCCGCTGCATATACAGACTGCCCATCAGCGCGAACTGAAGCAGCCTGTCGGGAGTGCATTCCACGTTTGCGCCGCTGTCGCACACCCCCACGACGCCGCCGTTCAGGGTGGGCATCACGGGGCAGAACGCGGGGCGTTCCACGCCGGGCAGCCGCCCTATGCGCAGCACCGCGCCGGTGAGCAGCACGCCGGTAGCGCCCAGACTCACCATCGCCTGCACCGAATCGTCCTCGCGCAGCATATTGACCGCGCGGACCATTGAGCTGTTCTTTGCGGAGCGTATGACGTCGGTCGGGCGGTCTTCGCCGGTGACGGTATCGGGGGCGTCGACTATTTCGAGCCGCGATTTATCGTATTCTTTGCCCGCAAGCAGTTTTTCTATTTCTTCTTTTCCGCCGGTAAGCACCAGAGCGATATCGCCGTTGGCGTTGAGCGCGTCGACGCAGCCGGCAACGTTCGCCGCAGGGCTGTTATCGCCGCCCAGGCAATCTACAACTATTTTGACCATAACGCCACCTCACAGCTGTTTCACGAACGCGCGGCGGCGTTTGTGTATAACGTTTCTGAAATGTTTCCACTGGTTCTGGATCTGGTAATTGTCTTCCATATTCAAATTAGTCTCGCAATATTCTATATCGCCCTGCAGAAGCATTTCCTGCAGCGCCGACATGAACGCCGAACTTATGCCGCGGTTAAGGTATTCCGGCAGCACGCCGACGAGCGCGAGATCGAGTATCTTGGGCCGCTTTATGGCTTTGAGCAGCCGTATAAGGCACGCCGGGGTGAGCTTGCCTCCCGATTTCTGCACCGCTTTCGCCAGCGAAGGCATCATGAGCCCGAAGCACACGACGCGGTCGTTTTCGTCGACTATGACGGCGGTGTATTTTATATCTATGATAAGTTTGAAATTATCGATAAGCAGCTTTTTAACGCCCTCGGTAAACGGCACCGTACCGTACAGATCGGCGTAGGTGGTATCGAGCAGTTCGAATATCTGATCCTTGTAGTGAGCGATGAACTCCTTGGTGTTCTTCATTTCGGGAACGTGGAGCTTATAGCGGCGGATCATGAATTCCGAAAGCTGCTTGAACTTTTCGTCGAGTTGTTCGGGCGGATATATCTTGCGTTCCAGCCAGTCGATCTCTTTGGCGTAGCCGCAATTTTCTATGAGGCGCTGATAATAATCGTAATTGTACTGTTCTTCAAAGGTCGAAAGCTCGTCAAACCCTTCTATGAGCAGACCTTCGCGCTCCTGGTCGGAATACCCGAGCGGACCGCAGATCGTGTCCATTCCCTTTTTTCTGCCCCAGTCTTCCACGGCGGCAAACAGCGCGGAAGCGACTTCCTCGTCGTCTATGGAATCGAATCGCGTGAAGCGGACGCGTTTTTCATTGCGCTTTTCGTTGCTCGCTTTCTGAAGTATTCCCGATATCCTGCCCACGACTTTGCCGTCGCGGTAGGCCAGGAAGAACGAATCCTCGCAGGTATCGTGGTAAAGATAATCCTTGCGGAATATCTTTTTTTCGTCGCCGTAAAGAGGCGGCACGAAATACGGGTTGCCCTTGTAGAGTTTTAACGGAAAATTGAGGAATTGCCGGCGCTGACGCGCGGTCTTTACCTCTTCGACAGTCACCATTGTTACATATATCTCCTTGTTTTGCTTATCTCGATATTGCGTGGAAGCACACGCCCACGGTGCCGGGACCCGCGTGGCACACGACCGTGGGATTGGTGGGAACGATGATCACGTCGGCGCCGGGGTATTTTCCCAGGATCAACGCTTTCAGTTCCTCTGCCGCCTCGGGAGCGTCGCAGCTCGCCACGAGCACGCGGTGCGATTCCACGCAGTCGCCCAGAGATTCCATGTAATTCAGCAGACGTCTGTTAGATCTGCTCTTGCCGCGTTCGGTGCCGATGCTTACGAGTTTGCCTTCTTTAGACATCATAATGATCGGTTTAAGGCCCAGGATGTTGCCCATGAGGGCGGTCAGGCCGTTGACTCTTCCGCTGCGGCGGAAAAACGAAAGATCGTCGGCATAGAAATATGTCGCAAAATGTTGTCTTTCGTTTTCGCACCACGCGACGATCTCTTCGGCGGTCGCGCCTTTGAGTTTCATCTCGCCCGCTTCGCAAAGCATATTCAGCGCGCAGATGGAAATGGCGAGCGTGTCGACCGAATAGAATTTGCGTTCGGGATATTTTTTGAGCAGCTCGTCGACCGCCGGCTGCATATTCTTGAACGTGCCGCTCATCTGCGAAGAAAAGTGCAGGTACAGTATATCCTCGCCCTCTGCAAAGGTCGGCTCGAAATAGCTTATGTATTCAGCCGTGTTGAGCGCGCTGGTCGTAGGCATTGCGCCGGCGCGGAGTTTTTCGGCAAAGCCGTGGAAATCGAATTCCCTGAACCCCTGATAGGGGTAAACCATTTCGCCTTCTATCTCGAACGGCATGGGAAGTATAAAGTAACCATATCTGTCGGCTATCTCCGGAGTTATGTCGCAATCTGAATCGCTGAAAAGTCTGTACATTGTATGACCTCCTGTAGTGAGTCTATTCAAAGCTCGCCGTGTATTCGACGGCGATTTCGAAAGTATAGTCTTCCTGCCGGTCGGCTCCGCCGGGAACGTACGGCGGCGTGTCGGCAAGCACAAGTCTGAAATTGAGCGTCATACCGGCGATCCCGCCCGACGGATCGGGTATGAGCGTGAGGGAGGCGGAACGGATATCCGTGAGGTCGCGGCGCGGCTTATCGAGCATGGCGACAGAATAAATGCTTTCGCCCAGAAACGGGAACAGCAGTTCCGTGGCGTCGCGCAGTTCGAAGGCGTACCCTTTTCCGCTGCCGGTGGAAACTTCTTTTACCGAATTTATATACTTTTCGTCGGGGACGAACGGCTGCAGGAACAGCAGCTGCCCGAAAAATTCGGATTCGGTCATTTCTTCGCCGGTGGCGCCGTAGACGCCGTCCTTGTATTCGGTATCGAGCGCCGAAGGTCCGCCGAGATAATTCTGCGAAGCCTTGACTCGGACGTAAACGCCGTCTTCGCCGCGCCGGGCGGTATATTCGCCCTGGGAAAACAGCAGCGTGTATGTTCCCTGCTCAAAAGTCATATTGAGTCGGAACCGGGCGGAAAAATCCGCCTTTTGCGCCTGCGCCGCACAGGATATGCGCGCTTCGCCGTAGTCGGCGTCCGCCGAGCAGGCGCCCAGCGCAAACAGCAGCGCAAAAACGAGCAGCATAACGGTTATGCGTTTCATTTGGTCACCGGCTCGCCGTTGACGAGCTTGATAAGGTTGTTTATAACGGTGGAAACGTCGGAATACAGCACGTAGAATTCGGATTCCTCGCCGTTGGTGCAGTAGATGACCTTTGCGGGCGAGACGCGGTAGAACTTGATCTCGGTATCCTTTATCTCGGAATGCATGGTGAACGTGAGTATGAGATTTTCGTCAGAGAGATCGCCTTCTGCGGGCGAATAGAGCCCGGCGCGGTAGCATTCGAGCAGCGAGACGTACAGCGCGCGGAACGAAGAAGTATCTATGACTTCGCCGTCGCAGAGGACGGTGTCGAGCTTGCCGTTGCCGTCGTTGTCCTGCAGGTCGAAATGGTACGCGCCGTCCGGCAGTTCCATATCTATGGTGTCGATCTTATCTATATACATCGAAAACGCCGAACGGTCGAGCAGATCGGAAGGCTCCCAGTCGAAATACGACGCGGTGTTGTACAAAACTTTGGCGATTATCTGCGGCGAAACGTTGACCACGTTGCCTTCGGTATCGTTAAAGCTTATTGAAGAATAGGCGTAGAAGAAACGTTCGCCGTTTTCTTCGAACATGCGCGAAGCGTAGATATACGAACGGTAGCCGTTGAAATAATACGAGATAGCCATGTTGGGCGAATCGAGCCCGTATTTTTCGAGCCGCGCGCGGACTTCTTCCTCGGTGCCGCGGTAGATGCTGCGTTCCACGACTTCGTCGCCCACGAGCGACACTATTTTATAAAGGATATCCGAAAACGCCGAAAGATCCGGCACCGCGTAGTTATATCCTTTACTGATGAACGATTCGGGCGATACTATCTTCCACGCGCCCGAGACCGATTCGTTGGGGATCGCGTCCTTGCCGTCGGCGTACGAAGTGACTTCGTCGAGCACCAGATATCCGCTGCCGGCGCCGGAAAGCGAAAGGCGTATATAGCGCACGCGTTTTTCGGTATTGAAAGCGAGTTCGTACTGCTTGTACGATTTGTCGCCCTGTTCGAACCTGTCAAGGCGCGCGGCTTCCACCCAGGTCTTGTTATCCTGGTCGTAATACGAAACCGCGGCGGAAGACGGGAGCACGGCTCCGGCGGAAGAATCGCGCACGACGCCGAATTTCACGGCGTAGTCGCCGGTATCGTCGGCGTAATTGGTGAGCTGGAGTTCGAGCACGATATCGCTCGTCGCGCTCTGCGCTTTCATCCCCGCGAACGTTTTTGTGTCGGCGGTCCAGCCGGAATAGCTGCCGGAAAAGCGCGTTTTGTCGTGCAGCACGGAAGCGAGAGTCTGGCTCGCGTTGACCGGGTCCGCGTTGTAGACCGTAAGGTCAACCTTGCGCGCGATATAAATATCGGTATCGTCATTGAAATATTTGATCAACAGATCGGTGACGCTGTAGACGTCGTTGGTCTGCGAAATGGTGTAGCCCAGCGTGCCGTTGAGGAACGTTTCCGCCGGAAGCATGACGCTGGAAGCGTAGCTGGTATCGAGCAGATACACGAAATCCTTGGTGTAATACTTGGCGTAGAAGCCGCCGCCCGAAGGCACCAGATCGCCTATCAGTATCTTATGGTACGCGCCGTCCACCGTATATACTTCTACGACCGCGTTGGCGTCCCCGTCGGAAGCCAGCCCGTAATCGGCGAGATCTTTGGGTTCGCGGATCTTGCCGTACGAAAGCATATAGGTGCAGTCCACTATGAGCGACGCGAAACGTTCCTGGTCGTAGCTGCACAGTTCGGAATCTTCAAAGTAGAACTCGCTCGTGAGCGTGCCGTCCGCCTTTCTGGCGCGGTAGACTTTATACGAACCGTAAGAGTTGGTTATTACGAAATGTTCCACGTCGGAACGCGTGATGTTGGGGTAAACGAACGGCCTGTTGCCGCTGCCGAGGACGTCGCCGTCGAGATCGTAGCCCGGCATAGACCAGGCGCTGAAGCTTTCGTCGCTGGCAGGAAGGCCCGAAACTTTGAGCGCGGCCCTGCCGAAAAGCTGTTCGCCGTAAAACGCATAACGCGCGCCGTTTTCGAGCCTGCCGAAGAAATCTTCTTCGCCGTACGCGACTTTTTCGTCGCCGCACACCACGGCGCAGAAATCGCCGCCCGCACCGTATTCGGCGCTTATGCGCGGCACGAAATGTTCGAACGACTGCGCATAGAACGAGATATACTGCAGTTCGGGGTCGCTTTCGAGCTTTTCCCGGGTCTGCGCAAAGCGTATGGTCACGTCTTTATCGAGCGATTCGAGCGCTTTGATGCCGTTTTGCGAAATTGCGTAATACTGCGAATCGGGGTCTTCTTCGGTTTCGGATTTTTTGAACACGAGAAAATACAGCGCGAATATCACCGCCGCGGCGACCGCGAGCGAAACGAGCAGTATTATCTTCTTTTTGCCCGACCAACCCTTTTTGCGCGCGGATTCGCCCGAGACTTCGTCGAACGACGCGAGATATTCGTTTTCGCCGCCGTTTTCGAGCTCTTTCAGCGAATCGCCTTCGAAATAAGCGCGTTCATAGTAATCGCGTTCGCTCTGCGGCGCAGGCGCGTTGTTTTCGTTGTTTTCGGGTCCCGTGACCGGATTTTTGTTGTTGTTTTCTTCCATTATATTATAGCTCCGCAGGAAATTACAGGTGTCTTCTTCTGAAATAGACCGCTATGCCTATTATGACTATGAGCGCGGGGACGGCGGCGGTTATGACGATGGTAAGAGTTTTGGCTGCGCCGCTTTCGAGCGTGAGCGCGGTCTTTTCGAAATTCTTGGCGCGGATGTTGAGCGTGACGCGATCGGTCGCCATCGCGCGGTTGATGGAATACATTATGCTTTCGTTGCCGTAGGTGTTGTTGAGGAATTCGTTGGAAGCGAACTCGGTGGAACCGCACAGCATAACGTACTGATATTTATTGGAATTGTAGTTGTAATCGTCGTTGCCGTACGAATGCTCGACCGAGATCGCCATGAGCGGATACGAGCCCTTTTCGGAAGACTGTTCGCCCGATTCGTTTTTATGCGTGGCGAC
Source organism: Clostridia bacterium (assembly GCA_017429165.1). GTDB lineage: Bacteria > Bacillota > Clostridia > Oscillospirales > CAG-382 > UBA1206. Next base: position 19,662 of record JAFRPL010000001.1, read on the forward strand.
CGAGTTTGCCGAAGAATACAGCGCTATGCTTACGCTGCCGGCGCCGTAGCCGCCGGTCTGGACGTCGAGCGCGACGCAATCGGGAAGCACGGTGGGCACCTTTGCGGCGGAAGCGCGGCTGACTACCGAATAAGCCGCGGTGTTGCCGTTTTCGCTGCCGGCGTAGAGCGCCACCAGACTTTCGCCGTTAGAGCCCTTGAGCGACGAATCGTCGTCGGTTATCTTGTAATTGGGCATATAGTCGAGCCCCCACTGCTCGTACAGATAGTCGCGTAAGTTAGGCAGGTCGGGGGTGTCGGCGTTGACGAACACCATAAGCGAATTGTAGGTGCCTTTATCCGCCATAAAGCGGGTGAGCTTGTCTATGGCTCCGCCGGCGCCGTAGGTGAAATCGTACTTGGGGTCGCTTATGACGATTATCTTGACGTCGTCGGGGATGTCTTCTTTATCCAGGTCTATTTCGCACACGTTCATGGTGGAAAGCTGGAAGATCTCCTCCAGACGGCCGCTGTGCGATTCGCCGTGGCCGGTAGTGAACGCCACGGTGATGTTTTCGGCGAGCGCGCACTGGATCATAGCGGCGGTGAATTTGTTTTCGGCCTGGAACTGATACAGCGCGCCGGTGTCTTCATCCGTGAAATAGCAGGCGTCGAACGCGAGCACGCGGTAATATTCGGTGTTGGAAGTGTTCTGTATGACTATATTCTTCCAGTTGATGGTCTCGAGCTGCGCCTGCTGCTTGAGGCGGTTGGCTTCGGCGGGGTCGGCGTTGATGTCGATATAGCGCACAGTCACCTTGCCCTTGCCGCCGGTCCCGTCGTATAACTTGGCGTATTCTTCGGCGATGTCGCGCACCGAGGAATAGTATTTGACCGCGTCGGTGCGGCTCGAATCGTAATATTCGAAGAGGTCGCGGGCGGCGCAGAAGGTTATGGTGATATCGAAATCGGCGTATTTGTCGCCGAGCGCCTTTTGGAGCGTTTCGTCGGTGGCGTCGGAAAGCGAATAGAGTTTGCTTTCGGTAAGGTCGAAACGCCAGTCATATTTGCGGTCAAGGAACGAAACGACCAGATTGAGCGCGATTATCAGCGCCACGACCACGGCTATGAACACCACGGCGTAAGTGCCGTATTTGAACTTTTTGGAAGTGAAAACGTTGGTTTTGTTTGCCATTCGGTTACCCTCCTTTCACGACCAGCGGCGTTTTTCGTAAACGCGCACCGTAAGGAACAGGAACACCGCGGTGAACGACACGAAATAGATTATGGCGGGGATATCGAAATAGCCCAGCGTGAACGGCGCGTAACGGTCGATGACCGAGAACCACTTGAGGATCACGCGGAAAAATTCTTTTTCTATGGTGTCGGCGAGCAGCGAGATCAGAAGCAGCGCCACTATGACCGCTATGGAAGACACCGCGGCGATGAGCTGGTTTTCGGTGACGGAAGAAAGGAACAGCCCTATGGCTATAAACGACGCGCCGATGAGGAACAGCCCAAGTATATTGGAAAGTATGACCGCGGCGTTGGGGTTGCCGTAAATATAGAGCAGTATATAGTTAAGCGAATTTATAAGCAGGGTCGCCGCAAAAATGGTGAGCGCGGCGAGATACTTTGCGATGACGACGCCGGTGAGCGACACGGGCGACGTGAGCAGCAGCTGTTCGGTCTTTTGCTTTTTTTCTTCCGAAAGCAGTTTCATGGTAAGAAGCGGGATAAGCACCGAGAAGACGAAAAGCAGATAAACGAAGTAGTTGCTTATCTTGGCGTAGGAATACGCGCCCGAATTATCGGCCGAAAGCACCAGCCACGAAAACAGCAGTCCCGAGACCGCGAGGAACATACCGGCGAAAATATAGCCGATGGGCGTTATGAAATAAGAACGAAGTTCGCGTTTGTATATCGCCGTCATTGTTTTTCACCGCTCCTTTTCCCCGCTTCCGGCGCCTGGGACGCGTTCCTTCTGCGTTTTTCGGTCTTTTCTTTCTTCTGCGGATCGACCAGCCGCATAAAGATATCCTCAAGGTTGAGCTCGTCGCCTTCCAGCCCTATGAGCGGATACGACGCGCGCGCAAGCGCGTAGAACAGCGGCTTGCGGATATCTACGTTTTCCTGACTTTCTATGAGATAGCTGACCGAATCGGTGTCGCGGCGGCCGAGTTTGTCGGCGAACTTGACGCCCTGCGTGGAACGCAGCAGCTGCAGCACCTGTTCTTCGGGCCCCACTATCTTGGCGACGAGGCGGCGGGTGCCGTCCACCGCGTTGACGAGGTTTTCGGTCTTTTCGTTGGCGACTATGCGCCCCTTGTTGATGATGACGATCCTGTCGCAGACCGCCTGCACCTCGGGCAGTATGTGCGTGGAAAGTATGACGGTGTGATTCTTGCCCAGGTGTTTGATGAGGTTGCGGATCTCTATTATCTGCTTGGGGTCGAGCCCTATGGTGGGTTCGTCGAAGATGAGCACCTTGGGGTTGCCTATGAGCGCCTGCGCGATCCCAACGCGCTGACGGTATCCCTTGGAAAGGTTCTTGATGAGCCGCTTGTTCACGTCGGCGATCTTGACGACTTCGCCTATCTCGTGCAGGTGCTGTTTGCGCGGGAGCTTGCAGCCCTTGAGCTCGTAGCAGAAATTCATATATTCCGCCACGGTCATATCGGGATACAGCGGAGGTATCTCCGGCAGGAATCCGATGAGCCGTTTGGCTTCGAGCGGCTGTTCGAGTATATCTATACCGTCGATCTTCGCGCTGCCGGAAGTGGCCGAAAGGAACCCGGTGAGTATGTTGAGCGTGGTGGATTTTCCGGCGCCGTTAGGCCCCAGGAAACCCATTATCTCGCCTTCCTCTACCGAAAAGGATATGTCGTTGACGGCTTTTTTATCGCCGTAATTCTTACTTAAGTGAGAAATCTCTACCATATGCAAATCCTTTCTGCGGTCGTATCACTGTTTTATGGCTATGCCGAGGTCGTCGAGCGCTTTCTGCGGTACTTCCGCGGGGCTTTCGGTCATAAGCTCGCTGGCGTTCTGTACCTTGGGGTACGCGACGACGTCGCGAAGGCTGCCGGCGCCCAGCATCTGCATCACCAGACGGTCGAGCCCTATCGCCAGGCCGCCGTGAGGAGGCGCGCCGTAGCGGAACGCTTCCAGCAGATAGCCGAACTTCTTTTTGGCTTCCTCATCCGTGAGCCCCAGCAGACGGAATATCTTAGCCTGGAGCGCCGGGTTGGTTATGCGGATGGAGCCGCTGGAAAGTTCTATGCCGTTTAGCACCAGGTCGTACGCCTTGGCGCGGACCTTGCCTTTATCGGTCTCTAAATATTCTATACATTCGTCGAGCGGCGAAGTGAACGGATGATGCATGGCCACCCATTCGCCCGCTTCTTTATCGAATTCGAAGAACGGGAATTCGACCACCCACAAAAACTTGTATCCCTTGCGTTCGAGCTCCAGCTTTTCGGCCACGCGCAGTCTCAGAAGCCCAAGCGTGGGCAGCACGTTGGCGTCGTTGCCGTCGGCGAGTATGAGCAGCACGTCGCCTTCGCTCGCGGCGGCTTTTTGTTTTATGGCTTCGATTTCTTCGGGCGTGACCGCTTTGAGGAACGAGCCCGAAACGCCGTCGTGACCGAACTTGAGCCAGCAAAGTCCCTTGGCGCCGCAGCCTTTGGCGTATTCGGTGAGCTTGTCCAGCTCTTTGCGCGTGAGTTTTTCTGCGCCGCCCTGAGCGTTGATGCACCTGACCGAACCGCCTTCCGCAAGCGCGGAAGCGAACACGGGGAACTGGGTGCCTCTGACCGTTTCGGAAAGGTCGATAAGCTCCATGCCGAACCTGAGGTCGGGCTTGTCGCTGCCGAAACGTTCCATGACTTCTTTATAAGTGTAGCGGGGGATGGGCGTTTCGATATCCACGCCGAGCGCCTCCTTGAACAGGCGCTTGATATACCCTTCCGCCATATTCTGGATGTCGTCCACGTCCACAAAAGACATCTCGACGTCTATCTGCGTGAATTCCGGCTGTCTGTCGGCGCGCAGGTCTTCGTCGCGAAAACAGCGCGCGAGCTGGACGTAGCGGTCGAAACCTGCGACCATGCAGAGCTGCTTGTAAAGCTGCGGCGACTGCGGCAGTGCGTAGAACGAGCCCTTGTGTATGCGCGAGGGGACGAGATAGTCGCGCGCGCCTTCGGGCGTGGATTTGATGAGCATCGGCGTTTCGATCTCGATGAATCCGTTTTCGTCAAAGTAATCGCGCGTGATCTTGGCGACCTTGTGACGGAAGATGATGTTGTTCATCAAAGACGGACGGCGCAGGTCGAGATAGCGGTATTTGAGCCGCAGGTCCTCGCTCACGTTGGTGTTATCGAGTATCTCAAAGGGAGGCGTTTCGCTTTCGCCCACGATCTTGAGCGAGGTGACGAAAATTTCTATATTGCCGGTAGGGATGTTGGGGTTCTTGGAAGAACGTTCGCGCACGACGCCTTCGGCGACGAGTACGAATTCGCTCCTGACCGACGACGCCTTTTCGAATACGGCGCGGTCGGTGCTGTCGTCGAACGCGAGCTGGACTATGCCGGTCCTGTCGCGCAGGTCGATGAAAATGAGCTGGCCGAGGTCGCGGCGGCGCTGACACCAGCCGGCGACGGTGAGCGTTTCGCCTATGCGGTCTTCCCTTACGGTGCCGCAGTAAGCCGTTCTTCTGGAATTGCCTAAAAATTCAGCCATAACGTGTATATGTCCTTTCGTTAAACGAAAAAAATTATCATTTTACCGCCGCGGCGAGCGAATCCGCGTCGAGCGCGGTCCCGGTCTTTTCGCCGGTGCGCAGGTTCTTGAGCTCGCATTTTCCCGCGGCGAGCTCGTCGGTGCCTATGACCGCAACATACGTGTGCCCGCTTTTGTCGGCGTACTTGAGCTGCGCTTTGGCGCTGCGGCCGGTGATATCGGTCTCGCATCTCACGCCGCGCGTGCGGAGCTGCTGGCACAGCAGGGTCGCCGCCGAAACGGCGTCGCCGCCCAGCGGAGCTATATACAGCGAACCTTCGCCGCTTGCCGGGAGCGGGGCTTTTTCGGCTTCCATAGCCATTATAAGGCGCGAAAGCCCCAGCGCAAAGCCGATCGCCGGCAGTTCCGGACCGCCGAGTTCGGCTATGAGCCCGTTGTATCTTCCGCCGCCGCCGAGCGCCGCCTGGGCGCCTATGCCGCCGTGAACGAATTCAAACACGGTGCCGGTGTAATAGTCGAGCCCGCGAACGCAGCGCGGATCTTCAACGTATTCCACGCCCGATTGCGCGAGTATGGATTTGAGTTCTTCGTAATGAGCGCGGCAGTTTTCGCACAGATGGTCGGTCGTCCTTGGCGCGCCGTCGGCTATCGCCGAGCACACCGGCGACTTGCAGTCGAGTATGCGCAGCGGATTGGTCTCGAGCCGCGAACGGCAGGTGTCGCACAGCTCGTCGTAATGCGAAGCGAAATATTCTTTCAGCGCGGCGCGGTATGCCGGACGGCAGTCGGCGCAGCCGATGGAATTGAGGTGCAGCACGCAGCCCCTGATGCCCAGCCCGCGTATGACCGAATCGCCGAGCAGGATGGCTTCGGCGTCGGCCTGAGGGGTGGAAGGCCCGAAACATTCGCAGCCGAACTGGAAAAATTCACGCGTTCTGCCCGCCTGCGGTTTTTCGTAGCGGAAGAAATTGGAAAGATAAAAAAGTTTAAGCGGCAGCGCGCCGGCGTAAAGCCCGTTTTCGACCACGCTGCGGCAGACGCAGGCGGTGCCTTCGGGGCGGAGCGTCATGCTTCGCTCGTCTTTATCGGTAAAAGTGTACATCTCTTTCTGCACGATGTCGGTGGTGCCGCCCACTCCGCGCGCAAAAAGCTCGGTGCATTCAAAGGTGGGGAACCGGATCTCGGAAAATCCGTATATCGCCGCCTGTCTGCGGCAGACTTCCTCGACGAACCGCCACGCCGGGATCTCGGCGGGGAGGATGTCGGAAGTGCCGCGCGGTTTTTTTATACTCATATCCTGCGGCCTTCTTTCCGTATATTTTCGCGCCAGTCGAGGTCGCCGCGCTCGAGCGCGAAGATGAGCGCCTCGGCGGAGGCGATGTTGGTCGCCACGGGGACGTTGTTCATATCGCACAGACGGATGATGTTCATCTCGTTTTCGAGATAGCTCATCTCGTGCGTGGGATCGCCGAAATACAGAAGCAGGTCGATCTCGTTATAGGTGATGCGCGACGCGATCTGGTCGATCCCCCCGCGCGAACCGGTCAGCAGTTTTTCTATTACCAGCCCCGTGGCTTCGGTGATATACTTTCCGGTCGTCGCCGTCGCACAGAGATGATGACGGCTGAGTATGCCGCAGTAAGCCATGCAGAATTCGGTGACTAAGAGTTTTTTGGTATCGCTTGATATAATGGCTATTTCCATATTATACCTCCGGAAATGTATGTTCACGCGTTGACGCGGGGGTAACGCTTTTTGTTTTTGGGCGGATCCACGTTGTAAAGGAGCGGTATGTTTTCGCCGGTGACGCGGCAGGCGATGTTGTAGAGCGCCGCTTCGTAAGCCGAAACTCTTCTTCTGCCGGCGCCGAACGCGGTGAGGCCGCGTTCCTGATCGATGACGACGTTGTCGTCGCGCGGGATGACCCCTATGAGCCGGATGGCGCTGCCGTCTATCATCTGCGCCACGGTAGGGAGCTCGCCGGCGCGCGCAAGCGACGCGCGGTAGCAGTTGACCGCCAGGCGCACGGAACGGAAACCCATTTCCTGCAGCCGGAGCCCCGTCTTTTCGGCGGCGCGCACCGATATGGACTGGTGCATGCACACCACCACGGCGTCGTCGGCGCAGGCGGCGAACGAAAGGTAATACGGCGTTTCTTCCGCCGAGGAATCTATTACGACGTAATCGTATTCTTCGCGCAGCTTGCGGAAGAGCGAAAGGAATTTTTCGCGGTCGGGCATTATTTCGGGTTTTTGCGCGGGGGACGCCATAAAGTACAGCCCTTTGACCGAGCCGCTTTCGACCACGGCGCGCTCGGGCGGGCAGACGCCGGCGAGCACGTCGGCGACGCTGTAAACGCAGCCGCTTTCGTCGCCCAGCGCCATATCCATACAGCGCATGCCCATATCGCCGTCGACGGCGAGCACCTTGTGCCCCATGCGCGCGAGCAGCGCGGAAAGATTTGCCGAAACCGTGGTTTTGCCCACACCGCCTTTAAAAGACGTAATAAAAAGAACGCGTCCCATAAGCAAACCTCTCCTTAATATATATATTCGGTTTATATTAGCATTTTTAGTTGATTTTGTCAAGCCGAAAGAGTTGTTTTTTGGTTTTTGCTACACATTTTTTACATTCTTGCAAAAAGCGCAAAAATCCCTTGACAAGCGCCGGAATATGTGATAATATCATTTATGACCTGAAACACATTCTTTAAGCAGGTGCAGAGACGCCGGCAAGATGTTATTCCAACGTGGTGACGAAAGTCTGCCGTTTTGCCGCGCCCTTGCATTCGAAAAGGGCGCGTTTTTTGTTGCTCTTTGGAAAGGAACGGTAAAATGGAAGAAAGATCCAGGATCATGAACGCCGAATCGGTAGACAGAGCGCTTATGAGAATATCACACGAGATCCTGGAACGGAATCCGGATGCGAAAGAGCTGTGCATAGTGGGAGTGCTCCGCCGCGGCGCCACGCTTGCGGCGCAGATAGCCGATAATTTAAAAAAGCTTTCGGACATAACGCTTTACACCGGCACGCTGGACATCACGTTTTACCGCGACGATCTGGGGAAACAGGCACTCGATCCGTCGCTGAACCACACGGATGTGGATTTTGACGTGGAAGGAAAGACCGTAATAATAGTTGACGACGTGCTTTATACCGGCAGAACGGCGCGCGCCGCCATGGACGCGGTGATAGCGCTGGGCAGACCGCAGAAGATCCAGCTCGCCGTGCTCGTAGACCGCGGTCACCGCGAATTGCCCATAAGGGGCGATTACGTAGGCAAAAACGTTCCCACGTCGCGCAAAGAGATAATCGCCGTCCGCGTCCCCGAATACGACGGGCAAAAAGAAGTGGTTATTTTAGGTTAGAAAAGGAGAATAAAAATGGACAAAGCGCAAAACAATCTCATTTACCAGATCAAAGACAGACCTCCGTTCCTGTCTACGATCATCTTTGCGATCCAGCAGCTGCTCGCCATAATGGCTGCGACACTCGTGGTTCCTGTCATCATCAACGGAAATGTTGCAGGCCTGATTGAAGAAGGCAAAATAACCTGGGAAATGACCGCTCAGATGAGCCCTGCCGCCGCCCTGTTCGGAGCCGGCGTCGGTACCATTGTGTACCTCCTGTTCACCAAATTCCGCAGCCCTGTGTTCCTCGGCTCCTCGTTCGCGTTCCTCGGCTCCATGACAGCGGCTTTCGCCGGCGCTGTTTCGATGTCGGTCGGTTATCTCGGCCTCATCATAGGCGCGTGCTTCGCCGGTCTCGTTTATGTAGTCATCGCGATCATAGTTAAATTCGCAGGCGTCAAATGGGTCAACAAACTCATGCCTGCGGTCGTTATCGGCCCCACGGTCGCCATCATAGGACTCTCGCTCGCCGGCAACGCTGTAGGCGATCTTCAGACCGCTCCCGCAGGCGGCGATTCCAGAATAGCGATCCTCGTCGGTCTCGTGACTCTCGCGGTCACCATGATCTGCTCGGTCTACACCAAGCGCAAGAGCATGTTCCGCCTGATCCCCTTCATCATCGGTATCCTCGCGGGCTATGTGTTCGCGACCATACTCACTCTCATCGGCAACGCGACCGAAACGCAGGCCCTGATGATAATCAACTTCGATCCTCTTAAAGCTCTCGCAGCCGACGGCGTAGGACTCAAGACCTTCCTCACCGTTCCCGATTTCACCTTCCTCAACATCAAAGACGGCTTCAAAGTGCTTTCTGAAAACTGGGGCTATCTCGGCACCATCGCAATGGCGTACGTCCCCGTGGCGTTCGTCGTGTTTGCCGAACATATAGCAGACCACAAGAACATCTCCTCCATAATCGGCAAAGATCTTCTTGAAGATCCCGGTCTCCACAGAACTCTGCTCGGCGACGGCGTCGGCTCCATGGCAGGCGCGCTCTTCGGCGGCTGCCCCAACACCACCTACGGTGAATCGATCGCCTGCGTCGCCATCACCGGCAACGCCTCGGTCGTCACCATCTTCACCGCGGCTATATGCGCAATACTTATCGCCTTCTTCGCTCCGTTCGTGGCGTTCGTCAACTCCATCCCCTCCTGCGTGATGGGCGGCGTGTGCATGGCTCTGTACGGATTCATAGCGGTCTCCGGTCTCAAGATGATCCAGAAAGTCAACCTTGAAGACAACAAGAACCTCTTCGTGGTCTCCGTCATCCTTATCGCCGGTATCGGCGGACTCGCGGTCAGCTTCGGCCAGGTCACGATCACCTCGATCGCCTGCGCTCTGATACTCGGTATCCTCACCAACGTGATGCTTTCCGGCAAAAAGAAAGACGAAACAAAATAAAAGCAGGAACAATTCAAACAAGCGATATAACGAATAAAAACATCTCCCGAAAAGCCAGACGGCTTTTCGGGAGATTTGTTTGTGTTTGAAGTTTTTATCACCCGAGCACGGAAAGCATGGCGTTCACGACCGCTTCCCTGCCGGCGCCGGTCTTACTTGAATACAGCGCTATGTTCGTGCCCGGCCTTATGAGGTCGGACTTGACGATGCGGTCGGCGCTTTCGGCGAGCTCGGTCTTGCCCAGTTTGTCGCACTTGGTGCAAATGACCATATACGGCGTTTCGGTAAAATTGAGCCACCTTAACATATCGGCGTCGTCGGCGGTTATGCCCACTTTGCAGTCGATAAGCTGCGCCACGAGTTTTAACGCCGCGTTGTTTTCGAAATACGACTGCGTCACCGCAGACCAGCGCGCCTTGTCTTCCTTTGCGCGGTGCGCGAACCCGTAGCCGGGAAGGTCGACGAGATAGAGCTTTTTATCTATAAGATAATAGTTCACCGTCACGGTCTTGCCGGGGTCCGAAGACACGCGCGCCAGCTTTTTGCGCATGAGCAGCGAGTTTATCATAGACGATTTGCCCACGTTCGACCTCCCCGAAAACGCGATCTGCGGCGTTCCGGCGCGCAGGTGCTGCGAAGCGTGCCCCGCCACGTGCGCGAGCGAGACATTATGCAGGTTCAGTTCCATTTTTCTTTTCCTCCAGCGCAAGCGAAAGCACTTCGTCTATGCGCGTTACGCCTATGAATTCGAGCCCGCTCTTTATGGCTTCGTCGAATTCGGATACATCCTTGAGGTTCTCGCGCGGGACGATGACCTTTTTGACGCCCGCTTTGAGCGCAGCCATGGCTTTTTCCTTGAGTCCGCCTATCGGCAGCACCCTGCCGGTGAGCGTGATCTCGCCCGTCATGGCGTACGACTGCCTGAACGCCCTGCCCGAAAGTTCGCTGACTATGGCGGTAGCTATGGTTATGCCCGCCGAAGGCCCGTCTTTGGGGATGGCGCCTTCCGGCACGTGAATATGGATATCGTATTTTTTGTGAAAATCTTCTTCCACGCCCAGTTCAAGCGCGTGCTTGCGGATATAGCTGACCGCGGCGCGCGCGGATTCTTTCATAACGTCGCCCAGAGACCCCGTGAGCTCGAGCGCTCCGCTGCCCGGCATAGAGAGCACTTCTATGCGCAGCATCTCGCCGCCCAGCTGGGTCCACGCCAGCCCGTTCACCACGCCGATCTCGTTCTGCGCGTATACGGTGTCCGGCAGGAATTTGCGCGGCCCGAGCAGTTTTTCGGCTTTGCCGGGTTCGAACGTGAACGATTTGAAGTTCCCTTCCACTATGCCGCGCGCCGTCTTGCGGCAGACCGACGCGATCTCGCGTTCAAGATTCCTGACTCCCGATTCCTTGGTGTAGCCGTCGATTATCTCGGTAAGCCCCGCGTCGGTGAAGCGCAGGTTGCTCTTTTTGAGCCCGTGGCGCTTGAGCTGTTTGGGGATAAGGTGGTTCTTGGCGATGGATATCTTTTCGCTGTCGGAATAAGAATCCATATCTATCATTTCCATACGGTCGATAAGCGGCAGCGGAATGGTCGCCGCGGTGTTCGCCGTGGCTATGAAAATGCATTCCGAAAGGTCCACGGGGATCTCCATAAAGTGATCCCTGAACGCCTTGTTCTGGTCCGCGTCCAGCACCTCGAGCAGCGCCGAGGTCGGATCGCCGTGCACGTCCTGCGTGAGCTTGTCGACTTCGTCGAGTAGTATGACGGGGTTAAAGGTGCCCGCCTGCTTGAGCGCGTTGATTATGCGGCCGGGCATGGATCCGATATAGGTCTTGCGGTGGCCGCGGATCTCGGCCTCGTCGCGTATGCCGCCCAGCGATATGCGCACGTATTTACGGCCCGTAGCGCGCGCGATGGAACGCGCGACCGAAGTCTTGCCCACGCCCGGAGGCCCCACGAGGCAGAGTATCTGGCCGTTGAGTTCGGGAGCGAGCTGCTTGACCGCGATGAATTCGAGTATGCGTTCCTTGACCTTCTGCAGGCCGTCGTGGTCTTCATCGAGTATGGCGCGCGCCTTTTTGATATCGGCGACGCCCTTGGACATCTTGCCCCACTGGAGTTCGAGACAGGTCTCTATGTAATTGCGTATGACCGTCGCCTCGGGCGAGCCGAACTGCATTTTGCACAGCTTGGCGTTTTCTTCCAGCAGTTTTTCTTCCACCTCGCGCGGGAGCTTGCGGGCGCGGATCTTTGCACCGTATTCCTCGTCGGCGCCGTAATCGTCGTCCATGCCCAGCTCGTTTTCTATGGTGCGCAGCTGTTCGCGCAGGTAGATATCGCGCTGGGTCTTGGAAAGCCGCGTGCGCACGCGGTTGTGTATGGAGCTTTCGAGCTCCATGATATCTATTTCGCGGTCGAAGATCTCGAGCAGGACGTCGAGCCGCCTTACGGGGTCGAGTTCCTGAAGCACGCGCTGCTTATCTTCGTACTTGACAATAAAAGCCGAAGCGACGCGGTCGGCGAAAACGCCGGGATCTTCTATGCTGCGCGCCTCTTCAAGGATCTCTTTGGAGGGCTTGGAAAAGTAACGCAAATACTGTTCGAGCTCCTCGTACACCGCGGCGATCTTGCTTTTTACGGCGTAATAATCGGCTTCGTAAACGGTGTCGTCGACCGTCACGCGGGAGACCAGACAGCCGTCTTCCTCGGTCATGGTCTCGACCGCGGCGCGGCGGACGCCTTCCGCCATTATCTGCCAGGTGCCGCCGGGCAGGCGGAACGTGTATTTTAATTTTGCGAGCACGCCCACGGGGAACACGTCGGCGAGCGACGGCGATTCGACTCCGGTGTCACGCTGGGTGACGAGGAAAATATCGCTGTCGTTTTCCAGCGCGCGGCGCATCGCTTTGACCGACGCCTTGCGCGCGATCTCGAACGTGGTGGTCACGCCCGGGAATACGACGATCCCGCGCAGCGCTATGGTGACGCAGGTTTTGCTTTGGATGTTCTGAGACATAAATTATTCCTTCCGAATCATTACCTTCCGAGCATGGCGGCGCCGATCATACCGGCGTCGTTGCCCAACGCGGCGCGAACTATTTTCGTGGTGCGTTCGCCGTGGCGCGAATACTGCTCGCGCGCGATTATTTCACGTACCGGATCGAGCAGATAGTCGCCCTGATTGCACACGCCGCCGCCTATGGTGATTATCTCGGGTTCGAGCAGATCGATTATATTGGTCAGTCCGCAGGCGAGATAATAAACGAACTTGTCCACTGCGCGCGTCCCGGCCTCGTCGCCGGCGCGCTTGGCGTCAAACGGGATCTTGGCGTCGACTTTGTCCAGATCGCCGCCGCAGAGCTTCCACATCAGCGATTCGGGATGCGATACCATCTCCTCGCGCGCCATGCGGATCATGGCGGTGGCGGAAGCGAGTTTTTCCCAGCAGCCTTTTCTGCCGCACTGACATTCGGGGCCCGAAGGGTCTATGACCATATGCCCCACCTCGGCGGCCGCGAAATTGAAACCGGTGTAGATCCTGCCGTCGAAGATGAATCCGCCGCCTATACCGGTGCCGAGCGTTATCATCACCGAATTGGCGTATCCCTTTGCGGCGCCCACCGCGGCTTCGCCTTTCGCCGCCGCGTTGGCGTCGTTTTCTATGTAGACTTTCTTAATTCCGGTGCGCTCGCTTATCTTTGCGGCGAGCGGAAAATGCAGGAACGGGAACGACGAACAGTATACCATTTCGCCTTTTTCGCAATCCGCCGTACCGGGCGAAGCCACGCCGGCGTATTCGATATCTTCTGCTTTGAGTCCCGCTTTTTCTATGACGTCCAGCGATATCTGAGCCATGCGGTCGACGATATGTTCCGCCCCGCCGTCGACTTCGGTCGCCAGCTGATCCTTGTATAATATCGCGCCGTTTTCATCCACGACGCCCGCTTTGATGAATGTGCCTCCCAGATCAATGCCAAGATAATACATCTTTTAATTCCTCCGCGTTTTCGTTTTCGGTCTCTTCGTTCATTTTTTTAAGGAATTCCTCCGCCGTATTGTAACCCATCTTCTTCTGACGGTTGTTCATGGCGGCTATTTCTATTATCACCGCAAGGTTTCTGCCGGGTTTCACCGGAACGGTGATAGCGGGGAGCGAAATGCCCAGTATCTCGTGCGTTTCGGAATCCAGCCCCAGCCGGTCGTAATCCTTGCCCTGCACCCAGTTTTCAAAATTGATGACGAGGTCTATCTTTTCGGTTTCCTTGACCGCGCCCATACCGAAGATACGCTTGACGTCGACTATCCCTATGCCGCGCAGCTCTATGTAGTGGCGGATGAGCGACGGCGCCGTGCCCACGAGCGAGATGGCCGACACCTTTTTGATCTCGACCGCGTCGTCGGCGATGAGCCGGTGGCCGCGCTTGACGAGCTCGATAGCCGTTTCGCTTTTGCCTATGCCGCTGTCGCCGAGGATCAGTATGCCTTCGCCGTAGACTTCGACGAGCACGCCGTGGATGGTGATGCGCTCGGCGAGCTCCACGCTCAAATACGACGATAGCGCCGCGGAAAACGCCGAAGTGGTCTGATGCGTGCGGAAAACCGGCGTATCGTACTGCTTCGCCAGCTCCGAAAGCTCGTCGAACACCGGCAGGTCGGAAGTGACGATGAGCGCCACGATCCTGTGCTGCATGAGCTTTTCGAGCGACACGACGCGTTCGGCGTGCGTGAGCGACGAAAGATAGCCGTGTTCCATGTTGCCTATGAGCTGTATGCGTTCGTTTTCGAAGTGCAGGAAAAACCCCGCCAGCGGAAGTCCCGGGCGCGAAAGGTCGCTGCGCGTGACGTAAATTTCGTTATAGTTGGCGGGCACGAATATGGGCTCCAGCGCAAAATGCTTTGCCACCGCCGAAAGCCGCACTTTGTATTTAAGACTTTTCACTCCGCGCTCCCCTCCCGTTCCGCGGGCTCCGGAAAAGTATCGAGCCCGAAAGCGTAATTTTTATAGTTGAAATACGTGACGAAACAGTAGAAAGCCGCAAGCAGCGACGCCGCCGTCAGCGGAAGCACGAACGTCATGAACGCGCTCGCCGGATTACGGTTCTTGAATAATCCCGACTTGGCGGCGTATTCCATTTCGTCGAACTTGCCCGCCCATATCACGTTGTATACGAGCAGACCGATCATCAGCGCGGCGATCACCGTCCAGAAGATCGCGGTCCGCTTATATCTCCGCTTGGCGAGCCGCACGCTCTTTGCGGAATGCGCGCAGTCGCCGGCGGAAGCGAAATAGGCGCGGCAGCCCTTGCCGCAGCAGAACGTTTCCCTGCCCGTGCGCGATTTGACGTACTGTTCGTTTTCGGCAGCGAACGGAGACGAATCCAGCCATTCGACCGAATATGTCAGCTCGCCGCCGCGTTTTTCGAAACGATAGGTGAACGGCGCGGTCCCGACGAGCAGATATCCTTTTGCGCCCATCGAATCCAGCCATTTTTCTTCCGCCGCTATATTGTAAAAGACGCGGTGCTTTTTGATTTGCATATTACGCCACACCTCCGTATGTTGTTCCGAATGCTATTATATATTATAAAGAGTAAAAAGTCAATTGGAAATAAATGTGAGTAGGAAAGAGTTCTCTCGTGCCTCTTTGCGGAACCGTTGACAACGGGTTTGGAATATTCACTTGACAATGTTTTAGGGATATGGTATCATAAATATAGTTCGTAAAGGGAGGGACAAAAAGACATGAAAAAATTATTTTTCGTTATTCTGATTATGACTGCTATATTTGTATTTGTATCGTGCAAGGAAACATCTGACGAAAGCAGCGAATACAGTTCTGGAGACGAAAGCGAAGTTGACCCTACCGAAAACGAAAGCAACGGGACAGCAGGTGAAAGCGAGCCCGTAGAATACACACATAGCGATTATGTCCCCTATCTTGATGTCTCTTACAGTGCATTTTTAGAGGCAGTGAACAGCAAAGGAAACGCTATTATTTATAACGATGTGAAATGGAAGGAAAAAGAGGAAGCCGAAACGTTTTTAGCGTGGGTAGAAGACAAAACGGAAATACCGGTTGTCGTTGCGCGGAAAGATGCTTATATAGGAGATTACCGGATTATTCAAGGTTCCATGTCCTATTTTATCAGCGTTTATGATGCGACATTTGAAACTAACGGCGTTGGAAAAAGTTTTGTAGAAATCACCGTGCACAGAGAATTGACCGCAGAAGATCAATCAAAAAGTATATTCGAGATCGTTAAAGAAACATACCCGACAAGCGAATATGTCTCCGCAGAGTTTATAACGGGTGAAAACAGATTCGGCGAATATATTCTGTATCCAAAAAGAATGTTTTTCATTTATGAAAACTATCTGGTTTCGATGATCAACTACACACGCTCGGAATCTGATCAATGGTATATCTCGTCCGTTGAGCTTTTCGATATTGAAATGTATGAGATCAAAAGGCAGCAGTAAGAAATAAATACAAGCGCCGCGTTTGAATGCGGAAAGCGGATTTTTTCCGCGTCAGCGACCGCAAAAACGCCGGGAGCGCAAAACGGAAAATTTTGAAAAACTGCCTATTGACAAACGCGATTTTGCGTGATATAATTACTTTCACCATCGAAACGGATGTTTAGCTCAGCTGGTAGAGCACTCGCTTGACGTGCGAGTGGTCAGGGATTCGAGTTCCTTAACATCCACCATACAAAAAAGTCCGCCAACAGGCGGGCTTTTTTCATCCGGGCGTTCGGGGGACGCCGTCAATACGCCGAAGGCAACATCGTTTTGCTCGCAGGGCAAACATCATTGAAAAAAGCAGCCTGTCGTTGCCGTTTGCTCGACAAAGTCCGGTTTGTCAATTTGGTTCCATGTTTCGCTTTCGGGTCTTTAACGAGAACTATTATTTGAACGAAAAAGTCCGTGGAAATATCGGCAAGTTTGTTTTCTTTCATTGACACAACCACTTTTTTATGATTATAGCATAACTTGTCGTAATAATCAATGATGCCGCCGCTGTAGCGGCTAATGATGTATCTTCGCTACGGGAACCCCCAACGCTCTCAAGTTCGCGTCGGGGAACCCCTATTCGCTCCGAAATGATGTAGATCGCTTTGCGATCAATGATGAGATGTTTGCCCCAATGTCCCGCAGGACACATCATTGCCGAAGGCAACATCATGTGTCGCAGACACACATCATTTGCCCGGCAGGGCAAACATCATTGAAAAAAAGCAGCCTGACGTTGCCGTTTGCTCGACAAAGTCCGGTTTGTCAATTTGATTCCATGTTTCGCTTTCGGGTCTTTAACGAGAACTATTATTTGAACGAAAAAGTCCGTGGAAATATCGGCAAGTTTGTTTTCTTTCATTGACACAACCTCTTTTTTGATTATTATAGCATAACTTGTCGTAATAATCAATGATGCCGCCGCTGTAGCGGCTAATGATGAATCTGCTGGCGCAGAAATGATGTTGTTCGCTATCGCTCACAATGATGCGATGTTTGCCCTTCATGTGCCGAAGGCACACATCATTGCCGAAGGCAACATCATGTGTCGCAGACACACATCATTTGCCCGGCAGGGCAAACATCATTGAAAAAAGCACGCTTTCGCGTGCTTTTTTCTGGCTGCGGAAGAAGGATTTGAACCCTCACAGACTGAGTCAGAGTCAGGCGTGCTGCCGTTACACTATTCCGCAAAGATTTGATATATTTAATATTTTTACACAAACGATTACATAAAATGCAATGTGGCAAAAATAACGGTTGACAAGTGGTGACCCGTAGGAGAATCGAACTCCTGTCTTCGCCGTGAGAGGGCGACGTCTTGACCGCTTGACTAACAGGCCACGTCCCGATTAGCCTAACTATAATATCACACGCTTTTCGGTTTGTCAATACCAATTTTCTATTTTTTTAAAGCAAAAAACGGCAAAGGGGTAAAAATGCTGCCAAAGGAACCGTACAAACGCATACCCGTTATACTGCTTTACGCGGCGGCGGCGATGGCCGCGGTATGGCTTGCGGTACGCTACGCGCTGCCGGCGCTTTCGCCGTTTATTTTTGCGTATCTGCTCGCTTCGCTGCTGCAGCCGCTTATGCGGCGGATACGCGGCGGGCGGGCGGCGCGCAGGATAGCCGCGGCGGCGTTCGTCCTTTTGGCTTCGGCGCTGTTCGCCGGGCTGTGCGCGCTCGCCGCGGCGCGGATCTACCGCGAGCTTTCTTCGCTTGCGCGCGACGCCGCCGGACTTATAGACCGCGCGCGCTGCGACCCCGGATTTGCCGCCGGGATAATAAAGCGCATAGATTCCGCCGTGCCGTTTTTAGATATAGAAGACTGGCTGACCGGCGTGTGGAAAGACGTGGACGCGCGGCTCGGCGACGCCGCGATCGACGTGATAAGCGCGGTGAGTTCGGCGGTCCTGCCGGCGCTGGGCGCGCTGGTGTCGTTTCTGCCGGGAGCGTTCCTTTACGCCTTTGTGCTGGCGCTTTCTTCGTACTACATGACCGTGGGGTACGAAAACGTCAACCGGGCGCTCGCTTCGCTCGTCCCGGGCGGCGCGCGCAAATACGCGGCGGTATGCAAAAGCGAGTTGCATTCCACCCTTCCAGCGATGCTGCGCGCATACGCGATACTGTTTTTGATGACGTTCGCCGAGCTTTTCGCTTCGCTTTCGCTGATAGGCGCGGAATATCCGCTGGCGGGCGCGCTGCTCATAGCGGCGTTCGACATCCTGCCCGTGCTGGGCGCGGGGATGATACTTGCGCCGTGGGGCATAGGCGCGCTGCTGTTTGGCGACACGGCGCGCGGACTGGCGCTGCTTATCACGTTCGGCGTAATGACGGTGATACGCGAGATCGCCGAGCCGCGTCTGGTGGCGAAAAGCGTGGGACTTCCGCCGCTGCCGGCGCTTATAGCCATGTACGCGGGGCTGAAGCTTTTTGGAGTGTGGGGGATGATATTCGCCCCGCCCGCCGCCGCGGTATGCCGCAGCGTGGTGAGCTCGGTGCGGCGCGCGGCAGCGCAAGAGACAGGATGAGCGCTTTGCAAATTATAGGCGCCTTCGGCGCATTATGATCAGCTGCGCCGAATGATGAGTGCCGGAAGCGCATCGGAAAAACGCAGCGCTTTCTTTTTATGCCCCTTTGCGCGCGGGCGGAGGCGCACCGACGCTTTTACCCTGTTTGCACAGAAGGAAACGCGCCCCTTCTTTTTACCCCTTTGCGCGCGCGGGCGGAGGCGCGCGGAGCGGGCCGGGGGAACGGCGGCGGGCGCGCGCGCAAAGGGGTGGGGAAAGGGAAAAACGCGCGCACGGCATAAAAAAAGGAAACCGCGCACGGCAAGCCGTGCGCGGACGCTGGGGGGAGATAATCAGTCTCCGGAAGGTTCCGTTACTTCGTTGTATTCAAGCGTATAGGTGATAGATGTACATTCAACTACTTCGCCGGTTTCTTTAAAGTAAGTCTCGCCATTATCATTAGTGAATGCTCCTACTGTCCCTGCTTCTACCTTCACACATCTGTATAAACATAGTTTTACATTAAGCTTTGCACCCGTGTTGTCTGGACTGAGATTCTTAATGCCACATTTGAATTCTTTAACATAAGTTACAACATCATTATATGTGAACAGATAATTATTCTCGAAATACAAGGGTGTAATGCATTCTTTCATCAGCCTTACCATTCTACCGGCAGCCAAATCGCTTAATACAGGTGGATTCTGCGTCGGATCGGATGTTGCCGGATCGCACGCTGGCAGCGGTACGGGTGTACCGTTTTGATACCAATCGTATGCACCAAGTAGATACACACTGCCTCCTACTATAGCGCGATTGAACGTGACTTCATAATCAACAAGCCATATTTCATTCTCATCGCCTAGCTCCGGAGCCGAACCGTTTTCTTCAACGTTGAAAACATATGTGACATCAGCAGAAAAACCATCTAATACTAAATTTTCTGTCTCGGTAACGTTTCTAACGCCAGATGCATCAATTGCCTTCTGTATATCTTTATTTTTTATCTTATTTATCTCTATCTGTGCAGCGACCTTGTCCACAATGCCTGCAAGCTGATCATCGCTAATTCCGTCGTTATCAAAATTCGCAAGCGCAGTATTTATCGCCTCTTCGACTTCGCTTGCGCTTAGGCCGGTAGCGATATTCTGAACTGCGGATTTGATGGCGGCAGTCATTTCATCTTTGGTCACGCCGACTTTTTTGGGCAGGTTGGAAATAGCCTTGTTGACGATTCTATTGACGTCTTCGGCAGAAACGCCTTTGCCTTCGACCGCTTTTTCGACTATCGCTTTTACCTGCGCGTCGGTAAGCTGGCCTTCAAGCGTTCTTTCAATTATATCTCTGATCTGTGATTCGGTAATGCCGGGTTCGTCAAAGCGGGCGTTTTTGATAGCTTCGCCTACAGCCGCCTGTATTTTTTCGGCCGTGCTGTCATTAGCTTTGGTAAGCGCCTCCGCGAGCTTATCTTCAAAATCTTCCCACGTCATATAGTTGGGGTTATCTATCTTTTCAATAACGCCTTCAGTCTGCTTATTAGTACGGTTTTGCAGATAAGCCGCGTCTTTTGCCTTTTGTATAACGTTGCTTATAGTGGGGATCAACACCGCAGCGAGTATGCCTATAACCGCAATAACTATTACAAGCTCAACGATGGTGAATCCCTTTTTATTGGTTCTTTTCACTTTTGTTCCTCCTTAAAAAAGGATTTGCACATTGCTTTTTGATGATACTGCACACCCGACATTTTGCCGGGTGTGCAGATCTTTGAGCCAAAAAGTATTAGTCAGCAGGATAATAAACAGTATAACCGTTATGCGTTGTGTTATCCCAAGAAGTAGCCTCTGCATCTACAGCTGCTTTAGCATCTGCAAGTTCAGATTCAGTATAAACCTTGATGGTAGAATCTTCTTCGGATACAGGGAGGAAAGCTCCGCCTTTTACGGCATAAACGTGATCCTCATCAATTTCGATAACAACATCTGCGGGGATGTCCTGATTGTTTTCAGCAGCTTCAACAGCAAGTTCTTCCAAAGTGGTTCTTGCGTTCTGAAGAGCGGCGGCGTCTTTGGCTTTACCGATAAGGTTAGCAAACACCGGGATAAGCACGGCGGCGAGGATGGCGATGACTGCGATAACGATAACGAGTTCTACGAGCGTAAAGCCCTTTTTGTTGGTCTTTTTCATTGTTGTTTTTACTCCTGTTTTTTTATTTTTTATTTTTGGTTTTTTGTTTTTTGTGCGCACGCGTGCGCAGCGGGCGGGGCGGCGCTACGATTCGAGCGGCGGTAACTTTTATTGCCCAAAAGGTGCGTTCCGCGCCAAAAGGCGGCAGTAAAAGAAAAAATAATCGGCGACGGTTCGACACACATTACGTAAACCCGGAGTTATAATATGCGCACCCTGTTCGATGACCGGAGGACGTGCGTTATGGATGCGAAAAGACAAAAATACACATCATATCTTATGAAGGGGGCGAGGTTTGCGTTCGGGCTGCTCCTTGCGCTTTCGGAAGCGCGGTGCGGAGTGTTCCCGTTCGGGCTGGCGCTGTGCTGCGGAGCGCCTGATTTGAGATTCCCGGAATTTGCCGGAGTGCTTGCGGCGTCGCTCGCAGGGGGGTATTCCGGGTACGTGCGCGCCGCGGCGGCGATGGCGGCGTTCGCCGTGCGTTACATAAGGAAAAGACGCAAAAAAGAACACACCGTATTCGTTTCGCTGCGCCTCGCTCTGGGGGCGACGGCGTTTTGCGCGCTGTGCGGGAGTTTTAACGAAAGCGTGCTTTTCAGTTCGGCGTTCCGCGCCGCGTGCACGCTGGCGATACTGCCCCTGTTCGCGTGTCTGCTGGCGCTGCACGAGCCGTTTTCGGCGAGCGCGCACAACAGGAGCCGCAGGCAGATATCCCTTCTCGCGTGGGCGTTTTGCGTCGTACGCGCGCTGGGAGTCATAAGTTCTTCCGCCGTTTCGCCTTCGCTTGCCGCGGGGTTCTTCCTCGCGCTGTGCGCCGGGCGCGAAAGCCCGTTTTTCGGCGGGATGTGCGGTTTCGCCTGCGGGCTCGCCGCGGGTGAAGTTTATATCCCCGTGATGTGCACGGCGGGTATGGCGTACGGCGTTTTCCACCCGGATTCAAAGTGGTTTTCTCTCGTCTTTTCGACCCTGCTTTCGCTCACGTCCGGGGTGTATCTCGCGTCCGCGGAAGGCGCGTTCCCGCAGTTTTTCAATCTGATAGCGGGCGCCGCGGCGTACGCGGCGCTGCAGAAAAAACTGCCTAAGCCTGCGCGCGGATCCCCTGCGGTCTCTCCCGGCGCCGGCGGTGAGCTCAAAAAGATGTCGGCGGCGTTCGCCGCCATATCCGAAGCGTTCTGCACGCAGTCCGGCGTGCATATCCCGCGCGACGAGATAAGCGCAAAGGTCAAGGAAGCGCTGTTTTCGGCGTGCGGAAAGTGCCGCCGCTGCGCGGAATGCCGCATTGATAAATTTGATTATGTAAACCACCTGACCGGACTCGCCGCGCAGAGTTTTCCCCTGCCCGGGCACATATACGAACAGTGTCCGCACGCGGGCGGACTTGCCGGAAACGCGCTCGCCTTGCGCGATTCGCTCAGCCGTAACGCGGCGGAAGCCGCCGGCGAAAAAGCCGAAAGCTATATGTCGTTTGCACGGCTGCTGTGTTCGGCGGGCGAACGCGCCGAAAACCGTTCTGCGCGCGACCTTTCCGCCGCGGCGGCGCTGAAAAGCGCGCTGGAAAAACAGGGGCTCGTATTTTCCGGCGTGTGCGTGCGCGGGAAAAAGTCGCCGCAGGTGGTGATAAAAAACGCGGTGATAGAAAAATGCGGCATGACTCCCGAAGACCTGCGCTTTACCGTGGCGCGCGCCGTGAACGCGCGCGTTTCCGCACCGGAGATGGTAAAGACGCCGCAGGGCTGGGACGTGACGCTGCGCGCGCTGCCGCGCATACGGATCGAATACGGCAAGGCGTGCGCCGGCAAGACCGGCGAAACGGTGAGCGGCGACACCGCCGTGGCGTTTGAAAGCGAAGAATGCGTGTTCTATTCCCTGCTCGCCGACGGGATGGGATCCGGCGCGGACGCGGCGGCGTGTTCGCGCCTGGCGGCGCTGTTTATGGAAAAGCTCATACTCGCCGGCGGCGACAAAAAAGAGGCGCTCGCCATGCTCAACCGCATGCTGCTTTCGCGCCGGGACGAGGTGTTCACCACCGTCGATCTGCTGGAGGTGGACCGCGTTTCGGGCGAGGCGTGCATAATCAAGGCGGGGGCGGCGCCTTCGTTCCTGTTCCGCGCCGGCAGGTGCTGGAAGATAGCCACCGACACGCCGCCCGCCGGGGTGCTGGGCGGCATGAAGGTGACGCAGACCACGCTTTCGTTCCGCCGCGGCGACATACTCGTTATGCTTTCGGACGGCGCCTGCCCCGCCCGCGGCGTTCCGCCCGCTCCGGAAAAGAAAAAGACCGCTTCGGCGTACGCTTCGGCGATACTGGAATCGCGGCGCGGCGGCGAGGCGAGCGACGATATGTCGGTATGCGTGATAAAGGCGGTGTAGCTATTGACTTTTTGCGCGCGGGGTGGTAAAATACATTCAAAATAAAGCAAAAGGAGCGTTTTATATGATACGCATCGGCACCGTCAACATCGACACCTCGCACGCGCCTTCGTTCGCCGAAATACTGCTTAAAGAAGACCGCGCGCGCTACACCGCCATTTACAACGACGGGTTCCGCACCGACGAAGAAGTGGATTCGTTCATCAAAAAATTCGGGCTGGAAAAGCGCTATACCGATCTTTACGAAATGGCGGAAAACATAGACGTCGCGTTCATCCAGTCGTGCGACTGGGACCGCCACATAGAGCTTTGCACACCGTTTGTGGAAAAAAACGTGCCGGTGTTCATAGACAAGCCCATAGTCGGCAACCTGCGCGACGCGCGGATAATTGAAAAATGGGCGGCGGAAGGCAAGGTCATACTCGGCACTTCCGCGATGCGCTATACCTACGAGCACGACGATTTCTTCAAAAACGCCGCCGCCGAAGATATCATTTCGGTCACGGCGACCGTGGGCGTGGACGAATTCAACTACGCCATCCACGCCGTGGAGGAGATACTGGGATTCGTCAACGACAGCGCGCCCGTTTCGACCGAATTCGTCGGCGCCAACGACGCAAACGGTGTGGAAGTCGATTCCTACCGCGTGATATTCGCGAACGGCGTTTCGGCGTACTACCACATCTGCAAAAAGGGCTGGCAGCCTTCCACCGCCGTGGTTATGACAAAAAAGACCACGTTCGTGTATAAAATAGATTCGAACAAGGTCTACGAAGCCATGCTCAAACAGGTCTGCAATTACTTTGAAGGCAGGGAAAATAAAATGGCGAGCGTGAAAAGCATGCTCGACGCCGTGAAGATAATGCTCGCGGGGATAAAATCGCGCAAGTACGGCGGCGCGCAGCTGCTCTGCGGCCTGACCGAAGACGATCCCTGCTTTGACGGATACAAATTCTATCTCGGCTACAAGGCCGCCAACGGTCATTGAGGCGCGGCATGGAAAAAAGCGAGCTTGAACGCGCACGCGGCCTGGAAAAGATCCAAAACTTCATATGGGATTTCGACGGCACGCTGTTCGACACCTACAGCTACACCATACCGTGCTTCTGCGCGGCGGTGCGCGAATCGGGCGGGACTCCCGACGAAGCTTTGGTGTACGAGCTGATGATGGATAAGATCCCCGCCGCGTTCGCGTGGTATGTGGAAAACCAGCATCTCGACGCCGATTCGCTACGCGCCGCGTACAACCGCATCCACCGGTGGGATCCCGTGTCGCAGGGGGGACCGTTCCCCTACGCGCGCGAGCTTCTGCGGCTGATATGCGAAAGCGGGCGCAGGAATTTTATGTTCACGCACCGTATGGCAGACGTTTACACGCTTATGGGCTATTGGGAAACGCTGGATTATTTTACCGATATCGTGACTCTTGCCGACGGCGTGGCGCCCAAACCTTCGCCCGAGGCGGTGGAGCTGCTGGTCAGCCGCAACGGGCTTGATAAATCAAAGACCGTTATGGTAGGCGACAGGGAGATGGATATCGCTTCCGGCGCCGCGGCGGGCGTGATGACCTGCCACGTCACCAACGGCAAGCCGTACAGGAATTTCCGGTGCGACAGCCGCGTGGCTTCCCTGCGCGCCATCTACGCCGTTCTCGGGGGCAAATGCGTATGAAATCGAACATGACCACGCTTTGCTACATAGAAAAAGACGGCGCGTATCTGATGCTGCACCGCGTAAAGAAGCAAAACGACGAAAACGGCGGCAAGTGGATAGGCGTGGGCGGTCACTTTGAATACGGCGAATCGCCCGAAGACTGCATGAAACGCGAGATATCCGAAGAAACGGGGCTCGCCGCGCGCGAATGGCGTTACCGCGGCGTGGTGACGTTCGTTTCGGACGAGTTCGGCACGGAATATATGCATCTGTTCACGGTGCACGGGTTCGAAGGCACGCTGCGCGATTGCGACGAGGGCGTGCTGGAATGGGTGAAAAAAGATCGGCTGAGCTCGCTGCCCGCGTGGGAGGGCGACAGGATCTTTCTGGATCTGCTCGCCAAAGACGCGCCGTTCTTTTCGCTCAAGCTCGTCTATTCGGGCGAAAAACTGATATCCGCCGAGCTCGACGGCGAGAAAATAAAATAAAAGAAGTCCTCCGGAGCCCGGAGGACTTTTTTGTATGCAAAATCAGCTATCCCATATACGCCCTGGTGAATTTTACGTCCGGGGCGGAGCGCGTTTTCAGCGAAACGAGTATTTCGTCCTGGCGGGCGGCGGTTTCGTCGGTGAATATCAGCTCCGGCGAAGCGGCGACCGCTTTATCGAGCAGCCACACCGGCACGGAATTGTAGATGATGTTCCCGTGAGAAAACGCGCAGGATACCGGGAATTGCGCGCCGGTGCGGTCGCGCAGCGTCCCTCCGGCGCCGCCGGTGCAGCGGCCCAGATTCTTTATTATGCAGTTGCGCGTCTGCATCACGCGCACCCTGCCGTAGACCACGGCGAAATCGCAGAACGACGCGTTTTTCGCTTCCGGCGAGGCGCACACCGAATCGAATCCCAGATCGTACAGCGTGCGCGCGGTCTGCGGACTTATGCAGTTGAGCTCGTACCCGCCTTCGCACACGAATCCTTCGCAAAGCGGCAGGAACGAGGCGTTGGGCAGCGTGACGCGCGTTATCCCCGCGCTTTTGGCTTTGTTTAGCAGTTCTTTTATTATGGGAACATCTTCTTCAAAGATGAACCCCGGCAGCAGCAGCGATATCTTTTGCGCGCAGGACGACGCGAATTTTTGCCACGTCTTTTCGTTTTCCAGCGGGAATACGGCGGTGTCTGCCGCATCAAACGCGTTTTCGCCGACCTGTCTGCCTTCGAAGCGGATACGCAGCCCGCCCGGCGCGCGGTCGGCTTTTCTTGGCGGAAGCGGCGTTTTTGCCTTACGGACCGGCGCGTGCGCAGATATCAGCGCCTGCTGCAATTCTGCCGCTGCGTCGCGGCGCAGGGCGTTGAGCGCCGATACCGGATAAAACCCGCCCGGAGCGATATCCACGCTCACGTCCGCGGCGTAAAACGGAGTCCCGCCCAACTTCGCGAGCTGTTTTTCCGCGTCTCGCGCCGCGGTCTCGCGGTTCTGCGCCGGTTCGCGTATCGCCGCGGTCTTTTCGACGCGCACGCCGCCCGACGTTAAAGCGAGCGAAAACGGCGCGCCTTCTTTTGAAAACGCTTCTATCTTTACGGGCAGCATACGGGGGACGATCTCCACCTTCGCCGCCCGCGTTTTTTCTTTATCTTCTTCGGTGCGCACGCCGAACATCGCGCTGCCGCGGCTGCCGGTGAAATAGCCGCTGGTGAATCCGCTGCGCGAAAACAGGTCGGCGAGATATTTCATTTCGTTTTCGGTGGCGGCGCGGCGTTCGTCGACCAACCTGCGGTAGACCGAGGTGACGCCGTAAACGTATTCGGGCGAACGCATACGGCCTTCTATCTTGAGCGCGTCCACGCCCATATCGAGCAGGCGCGGGATCTGCCGCGCAAGGCACATATCCTTGAGCGAAAGCGGATACGCGCCGTTGTATTCCATACGGCAGGGATAGGCGCATTCGCCGCGGTTGCCCGACCGTTTGCCTATCATCGAAGACATAAGGCAGGCGCCCGAGCGGCACACGCATATGGCGCCGTGGATGAAGACTTCGGTCTCGAGCCCGCATTTCGCGAACGCGGCTATTTCGTTTTCGTCCATCTCGCGCGCGAGCACCGCGCGTGAAAAGCCCAGCTTTTTGAGCACCGGCGCGGCGTACGATCCGTGGATCTGCATCTGGGTGGAGGCGTGCAGGGTCAGCCCCGGGAATTCGCATAACAGTTCGCGCGCAAGTCCGGGGTCCTGTATTATATACGCGTCGGGCGGGGCGGCTTTTTCGAGCTCGCGCACCATTTCGAGCGCGCGCGGGAATTCGCGCCCGTACAGCAGCGTGTTGAGCGTGATATCCACGCCCACGCCGTAAACGCGGCAAAATTCTATTGCTTTTGCGGCGGCGGAGATATCGAAATTGACGGCGCCGGCGCGCGCATTGAAAGACGAAAGTCCGAAATACACCTCGTCGGCGCCGGCGTACACCGCCGCCTTGAGCGATTCGGGGTCGCCCGCGGGTGAAAGGATATGCGTCATATTCGCTCCTTGTGTGGCTTCAGTCGAGTTTCATCGCTTCCGCTATATCGCCGTGGATGACGAGGTCGGCGAGTTTATCGGCGGGCGTGGGTGTCTTGTTGATGAGTACGAGATGCTGACCCGAAAAATAGTTGACGAACGACGCCGCCGGGTAGACGGTGAGCGACGTTCCGCCTATGATGAGCACGTCGGCGTTCGCGATGGCGCGGCAGGCGGAAGTTATGCAGTCGGGATCGAGCTGTTCTTCGTAAAGCACCACGTCGGGCTTGATCACGCCGCCGCAACGTTCGCAGCGCGGCACGCCTTCGGTATTCATAATATGATCGAGCCCGTATTTTTTGCCGCACCGCGTGCAGCGGTTGCGGTAGACCGAGCCGTGAAGTTCGTACACCGTCTTGCTCCCCGCCTCCTGGTGGAGGTTGTCTATGTTCTGCGTGACGACGGCGCTGACCCGGCCTTCTTTTTCCAGCCTGGCGAGCGCTATGTGGCAGGCGTTGGGACGCGCGTCGGGATAGATCATCTTTTCGCGGTAAAATTTATAGAATTCCGCCGTGCGCTCCATAAAGAAGGTGTGCGAAAGTATCTCTTCCGGCGGTACCACGCCGCCCTGGGAATAGATGCCGTCGGCGGAGCGGAAATCCGGTATGCCGCTGGCGGTGGAAACGCCCGCGCCGCCGAAAAACACCGTGTTTTTGTGCGAAAATATTATCTCTTTGAGCCGTTCGTCCATGATGCCGCCTCCATTTTTCGTTTTTTACGGATCCACCACCGCGGTGAAATATCTATCGTAAGTGACGTACCCCGGCTTGGCGCCCGCCGGCTTGCGGACGTTGCGCACGCGGGTGTAATCGACTTCCACGTTCCTGCCGCCGCGCACCGAGGAATTCGCCGCGGCGAGCCGCGCCGCCTCGGTATAGTCTTCGTCGCCGGGCTCGCGGCCTTCGGTATAAAGAATAACGTGGCTGCCGCTGAACTTTTTGACGTGGAACCAGATATCGTCTTTTGCCGCCGATTTGGTGAGCTGATCGTTCATTATGTTGTTCCTGCCCACGCGCACCTTGAAACCGCCCGGAGTGACGTATTCGGCGGGGCGCGCGGGTTTTAAGAACTGCTTTTTGTTCTGCTTGCGGATATATCCGCCCAGGACGAGTTCTTCCTTTATATGCTCGGCGTCGTCGCCGCTTTCGCAGCGCTCTATGGAATCCATGACCGATTCGAGATATTTCTTTTCTTCGTCGCTTTCGGCGAGCTGTTCGGCGAGCATCTGCTCGGCGGTCTTGAGCTTGCGGTATTTTTTGAACAGCTTAGCCGCGTTCGCCGAAGGCGAAAGGCGCGGGTCGAGCTTTATTTTCACTTCGTTCCCGGTATTCCAGTCGGTGCAGACGCATTCCGCGTCGCCGGGCCTGATGCGGTACATATTTGAAGTTATAAGCTCGCCCGATTCGCGGTATTCGTCCTTTTTGGCGCATTCGGCGAGCTCTTCGCGCTGGGCGGAAGATTTCTTTTCCAACCGCTTTATGCGCTGCGACACCACAGAAGCGAGGTCGGATGTGCGCTCTTTGAGCAGGGCGCGCGCGCCCTTGAGCGCGAAGTAGCTGCGCGTGAGTTCGCAAAGCGTGGGATAGGCGCGTTTTTCTTTGCCGCCGTAGCGCGTGATATCGGTAAAATAGAATTCCACGCCGTTTTCGCCGTCGTAGACCGCGGTGGGGGCGAATACGCCGTTCTGCGGCGCGGAACATATACGTTTTACCGCATCGAAAAGCTTTTTCGGATCGGCATATTTGACGCACAGCGAAGCGTCGCCCGCGGCGATACGCGCCGTTTCGTAAGCCGAAAGCGGCGAAAAGCACAAGAACGTTTCGAGCAGGAATTTTTCGCAGCTCTTTTCGGCGTCGGTTTCGCAAAGCTTGGAAAATTCTTCGTACGTGACCGCGCGGGCTGAGATCTTTTCCTGCCTGGGCGGCAGCTCGTACGGAAGCCCCGGCATGAGCGCGCGCTTGTACGACACGAGATCGCCCGAATAAAGGCTGCCCAGCACTTTTCCGCCCGACGTTATGACGAGATTGGAATATCTGCCCATTATTTCGGCATAGAGCGTTTTTTCGGAAATATGCCCCAATTCGTCGGGCGAATCGAAAACGAACGCGATTATGCGCTCGTCTTCGACCGCCGAAACGGACACGAGCTTTGCCGACTGCAGGTGCTTGCGCAAAAGCAGACAGAACGCGTTTGGGATATCGTTTGCAAGCGACGGCTCTTTTGCCACAGTTATGAAATTTGCCGCCGCGGAAAGCGACAGCAAAAGGTATTTTTTGGTCTTTTCGCCGTAAAGCGCGAGCTCGGCGGAAGAGCCGCGGTAATTGACTTTTTCCACGCGGCAGCCGGTTATCGTTTCGTTCAGCTCGTGCGCCAGCGCGGCGCAGAAAAATCCGTCAAACGCCATAAAAAGCGACCTCCGGCACGAACCGGTTTACCTGTTCCGCCAAGAACGGCAGCACCACGTTTTCGGTGGCGAAATGGGTGAGGCAAAGCAGATTCATGCCGTATTCACGGCAGTCGATCATGGCGTCGTGGCTGACTTCGCCGGTGACGAAAGTGTCGGCGCCGGCTTCGTGAGCCGATTTGACTTCGCTTTTGCCCGAGCCCGAAACGAGCGCGATCTTTTGCACGGGGACGCCGCAGTCGAGCGCGTTCTGCGCCCGCACGCCCAGCGCTTTTTCGCATTTGCGCGCAAAGGCCGCGAACGCGGTCTGCCGCACGGTCCCGATCCTGCCGTAGGGCACGAATGGGCGCGCGTTCTTAATGCCGAGCGCCAGAGCGAGGCTGTCGTTGACGCCGCCCGCTGCGATATCGAGGCACGTGTGGTAAGCGACGACAGATATGCCGGCGCGGCAGGCGGCGAGCGCTCTGCCTCCCACGGAATCCGAAGCTTTTATGCTTGAAAGCGGGCGGAAAATGAGCGGATGGTGCGTGACGATAAGGCCTGCGCCGATCTCTTTTGCGCGCTCGAGCGCGCCTGAAGTGCAGTCGAGCGCGACGAGCGCTTTTTTGATGTCGACGCCGCAGTCGATCTGTACGCCGTCGGCGTCCCAGGGTTCGCTTTCGCCCAGCAGCGCGCGCATATTTTTATCGAATTCAGTAACGTTCATTTTTGTGCTCCGTCTTTATTCTTCACGCTGTTTCTTATCGCGTCGGCTATGCCGTCGACGGACAGACCGTAATAATCCAAAAGCTCGCCCGCCTTGCCCGAAACGCCGAAAACATCGTTTATCCCCAGGCGCGTTACGGGGGTAGGGAGTTTTTGTGAAAGCAGTTCGCATATCGCGCCGCCAAGGCCGCCTATGACGGAATGCTCTTCCACGACCACGACGTTACGGGTGCGCGCGGCGTATTCGAGCACGGTATTTTCGTCGAGCGGCTTTATGGTATGCGTATCTATGACCGAAATGTTTATGCCTTTGGTTTTCAAAAGCTCGCAGGCTTTGAGCGCGCGGTCTATCATTACGCCGTGCGCGAACACCGCGCAGTCATCGCCCTGCGTGAGCGGGACGGCTTTGAAAAGTTCGAACTTATACGTCGCCGGGTCGAACACCTCGGGCACCGCCTGCCTGCCCAGACGGCAGTAAACGGGACCGTCGTATTTGAGTATGGCTTCTATCGCGGCGTACGCTTCGGTGTCGTCGGCGGGAGAGATGACCACCATCCCGGGGATGGAACGCATTATGGCGATATCCTCGCAGAACTGGTGGGTGGCGCCGTCTTCGCCCACGGTGACGCCCGCGTGCGACGCGCAGATTTTTACGTTGAGCTTTGTGTGTCCCACGGAATTGCGTATCTGCTCGTACGCCCTGCCGGAAGCGAACATTGCGAACGAAGAAGCGAACACGGGCATGCCGGTCGCCGCGATACCGGCTGCGACGCCTATCATATTCTGTTCGGCGATGCCGCAGTTGATAAAGCGTTCCGGGAATTTATCGGCAAATTTCTTGGTCTGGGTGGAGCCGGAAAGGTCGGCGTCCATGACCGCGAACATGTATTTTTCGCCTAAGTCTGCGAGCGCCCTGCCGTAAGAAGCTCTGGTAGCTATATCCGCCATTTCATTCCACCTCCGCAAATTCTTCGAGCGCGCTTTCGAGCTCTTTTACCGCTGTCTCGTATTCGGGCTGTTTGGGCGCCTTGCCGTGCCAGCCGACGGCGTTTTCCATAAACGACACGCCTTTGCCTTTGACTGTGTCGCAGATTATCATGAGCGGCCTGCCGCTGACGCCCGAAGATACCGCCGCTTCGATCTGCCGGAAGTCGTGCCCGTCGATGAAGCGGACTTCCCAGCCGAAAGCGCGGAACTTTTCGTCGAGCGGGTCGGGGTTCATCACCTCGCGCACGTCGCCGTCGATCTGCAGCTTGTTGTAATCCAGAAAAGCGGTGAGATTATCGAGCTTGTAATGCGCGGCGAACATCGCCGCCTCCCACACCTCGCCTTCCTGCGATTCGCCGTCGCCGAGTATCGTATAGACGTGATATTTCGCGCCGGTGATCTTTGCGGCTTTCGCCATTCCGCAGGCGGCGGAAAAGCCCTGACCCAGCGAACCCGTGGACATATCAACGCCGGGGACGGTGTGCATATCGGGATGCCCCTGCAGCCTTGACCCCAGCTTGCGCAGCGTCTTTATTTCTTCCGCGGGGAAATACCCCCTGAGCGCCAGCGCCGCGTAGAGCGCGGGCGAGGCGTGACCTTTGGAAAGCACGAATCTGTCGCGGCCGGGATCCTGCGGATCGGCGGCGGAGACGTTCATTTTTTCAAAATACAGATACGCCATCACGTCGGCGCACGAAAGCGATCCGCCGGGATGGCCGCTGCCGGCGTTGTATACGCCCTCTATTATGAGACGGCGTATCTGCGCGGCTTTTTTACGAAGATACAAAAGCTTGCTTTGTTCCATTTGCTTTTCCTTTCGTAACCGTTTTGTTTTTTTATTCGAGTGAGTACGCTGATTTCAGCTTTTCGAGCGTCTTTGCGAAATATTCGGGGTACGGCGCCTCGAACGCGAGCGTTTCGCCCGTAACGGGGTGCGTGAACGAGATAAAGCGCGCGAACAGGCACTGGCCTTCCAGCCCGAAGGGGTTTTTGGCTTTGCCGTAAACGGCGTCGCCGGTGACGGGGTGGCCGATGTGCGCCATATGGACGCGGATCTGATGCGTGCGGCCGGTATGAAGCGTGAGCCGCAGATGCGTGTAGCCGCGGTACCGCGCGAGCACTTCCCAGTCGGTGCGCGCTTCGCGGGAATTCTTATACGTCACCGCCATCTTTTTACGGTCTTTTTCGCACCGGCCAATGGGGAAATCGCAAGTGCCGCGGTCTTCGGCAAAGCCGCCGTCGCACACGGCTTCGTATTTGCGGATGAACGAATGCGAGGCGATCTGCTCCGCGAGCCCGTTGTGCGCCTCGTCGGTCTTGGCGACGATGAGCAGCCCGGAGGTGTCTTTGTCGATGCGGTGGACTATTCCCGGGCGGACCACGCCGTTGATGGAAGAAAGTCTTCCGCGGCAGTGATAGAGCAGCGCGTTGACAAGCGTGCCGGATTCGTTGCCGTTCGCGGGGTGGACGACCATACCTTTGGGTTTGTCGACCACCAGCAGATGTTCATCTTCGTAGACGATATCCACCGGCAGGTCTTCGGGGACCGCGGCGAGCTCGCGCACGGGCGGGAGCTTTACTTCGACGGTATCGCCTTCCTTTAACTTGCAGCTTTTCATACAAACACAGCCGTTGACCTTGACCCCGCCGTCTTTGATGACGGACTGGGCAAGGGAACGGCTGACGGAGCACTGCTCCGAGACGAAAACGTCGAGCCGCGTCAGCGCGTCGATATCAGATACCGTTATCGTCATTGTCTCCATCCTGCGTGCCAGCTCCGTCTTCGTTTTGATATTCTTCAGCGTCTTGCTGCTGCTCTTTTTGCGCTTTGAGCCGTTTTTCGACCTTTGGTTCGATAAAGATCAGATAAACGCCGAGCATTACCGCGCCGACCGTTATGAACGAATCGGCGGCGTTGAACACCGCGAACTTGACGAAAGCGGGTTCGATGAAATCGGTCACGACGTGCCTGCCCGCTTCGTCGGTGACGAACAGGCGGTCGATCATATTGCCTATGCCTCCGCCCAGCACGAACGACACCGCGAGCGTGAGCAGGATATGGCGTTTGGAATACCTTTTGAGGAACCACACCATGCCCGCTATGGCGGCGACGGAGACGATTATGAACACCCATCTCGCGTCGCCCAGCATACCGAAAGCGGCGCCGTCGTTCTGCACGTAGGTGATATTCACCACCCCCGGGATGAGCCGGAACGAATCGCCGACTTCCATAGAGAGGCGGATAATAAGTTTTGTGAGCTGGTCGATCAGGACCACGCCCAGCGTGACGAAAAACGTCAGCATACGGCGTTTTTGCAGCGGCAGCAGAGGTGCTGGCCGTCTTCGTCGACGGTGTATTCTTCGACAGAGCGCCAGCAGCGCACGCATTTTTCGCCCGAAGCGGGCTTGACGACTACCGATATGCCCGAAAGTTCGTCTTTGAACGCGCCTTCGGGGGCTTCGCCGCGGACGAGTTCGACCTTGCTGGTGATGAACACCGTGTCGAGACAGTCGGCGTGAGACGCGAAAACCTTGAGCGCCTCGTTGTCTGCGGGCGCGTAGATGACGAGATCGGCGTCGAGCGATTTGCCGATGACTCTGGCGGCGCGCGCTTCCTCGAGCGCTTTGAGCACGGTGTCGCGGTATTCGAACAGCTTGTCGTAGCTTTCCTCGAGCTCGTCAAAGCAGATATTTTCGTCGTACGCGGGCATATCGTTGAGGAACACGCTGCGCGTATCGTCGCTCTTCCCGTGCGGCAGATATCCCCACGCCTCTTCGGCGGTGAACGAAAGCACCGGCGAAAGCATGCGGATGATCGCCGAAGCGGCGGCGTACATAACGGTCTGCGCGGCGCGGCGCGAAACGGAATCTTTCTTTTCGCAGTACATACGGTCTTTGGTTATATCGACGTAGATCTTGGAAAGATCGATAGAGCAGAAATTGTGGATCTCGTGGTAGACCATATGGAATTCATACGCGGAGTACGCTTCGTTCACGGTCTTTACGAGCTTGTTCAGGCGCGAAAGGATCCATTTATCGAGCGGTTCGAGCTTGTCGTAAGGAACGCAGTCGGCGTCTGGGTCGAAATCGCTCTCGCCCAGGTTGGCGAGCAGTATGCGCAGCGTGTTGCGGATCTTGCGGTAGGATTCCGAAAGCTGTTTGAATATCTCTTCCGAAGCGCGCACGTCCACGCGGTAATCCGAAGCCGCGACCCACAGTCTGAGCATATCGCCGCCGTATTTTTTGATTATCTCCTCGGGCGCGATGGCGTTGCCCAGCGATTTGTGCATCGCCTTGCCTTCGCCGTCGACCACCCAGCCGTGAGTGAGCACCTGTCTGTACGGCGCGCCGCCGCCCAGAGCGCCCACCGCCGTGAGCAGCGAGGCCTGGAACCAGCCGCGGTACTGATCCGCGCCTTCCAGATACAGATCGGCGGGCCAGCCGATACCGCGCCCCTGCATCACCGCGTAATGGGTGGAGCCGCTGTCGAACCAGCCGTCGAGCGTGTCGGTCTCTTTGGTAAAGTGCCTGCCTCCGCACTTGGGGCATACGAACCCTTCGGGCAGCAGGTCGGCGGCTTCTTTTTCGAACCACACGTTGGAGCCGTGCTCGGCAAACAGGGCGGATATCTTGGCTATAGTGTCATCGTTGCATATGACTTCGCCGCAGTCGGCGCAGTAGAACGCGGGGATGGGGAGCCCCCAGTGACGCTGACGCGAAATGCACCAGTCGGCGCGTTCGCGTATCATGGAAGCCATCCTGTCGCCGCCCCAGGCGGGGAGCCAGTCGACGTCCGCGCAGGCGGCGATGGCTTCGTCGCGGAACGCTTCGACCGAGCAGAACCACTGCGGTGTGGCGCGGAAGATTATGGGAGATTTGCACCGCCAGCAATGCGGATACTGATGGATTATCTCTTTGGAGGCGAACAGCGCGCCGCTTGCGCGCATATCGTCGAGTATGGCTTTGTTGGATTCTTCGTAGAACATACCGGCGAACTTGCCGGCGTCGGCGGTCTGATATCCGCGGTCGTCCACCGGGACGACTATCTTTATACCGTATCTCATTCCGGTGAAATAGTCGTCGGCGCCGAAACCGGGCGCGGTATGCACGCAGCCGGTGCCGCTTTCCATGGTGACGTATTCGGCGCAGCAGACCAGGCTTTCGCGGTCCAGGAACGGATGCGAAGCGGTCATGAATTCAAAGAAGCTGCCGGGCTGTTCGAGCACGGTCTCGTATTCGGTTATACCCGCCTGTGCGAGCGTCTGCTCGACGAGCGGCTTTGCGAGGATATAGTACGCGCCGCCGGCTTTGACCACACAATAGGTGTCGCGCGGGTGAAGGGCTATCGCCATATTGCCGGGCAGAGTCCACGGCGTGGTGGTCCAGATTATGAAATAAGTGTCTTCGAGCGGACAGACGCCGCGAAGCTTGCCTTTATCGTCTTTTATCTTGAAACGGACGTAGATGGAAGTACATTTCGCGTCCTTGTATTCGATCTCCGCCTCGGCGAGCGCGGTCTCGTCCTTCGGGCACCAGTAAACGGGCTTGAGCCCCTTGTAAATATACCCCTTGCGGAACATTTCGCCGAACACTTTCATCTCGGCGGCTTCGAACGCGGGATCCATGGTGAGATACGGATGATCCCAGTCGCCGAGCACTCCCAGCCGCTTGAACGACGCGCGCTGGATATCCACGAAATCGGCGGCGAATTTTTCGCACGCTTTGCGGAATTCGGGCACGGACATGCTCTTGCGGTCGAGCTTGTTCTTTTTTATAATGGCCGATTCGATGGGCATGCCGTGGTTGTCCCAGCCGGGGACGTACGGCGCGCAGAAACCGGACATGGATTTGAATTTTATGATGATATCCTTGAGCACTTTGTTCATGGCGGTGCCCATATGGATGTTGCCGTTGGAAAAAGGAGGGCCGTCGTGGAGCAGGAAACGCGGCTTGTCGGCGTTGCGTTCCTGAATGAGTTTATAAAGTTCTTCGGTTTCCCACCTGCTTTGCGTTTCGGGCTCTTTCTGCGGCAGGTTCGCCCGCATGGGGAATTCGGTGGCGGGCAGGTTGAGAGTGTTCTTGTAATCTGTCATTTCACATTCCTCTTGAGTGTGGATTTTTCGTAAAAACGGAAGAAAAACCGCCGTGACGTGCGGTTTTTTCCGTTAGCGCTATTAGGCGTCCTGTTCGTCGTTTACGGCGGGAACCGGTTCTTCGGGAGCCGGCTCCTCCGGGACGGGTCCCTGCGGCGCGGGCGGCTCTTTCTGCTGCAGCGTGCGCAGGTATTCGTCGTCCGAAACGGGCGCGGGGGTCTCCTCGACCGGCGCGGGGGCCGGAGCGGGTTCGGCGTTGAGGTCGGTCTCCTCGCGCTCTTTTTCGTCGGTGGCGATGCCGTCGCGGATGGCGCCCTTGACGTCGGTGAAGATCTTGCTGACGATCTCGGATTCGTTGGGGAGCACGATGTCTTCGAGCTCGTTGACCGAGATCGCCTGGAGCTCTTCTATATGCGAACGGTAAAGATCGTAGACATTCTTTTTGAAGTCGAGCACTTTGGTGCGGATCTGCCACATCTCTTTCTTTTCCTCGCCGAGCTGGTCGCGGAAATCGGCGATTATGGCGTCGCAGCGGTCTTTTAT
The DNA here is from genome assembly GCA_017429165.1 of Clostridia bacterium. Taxonomy (GTDB): domain Bacteria; phylum Bacillota; class Clostridia; order Oscillospirales; family CAG-382; genus UBA1206. The sequence continues at coordinate 56,701 of JAFRPL010000001.1, forward strand.
GGAAGACGTTATGACGTCGGCCTTTTCGTTGGCGTCGCGGATGATCTTTTCGCTGAGTTTCTGCGATTTGAGCAGCGTGGAACGTATGGCCTCTTCCTCGTCCTTGAGCTCGTCGAGATTGGTGACGACTATTTTGAGTTTGCGCTCGAGCTCGCTGTTTTCGCGGTAAAGCGCGGTGTAGTTTTCCACCAGGAAATCTATGTATTCGTCGACCTCCTGCGGGTTGTAGCCGCGCATGGTCTTGGTGAACGATTTGTTTTTGAGTTCGTGCGGTGCGAGCATGGTATTACCTCCAAAATATTTATCCGAAAAACGCCAGGATCGTACTGACCACCGATATTACGAGTAGCGCCACGACCGCGCCCAGATCGTCCGTGGCTATGGGCAGGTCGAGCTTGTCTTCAAGAAAATCGGAAACCGGTTGGGCGAACGGCTGAGTCGTCGCGTAGGCGAACGAATAGAGCAGACTCTGTTCGGGGTCCGCAAAAATAGGGTAAAGTACCCTTATGACTATCAGCAAAGACAGCGCGGCAAGTATGACCGTGGCTGTGCCTTTGATCAATTCGACTATAAGCACTTTATGACCTCGGATCTGTCAGCGGCGCTGTATGCGCCGGCGGAAAAGACGTGAGATAATCAGAAGAACTCCCTGGGCTGTTTGACAGCGGGCTGTTCGGGAGCGGCGGCGGGCTCGGCGGCTTTCTGGTCGCCGGTAACCTCGACGTGGTCGGGAGTGATGACGTAGGTGGAGCTTGCCACGTTCTTGATCTGGCCCTTGATGGCGAAAGTGACGCCGGAAAGGAAATCTATAATACGTATGGCGACTTCTCTGTTAGCGTTTTCGAGGTTGAGCACAACGGTCTTGTGCTGAAGGAGATGAGTGGATATGCCGGCGACTTCGTCGTATCTCGAAGGTTTGCAGACTTTCATTTCGAGATTGACGGGGCTCACCACGCTGCTGCTTTCGCGCACGGCGCCGACGGCGGCGGAAACGGCTTCTTCTTCCATTTCGTCGTCGTATTCTTTTTTGTAATCGTCCTCGTTGTTTTCTCCGTTGAATGTGTTGCGAACAAAATCAAAAATTCCCATTTGTTTGGTTCCTCCGTGTGTATGTTTTTATTTTTTTTTACTTTTGCCTTTACGTGCGCGCGCCGAACACTCCCTCGCCTATGCGTATGAGGTTGGAGCCGCATTCAAGCGCCTGAACGTAATCGTGAGTCATGCCCAGTGACAGGATGCGCATTTCGGCATTACTCATAATACTATTATCCACATTTTGGTGCTTGATGTCAATAAATTTTTTTGTTATTTTTGTAAAAAAAGCACATAAATTTTCTTTTTCGCACGTTTTGGGCACCACGCCCATCAGTCCGACGATCTTTATATGCCCGAAAACCGCCGCGGAAGCGATAAAACTTTCGACTTCGTCGAGCGGCACTCCGCCTTTGGATTCTTCGCCGCCCAGATTGACTTCGACCAGGCATTCCTGAACTATGCCCAGCTTCTGCGCCCGCCGGTCGATCTCTTCGGCGAGCGGGACGGAATCCAGCGAATGGATGAGCGCGACGCGGCCGACGATATATTTGACCTTGTTGCGCTGCAGACGGCCTATGAAGTGGATCTCGAACCGTTTATCCAGATACGGCAGCTTTTCCATAAGCTCCTGCACGCGGTTTTCGCCTATGAGATCTATGCCCATATCGTATATTTTGTTTATCGTCTGCGCGTCGACCGTCTTGGTGGCGGCGAGCACGCGCGCTTTTCCCGCCGCGGCGGAAAGCAGAGTTCGTATGTTGCTTCGCAGCTCTTCGTCGGTGATGCTCATTTTACTATCTTCCCTTCGTACAGGTCGCGGCCCGAAACAATGACCGGGTCGTAAAGCGAAAGTGCGGAACGTGACACGCGGTCGATCTTTTCGGGGTACGGCACCTTGCAGTAGCAGTAACCGTTTTCTTCGTAAAGCACCTCGGCGGTCTTGAATCTGACCACGGTGCCATCGAGCGTATACACGCCCACCTTGCCTTCGACGACGCGTATCGCCGCCGCGGGGACTTTTATGCCGGAATACGATTCGGCGACTATTTCCACCGGCTGGGCGCGGGTGTAGTTGAATCCCTGCACGATGATGTCGGTAGAAAACACCGCGACGGCGGTCTCGTAGTTGGTCTGCGAAACCACCTTGTCCAGCCGCATTTCGAGCGTGCGGCCGTCGGAATACGGGAACCGTATCTTATAGAGCGCGTAAGAGCTTTTGCCCGCCGTGAGCCGCGAGATCGTCTTTTTGTCCAGACTCACGGTGACGTACCAGCGCGGCGAAGAAACGATCTTGCCGGCGCTGAGGTTGGCGGAAGCGAAACGCGGCTGCGCGTTCTGGAGCGCATAGTACTGTTCCAGCGTGATGCTGTTGAGCAGGTTCATGGTGAACGTGTATTCGTAGCCGTCGGTGGCGGAATAGAAATAGCCCGATTCGCTCGCGCGGACGGTGAGCGGGATTTCGGAAAGCAGCGTTTTCAGATCGCTTATGCGCTTGCGGTATTCGTTTATGACCATATCGTATCCGCCGGCGGCGGTCATCACCGCGGTGCGGCGGTTGAGCAGCACCAGAAGCTCGTCTTCGCCGAGCGACGCCAGACGCAGATTGCCCGAATTGACCGAATCTATTATGGAATACACGCGCTCGGAGATATTGCGGTCGAGCGTTTCGAGTTCGTTGGTGGAATACACTTTGGTGATCGACGAGCGTTCGAGCACGGCGATCTTCTTTTCGAGCCCGTTGATCTCTTCCTGCAGCGCGGCGTCGCTTTCGCTGCGGTAGACCGTCATGATATCGGCGCCGCGGGCGACTTTTTCGCCGTCCGCAAAATAATAGCACGGCGTGCCGCTGCCGGCGACGGTGATGGGCGTTTCGTCGCGGAAGATATACGCTTCCGCCTGGATCGCGCGGTCGGTGGTCCCGTAGACGGCGCTTTCGACTTCGATCATATCGCCTACGGAAAGACTGACCTGCAGCCCGACGTAGCACAGGACCGCTATGGCGGCTATTCCCATTAAGATGTGTTTGAGATAATTTTTCATTTACCGCTCCAGATGTGCGTATACGAGTTCTTTTACGCTTGCGTACGGATCGCCGGCGATGTCGACGAACACGCAGCCGGGGATCCGTTTGAAAAACGTCTGCTGGCGTTTTGCGTAATTGCGCGAACGCCGTTTTATAAGTTCTTTCGCCTCTTCCAGCCCGTATTCTCCGCGGAAATACGGGAACAGCTCTTTATATCCTATGGCGGCGCCGGCGGTCGGGGCGTTTTCCAGCCCGGCTTCCCAGAGCGACCGCGCTTCGCGTTCCAGGCCCGAAGCGAACATCTTTTCCACACGCGCGTCGATGCGCGAATATATTAGCTCCCTGTCGGCGGACCACAGGCAGATATACAGCGGGTCGTATTCTCTTTTGCCGGAATTGTTGATTGCGTTCATCTGCGTGGGGGTCATCCCCGTGACGCGGAAAATTTCGAGATACCGTATGACGCGGCGCACGTTGTTGGGCTGGGTGCGCGCCGCCGAAACGGGGTCGGCTTTGCAAAGCTCCTCGTAAAGCGCCCCGACTCCGCGTTTTTCGGCTTCTTCGGTCAAAGCGCGCCTCACTTCGGGGTCGCCGCCGCTTTGCGAAAGCGAAAACGAATTGAAAAGCATCTGCGAATACAGCCCGGTGCCGCCCGTGACGAACGGCAGCTTGCCGCGTGAAGTTATGTCTTCCAGCGCTTTTGAAGCGAGCGCCACGAAATCCGCCGACGAAAACCGCTCGGTGATATCGAGCGCGTCGATAAGGTGATGCGGCGCCGCCGCGAGCTCTTCCGCCGTGGGTTTGGCGGTGCCTATATCCATTTTGCGGTAGACCTGCATGGAATCGGCGGAAATTATCTCGCCGCCGAATTCGCGGCACAATTCTATTGCGAGCGAGGTCTTGCCCGCGCCGGTCTGACCGCCCAGAACGATAGCTTTTTTCATATAAACCCCGCTGATTTTCTATTCGATGAGCATTGCGTCGCCGAAACTGAAGAAGCGATACTCCTTTTCCACCGCCTCTTTGTACGCTTTCATGGTGTTTTCGTACCCGGCGAACGCCGAAACGAGCATGATGAGCGTGCTTTCGGGCAGGTGGAAATTGGTGATGAGCGCGTCGACGGCTTTGAATTTATAGCCGGGATAGATGAATATGCCGGTCTCGCCGCAGTACGGCGAAAACGCGCCGTCTTCCGCCGCGCAGCTTTCGAGCAGGCGGCACGAAGTGGTCCCCACGGCGAAGATCCTGCCGCCGGAAGCGCGCACGGAATTGAGTTCACGGGCGGATCCGGGCGTGAGCTCTATATGCTCGGTGTGCATTTTGTGCTCGAGTATGTTCTGTTCCTTGACGGGGCGGAACGTACCCAGCCCCACGTGCAGCAGCACGCGGATGATACGCACGCCGTTTTCTTTGAGCTTTTCAAGCAGCTCGGGCGTGAAATGCAGCCCCGCGGTGGGCGCCGCCGCCGAACCTTCGTGCAGCGCGTAAACCGTCTGATAGCGCGTTTTGTCGCGCAGTTTTTCTTTTATGTAGGGCGGCAGCGGCATGGCGCCGATCGTATCGAGCAGCGCGAGAAAATTGCCCTGATATTCAAAGCGTATACGCCTCGAGCCGTCTTCGTCATTGACCGATTCGACGACACCGCGAAGCTCCGGCGAATATTCTATGACGTCGCCGGCCCGCGCCTTTTTGCCCGGCTTGACGAGGCAGTTCCACACGTCGCCTTCCGCGCGTTCCAGAAGCAGCGTTTCGATCGCGCCCGAGCGGTTCGGGTTCCTGCCCGTTATGCGCGCCGGGATGACTTTGGTATCGTTGATCACGAGCGCGTCGCCCGGGCGGATATGCGATAAAACGTCGGTGAACACGCCGTGCGTGATAACGCCCGTGGCGCGGTCGAGCACGAGCAGGCGCGAGGAATCGCGCTTTTCGGCGGGCGTCTGCGCTATGAGCCGCGGCGGAAGATCGTACCGGTATGAAGAAAGCCGAGTGAGATCCGGAAGGTTTGGCATATATAAAAACTCCTGAATAAACTGTATTGCGGAACGGGGCGAGGTATAATACCCCTTATAACGGTATTATAGTATATCCCGTTCCATATTTCAAGTAATTTTGCAAGAAAGGAAAAAATTTATGACACACCCTCCTGTGTTCAAAGGCGTAGCCACGGCTTTGGCGACGCCTTTTTATAAGGACGGGATAGATTGGGTTTCGTTCGGCAGACTTATAGAGTTCCAGCTGGCGCGGGGCGTCGACGCGCTGGTGGTCTGCGGCACCACCGGCGAAAGCGCCACGCTGAGCGACGAGGAACAGGCGATGGCGGTGGATTTTTGCGTCAGGCAGACGCGCGGCAGGGTCCCCGTAATAGCCGGCGCCGGCAGCAACGACACCCGCCGTGCGTGCAGGCTCGCCGAACGCGCGGCGATATGCGGCGCCGACGCGATCTTAGCGGTGACTCCCTATTACAACAAGGCCACCGCGAACGGACTTTTCGGGCATTACAGGGCTATATGCGAGATCGCCGGAAAGCCGGTGATAGTCTATAACGTGCCGTCGCGCACCGGGGTGAATATAACGCCCGAACAGTACGCGCACCTTTGCGAACTGCCCGGAGTCGCCGGAATAAAAGAGGCGGACGCGGACCTTGAAAAGACCGCGCGTACCTTTGCGCTTTGCCGCGAAAAGACGTACGTCTACTGCGGGAACGACGCGTTGTTTTTGCCGTTTCTGGCGCTGGGCGGCGCGGGCGCGGTGTCGGTGATATCCAACGCCGCGCCCATGCGGATGAAAAAGCTGTATTCGGCGTTTGCCGCCGGCGATATCAAGACCGCGCTCCGCATTCAGGACGGGCTGACCGAGACCGAAAAGCTGCTGTTCTGCGAACCGAATCCGGTGCCGGTGAAGGCGCTGCTTTCGCACATGGGACTGTGCCGTCCGGACGTGCGCCTGCCGCTTACGGAAATGGAAAAAGAAAAAGCCCGCAAGCTTTTCGCCGCCGCGGAAGAGATAATAAAAAGCGAAGACGCTGTAACGGAAAAAGAGTGATTTGCCGCTCTCCGCCCCCTCTTCTCTTCCGTCCGGAGGAGGAGAGGGGGTATTTTGGGGAGAGCCGCAAAAACAAACAAGGCTATACCAATCGTTCATTGGCATAACCTTGTAAAAATCATCTCATTCGGGTGCGGTAATTCGCCGCTTCAATGCGCTCTGCGGTATTATTCGTGTTCTTCGATAAAGTCAACAACATCCCGAACGGTTTTGAGCTCAGCCGCCTCTTCGTCGGAAACGGTGATGTCGAGCGCGCTTTCGATTTCCATAAGCATTTCGACAAGGTCTATGGAATCGGCGCCGAGGTCGTTGACGAGGTTGGAATCGTCTTCTATGGAATCCACGTCTATGCGCAGTTTTTTCGCGATGAGTTCAATGATCTCTTCTTTGGTCATGTCTTCCTCCGGATTGAGTGTTTGTGTACTTGCGCGTATATAATAATACCGTTCGCGCGAATTTGCAATAGCTTTTTAAAATTTTTTGCAGTTTTCGCTTTTTTAACAAATTTTATTCAATCATTTTATTGACTGCCGGGCGGATATGTGATATTATAAAGTGTTAAAATATACAGATTATCGCTTTTTGGAGGTATATATGCTTATATTGGGCGTAGACCCCGGTCTGGCAACGGTGGGAGTGGGCGTGGTCGAAGCGAACGGCGGCAGGTTCCGCGCGCTGGAATACGGCTCCATAATCACCAAGCCGCGCCAGCTTCTGGAAAACCGCCTGGCGCAGATATACGATCAGCTGACGGATATCATAGTGCGGCACAGACCCGACGTCATGGCGGTGGAGGAGCTGTTCTTCAACACCAACCAGAAGACCGAGGTCGCGGTGGCTCAGGCGCGCGGCGTGATACTGCTCGCGGCGCAGAAGCAGGGGCTGGACATTTACGAATACACCCCGCTGCAGATAAAGCAATCGGTGGTGGGCTACGGCAGAGCGGAAAAAAAGCAGATCATATATATGACGCGCCTCATACTCAAGCTCGATTCCGACCCCAGACCCGACGACACCGCGGACGCGCTTGCGGCGGCGATATGCCACGGCAACCGGGCGATGCATCCGGTCCCGGGGATCTTTGAAAAATAAAAGGAGCAGATCGTTATGTTTTACTACATAAAAGGCGCGCTTACGGCGCTGAACCCCGATTTTGCGGTCATAGACGCGAACGGCGTGGGATATATGCTTTACGTCTCGCTCGCCACGCACGAAAAGCTCGCGCCGCTGTACGGCAAACAAGCGCAGCTCTACACGTATCTGAACGTGCGCGAAGACGCCATGGAGCTCTTTGGCTTTTACACCGAGGAGGAGCGCGAATGCTTTATAAAGCTGCTTTCGGTGTCCGGCGTGGGCCCCAAAGCCGCCATGGCGATACTTTCTCTTTACACCCCGCAGTCGCTCGCCGGACTTGTGGCGAACGGCGACGCAAAAGCGATATCGCGCGCGAACGGCGTGGGCCTGAAGACCGCGCAGAAAGTGATAATAGAACTGAAAGGCAAGCTGGATCTTACGGAAGGCGCCGCCGCGGCGGGTCCCGTGCCTTCGGCGCTTGCGGACGCCGCCGACACGCTGGCGGTCATGGGGTATTCAAAAGCCGAATCCGCCGAGGCGCTGCGCGGGATAAACGCCGATCAGCCGCTTGAAAACATTATAAAAGACGCGCTCAGAAAGCTCAACCGCCTGGGTTGACTTTGAGCAGACGGAGGGAACATGCCCATCAATCAGAACGCTCCATACGACGGAGCAGACAACGGCTACGATTTTGAATCGCGCATCACCGGCGGCGAATTCACCGAAGAAGACGCCGAAAACGAAATATCGCTCCGCCCGCGCACGCTGGACGAATATGTGGGGCAGGAAAAAGTAAAGGCGAACCTGCGCGTTTTTCTGGAAGCGTGCCGCCAGCGCGGCGACAGTCTTGACCACGTTTTGCTTCACGGGCCCCCCGGCCTGGGCAAGACCACGCTTTCGTGCATCATCGCTTCCGAGCTGGGAGTGAACCTTAAAATAACGTCCGGCCCCGCCATAGAAAAGATCGGCGATCTCGCCGCGCTGCTCACGGGGCTCGAGACGAACGATATACTCTTTATAGACGAGATCCACAGGCTTCCGCGGCCGGTGGAAGAAGTGCTCTACCCCGCGATGGAAGACTTTGCCATAGACATTATGGTGGGCAAGGGACCCGGGGCGAAGTCGGTGCGCATACCGCTCAAAAAGTTCACGCTCATAGGCGCCACCACGCGCGCCGGGCGGCTTTCGGCGCCGCTCAGAGACAGGTTCGGGATGAGCTTTCGGCTCGACCTTTACGAGCCCGAGGAGCTTGCGCGCATAGTCACGCGCTCGGCGGGGATACTGGAGACCGGCATCACCCCGGAAGGCGCCTACGAGATAGCGCGCCGTTCGCGCGGGACTCCGCGTATAGCCAACCGTTTCCTCAAACGCGTGCGCGACTTTGCCACCGTGATGGGCGACGGCACCATCACGCGCGATATTTCCGACACCGCGCTGCGTTCGCTGGACGTGGACGAGCTGGGGCTCGACGCCGTGGACCGCAGGATGCTTACCGCCATAATCAAACACTTCGACGGCGGCCCCGTGGGGCTGGAGACGCTTTCCGCCGTGATAGGCGAGGAAAGCGTGACTCTGGAAGACGTTTACGAACCGTACCTGCTCAGGCTGGGGTTTTTGAACCGCACTCCGCGCGGACGCATGGCGACGGCTTCGGCTTACCGGCATCTGGGATTGGAAGCGCCGAAAAAAGAGACGCGCGGAAGCGCGGATCAGCTTTCGTTCGGCGACCCCGACTAAAATCGAACGGATAAGGATAAAAAATGTTCAAAGCAGATAACTGGACCGATTACGAACTGCTCGACGCTTCGGACGGCGAACGCCTGGAGCGCTGGGGCGAATACATACTGATCCGCCCCGATCCGCAGGTGATATGGAAAGGCGAAAAGAAACACCCGCTGTGGAAAAAGCCCGACGCGGTGTATCGCCGTTCCTCGTCCGGCGGCGGCGAATGGATAAAGAAAGACGTGCCGGAGGAATGGACCGTTTCGTACGGGCGCCTTAAATTCCTGCTTTCGCCCATGGGGTTCAAGCACACGGGGCTTTTTCCGGAGCAGGCCGCCAACTGGGAATATATGCGCGGCGTCATAGCCGGCAGGCGGCTTAAGGTGCTCAACCTGTTCGCCTACACCGGCGGAGCCACCGCTGCGGCGGCGGACGCGGGCGCGTTCGTGTGCCACGTGGACGCTTCCAAAGGGATGGTCGCGCGCGCAAAGCAGAACGCCGCGCTCTCTTCGCTGCCCGGCGATTCGGTGCGGTTCATCGTGGACGACTGCCTCAAATTCGTGGAACGCGAAAAGCGGCGCGGTTCATACTACGACGCCGTAATACTCGACCCGCCCTCGTTCGGCCGCGGTCCGCGCGGCGAAAAATGGGTGCTGGAAGAGCGGCTCGACGAGCTCGTCAACTCGATAAGCGGCGTGCTTTGCGAAAAGCCGTCGTTCGTTATACTCAATTCCTACACGGCCGGGCTTTCGCCTTCGGTGTGCGGCTACATACTGGGCAAAACGCTCGTCCCCCGTTTCGGCGGAGCGGTCTGCGCCGACGAGATAGGGCTCAAAGTAAAACAAAGCGGATTATATCTTCCCTGCGGCAGCGCGGCGCGCTGGCAGGCAGAATAAACTATACTGCAAAACACAAGGAAAAACACAATGGCATTTTTAGAAGCGCACGATCTTTGCTTCAGATACAGAGAAGATCTGCCCACCGTCATAAACAGCGTATCGCTTTCAATAGAAAAAGGCTCTTTCACCGCGATCATCGGCCACAACGGCAGCGGAAAATCCACGCTCGCCAAGCTTTTGTGCGGAATGCTCGCGCCCGCCTCCGGCTTTGTGGAAGTGGCGGGCATGCGCACCGACGACGAGGAACGCGAATACGACATACGCAAAAAATGCGGGATGGTCTTTCAGAACCCCGATAACCAGATAGTGGCTTCGGTGGTGGAGGAAGACGTTGCCTTTGCGCCCGAAAATCTGGGCGTGCCTTCGGCGGAGATACGCGCCCGCGTGGACGAGGTGCTCGCCGCCGTGGGGATGACCGAATACGCAAAGCATTCCACCTACAAGCTTTCGGGCGGGCAGAAACAGCGCGTGGCGATAGCCGGCATACTCGCCATGGAGCCCGAATGCATAATATTTGACGAATCGACTTCCATGCTCGACCCTTCCGGCCAGCGCGACATAGTCGAAACGATGAAAAAGCTCAACCGCGAAAAAGGCATGACCGTCATATCCATCACCCATCATATGAACGAGGCGGTGGAAGCCGACCGCGTGCTGGTGATGAACGAAGGGCGCATAACCGCCGACGGCACTCCTTTGCAGGTGTTTTCGCAGGTGGAGCGCGTGCTCGAGTCGCACCTCGCGGTGCCGCAGGTGACCGAGCTGATGTATAAGCTGGGCAAAGCCGGCAAAGATACGCCGACCGACGTCCTGCACGCGATGGAAGCGGCGGATAAGCTGGAAAAGCTCATACGATCCCCCGTTCCGTATGCGGAAAGCGACGTTGAAAACGGCGCCGCGAAGCCGGACGCCGCGCTCAAACTGGAAAACGTCACCGTGCGCTACGGCGCCGGGACCCCGTTTGAAAAAGTGGCGCTGAAAGATATAAACGTGGAATTCCCCAAGGGGAAGATCACCGGCATAATCGGCCACACCGGCAGCGGAAAATCCACGCTCGCCATGCTGCGGAACGGGCTGCTCAAGCCCGAAAGCGGAACGGTTTATCTGGAAGGCGAAGACATAAACCAGAGCAAGCAGTTCACCAACGCCGCGAGATTCAAAGTGGGTCTGGTGTTCCAGTACCCCGAATACCAGCTGTTCGAAGACACCGTAAAGCGCGACATTGCGTTCGGCCCGCGCAACATGGGGTTGGGGGACGAGGAGACGGAAGAACGCGTGTCGCTCGCCGCGAGGTTCTGCGGCATAGACGGCGATACGCTCGGAATGTCGCCGTTCGAGATATCCGGCGGTCAGAAACGCCGCGCCGCCATAGCCGGCGTCATAGCCATGCGTCCGCAGGTGCTGGTGCTCGACGAGCCGGCGGCGGGGCTGGATCCGCAGGGCAAGGAAGAGATCTTCCGCGGCCTGTGCGGCTACCGCGACGGCGAGGGCGCGACGATGCTGCTGATAAGCCACAGCATGGAAGACGTGGCGCGGTATTCCGATAACATAGTCGTGCTCAAAGAGGGCGAGATCTTTATGCAGGGTACCCCGCAGGAGATATTCGCCAACGCCGAAAAACTGTTTTCCGCGTCGCTCGACGTCCCGCAGATAACGCGTCTGTTTCTGGAGCTGAAAAAACGTGCAAAGAGCGAAAGGTGCGATATCTACACCGTGGACTACGCGGTGAAGACGCTGCTGCCGTACGTGGGACCGGAGGTGGGAGAATGATAAAAGACATCACCGCCGGGCAGTTCTTCCCGGGCAATTCCCTGCTCCACAGGACCGACGCGCGTTTTAAGATAATAATACTCATAGTTTTTCTCGTCACGGTGCTGGCGTCTTCTTCCACGGCTTCATTCGCCGCGGTGCTCGCGCTGACCGCGATACTCGTGGCGCTTTCGCGCATCAACGTAAAGATTATCCTCCGTTCGGTAAAGCCGCTGGCGTTCATACTTGCGTTCACCGCAATAATCAACCTCTTTTTCGTAAAAGGCGAAACGCTGCTTTGGGAATGGAAATTCATACACATATACAAAGAAGGCATAATCAATTCCGTTATGCTCATGCTGCGGCTGATCTGCCTGGTGATGGGGACTTCGGTCATACTGACCTACACCACTTCGCCGCTCGATATGACCGACGGTCTGGAGCGCGTGCTTTCGCCGCTGCGCTTCATCGGAGTTCCGGTGCACGATTTTTCGATGATACTGACCATCGCGCTGCGCTTTATCCCCACGCTGGTGGAAGAGACCGAAAAGATAATTTCGGCGCAGAAATCGCGCGGGGTGTCGTTCGACACGGGCGGACTCATCAAGCGGGTAAAGGCGCTGATCCCCATACTCGTGCCGCTGTTCTATTCGGCGGTGCGGCGCGCGCTGGAGCTCGCCGAGGCGATGGAATGCCGCCTTTACACCGGCGGCAAAGGCAGGACGCGTATGAAAGTCCTGCACTGCACCGCGTGGGATTTCATCTTTCTTTTCCTTATGCTGGGAGTATGCGTGGGAGTATTCTTTTTGAACGGATATGAGATAATATAATGAAGACCGCTTTTATAATCGCTTACAAGGGCACGCGCTACGCGGGCTGGCAGGTACAGGATAAGTTCCCTTCGGTCCAGAAGACGCTGCAGAACGCCATAGAAGACCTGCTGGGCAGAACTGTCAATCTTTCCGGCTGCAGCCGCACCGATTCGGGCGTGCACGCGCTGGAATATTACTGCCACATAGACACGCTCGCCGGCATAGAAAACGGAAAACTGCCGCTGGCGTTGAACCTGCGCCTGCCCGACGATATTTCGGTGCTGAAGGCGCTGACGGTGGACGACGATTTCCATTCGCGCTATTCTTCCAAAGGCAAGCAGTACGTCTACGTCATACGCAATTCGTACATAAAGGATCCGTTTGAGCCGGATATGGCTTACCTTTACAAAAAGCCGCTGGACGTGAACGAGATAAACCGTATAGGCGCCGAATTCATAGGCACGCACGATTTCAGGTCGTTCATGGCGGCTCACAGCAAGATAACCGACACGGTGCGCACGGTCACAGAATTCCGTGCCGAACGCGAAGGAGACACGGTGAAGATATTCGTTTCGGCAAACGGATTCCTTTACAACATGGTCAGAATAATGGTAGGCACCGTGCTGGACACGCTTTCCGGCAGGATAACGGCCGGCATACCGCAGATACTGGAACAAAAGGAAAGAAAAGCCGCCGGGCGGACCGCGCCCGCGCACGGACTTTTTCTGAACAGGGTGTTTTACTGAACGATGGGTGCTTTTTCGATCTTTTCAAATAAAAAGAAGCGCGATCCGTCTTACGAGCTGCCGGAGCCCGAGCTCAACTACTACGAGATCCTTGGCAGGCGGATGAGCAAGCTCAAATATATTATGCTGCTCGGACTGATATTGTTCGTGATCGGCGGGTTCACATTCTACAGCGATCAGCTCAACGTGGAAAATTTCAGGTATATGCTCAAGTTTATGTCGATCGATATGGATACCGAGATCGCCGACGGCGCGCAGATAGAATTCGACGCTTCGCCCGGGACGCGCGCGATGATGATAAGCGGCGACCTTGTGATATGCGACAGAAACGGCGTGCAGATCTTTGACAAAAGCGGCGAGCGGTTCTTGCGCGAGCGCGACTTTATGAACGACCCGATGTGCGTTGCGAGCAACCACAATCTGCTGGTGTGCGACCGCGGCTCGTACGAGCTGAACGCCTACACCGTCTACGCGCGCATCTACACGCACAAGGCGAAATATCCCATAAACGACCTGTGCTCTTCGGCCGCGACCGGCAGATACGCCATCCTCACCGCCGCCGACGGCTACCGCGCGGGCATAGAGATATACGATCCCGAATTCCGCAAAATATTCGACTATTACTTCGCCGACAAATACGTTTCGGGCATAGCCATATCGCCCGACGGCAAAAGCGCGGCGGCGTGCACGGTAAACAGCACGCAATCCGGCGACTATTTGGGCGAGCTGTACGTCTTTGACGTGAACGACGCCGAAAACTACCGGCTGCACAGATTCCCCGGCGAAATACCCTGGAAAGCGTATTTCCGCAAAGACGGCGGATATCTGCTGCTGACCGACTGCGCGCTGAGGCTTTTTGACGCAAACGGCGAAGAACAGTCGTGCGTGAAGTTCAAGACCGAAGACATAAAGCGGTTTTGCCTGAACGACGACGTCTGCGCGCTGGCTTTTCAGACCGCGGGTCTTTCCAACGGCACCACGGTGGTGTTCTACGACTCGGATCTTAACGCGATATCCGAAACGAGCTACAACAGCGACGTGAGCCGCATAGATATGATAAACGGCAAGGCGTACGTGTTCGCCGCGGGCGAGCTGCACGCCGTGGACACGGCAACAGGCAAAGACGCGTCGGCCGAACAGGTGGGCAGCCTTTACGCCGGTGCGCTATACGACCCCGATTCGGGGATGATAATTATGATATACCAGGGCAAAGCGGTGTTCCGTTCCGCCAATGCCCCTTAAACGGAGGTGTTTTATATGAGCGCCGTTCTTGACGTTCTGGTGCTTGCGATAGTTCTGATAACCGTTTTCATATGCGGAAAACGCGGATTTTTCAAATCGCTCATAAAAGTGGGCAGCGTGATACTCGCCATATTGGCGGTGATACTGTTCTTCGGCAAGCTCAAATCTTATATGCTCGAAAGCAAGACCTGCGAAACGGTGCGCGAAAAGATGAACGCCCGACTCGCCGAGATAGTTTCTTCCGAGGAAGACGAATACGACCCCAACGAGGTAAAGGAATCGCCCAAATTCATAGAGATACTGCAGATACTCGGGGTAGAAACTTCTGAATTCGAAAAGACCTGGCAGCAGTGGCGCACCGAACGCACCGACGAGCTGAGGGAAAAACTGGTGAATTTCGTTTCGGACCCGCTGATGGACATGATAGCCTCGGTGCTTTCGTTCATCGCGCTGTTCTTCGGGACGCTCATAGCCGTGCGGCTGCTGGGGTTCGTGCTGGATAAGATATTCGTTCTGCCCGTGCTGAAGCAGGCGAACACGGCGCTGGGCGTGCTGCTGGGGATTATTATGGCGGTGATATACGTGAGCGCGTTCGTTTACGTGGTCAGCCGTGCGCTGCCGTATCTGCAGGCGAAGGGATCGGAATTCTTTATGCGCATAGATCCCGAAAAGACTTACGTATTCAAATGGTTCGCCGAGCACGATCTGATCGCCTGGCTGCTGGGCATATAAAACGTGTAAAATAATTACTGGAGCTGCAATATGAAATTGTTCAAAGCCAAAAACATTCCGAATATGCTTTCGATCCTGCGCCTTTTGATGGTGCCGCTGTTCGTTTTTCTGTTCTTTTACGAATTCGAAGGCCACCGGTACTGGGCGCTGGGCGTGTTCCTGCTCGCAAGCGCGACCGACGTGCTCGACGGCTGGCTGGCGAGGCGCAACGGCTGGGTGAGCGACCTGGGCAAGATAATCGATCCGCTCGCGGATAAGCTGATGCAATTCGCGGCGTGCGTGTCGCTCGCCATAAAGACGCGCTACGGTCTGATGCTCGCCATAGCCATATTCGTAAAGGACATTCTTATGACGGCGGGCGGCGTGTATCTCGCCAAAAAGGGAGCGCGCAGTCTGGTCGTGGCCAAGTGGTACGGCAAGCTCAACACCGTGTGCCTGGCGCTGGCGGTATGTTTGCTCATGCTGTTTTATCAGAACGAAACTCTCGCCGCCGCGGTGACGTATGCCGCGC
The DNA here is from genome assembly GCA_017429165.1 of Clostridia bacterium. GTDB lineage: Bacteria > Bacillota > Clostridia > Oscillospirales > CAG-382 > UBA1206. The sequence goes on from JAFRPL010000001.1 coordinate 72,288, forward strand.
TGGGGATGATGCTTTTTACCTTTATAATGTATTTCAGCAACGTTTTCCTGAAATTCGTCAAAAACGAGCCCGCCGAAGACCCGGCTGCGCAAAACGAAGCCGGGGAAGCCGGCCGAAACGGCTGAACCGTACATATACTTTTTCCCCCTTTGGTACTGAAAGGAAACTGCAATTATGGAAAGAAAACTCTGTGACCGCTGCGGCAAGCGCGCCGCCGTGGTGTTCGTCACCCGCAAGAGCGGGAACGAAATAAAAAACGAAGGCCTTTGCCTTCAGTGCGCGCACGAAATAGGAATAAAGCCCGAAAAAGATCTGCTTAAGAAGATGGGCATAACCGAAGAAGATTTCAGGCGCATGGCGGACGAACTGAACGATATGCTGCCCATGCTCGCCGAAAACGGCGACGAAAACGACGACGGCGACGAGGGGCGCGCCCCCGCGCTGGATCTTTCCGCCATATTCGGCGAAGGCGGCGGAACCGAAAGCGAAAACGGCAAGACCCGCACCGCCGAGCATTCCGACCGCAAAAAGAGCAAATATCTTGACAATTACTGCATAAATCTCACCGGCAAAGCGCGCGACGGAAAGCTCGACGCCGTCGTTGGGCGCGAAACCGAAATAAGCCGCGTGATGCAGATACTCTGCCGCCGGCAGAAGAACAATCCCTGCCTTATAGGCGAAGCCGGCGTGGGCAAGACCGCGGTTGCGGAGCTGCTGGCGCAGAAGATCGCCGCCGGAACCGTGCCTTATAAGCTCCGCGGCAAAGAGGTGTATCTGGTCGATATGACCGCCATAGTCGCGGGCACGCAGTTCAGGGGACAGTTCGAAAACCGCATGAAAGGGCTCATAGACGACGTCAAACGGCTGGGCAACGTGATACTCGTCATAGACGAGATCCATTCCATAGTCGGCGCCGGCGGAGCCGAAGGCAGTCTGAACGCCGCCAACATCTTAAAACCCGCCCTTTCACGCGGGGAGATACAGCTGATAGGCGCTACAACGCTCGCCGAATACCGCAAGTATATAGAAAGCGACGCCGCGCTGGAACGCCGTTTCCAGCCCGTGACCGTGAACGAGCCCTCGATCGCCGACACCGAGGCGATACTGCGCGGCATAAAGGGATATTACGAAAAGTTCCACGGCGTCAAGATAAGCGATACGATAATCCGCGAGATAGTGCGGCTTTCGGAACGTTATATAACCGACAGGTTTTTGCCCGACAAGGCGATAGACCTGCTGGACGAAGCCGCTTCAAGGTTGGCGATGACTTCGCCCGTGATAAACGAGCTGCAGAGCGTGGCGGCCGAGATGAAAGGGCTGCAGGCGGCGATGGACGCCGCCGAGGCGAAGGAAGACAAGGGCGAAGACGACTACCGCACCATAGCCGATTACAAGACGCGGCTCATCAAGTGCGGCGGCAGGTTCGACGCGCTTTCCGCCGAACGCGACAAGCTGTATCTGACCGCCGAAGATCTGGCGAAGGTCATAGAAGTCTGGACCGGCATACCCGCTTCGGCGATAACCGAAAACGAGTTTGCCAAGATCGACCGGCTGGAATCGGAGCTGAAAAAGCGCATAGTCGGTCAGGACGAGGCGGTCGCCAAGCTGGCGAAAGCCATAAAGCGCAACCGCGCCGGCATAGGCGAAAAGCGCAAGCCGGTATCGTTCATATTCGCCGGCAACACCGGCGTGGGCAAGACCGAGCTCGTAAAAGTGCTGGCGGGGTATCTGTTCGACACGCCCGAAACGCTGATACGGCTGGATATGAGCGAATTTATGGAAAAACACACGGTCTCGCGCCTGATAGGTTCGCCTCCCGGCTACGTCGGCTACGACGAGGCGGGGCAGCTGACCGAAAAGATACGCCGCAAGCCGTACAGCGTAGTGCTGTTCGACGAAATAGAAAAGGCGCACCCGGACGTTTTGAACGTGCTTTTGCAGATACTGGACGACGGCCGCATAACCGACGCCCACGGCAAGGTGTGCAATTTTGAAAACGCGGTCATAGTGATGACCACCAACGCGGGCAGCCGCGACTATTCCCCCGCCGCCGGGTTCAACGCCACCGAGCGCGCCGGCGACGAAGCGAAGGTGCGCAAGGCGCTGGAAGATTTTCTGCGCCCCGAATTCATCAACCGCGTTGACGATATAATCGTCTTCAACCGCCTGAACGTTGAAAACTGCGCCGATATAGCGATGATAATGCTTTCGGATCTGGCGAAAACGCTGGAGGAAAAAGGCATAAAACTGACCTATACCCGCGCCGAGGCCGAGCTTATAGCACAAAAAGGTTTCGACCGCAGATACGGCGCGCGCAACCTGCGCCGCGTGATACAGACCGACATAGAAGATATCGCCGCCGCGCGCATAATAGACAGCTACGGCGACCCCGTAAAAGAAATCATACTGCACGCGCCTTCGGAAGGCGGCGCGAGCGTGGAATGCGAATTCATCCATCAGAGCCAGAATACCTTATAAGGAAGATATAATGCCCGAAAAAGACATTCGCCGCGTTGCCGGCAAGGATTACCCAAAAGTGAATACCTTTACGGCGGCTTCGGCGCGGCGGCTTTCGGAGCTTTCGCTCACCCCGCCCGAGATGTATCCCGCCGAGGCGGCCGAATATCTGGATTCGGACCTCGTCACCGGGCTCGACCGGCGTCAGGTCAGACAGCGCCGCGCAAAGTACGGCGACAACACCGAAACCGGAATGCCGATAGGGTTCGTCAAATCGCTGGAACGCCAGCTCAAAAACCTGCCTAACGTGCTGCTTATTGGCTCGCTCGTAATGTTTTACGCGTTCCGCGGCGGCGTGTGGTTCCCGCTGACGGCGCTTCTGATGGCGATATCGTTCCCCGTGAACGCTTTTCTTGAATACCGCGCGTCGCTCACATTTGCAAAAATGAACCGCGTCGCCTCGCCGCGCGCCACGGTGCTGCGCGAAGGGCGGCAGTTCGTCACCGACAGCCGCAGTCTGGTCCCCGGCGACGTCATAGTGCTTGAGACCGACAGCATCGTCCCCGCCGACGCGCGCCTTATAGAAACGCAGTCGTTCCGGGTGATGGAATCGCCCGTGGGCGGCGTGGCGCGTTCGGTCGAAAAAGACGCCCGGTTCGTGGCGGAATCCAAAGAAGACAAACTGTACGAAAACATGGTCTATTCCGGCAGCGTGGTCACGTCCGGCAAAGCCACCGCCATCGTCTGCGCCACGGGCAAAGACACGCGGCTTGCGAAAAAGCGCGAATCCAACCCCGCTTCCGCAATGCCCAAATATCTGCGCAACGCCTCGTTTGCGCTGAGGCTGGTATCGGTGACCTCTGTGCTCGGCGCGCTGGTGCTTTTGATCCTGGGCGTGCTGCGCGGCGAAAACGTTTCGGATTCCTTTATAACCGCGCTCGCCGTGGCGTGCTGCGCCATGTGCGAGACCGCTTTCGTGCTGCTTTTGTATGGCGAAAGCTCGGCGCTCGCCGCAGCGCTGCAGGCGGGATGCGTGTTCCGCTCGCCCGATTCGGTCCCCGCCATAGCGCGCACCGACACCGTTATGTGCTGCAAGGATATGGCTTTTCCGCCTTCGGCGATAACGCTCAAAGAGATATTCGTGTGTTTCGATTCGCTGGAATTCAGTTCCAGAAGCGGCTCGAACGTCACCGACATAATACGCTGTATGATACTGTGCTCTTCGCTCAAGGAACGGCTGAGAGCGCAGCCGCAAAAACGCAAAAAGCGCCGCGAATCCGAATCCGCCCGCGCCTATGAGGGGAGCGAGTTCACGCTGGCGGTGGTCAACGCCGCATCGCGCGCGGGGTATTCTGTGGAAGACGCCAAAAAGGACTTTTACCGTATAGAGGCGGAATTCGACAGCAGCGGCGAGGCGTGCCGCGTGCTGGGGATGCTTGAGGGCAAAAACTGCGTGATACTGCGCGGCTCGCCCGAAAGCGTGCTGGCCCGCTGCGCCGGCTACCGCCGCGAAGGCCGCAACTACCGGCTGGATAAACGCAGCGCCGAACGCATACTCTATTCCGCTTCGCAGATGGCGAAGACGCAGATCCCCGTCGCCGTGGCGATGGGCTACACACAGGCGGAATCGCTGCACGACATAAACGTTGAAAACAAGCTCATTTTCCTGGGATTCGCCGGGTTCTACACCGAGACCGGCATAGACACCGCGTCTTCGGTCTACCGGCTGGGCAACGCCGGCATATCGCTGGCGGTCAACACCGACGACGCCTATTACGCGGCGTACAATCTCGCCGAAAACGCGGGCGTAATAAGCCGCGAATCGGAAATATGCACGCCCGAGATACTGCACGAAAGCGACGAGGGGCTTTTTGCCGAAGACAACGAAAATTACCGCGTGTTCAACCGCCTTACCGACGAGGAATGGCTGTATATCCTGCGGCTGCGTAACGCGGCGCACCATAAAGTGTTCGCGCAGGTCAGCTCCGCCGGGCAGTCGGATATCGTATCCGAAGCCAACGCCTCGTTCGCCGTGGCGGGCAAGAGCAAGGACGCGCTGCTGCAGAAATGCGACGTGCGTTTCACCTCGCCCGGGTTCCCGGCGATAGAGACGGCGATAAGCCGCTCCAAGCTTGCGGTCAAGCGCATAGCCGCGGTCTGTCAGTATATGTCCGCCGGATATTACATACTGTTCTTCTGGTGCCTGCTTTCGCTCGCCTTCGGCAAAGGACTGCCGTTCGGCGTGCCGGGGGCGACCGTCTACGGGATGGTGCTAAACCCGCTGCTGGCGTTTTCGCTGGCGTTCTGCCCCGTCACCGCCAAGACGCTGTACGACCGTTCGGGCTCTGTTTCGCCCGACCGGCTTTCGGGCTCGATGACCCACGCGGTCATATATTCCGCGGTGTGCGGCGCGATGTGCTTTATCGCCGCGAACGTGCTGGGGCCCGGCGGAGGCGCCGGAAGCTGCGCCGCGTTCGCCGCGTATTCGTTTTCGCTGTGGCTTTACACCACGGTGTGCGGTTTCAGGGGATCGGCGCTTTCGAACCTGTTTTACCGCAACTATCTGCTGCTGCCTTCGCTGTTCGTCACCGCGGCGTTCGCGCTCATCCCCGCGCTCGTCCCCGCCGTGGGCGCGTTCATAGATTTTGAAACGCCCGAACTGCGCGCGCTCGGCGCTTCCATAGCGCTTCCGTTCGTGCTGTGGCTGGGACTTCAGGCGGCGCTTCTGATAAAAGAGATGACCGACAAAAACAAGGGCAAGCACGAAAAGATGCGCAAATGACCTTGAGCTGCCGCCGACCGACTTTTCTGTTTAAGGAGATTTTTCCTATGCGTATAGAAAAAAACGCGCCTTTGGACCGCCGCTCGTCTTTCCGCTCCGGCGGCAAAGCCGATATACTGCTTTTGCCGCAGAACGTATACGAGCTGACCCTTGCCCTGCGCGGGATGGAAGACAAACGGGTGTACGGCCTGCTTTCGAACACGCTCGTGAGCGATAACGGCGTGCGCGGAAAAATTGCGCTTACGGTGAACGTGCGCGGAATGGAACGCACGGGGAACGTGATAACCGCCTGCTGCGGCGACACGCTTTCCGGCCTTGCGAACTTTGCGCTTGAAAACTCGCTCGCCGGCGCGGAATTCTGCTACGGGATCCCCGGCACCGTGGGCGGCGGCGTGTTTATGAACGCGGGCGCCTACGGCGGCGAGATAAAGGATATACTTAAAAGCGCGGTGCTGTTTTCGCCTTCCGGCGAGATAGTGACGCTTGAAAACAAAGACCTCGGGTTCGCCTACCGCAAAAGCCTGCTCCAGCGCGAAAGATATATACTGCTGAAAGCCACGTTCGAGCTGGAACCCGGCAAAAAGACGGCAATACGCGCAAAGATGAAAGATCTTATGGCGCGCCGGCGCGAAAAACAGCCGCTGGAATTCCCCAGCTGCGGTTCGGTGTTCAAGCGGCCCGAAGGTCACTTTGCGGGCGCGCTGATAGAACAGTGCGGGCTCAAGGGCGCGCGCGTTGGCGGAGCGGAGGTTTCGCAAAAGCACGCGGGGTTCATAATCAACGCCGGCGGCGCCACCACCGCCGATATGCTTGCGCTGACCGCGCTGGTGAAGCGCACGGTAAAAGAAAAGACCGGCGTGGAGCTTGAAGAAGAGATCAGGATACTGGGAGAAACGTGATGTCCTATTCGGACGAACTGAAAGAACGGCTCGCCGCCGTTGAAATGAAAAAAGAATGCTGCCGCGCGGCGTATTCCGCGGGGACGAGATGCACCGGATACGAAGCGGTGTGCGAAAACGACGCCGCCTGTTTTCTGCGCGGTCTTTTCGTCGCGCACGGGAGCATGACCGACCCCGAAAAGCAGTTTTACCTTTCGTTCGACGCGTTTTCCTCGCCCGCCGCGGCGCTGGCGCTGGGAAGATGCGGCGTGACTCCCCTTTGGGGAGCGCACCGGGGCAAAAAAATAGTGTATCTGCGCGAGACCGATTCCATAAGCGATTTTCTCACCGCCGTAGGCGCTTCGCACGACGCGCTGCGTGTTCTGGAGCTTTCGGTGCTCAAATCCATGAAGCGCGAAGCCAACCGCGCGAGCAACGCGGAATTCGCCAACATGGACAAGACCGCCACCGCAAGCGCGTATATATGCGAAGCGATACTGCTTTTGAAAAAGCACCGCGATTTTGCCAAGCTGCCCGAGCCGCTCAAGGAGACGGCGCGGCTGCGGCTGGAATTCCCCGAGCTTTCGCTCGACGCGCTGCGCGCCAAGCATTCTTCGCCCATTTCCAAATCCGGGCTGAACCACCGGCTTCGGACCATAGCCGACCGCGCCGAAAAATACAGAAACAAATAAAAAGCAACAGTAAGGAACGACAATGCCCGATTTCGTACATCTGCACGTCCATACCGAATACAGTCTGCTCGACGGCGAGTGCCTTATTTCGGAGCTGCCCGCCGCGGTAAAGTCCCTGGGGCAGTCCGCCTGCGCTATCACCGACCACGGCGTGCTTTACGGCGCCGCCGAATTTTACAAAGCGTGCAGAAAGCAGGGCGTAAAGCCCATTATCGGCTGCGAGGTCTACGTCGCTCCGCGCCGTATGGAAGACAAGGTCCACCCCGTAGATTCCGAGCCGTACCATCTGGTGCTTCTGGCAAAGAACGCCGAAGGCTACAAAAATCTGGTGAAAATAGTTTCGGAATCGTTTATAAAGGGATTCTACCGCAAGCCGCGCACCGATATGCAAACGCTCGAAAAATTGCACGGCGGGATAATAGCGCTTTCGGCGTGTATTTCCGGCGTGCTGGCGAAACGCATACTCAAAGACGCGCGCGCCGAAGCCGAAGAGACGGCGGCGGAATTCAAGCGCGTGTTCGGCGGAGATTTTTATATAGAACTGCAGCGCAACGGCGTGCCGGAACAGCAAAAAGTGAACGCGGTGCTTGTAAATATCGCGAAAAAGCTGGATATCCCGCTCGTCTGCACCAACGACGTGCATTATATAAAGCGCGAAGACGCCGAAACGCAGGAGCTTTTGATGGCGGTATCCACCGGCGGGACCTTGGGCGACAAATCGTTCGCCCTGCCTTCAAACGAATTTTACCTGCGCAGCACCGACGAGATGGCGCGCCTTTTCGCCGATATTCCGCAGGCGCTGGAAAACACCGTTAAAATAGCGGAAAAATGTAATTTTGACTTTGATTTCGACACCTTCCACCTGCCGCGGTACGAACTTCCCGCGGGCGTTTCCGCGCGCGAATATCTGGCGTCGCTTGCGAAAAACGGGCTTGAAAAGCGGCTCGCTTCCAACCCCGGCGCCGACGGAAAGGCGTACGCCGAACGGCTGGAATACGAGCTGGAAGTCATCCACGGCATGGGGTTCGACGATTATTTTCTGGTAGTGTGGGACTTTGTGAACTTTGCGCGCAGCCGCGACATCCCCGTGGGGCCCGGAAGGGGCTCGGCGGTGGGGAGCCTGACCGCCTACGTTCTGGGGATAACCGACGTCGACCCGATAGAAAACGACCTGCTCTTTGAGCGGTTCCTCAACCCCGAACGCGTCACCATGCCGGATATAGACATAGATTTCTGCGACAGGCGGCGCCAGGAGGTCATAGACTACGTGGCGCGCAAGTACGGCGCCGACCATATGGCGCAGATAATCACTTTCGGCACGCTTCAGGCGCGCGCCGCCATACGCGCGGTGGGCAAGGCGCTGGGCGTTTCGTACGCCGACACCGATTCCATAGCCAAAATGATACCGCGCTTTTCGGGCATGACGCTTGCGGAATGCGAAAAGAACGTTCCGGGACTTGCGGATATGCTCAAGAGCGATAAGCAGGCGGCGCGGGTGTATTCGTTCGCCAAGCGGCTGGAGGGACGTCCGCGCAATTCCTCCACCCACGCCACGGGCGTGGTCATAACCGATTCGCCCATAACCGATTACCTTCCGCTGGCGCAGAACGACGGCGTGACCGTGACGCAGTTCGGCATGAAGACCGTGGCGGAATTAGGGCTTTTGAAGATAGATTTTCTGGGGCTTAGGTATCTGACCGTGATACGCGACGCCGAAACGCTCGCCGCGCAAAAAATCCCCGGGTTCAGAATAGATTCCGTCACGTTCGACGACGAAGCGACGTACAAACTGCTCGGCGAAGGGCGCACGGCGGGGATCTTTCAGCTTGAAAGCGGCGGTATGCGCGCGCTGCTCACGCGGCTGCAGCCGCGCGATCTGAACGACATAACCTCGGTGATATCGCTCTACCGCCCCGGCCCCGCGCAGTATATAGACAAATTCATTAAAAACCGCCGCGAAGGCAGCGTTAAGTACGATATACCGCAGCTGGAACCCATACTGAGTTCCACTATGGGCTGCCTTATCTACCAGGAACAGGTGATGCGCGTGTTCCGCGACCTCGCCGGGTATTCCTACGGCAGGTCCGACATAGTGCGCCGCGCGATGGCGAAAAAAGACAAAGCCACGCTGGAGCGCGAACGCGGCACGTTCGTGAACGGCTGTATGAAAAACGGCATAGACGCAAAAGCCGCGGAAGAACTGTTTTCGCAGATGGAGTCGTTCGCCGAATACGCGTTCAACAAGAGCCACGCCGCGGCTTACGCGGTGCTGGCGTACCGCACGGCTTATCTAAAAGCGCATTTCCCCGCCGAATATATGTGCGCGCTGCTCAATTCCGTTACGGGGAACGGCGCGAGCGTGAGCAATTATATAAACGAATGCTCTTCTCTGGGCGTAAAGGTGCTGCCCGCCGACGTCAACGAAAGCATGGGCGTGTTTTCGGTCAAAGACGGATGTGTGCGGTTCGGGCTGACCGCGATAAAGAACGTGGGGAGCGCGTTCGCCGCATCCCTTGCGCGCGAGCGCGAAGAAAACGGAAAATTCGCAAGCTACGAGGATTTTCTGTGCCGGGTCAACGCTTTCGGCAACGCCAAGATGATAGAATCGCTGGTGCTCGCCGGCGCGTGCGACTGCTTCGGCATCTACCGCAGCCGTATGTTCGCGGTGATAGGCCGCGCGCTGGATTCGCTTTCCGGTATGCGCAGCGAGATGCGTATGGGGCAGATCTCGCTGTTCGACGCGTCGCAGACCGGTATGACGGCGCTCAAGATCGACTACCCTTCGTTCCCCGATTATCCGCAGAGCGAAAAGCTGGCGTTTGAAAAAGAGCTCGCGGGCGTGTATATGAGCGGACATCCGCTGAAAAACTACGGAACTTTTGCCAAAAAATACAATTCCGTAACAATTAACGACTTGTATTGCGGGCTCAGAGAGGGTACAATACCCTTGAAGAGCGCCGTCTTTGTGACCGGACAGTTGGTTTCGGTGCGCAAAAAGATGACCAAAGCCGGGCGGATGATGGCTTTCGCCTCGGTGGAAGACCTCACCGGCAGCGTCGACGTGATATTCTTCGCCGACGTTTACGAAAAGAATCAGTCCCTCCTCGCCGACGGCGCGGTCATAGGGCTGCGCGGCGAAGCGGCGCTGGAAGAGCCTTCCGGCGGCGAAGGCGAGGACGTGCTTGTCGTCACCGCGCGCGCGGTATACGCCGCGATCCCCGACGAAAAGCTCGCCGAACGCTCGGTCTGCCTTAAAAAGACCGCCGAAAACGAAAAGTTCTTTGAAACCGCGCTGAACAAGCTGCGCGCACACAAGGGGAACGGACGCGTTTACGTCGTTGACGAGATCACCGGCAAGCGCTACGTTTCCACCGACATTTACTGTAAAGCGGGCGACGGTCTCGTATCGGAGCTCAAGGAAATACTGGGCGACGCCAACGTGGCGTTGAAATAACATTCAGAGGAAACATAAATGGAAACTACCGTCAATTCTCAAGCCGGGGGCACCCGCGTAAAGAAAGCGGGCGCGGTGACGCGCCTGATCGCGAGATCGACATTGTGGTATCCGCTCAAAGTGGCGCTTCTGGTGCTGTGGAAAGCGTTTACCTGGATAGTTAATATCCTGCTTACCGTACTGCTTATCGCAATGATAACCGGCGCGGTGGTCTCGTGCGCTTTTCTGCTGTATATACGGTCGAATATCGACGCGGAATATCACGGGCTGGACAACCTGCGGTTCGATTCGTCTTCGAACACCACCATATACTACACCGATTCTTCCGGCAACGAGATACTTATGGACGAAGAGACGCTCCACGGCAGCGAAAACCGCATGTGGGTGAACTATTCCGACATACCGCAGGACCTCATAGACGCCGTGGTGTCCATAGAAGACCAGCGCTTTTTCCAGCATAACGGCGTGGACTACAAGCGCACCGCGGGCGCGGTGTTGAGGTTCTTCCTGCCCGGCGGCGGCCAGTACGGCGGAAGCTCCATAACGCAGCAGCTCATAAAAAACGTTTCGGGCGATAACGAACAGACCATACAGCGCAAGGTGCAGGAGATATTCCGCGCCATATACGTGAGCAAGCAGTTCGGCAAAGAAGAAATACTCGAAATGTATTTGAACGTCATATTCCTTTCGCAGAACGCCACCGGCGTTCAGGCGGCGGCGGAAGCGTATTTCGGCAAAGACGTAAAAGACCTTACGCTGGTGGAATGCGCGGCGCTTGCGGCCATACCAAAATATCCCACGTATTATGACCCCATACGCAACCCCGACAACAACCTGCAGCGCCGCAACGTCATACTGACCGAGATGCTGAACCATGGCTACATTTCGCAGGAGGAATTCGACGCCGCCTACAACGTGCCGCTTTATCTCAACACGATGGAGCGCGCGACTTCCATAGAGACCGGCTATATACATTCGTATTACGTCGACACCGTGATAGACGACGTGATAGCCGCGCTGATGGAACAGTACGGCATAGACAAAGCTTCCGCGAGCCGCAAGCTGTATTCCGGCGGTCTGCAGATAGTCATAAATATGAACAAGGAAATCCAGGACGCCATGGAAGAGGTGTTCTGCGACGACGGATGTTTTCCCGAGATAAGCGGCATAAAGCCGCAGGCGGCGATGGTAGTCGCCGACCCCGTGACCGGCGAGGTGCTGGGCATTGTGGGCGGACGCGGAAAAAAGACCACCAACCGCGGCTATAACCTTGCGACGATGGCGAAGAGGCAGTGCGGTTCGGCGATAAAGCCGCTGGCGGTCTACGGCTACGGCATAGACAACGGCGTGATCACATACGCCACTCCCCTGCTGGACGCGCCTACGATAAACCAGAAAAAGAGCGACGGCAAGATAACGCAGAAATACTGGCCGCCCAACTCGCCCGCCGGCTACGACGGACTTATGAGTCTGGTGGACGGCGTCAAGCATTCCAAAAACACCTTTGCGGTGCGGCTGGCGGAGATGTGCGGCATAGAAAACCTTTTCCGCCACCTTGTGGATAACGTCGGCTTCACCACGCTTGTGGAAAGCAAGAGCTACAACGGCGTGATAAAGACAGACATTGCGCTTTCGCCCGTGGCGCTGGGTTCGTTCACCCAGGGCGTCACCGTGCGCGAGATGGCGCAGGGGTTCACGATGTTCGGCAACCGCGGACAGGTGAGCAAGCTGCGCACGTTTTCGATGGTGCGCGACAGCAACGGCGAAATGGTCATAGACAACCGCGTTTCCAAGACCAACCAGGCGATATCCGAACAGTCGGCGTATATAATGACGCGCCTGCTCTGGAACGTCGTCAACGAGGAAGGCGGCACCGGTTACAAGATGACCCACGGCCAGACCAAAGGCACCGTGGGCGGCAAGAAGGTCACGGTCCCCAGCTTCAAATATCTGAGCAAAGTCGAAGTGGGCGGCAAGACCGGTACCACCAACGACAACCGCGACAGGTATTTCGTGGGGATAACCCCCAACTACGTGGGCGCCGTGTGGTTCGGCTACGAAAACAACAAATCGGTTTCCAAATTCGAATACAACCCCGCGCTGCGGCTGTGGATAGAAGTATTCAACCGCGTGTACGACAAGCTCGAAACGAACGGCCGCGCGTATAAATCCGAATTCGACGAGCCGTTCGGCATAATCAAGGTGAAATACTGCACCGTAAGCGGCAAACTGCCCACCGACGCGTGCTACCACGACATAGAGACCGTCACCGGCGGCGAAAGCTGCATACGCACCGGATATTTCACCGCCGAGACCGTTCCCACCGAATACTGCGACAAACACCTGATGTTCAAGTGGGACACTTCCACCAACGCCATCTGCGTGGACGGCTGCACCTGCCCCGCGGACAAAGTCATAGAAGTGGCGTTCAGGCTCATAGAGCCGCGCAGATTTTCCACCAACCTGGTGGTGACCGATTCGCAGTTCACCTGCGTGGATCCCGCGCTGATATACGAAGGTTACAAGTACCCCACTTCAAAAGTGCGGCCGTATTTCTTCAACATTTACGAACCCTACAACAAGGACCAGAAATCGTACTGGCCCGGCAGATCCTCTAAATCAGATTCGTTCAGACCGTACAACCGTGTATGCATAGAGCATTACCACCCCGAGCTGACTTCAGCAGAAAGCGAAAGTTCCGATGGCAACTGAGAAATTACTCGTATTAAACGGCATCACCAAGGATTACCCCGCGGGCGACGGCGCTGTCCGCGCCCTGCGCGGCGTGGATATGGAATTTGCAAATTGCGAATTCGTTTCGGTGCTGGGGCCTTCGGGCTGCGGCAAGACCACGCTGCTCAATATAATAGGCGGACTCGACCGTTACACTACCGGCGATCTGGTGATTCGCGGCAGATCCACCGGCGGATATTCCGACCGCGACTGGGATTCATACCGCAATCATTCAATAGGGTTCGTGTTCCAGTCGTATAACCTCATCCCTCACCAGACCGTGCTCGAAAACGTTGAGCTTTCGCTGGCGATATCGGGCGAAAGCCGCGCCGAGCGCAAGGCGAAAGCTCGCGCCGCGCTTGAAAAAGTAGGGCTTGCGGACCAGATAAACAAACGTCCCAACCAGCTTTCCGGCGGTCAGATGCAGCGCGTGGCGATAGCGCGCGCCATAGTCAACGATCCCGATATCATACTCGCCGACGAGCCCACCGGCGCGCTCGATTCCGAAACGAGCGAAAGCGTGCTGGGCATACTTAAGGAAATATCGCGCACACGGCTCGTGATAATGGTGACGCACAACGCCGAGCTCGCCGAAAAATATTCCACGCGCATAATCCGTATGCTCGACGGCAGGATCGTGAGCGACGAGCCGAGGAGCGCGGAAAACCGGGACGGCGTTTCCGCCGCGCAGGAAGTCAGGACGGGCAAGACCGCGATGTCGTTTCTGACCGCGCTTTCGCTTTCGTTCCGCAACCTGCTCACCAAAAAGGGCAGGACCATACTCACGTCGTTCGCCGGGAGCATAGGCATTATAGGGATAGCGCTCATTCTGGCGTTTTCCAACGGCATACAGCACTATATCGACCGCGTTCAGGAAGACGCGCTTTCGATGTATCCGCTCTCGCTGCAGGAGACGACCATGGATATGTCCGGTCTTATGAACGCCATGGCCGGCACCGGAAGAGGCACCCCGCACGAGCTGGACGCCGTGTATTCCGATATGTCGGGCGCGAGACTGATAAATTCCATGCTTTCGCAGATAAAGAAAAACGATCTCGTATCGTTCAAACGGTTCCTCGAGACCGACGAGCGCATATCCGGGTACGCTTCGTCCGTGCAGTACGGCTACGGCGTGACGCTCAACATATACGCGCCGCGCGGCGAGGGATATATAAAAGTCAATCCTTCGGACGTTATGAAACAGATCTACGGCGAAGAGATGGGCGAATCCGTGACGCAGATGCTCACTACCGCGTCCTCGGGCGCTTCGGTATGGCGCGAAATGATCGACGACAGCAAGCTGCTCGACACGCAGTACGAAATTATCGGCGAATGGCCCGATTCCGCCGAAGAGATAGTGCTGTTTATAAACAAGAACAACGAAATCAACGACCTGGTGCTCTACGCGCTGGGGCTCAAGGATCCTTCCGAAATAGGCGAGCTGGTCCGTTCCGCCATGGCGGGACAGAAACTGAACACCGAGCAGGTGCGGCTTACCTACGAAGAGATCCTGGGCATGACGTTCCGGTTGCTGCCCGCGACCGCGTATTATTCAATCGAGCGTTCGGTGAACGGCTACGATATCTGGGCCGACCGTTCGGAAGACGAAGAGTTCGTCAATTCCCTTATAACAGGCGAAGATTCCGTTGAGCTCAGGATAGTGGGCATCGCCCGCCCGCGCGAAAACACCGTGGGCGGTTCCAACAGCGGCAACATCGGCTACACTGCGGCGCTGCCGAGACTGATAATAGAAAAGATCAACGGTTCGCAGATCGTCGCTCAGCAGCTTTCGGACAAGACGCGCAGCGTATTCACCGGAATGCCGTTCGGCACGGGCGAGATAACGCTTGAAACGATCAAGGCGTATATCGCCATGCTGCCGGAAGAACAGCGCGCGCTGTTTGAGCTGTACCTGGGTCAGATGACCGAAGAACAGCTTGTAAGCATGTTCGCCGAACGCTTTGCGGGCGCGACGACCTACGAAGACGTTTGCAAGACGCTGGGCGTGGTCGACCCCGATTCGCCTTCCACCATAAACATTTACGCTTCCACCTTCGAAGCCAAAGAAAACATAATCAACGCCATATCAGATTATAACGAGCTTCACGAAGACGACGGCAAAGCGGTCAAGTACACCGACTACGTGGCGATGATAATGTCGCCGCTTTCGACGATAGTCGAGTTCATTTCGTACGCGCTCATAGTTTTCGTTTCGATATCGCTGGTCGTTTCTTCCATAATGATAGGCATAATCACGTACATCTCGGTGCTGGAGCGCACCAAGGAAATCGGCATACTGCGCGCGATGGGCGCGAGAAAACGCGATATCTCGCGCGTGTTCAACGCCGAAACGCTCATAATTGGTCTGGTTTCGGGCGTGATGGGCATACTCGTGACGCTGCTGCTAATACTCCCGCTCAACGCCGTGATACATTCGCTTTCGGGCATACGCAACATCGCTTCGCTGCCGGCGGCGGGCGCGTTCATACTGGTGGCGATATCGGTGCTGCTGACGGTGACCGCCGGACTGATACCTGCGCGCATCGCTTCCAAAAAAGATCCCGTAATAGCATTGAGGACCGAATGACCGATATTAAAAATCCCGAAAGGAGAAAACAATATGGAAACCTATATCCCCCTGATCGTCGTCGGCGTGCTCGCCGCGATCGTGATCTTTGCCAACCTTAAAATTGTGCCGCAGGCGAACCAGTTCATAATAGAGCGCCTGGGCAAATACAAAAAGACCTGGGAAGCCGGACTGCATTTCACCATCCCGTTCATCGACCGCATCGCCAAGCGCGTTACGCTCAAGGAACAGGTGCTCGACACTCCGCCCCAGCCCGTTATCACCAAGGATAACGTCACTATGCAGATCGACACCGTGGTGTACTACCGCGTGTTCGACGCCAAGCTTTACACCTACGGCGCGCAGGATCCGGTGTTCGCCCTGGGCAACCTTACGACGACCACGCTGCGCAACATCATCGGCGCGCTCGATCTCGACGCCACGCTCACCTCGCGCGATCAGATCAACGGCGAGATGACCTCCATACTCGACGAAGCCACCGACCAGTGGGGCATTAAAGTCAGCCGCGTCGAGCTCAAGAACATAATGCCTCCGCAGGAGATACGCGAAGCGATGGAAAAGCAGATGAAAGCCGAACGCGACCGCCGCGAGACCCTGCTTCAGGCCGACGGCCACAAGCTGGCGGCGATAGCCCGCGCCGAAGGCGACAAACAGGCGATGATACTCGCCGCCGAAGGCGAACGCGACGCGCGTATCGCCCGCGCCGAAGGCGAAGCCAAAGCCGTGCTCCTTGCAAAACAGGCGGAAGCCGACGGTCTGCGCGCCCTGCGCGAAGCCGGCGTTGACCCCGCGGTGCTGGAACTCAAACGCTACGAGACGCTCGCCGCTCTGGCGAACGGCAAGGCGAGCAAGATCATAGTCCCCACCGACGTCGTGACCGCCGTGAAAAACAACGTGCTGTTTTCCGAAATGACCGGACTCGGCAGCACCACTCCTCCCGCCGCGGAAGAACCCGAGCCCGAAAAAGACGATCCCTGCTGCGACAGATTTAAGAAATAAGGCGATATGAATTCCTGACGGAATTCGCGATATGTCCGTTGGACGCGATATGCCTGCGGCGCGATATGCCCCTTCGGGGCGAGACGGAATTCATAGCATATCGCACGCGAACGGAGTGAGCGTATATCGCATTTGCGCAAGGGGGTCCCCGCAAAAACAAGGTTTTTGTGGGGCAAAAAGCAAATATATCGCGCGGCGCAAGCCGTGCTGCGACAGATTCAAAAAGTAAAAAGCGAAAAAACGGGGGACAGATCCGTTACGGACCGTCCCCCGTATTATTTGCTTATGCTTTGTTTCAGCTGTTTTCGTACCTCTCGACGATTTCTTCAAGTTTGCCTTCCACAATGGGGAGGACCGACTGGAGCTGCTGGCTGAACTGGTCGGGCTGGTCGAGCTTGAGCAGATCTTCGAGTTCGTTTATTCTGTAAACGGCGGAAATATCGTAGAACACGCCGCTGTAAACGAGGTCGAGCATACGCTCGTCTTCGGCGGTGTCCATATCCTTGCCCTTGAGTGTGGCTTCATAATACGCTTTGGTCAGGTAATTCTTGCCGCCAACCGCCAAAAGGTCGAGCATATACGCCGAAAAATACGGGTCTTCCACGTTGGTGGGGATGCACACGCCGTACGCCACGTTGCTGCATCTGCCGTGGTAGCCGTCCTGCTCGACGTCGTATTTGGGCGCGGGAACGATACCGAAAACGACGTCGTATTTGCGGTATTTCTTAATAGCCGAAGCGAGCGCGCCGGCGAACAGCGCCCTGCCTTCGCCGAATATGCGCACCAGCGTATCCCATTTGCCCGCCTGCACGGTGAATTCGTCCGCGGTGATGTTCCACGTGCGCTTGTCGTTTAAGAGCTCGAGCGCTTTTTGCATTATGGCTATGGATCTTTCGTTGTTGCCTATGTTGATTACCGGATAATCGTTCGGGTCTTTGGAGCAAAGCGGTTCGCCGCCGGAAAAATACAGATTGGAACCGGCGCTGAGCGCGCCCCAGAAATCGTTTTCGTCCATCACGCCGTCGTCATTGAGATCGTGGGTTACCTCTTTGCACATAGAATAATACTTGTCAAAAGTCCATTCGCCGCGATCGACCAGCTCGTAAATATCGAGCCCGGGAAAATAGCTGTCCAAAAGCTTTTTGTTGAACGCCAGGCCGCCGCCGCTGACTATTTTCTGCATTATGGAAATGTCGCCCGTCGTAAAGTATATCTTGTTTGCAATAGAAAGACTTTCGTTTGCGTTCTGATCCCACCACGGTGCGTAGATATCGAGATATCCTTCAAAATCGCACAGATTGTACAGCTGTCCGTCCTGCGCGAATACTGCCGCGGCGTACATAAACGGCATTGCGGCGTCGCAGACCGGATCAGAGGCGAGCGAATCGCGCAATCTGCTCGCGACGTCATCGACCGCGACCGCTTTTACGGTTATGCCGTATTTGTCTTCTATTTCGCGGTTGCGGGTGTCGACCGCTTCTCTTATCTTGTCGTCGGTCGTTTCGTAAAACGATTCTATCTCTTCGCTGAAATAGGTCGTCTGCACGTTGTTGCTGTAAACGAGCACGCGGAATTCTTTTCTCTCTTTCCATTCGTCCCTGAACGCCACCTGGTTTTTGTTGACGTATTTACCGTTTTCGTCGAGATACCGATCCTCGCCGGACTCCGAAACGGGTTCGGTCCCGGATCCATCCTGCCCCGCCCCCGACGAATCTTCCGCCGTAACGGAGCTTTCTTCTTCGGAACCATCGGCGGGCTTGCCGCCGCCGCACGCCGCGAGAAGCAGCGAAAGCAGCATAACGAGCGCGCATATTAACGCAAGCATTTTTTTCATGATCGTTTTCCTTTCTGTATATACTGCTATGATATTACCATCCGCGGCGCGATATGTCAACACGAAAGCGCATGCGGACACAAAACTGCGCCAGAAAAGACAATTACGGGCGCTTTTGAAACGCTATTTCTTTTCTTCGCTCAGCTTTTTGAGCTCTTCCATAAAGTCGCCCACGTCGCGGAACCGGCGGTAGACCGAGGCGAAACGGATAAAATTAACTGTTTTCCGGCCAGAATTTGTTTTTAAGTGCCGTAAGGACGTTAATGCTGATTTCACCGTCGCTGCCGCCGGCGTATTCTTCTATCAGCGGCAAAGCATAATCTATAAACTCTTTAAGCTCGCCCTTCTCCGCCATTTCCGCAAGGATCGGATCGTTTTCTCTCAAAAGGGCGGCTAATTCATAATCTATTCTGTACAAAGCCCCGTCGTAGTAATAAACGTTAAACGCTTTCAACTCTTTCATAATAAGATCATAGTCGCCCGAAAACAGTATATCGATCTCTTCGGCGTTTGGTCGATAACCCACGAACTTATCCTTATTGGGATTCTCTTCGCTGTACATAAACGTATACTGTTCTTTTGTTACGCCTGTTGATCTGATGAGATAATACTCTACCGGCAGCGACAAAGGATCGCCGGTGAAGCCCGGCATTATTTCTCTTGTCAACAACTCATAAACGTCTTTATACTCGGTTCTGACATTTCTGTGAGTCATACATTCCTGCCATATACGGAACAACAACGTATCGCAGTGCATATATTCTTCAAAGTATTTCGTTTTGGATCTGTCAAAATCGTCAAAGCCGAATATCGGATAATAAAGCCCCTCGTATGCGAGCTGAAATTCAACCTGTATTTCTATGGGAACGCCGGAAGTTTCTTCACTCGTTTCTTCGGATATTTCTTCAGACGATTCTTCTTCGACAGACGCCGGATCTGTTGAGCTTTCTTCCGGCATGCTTGTTTCCGGGGGTGTCGAGCTTTCGTTCGGCTCGCTTATTTCCGACGGTATCGAGCTTTCGGCGAGCTCGGATACCGCAGCCGTTCCGGAACGTTCGGCAGGGTCTTCGGACGACACATCATGGCTGTTTGAGCAAGAAGAAAAAACTATTGCAAAAACAAGCAGCAGCAAAATTATAATGATCCTGTTTTTCATAATTGGCCTCCTCAGCTTTCACCAACAAACGTAAATTCTGCTTTAGGATATTACCGATGATCGAGTTTTTCAATTATCTTTTCGGTTTCGTCCACGATCCAATCGCAATAAACGGTATACTCTTTAATATATTTCACGGTGCTTTCGAGGAATTCAGTCAGTCTGCTGTTTTGATCCATTTCTTTCAATGTCTCTTCCGGAAGTTTTCTTATATCGTAAAGCGAATAAAGTCTGCCGTCATAATAAAACGCACTTTCCGCTTTAAGATATTTCATTATATCGTCAATATTGTTGCTGCAAAGAATAACGATCTCTTCCCAAAAAAGGATCGACGCCTGATATTCATACGGATTCATATCTATAATCTGCTTGTAATCGGCGTTTTTTTGCGTGTCATACGCGGCTGCGACTTGCTCCGCTGTAAGCCCGCACATTCGTATAAGCGGCCATATAAACGGCAGCTGATCGAGCTTCCCCTCAAAGTCCGGCAAGTATTTATCCAAAAATTCTTTCTCGGCTTCATCCCGCGTTTCGGGATTAAGATATCTGTCGATCCATTCTTTGTAGCCGCTCGATTCCGCCAAAGACGAATAGTATTGGTCTAACATACCGGGGTACCAATACGCGCACGGATAGTATTCTCCAAGATATTCGTCGTCTGCTTGTATTTTCTTTCTGTATTCCTTAACCAGTATTCTCCTCAGTTCTACGGGCGGGACTCCGACGCCGTCGAACGCGTACGGCACGGACGTTTCTTCGCTTTCCCAGGGCGCGACAGCGGGGTCCGCCGAAACCGGTTCTGATAGTTCTTTGCCGGCAGCTTCAGAGGACGGCTCCAAAACGCTATCACTGATTTCTTCCACGGAACTTGGTTCCGATAGATCCGCCGAAGGATCGCCGTTTCTGCCGGCGCATGAAGCCAATGTCATAGATAGAGTCGCCGCAATCAAAGCAATGGTGAAATAACGTTTCATTTTGTCCTCCTTAATACGTAAATTCAATGTCGGGATAAAACATCAATGGATTTATAACAACATTTTCATTTAAATGCACTCTTTGCTTTCCGCCAGATATATATGTTCCGCTTCACTTCCTTGAAAACACATAATGACGTAATGCTCTATTTCTTTTCTTCGCTCAGCTTTTTGAGCTCTTCCATAAAGTCGCCCACGTCGCGGAACCGGCGGTAGACCGAGGCGAAACGGATATAGGCGACTTCGTCGACTTCGCGCAGTTTATCCATGACGAGTTTGCCGATCTCGGTCGAGGCGACTTCGCCGCTCAATGAATTCTGCAGTTTATATTCGATCTCGGTGACCATTTCCTCCATCTGCCGGCGGGAGACCTGCCGTTTGTCGCAGCAGCGGATTATGGACGAAAGCACCTTGCTGCGGTCGTACGCCTCGCGCGATTTGTCGCGCTTGACGACCACCAGCGGCGCGGTCTCTATGGATTCATAGGTGGTGAACCGTTTGCCGCAGGCCAGGCACTCGCGGCGGCGGCGGATCATGTTGCCGTCGGGCGAAGGGCGGCTGTCGACGACTTTGCTTTCTTCGTATGCGCAAGCGGGACATTTCATAACGTTCTACTCCTTTTTATTTTTTTATATCGGTGCTGCCGAAGCCGCCGTCGCGTACGGCGGTGGCGTTATCGTCGTAAGTTATGCCGAACGGCACGAAAACGCCCTGGCAGAACGCTTCGCCTTTGGCGAGCGTAAGCGTTTTGTCGCCGCAGTTGGTGATGGGGACTATTATATGCCCCTGGTTCTGCGAATAATAGTAATCGCTGTCGATTATTCCGGTGGTGTTATCCAGCCGCAGGCGGTATTTGCGCCCCAGCCCCGACCGCGGGAAAATCATAAGCACCCAGCCGGGCTGCATAAAACACCTTAGCCCCGTGCATATAGCCGTGCTCTGCCCCTGTTCGAGCGTGAACGCGAACGGCGTGCGGATATCGTAGCCGGCGGAACCGGACGTGGCGCGCACGGGGAGTATCACGTCTTCCTGCGCGATGCCCGAAATACCGTTCGCCACTTTTTCGAACCGCGCGATACGGTTGCCGTTCATGGAAAACATTACTGCCGTCTGTATCATTTTTCTTCTCCCTTTTTTTGTCCGTTTTCTTTTTTTGCTTCTTCCCGCGCCCCGGAAGTCGCCTCTTTTACGCCCATAACGTTTGTGCCGCACACTATAAAATGTTCCAGAAGCTCGGCGTCGTTGCTGGCGAGCGAATCGGCTATGCGGCGCGTGGTGTCCAGATCGAAGCCCGACGGATACACCGAACCCGAAATATGGTTGTGCCCCAGATATACCAGCTCCGCCCGGCTGTAGACGACCGGCTCGGTCACGTCGCGTATACGGAACCGGACCGAATTGATATCGCCTTCGAACACCGTGCCGCGGTACAGCAGCTCGCGGTCTTTGTTCAGGCACAGCACGTAGACGGATTCCTTATCGGCTCCTTTGAACGCTTCCGCGAATATCCCGGCGGCGGTATTATCGTCGGGGACGGAGGATGTCCCGGAAAGCGCGGGCCGCAAATAGGCGCGTTCGCCCGCGAGATGTATGAACACGGCGGCGTTTTCGCTCAAAAGCCCGGTCGAAAGCAGCGTTCCCACGCTGGCGGCAAATACGTTTTCCAGCGTGCCGAACCGCGCTATCAGCGATTTTGCCAGCGGCAGCACGTCGCGGCGCGGGAGCGCGTAGGTGAGCAGCAGCTCCAGCACGCCGGTCTCGCCCAAAGCGGCGGGTCCGCCCAGGATATACTTGTCGCGCAGGCGCTTGCGGTGGCCTTCGTGGTTTTCTTCTTCCAAACTCGTTTTCCTCCGGAGCGTTGTTTTTATGATCTTACATACTGATTATAACGCCTTTTTTTCTTCTTGTCAAGCAAAACGGAACGCGCGCGCCCAAGATATGGCCGCGGTCAGCGCTTTTGCACACAAAATACGGTAAATAAGGCGGCAGAATTTTAATTTTTCTCTTGATTTTACACCGCTTGTGTGATAAACTTATGATAACAAAAACGCATGGAGGAATACATCAAATGGCAAAAATGAAAATAGGCATCATCGGATGCGGTACCATC
Organism: Clostridia bacterium; assembly: GCA_017429165.1. Taxonomy (GTDB): domain Bacteria; phylum Bacillota; class Clostridia; order Oscillospirales; family CAG-382; genus UBA1206. The sequence goes on from JAFRPL010000001.1 coordinate 94,944, forward strand.
GCCAATAACGCGCATATCCCCGCTTATCTCAACAACCCCGACGTAGAGATCAAGTATTTCTGCGATATCATCCCCGAAAGAGCCGACGCCGCCGTTGAAAAATACAAATGCGGCAAGGCCTGCGTGGATTATCACGACGTAATAAACGATCCCGAAGTCGAAGCGGTCTCGGTATGTACCCCCAACAGGATGCATATGACCATTTCGTGCGACGCGCTCGCCGCCGGCAAGAACGTACTGTGCGAAAAACCCGCCGCGCGCACCTACGCCGACGCGCTCAAAATGCAGGAAGCGCAGCATAAATACGGCAAAGTGCTCAACATCGGCGTCGTCAACCGTTTCAACGCCGCCGTCAACAAGATCCGCGAAATGATCCAGCGCGGCGACCTGGGCGAAGTATACCACGTGTACGTCAGCTTCCGTTCGCAGCGCTCCATACCCGGCCTGGGCGGCGCTTTCACCACCAACGAGATCTCCGGCGGCGGCGTCCTCATAGACTGGGGCGTCCACTACCTTGATATAGTTATGTACTGCATGGGCGATCCCACTCCCAAGACCGTTTCGGCAAAGGCGTTTTCCAAGCTGGGCGTAGACATGAAGAACTACGTTTACGAATCCATGTGGGCTGAAAACACCAAGGATCTGAACGGCACCTACGACGTCGACGACTTCGTCACCGGCTTCGTCCGCACCTCCGGCCCGACCATCACCTTCAACGGCGCGTGGGCGCAGAACATCGGCATAGGCGAATCCTACATTGATTTCATCGGCACCAAGGGCGGCATAAGACTTCAGTACGGCGGCGATTTCACTCTGTGGACCACCGCTTGCGGCTGCCTCGTTTCCACCAAGCCCAAGTTCACCCCCAACCAGCATTTCCAGACCGAGATCGATTCTTTCGTCCGCTGCATCCGCACCGGCGAAAAGCTCCCTTCGCATATCGACACCGTCATAATCACCGCCAAGATGATGCAGGCGATGTACGATTCTTCCGCAAGCGGAAAAGAAATAGTGCTTGAATAATCATAAGATTTTACGCGCAAAAAGCCATCCCAAAAACGGATGGCTTTTTTGCATTGGCGGGAGCTATTGACATTATTACTTTTTTAGTTATAATAAAATATGAATAAATATCCACGCGCGCGAAAAAGATAGGAGAAGCAAAATGAAAAAAACCACAAGCGTGATTCTTGCGCTGATCGTAACGGTTTCCGCGGCGGCGCTTGCCGTTTCGGCGGAGGGCTTAAGCGTGCTGGGCGACCTCAACGGCGACGGAAAGGTCACTTCAAACGACGCGGTATATCTGCTCCGCAGCGTGCTTTTCCCCGATACGTACGCGCTCGGTTCGTTCGGCGATTTCAACGGCGATGGAAAGGTCACTTCCAACGACGCGGTATATCTGCTGCGGCACGTGCTGTTCCCGGAGGCGTACGTTCTGAAGACGGCAGCCCCGTATTCGGAAGGGCTGGAATACATACTCGACGATGACGGACGGGCGTGGATATCCGGACCCGGGACGTTTGACGGGGAAGAGCTGAATATCCCGCCCGAGATAGACGGCCATCCCGTAATAGGCGTGGAATACAACGCCTTTGAAGACACGGCGGTCACGAGCGTGACTTTGTCCGACGGGATAATGAAAATAGAAAGCAACGCTTTTGATTACTGCAAGTCGCTTGTCGCCGTGTATCTGCCCGAATCGGTAACCAACATAGGCTTGGGCGCTTTTGCCGACTGCAGCAGACTCACTTCCGCGGTCTTGCCCGCCGGAGTCACGAACGTCGAATACTACCTGTTCCAGAACTGCTCGTCTCTCGCCTCGGCGGTCATACCGGACGGCGTGACGTTTATCGGCGAATGGGCTTTTGACGGCTGCAAAGCGCTGACGTCCGTATCGGTGCCGGACGGCGTGACGGAGATATGCAAAGGAACTTTTTACGGCTGCTTGTCGCTCAAGACGGTATATCTGCCCGCGGGCATAACGTACATAGGCGAAAGCGCGTTCGACAGCTGCCGCGGTCTCGAAACAATATATTTCGCCGGCACGCGCGCACAATGGGAAAACATGGAAAAAGGGGCCGACTGGGACGCCTTGACCGGCGGTTACGAAGTAGTCTGCGCCGACGACTGAAAGGAGAAATAAAAATGAAAAAAATCATAAGTATCTTGCTTGCGCTTATCGTAACGGTCTCCGCGGCGGCGATCGCCGTATCTGCCGACGGTCTGCGTGTGCTCGGCGACTATACCGACGACGGCAAAGTCACTTCCGACGACGCGATTTTCCTGCTCAGGAGCGTGCTGTTCCCGGAAAGTTACTCGCTTAGTGCGTTCGGCGACTTTGACGGCAGCGGCGAAGTCGGCTCCGACGACGCCATATTCCTGCTTCGGCACGTGCTGTTCCCGGATTCGTACGTTCTGAAAACTACCGCCCCGTATTCCGAAGGGCTGGAATACATGCTCGACGATGACGGACGGGCGTGGATCACCGGACCCGGCAGCTTTGAAGGCGCGGATCTCAACGTTCCGCCCGAGATAGACGGTTATACCGTAATAGGCGTGGAATACAACGCCTTTCGAGACGCGGCGGTCACGAGCGTGACTCTGCCCGCGGGGGTCACGACCGTGAAAGGCCGTGCTTTTACCGATTGCGAGTCGCTTGTCGCCGTATATCTGCCCGAGGGGATCGCGGCTTTACATACCGGCGCGTTTGAAAGGTGCGGCTCTCTGCCTTCGGCGGTGATACCCGCCGGAGTCACGTCGATAGAAGGCCACTTGTTTGAAAATTGCAAATATCTGGCTTCGGTGGCTATACACTCCGGCGTGACGCACATCGGCGACTGGGCGTTCAGCGACTGCGATTCTCTCGTCACCGTAACCGTGCCGGACGGCGTGACGTATATCAACGACTGCGTTTTTAACAGCTGCGATTCGCTTAAGAGCGTATATCTGCCCGCCGGCATAACGGGCATAGGCAGCTGGGCGTTTGATTTGTGCGGAGTGCTTGAAACCATATATTTCGCCGGCACGCGCGCGCAATGGGAAAGCATAGAAAAAGGGTACCAGTGGGACGACTATGCGGGCGAATACGTCGCCGGCGGCTACAAAGTGGTCTGCGCCGACGACTGAAACATAAATACAAAGAAGTATCCCGCAAGCGCGGAACTGCGCCTGCGGGATCTTTATTTGATTTTGCCTGATCATTTTTCCAAAACGAATTCTATCGTGATCTCTTCGCCGGTCTCGAACCGGTAAAACGTGAGCGTGACTGTATCGCCCGCCGAATATTTGCCGAGCTCGGCTTTGAGGTCGTCGAACTTTTCCACCTTTTTGCCGTTGAACGCGGTGATGATATCGAAATTCCGCAGCCCCGCCTTATAAACCGCGGTGGAACGCGTTGTCTCGATGACCAGCACGCCTTCGGGAAGGTCTTCGGGCAGATCGTATTCGGCGCGCAGGTTTTCGTCATTGGGCGAAAGCGCGGACGCGGTTATGCCCAGCTTTGCGGGAGTGGTCACCAGGTCGGTGCGGTCGACGACTTTGCCGTAATCGATAAGGTTGTTTATGACGGTCACGGCGCTGGACATGGGGATGGCGAACCCGAGTCCTTCGTATTCGTCTACGAGTTTCATGACGTTGATACCTATGACCTGCCCCTGCATATTGATGAGCGGGCCGCCGGAGTTGCCGGAATTTATAGCCGCGTTGGTCTGGATGAGTTTCATTATCTTTTCGGTGCGGCCGTAGAAATCCTTTACTTCGAACTGTCGGTCGACGCCGGAGATCCTACCGTTAGTCAGCGTGCCGGCGAGATTTTCGGAATACGGGGTGCCTATGGCTATGACGGGGTCGCCTACGCGCACGTTTGAACTGTCGCCGAGCGGGAGCTCGGTGAGCCCTTCGGCTTCGATCCTGAGGACCGCTATATCGGTCGCTTCGTCGGACCCGACAAGCTCGGCGTCGAACTGCCTGCCGTCGTAAAACTTTACGGTTATCGTCTTGCCGGCGCGTTCTATTACGTGATGATTGGTCACGACATAGCCGTTTTCGGCGTCGACGACGAATCCGCTGCCCAGCACCGCGCCTCCGCTGACCGGAACGTAAATGGTGCAGCAGGCGGGCGCGCACCGTTCGTAAAGGTCGGCCATGGAATACGTCTCGTCGCCGGCGGGGCGAATGACCGCGCTGTGCGAGCCGGGGTATTCGCGGCTGCTTTCGGTCTCGCTTTGGGCGGTTTTGTCTTTATCCTTATCTTTTTCTTTATCTTTGTCTTTGCCTTTGTCTTTGTCTTTTACGGTCTCCGCGCCGCTTTGTTCGCCGGCTTCGTAAACCATGCTGCCGGGGGCTCTTCCGCCGCCCGTTCCGCTGTATCTGGCTATCACAAGTCCCAGCGCCACGCAGGCGGCGACGAGCGCCAGACATACGCAGACCGCAAAGACTTTAAGTCCGTTTTTCTTTTTTGCTTTAATGAACTGTTCGCCGTCCCACCGGTACGTTTCGCCTTCGGTGAACCGGGGAGCGCTTTGCGTTTCCGGCGCCGTTTCTTCCGTAACGGGCGTATCTTCGGCGGGCTCTTCTCCGACGGTTCCGGTCTCTTCCGTGAAGAGTTCGTTGTTATCTTCCATTGAGCATGTACCTCCTTTTCACGGTCACAGTATATACCCTGTTTCTTAAACACACCTTAAAACGGCGGAAATTATTATTTTTCGTTCGCCAAAGGCAGGTCGAATTCAAAGCGGGTGGTTTCGCCGGGGACGGAATCGACTCTTATGCTTCCGCCCATTTTTTCTATATTCGTCTTGGCGATATACAGCCCCAGGCCGGTGCCGGTCTTGTCGAGCCCGCGCGAGCGGTCGGATTTATAGAACCTCTCAAACACGTGCGGCAGCTCTTCGGCGGGGATGCCCTCGCCGCTGTTTTCCACGCGCACGCGCGCTTTGTCTTCGTCCCTGAAGACGCGCACCCTGAGCGAGCCGCCGCGGTCGACGAACTTGACGGCGTTTTCCATAAGGTTGTAAAGCACCTGATGCACGGCGTCGGTATCGGCGAAGACGAACAGGTCTTCTTCGTTATCGAAATCCACCTGAAGCTCCTTGTCGTCTATGCGCTTTTCGAGCGAGATGAGCACCTGACGCGCTTTTTCGGAAATGTTGAACCGCACGAGCGTGTATTTCTGCTCGCCCGACTGCATCCGCGTTATCTGCAGCAGCGAATTCACCAGCCGCGAAAGCCGCTTGACTTCGGAAGATATTATATCCAGATAATAGCCGTGCTTTTCTTCGGGTATGGTGCCGTCGCGTATGCCGTCGACGTACCCCTGGATGACCGTCATCGGCGTGCGCAGGTCGTGGCTCACCGAGCCGATGAACGAATTGCGCATTTCCTCGTTCTTTTCGAGCACCGACGCCATGTTGTTGAACGCCTTGCCGACTTCGGCGACTTCGTCGTTGCCGGAGACCGCTACGCGTTTTTTGAAATCGCCTTTGGCGAACGCGCGCGCCGCGTCCGAAAGGCTCTTGAGCGGATCTATTATGCGCTGCAGCAGTATATACACGGTTATGCACGAAGCGAACAGGATCCACACCGACCCCACCAGCAGCGTGCGGATGAGCGGCGCCGACATATAAGTGGCGCGCGAGGAGGGCGACGAGAGTATGACGAGCGTGCTTTCGCCCGACGCGTTGGTGATAACGCTGAATTTATTGAACCTTTTTTCGGAAAAAGTGTTTTCTATACGGCTCATGCCGTAGCCCGACGAGCCGCGCTTTACGCTTTCGACCGTTTCGGCGCTCATCATGACGCCGCCTTCGGCGAAATCGGGATCGTTGGTCACTATCAGCGCGCCGTCGTCGCCGAGCACGTAAACGAACGCGTCAGCCACCGCGGCGTATCCGCGCACCCCTTCGGCGACTTCGCTTGGGATATCGCGCAATTCGTCTTCGCCCCTGTAGGGAGTTATGGCGCCCGCCGTCTGTTCTGCCGCCTCGGTCATGGAGGTCCCTTTGGCGCGCTCGGAATATTCCGATACCATCACCGAAAGAGTTATGACGAGCAGCCCGAAAGAAAACACCAGAAGCAACGATATGAACACCATATACCGCGTAAAAACGCTTTTTATCATTTGCCGCACCTCCGTATTTATGATTATACACTCAAAACGCGCAAAAATCAACACTTGCGCGCCATTAAAATATCTTGCTTTTTTTGCGGACGTGATATATAATATAGTATAATAACGGAGTATTTGCAATGACCGACGAACAAAGATACATTCAAATAAAACAAAAGTGTCTTTCGCGCGTGTTTTCGCGGCTCAACGACCGTCAGAAACAGGCGGTCTTTGCGGTGAAAGGCCCGCTCCTGGTGCTTGCCGGCGCCGGCAGCGGAAAGACCACCGTGCTTGTCGACCGCGTTTACAACGTGCTGAATTTCGGCGAGCTGAGCGAATGCGACAGGCCGGATATCGATCACGCCGCCGCGGCGGAAAAGCTGAACGCCGCGTACGAAGGCGGAAACGAAGACCTTGTAAACGCGCTGCGTTCGCTGGCGGTCCGCCCCGCTTCGCCCGACGAGGTGCTTTGCATAACTTTCACCAACAAGGCCGCCGACGAGTTCAAGAACCGGCTGGCGAACATGCTGGGCGAGCGCGCCGAAGGCATTTGGGCGGGGACGTTCCATTCGGTCTGCGTGCGCATACTGCGCCGCAGCATAAACAAGCTGGGCTTTTCCAACTCGTTCGCCATCTACGACGCCGAAGACAGCCGCAAGCTCGTAAAACAGATACTCAAAGAAAAAAACATAGACGAAAAATATCTGCCCGAAAAACTCTGCGCCGCAGAGATCTCGCGCTTCAAAGAGCGCCGCGTGCTCCCCGAAGAGGCGCAGATCACCGCGCGCGACGGGCGCGACGAACAGATATCCGCGATCTACGCCGAATATCAGGAAAAACTCAAAACCGCGTCGGCGCTGGATTTTGACGATCTGATACTGAACACGCTTACGCTGTTTGAAGAATTCCCCGAAGTGCGTGACTATTACGCAAACCGGTTCCGCTATATCTTTGTGGACGAATACCAGGACACCAACCCTTCGCAGAACGAGCTGGTGCTGGCTTTGGGCAGGGCGAGGAAGAACGTGTGCGTGGTAGGCGACGACGACCAGTCGATATATTCGTTCCGCGGCGCGGCGGTGGAAAACATACTCAATTTCGATACCTCCTACCCCGAAGCGCGCATTATAAAGCTGGAACAGAACTACCGTTCCACCGGCACCATACTCGACGCCGCCAACGCCATAATCGCAAACAACGAAAGCCGCAGAGGCAAAACGCTCTGGACGCGCGGCGTGCGCGGCGACAAAATAGAAGTCCGCTGCCTTTACACCCAGACCGAAGAAGCGGAATACATAACAAACAAGATAGAAGAGCTGCAGGACAAGGGCGAAAAGCTAAAAGACACGGCCGTGCTGTACCGCGCCAACGCGCTTTCGCGCTCCATAGAAACGGCGCTGGTCAAGGCGCGGATCCCATACAAAGTGTTCGGCGGCATAAAATACTACGAACGCAAAGAGATAAAAGATATCATAGCGTATCTTTCGCTCGTGTGCAACCGCGCCGACGATCTGCGTCTGCGCCGCATAATAAACGTGCCGCGCCGCGCCATAGGCGACACGACTGTTGATAAGATCGCCGAGCTGGCGCTTGCGGAAGGCACGCATATGTTCGCGGTCATAAAGACCGCCGCAAAGCGTCAAGAGCTTGCGCGCGCGTGCACAAAGCTCGAATCGTTTTATTCGGTCATAGAAGAACTTGCGGAATATTCCGCGTCGCACGGCGTCGCCGAGACCGTGGCTTACGCCATTGAGATCACCGGCTACGAGGATATGCTGGAATCCGGGTTCGAGACCGACCGGCTGCAGAACCTGCGCGATTTCGTTTCGGCAGGCGCACTTTACGAAGAAAGCGCCGAAGAGCCCACGCTGGAAGGTTTTCTGGCGGATATAGCGCTGGTTTCGGACGTGGATTCGTACGACGCCGAAGAAAACGCCGTTTCGCTCATGACCGTCCATTCGGCAAAGGGGCTGGAGTTCGGCAACGTGTTCATCGCCGGGTTCGAGCAGGGAGTGTTCCCTTCCCAGCTTTCTCTGGACGAAGGCGGAGCCGAGGAAGAGCGGCGGCTCGCTTACGTGGCGGTCACCCGCGCCAAAAAGCGGCTGTTCATCACCTACACCCAAAGCCGTATGCTTTACGGCATGACCCGGCCTTCGACTCCTTCGGAATTTCTGGACGAGATACCGCCGGAGCTCAAAGAATTCAAGTCCGCTCCGCGTTACGGACATATGGCGTACGGAGACGCGGACGAGGAGATACCGGTGCGTACGGGCGGTACTTTCGACCGCGGCAGCCGCGCCGCGCAGGACTTTATAAAAGTCAAAACGCCTTCACCGGCGCCGAATAAAGCGCTGTTTTGCGCGGACGAACGCGTGGAGCACGCGATATTCGGCAAAGGGACGGTGGAAAGCTGCGAGCAAATGGGCGGCGACGCGCTCGTTACGGTGGCTTTTGACAACGGACAGGTAAAAAAGCTTATGGCGTCGTTCGCCAAGCTGAAAAAGATATAACTATTTTTGACGGAGATGATATACAAATGGCGGAGATCAAACCGTTCCGCGCACTGCGCTACACAAAAAAAGCGGGAGACATCGCGAACAACGTCTGCCCTCCGTACGACATCGTCGACGACCGGATGTTCGACGAACTGTGCGAAAGATCGGAATACAATTTTATTCGCCTTGAAAGGGTGTACGGCGAAAACTGCCACGAGCGTTCCGCCGCGTTCCTGCGGAAGATGATAGCCGAAGGCGTGATGAAAAAAGACGAAAAGCCGGGCTACTATATCTACGAAGAAGAGTTCGTATACGAAGAAAAGACCTTCGTATTAGACGGGCTCGTCTGCCTGTGCCGCACCTACGATTACGCCGACAACGTGGTCAAGCCCCACGAGGAGACGCTTTCCAAAGCCAAAAAGGACCGCTTTGAGCTGATGAAAGCCACGTTCTGCAACTTTTCTTCGGTCTATTCGCTGTTCGAAGACGAAAACGGCTACGTTCAGCGCATAATCGACGCCTACCGCAAAAACGCCGCGCCGGTCTGCGATTTTGTGAGCGACGACGGCATTAAGCAGCGGCTTTGGAAGATAGAAGACGGCGTAATATGCGCCGCGCTGACCGGGTTCTTTGAGCCCAAGCAGCTTTACATCGCCGACGGACATCACCGCTTTGAGACCGCGGGCGCGTTCCATAAATACTGCCTTGAAAACGGCATCGAATGCGACAGCGGATATCTGATGATGACGCTTGTGGATATGCAGAGCGCGGGGCTGGTGGTGCTGCCCACCCACCGCATAGTGGTGGATATGGATATCGATATCCCCGATATGCTGAAAAAACTTAGTGAATTCTTTGAAATAATTCCCCTTTCCGGGGCGGACGAAATAAAAGACGCGCTGGCTTCCAACGCCGCGCGGCACGCGTTCGCCATGGTGACGAAAGGAGGCGAGGTACGGCTTCTCATCCTTAAAGAAGCCGTAGATGTAGGGAGCTCCGCCGTGAGCGGACTCGACGTTTCGGTGCTTCACGGGTATATTCTTGAAAGAATACTCAAAATAGACCGCGAAAACCTGAAGAATCAGAAAAACCTCGTCTACACCCGCTCCCTCCGCGAAGCCGTAGAAGCGGTGGAAAACGGCTCTTCGCCGGCGGCGTTCATACTGAACCCCACCAAAGTGGAACAGATACGCGCCGTTGCGCTGGAAGGCGGCAAAATGCCGCAGAAATCCACCTACTTCTACCCCAAGCTGATAGCGGGACTCACCGTAAATCAATTTAAGGAAGTGTAATTTTATGAAAGAACTCGACAAAAAATACAACCCGCGCGAATTTGAAGACGCGATATATTCGTTCTGGTGCGAAAACGGACTGTTCGCTCCGCCCGAAAAGCCGCAAAACGAACATTTCACCATAGTTATACCGCCCCCTAACGTCACCGGCCAGCTCCATATGGGGCACGCGCTGGACGAGACGCTGCAAGATATCCTCATCCGCTTTAAGCGTATGCAGGGCTACGACACGCTGTGGGTCCCCGGCACCGACCACGCCGGCATTGCGACGCAGATAAAAGTCGAAGCCGTATTGCGCGAGACCGAGCATCTGAGCCGCTATGACCTGGGACGCGAAAAGTTTTTGGAACGCGTTTGGGACTGGAAGAACAAATACGGTTCGCGTATCATCAATCAGCTCAAAAAGCTGGGCTCTTCGTGCGACTGGGGGCGCGAACGCTTCACTATGGACGAAGGCTGCTCCAAGGCCGTTAAAGAGACGTTCGTTTCGCTTTACGACAAGGGGCTCATCTATCGCGGACACCGCATAATCAACTGGTGCCCCCAGTGCGAGACCGCGCTTTCGGACGCCGAAGTCGAATACGAAGAAAAAGACGGCCATTTCTGGCACATCCGCTATCCGTTCAAGGAAGGCGGCGGATTCGTTGAGATCGCCACCACCCGCCCCGAAACGCTGCTGGGCGATACCGCCGTGGCGGTCAACCCCGAAGACGAACGCTATACCGCGCTTGTGGGCAAAACGCTCATTCTGCCGCTTGTCGGCCGTGAGATACCCGTTATAGCCGACGATTACGTCGACAAGGACTTTGGCACCGGCTGCGTGAAGATCACGCCCGCGCACGACCCCAACGACTTTATGGTCGGCGAACGTCACGGCCTTGAGCAGATAAATATTATGAACGGCGACGCCACGATCAACGCCAACGGCGGAAAATACGAGGGGCTCGACCGCTACGCCGCGCGCAAAGCCGTGCTGGAAGACCTTGAAGCCGGCGGATATTTGGTAAAGACCGAAGGCTGCAAGCACAACGTGGGCACCTGCTACCGCTGCGGCACCACGGTCGAACCGCTGATTTCCGACCAGTGGTTCGTCAAAATGGCTCCGCTCGCCGAAAAAGCCATAGAAGTCGTTGAGAACGGCACGATAAAGTTCGTCCCCGACAGATTTTCCAAGATATATCTCAACTGGATGCGCAACATACGCGACTGGTGCATTTCGCGTCAGCTGTGGTGGGGCCACCGCATTCCCGCTTTCTACTGCGATACCTGCGGCGAGATGGTCGTAACCAAAGAAGATTCGCCCGTCTGCCCCAAATGCGGCAGGCCTATGCGGCAGGATCCCGACGTGCTGGACACCTGGTTTTCTTCCGGACTTTGGCCTTTTTCCACGCTGGGATGGCCCGAACAGACCGAGGATCTCAAACGTTTCTACCCCACGAGCGTGCTCGTTACCGGCTACGATATTATCCCGTTCTGGGTGGCGCGCATGATTTCGATGGGCATGGAATGCATGGGCGAAAAGCCGTTTTCCACGGTGCTCATCCACGGACTCGTGCGGGACGCGCTTGGCAGAAAGATGTCCAAATCCCTGGGCAACGGCATAGATCCGCTTGAAATAATCGACAAATACGGCGCCGACGCGCTGCGCTTTGCGCTCGCCACCGGCAACTCGCCCGGGAACGATATGCGTTTTTCGGACGAAAAGGTGGAATCCAGCCGCAATTTTGCCAACAAGATATGGAACGCCGCGAGATTCGTGCATATGAATCTTGAAAAAGAATGGTCTTCTTCCGAACTCGACGTCGCGCCGCTCGAGACCGAGGACCGCTGGCTCGTTTCGCTTTACAACAAGCTCGTCGCCGAAGTCACCGAGAACCTGGAAAAATTCGAGCTGGGCATTGCGGTGCAGAAGCTTTACGATTTTATATGGGATATCTTCTGCGACTGGTACATAGAGCTCGTCAAGCCGCGCCTTATGCAAAAGGGTTCCGCCACGGGCGAGACCGCGCAGAAAGTGCTGACCTACGTGCTTTCCGGCGTTTGCAGATTACTTCACCCGTTCATGCCGTTCATTACCGAGCAGATCTGGCAGTCGCTCCCGCACGAAGGCATAAGCGTCAGCGCGGCCGCGTGGCCCGCGACCGACCCGCGCTTTGATTTCGCCGCCGACGAAGAAAAGATGAACGAGATCATCGCTTCCATACGCTCGGTCCGCAACTGCCGCGCCGAACGCAACGTGCCGCCTTCCCGCAAGACCCGCCTGTTCATAAAGACCGACAGGGCCGATATTTTCGGCGGCGCGGAGACCTATTTCAAATTCCTCGCTTCGGCGTCGGATCTCGAATTCGTGACCGACGAAAACGCGCTGCCCGCGTCCGTCCGCGCCATAACCCACGCCGCCACGGTGTTCATTCCGCTGGGCGACCTGGTCGACGCCGAGGCCGAGCGCGCGAGAATAAAGAAAGAGCTTGAAAAGTGCGAAAAAGAAATAGAGATCCTTACCCGCAAGCTTTCAAACGCCGAATTCTGCGCCAAAGCGCCCGAAAAAGTGGTGGAAGCCGAGCGCGAAAAACTCAAAAAACAGCTCGCGCTTAAAGAAAGCCTGCTAGACGCAAAAGAAATATAGTCCATAACTCAGCCGCAGCGCGCCCGCACAAAAAACGGGCGCGCCGCTTTTTTTGAAAAGCATACCAAAGGTAGCAAAAGTTCTAAAAAACCATACGTGATTTTCGTATATTTCGCCTATTCAAAAACCGCGGTTACTTTGATATAATAATAATGTAAAAAGGCGATGTGTTTGCCCGCGTCGCGCGGCGCGGAAAGCGACGGCACGGAACAAGATTTCGCGGAGGAAAATTGCGATGTTTGAGACAGGCGAAAAAATTGTATACGGCCCCGGCGGCGTATGTACAGTCACCGGCACCTGCGTTTCGCCGTTCGGCGGCGGAGACCTGCGCGTATACTACAAGCTGCAGCCGCTGGACGAAAACGGCTCGGTCTTTTACACCCCCGCGGAAGGCGGAAAAGCCGTCATTCGTCCGCTCGTCACGCGCGAAGAAGCGGAAAAGATCATAGCCGAAGCGCCGAAATGCGTTCCGCTTAAGGTCGAACACGAAAAACAGCGCCGCGATATCTACCGCGCCGCCATTGCGACCGCCGACCCGCGCGAATACATACGGCTTATCATAACGGTGGAACACCGCCGCATAAACGCCATGCGCACCCACCGCCATATCGCGGTGACCGACACCGAATTCGAACGCACGGCCCGCTATTCGCTGTTCAACGAGTTCGCCATAGTTCTGGGCAAAACTTACAGCGAAACAGAGCGCGTATTCCGCGCCGCGCTCGCGCCGCTGTTCGAGCAGGCGATGAACGGATAAGGCCCGCCCGTTAAAACCGCATACGAATAAAACAACAGCCGGCAAAATTGCCGGCTGTTATTGTGTTGGAAAATACTTATGGATCGTGATTGCACGCGGGGCGTGCGGATCACGATCTGCTTTCGGCAAAACAGCGGTATGAGTTCCGCGTTATGCGCCGAAGAAAATCATTCGCCCGCAAAGCGTTCTATCGCCTCTTTGGCGACAGAGGGAACGGCAAAATACCCGCGTTTGGCGATGAGCTCCGTTATCTCTTCGTCCGTGAAACTGCGCGCGCCGCGGCTGAAATCGTCTATCCGTATTGCCGCCATGACTTTCCACACGTCCTGCGCGCCTTTGTCGTATCCGTCGTCGGGCGCTATGAAAAGCAGATAATCGGCGTCGTCGTAGACGGGCGGCGAATACAGCGGCATAGACTGATACGCGCTGCCGTCGTCGAGGAACGAGTATTCTTCGGCAAGCGTGATGACGGCGGGAATATTTTCGCCGACCGAAACTTTTGTGACGTAAAAGCGCGTGAGCGTGAAGTTGCGCACGATATCGGAATATACGCCTTCAAACGCCTCGTGATAGACTCTGCCGTCGTAACGGCTGTAGCTTACGGAAGCTATCTTTCTGCCCACTATCACCGCGCCGTTTTCGGGCAGCCCGATCCGTATGAGCTCGTCGAGACTGCTTATGGCGACAGGTTCGGAAAGCTCAAGGCTGTTCTTCACCTCGCCGAAATCGGGCAGCGTCTGGTTTGCGGTGCGGTTTTCCGCCGGAAATTCAAAATCGTCGTATATCACGGCGGCGTCCTGCGGTTCGGCGCCTTCCTGATTTTCCATGGCGGGATCCGCCGGTTTTTCGACTTCAGACATTTTTCCATCCTGCGCCGCGGGCCCGTCGTCGTATTTTCCGGCGTCAACGGGTTTTGCGCACGCAAAAAGCATAAGCGTAAGCGCCGCGGCGAGCGTGAGCGACAATACCGCAAGCTTTATGATTCTGTTCATAATAAATACTCCTTTCTAAAAAGGTCGGTATATGGTTTTGCCGTCGGGTAAAACGGCGCGTAAAAAACGTTCTTATCTTTTTCCATTTTTATTATAACAAAAAAGCAAAAAAAATAAAAGCGATTTTTTACTCAAATTTTCGCTTTGCTTTTTGTGAAACATGCATATTTTCCGCGACTGACTCTGAACTTTCATGCTCAAACGCGAATTATGAGTTCAGAGCCGGGTACAAACAACAGCCGGCAAAGATTTGCCGGCTGTTCTTGCTTTTATACTGTTCCGATATTCGCCGTATTTTTACGACCTTGCGATGCCGTCGAGATAGGATTCGCTGCAGATTATGATGATGTAATCGACCGTTCTGTTTTCCTTGCCCTGCTCGTTGTAGCTGTAGTAACGCTGGGTGTCGGTGAGGTTGATATTGAAATCGCCGACCTTGTTGAGCATAACGCGGTTGAAGCGTTCGCAGAGTATATCGGAAAAATTGACGGCGGAGCTGTCGCGGTAGATGAGCGCGCACGGGAGCTGTTTGCGGTTGGTGGCGAACAGCAGCTTGTACGCGAGCGTTTCGACCGCGGAGTTGAGCAGCATGGAATCGGATTCGGCGTATTTTTCGAACTTGGAAATAAAGCCGCTTTCGGTGGCGAGCACGTCGTCTTCGGCGCCTATGTTGAGCGTGAACCTGGGTTTATAGATCGTGGCGGTCTCGGAAACGTGCGTGCGGTCGATGCCGAGATGGCGTATGACGTCGCCGCCGTAGAAGGTGACTTCTTCGGAAGTGAACTCGGTCTCGAGATCCCTCGCCGCGGCGGTGGGATGTTTTTTGGCCATTTCGTCGCATATCGCCTTATACACAAGATACCCGGCGTATTCGGTGATATGGCTGTCGGTATCGTAATAGAGCTTGGTGCCCTTGGCTTTTTCTTCCTCGAACACCGGGCGCATATCTATGGTTATGACGTCGGTCATGCCGAGCGATTCGACTATCTGCTCGTAGCGCGTCTTGTAGTTTTCCTGCTTGGTGCCTTCGACGAGATATTCGGGATACACCGTGACCTTGTTGGGGATGAGCACGTAGATGATATCGACGTTATCGTTATCGGCACGCTTGCGGAAGTTTTTGAGGTACGTGGAGACGCGTTCGCGGAATTTTCTGAGCTCGGTCTGAGTGAGCAGAGTGCTGGACGTGGTCTTGTCGATATTGTTGATCACGCCGGTGTAGCTCGCCAGGTCGAAATCGTAATACACCTGCGAATCCTTGCCCACGTTCGCGCCGTAGCCGTCGATGCGTTTCATCGCGGTGGAGTCGTATTCCACGCGCAGCGCCGTAATGGGGCTTTCTTTCAGCGTCTCGGACTGAGCGGTGAGCGAAAGGATGGAAAAGTTGGTGGAATCGATAGTGTATTCAAGTATGAAATAGCCCGAGATCGAAGCCGTGGAGACTTCCGTGGAACCGTCGGTGACGGTGACGGTGCAGCCCTCGTCGCAGCCGCCCGCTATTATAACGGTCTTTTCGGTGACGTGTATGACGTCCTTGACCACGGGGGGATGCGCCTGACCTTCCTCGACCGAGACTTCTTCGGATTCGTCGGCTTTGGATTCCTCCTTGGATATGAGTTCGGGGATGGAATCGAGCGAATCGATATCTCCGTCCGGCGCGCATGCCGCGAAGACGAGCGCGCAGAGCATTACGACGGCCAGGACCATTGCCGTTAAGCCGATGCGTTTTGTCATAACAAATACCTCGCTTTTGTTGATATCGGTAAAAAAACTAAAGCTTATTCTTCTTCGTTTTCTTTCTTTGCCGCCTCTATGACCTTTTCGGCAACTTCGGCGGGCGCTTCCTCGTATTTTTTGAATTCAAAGGAGTACACGCCTCTGCCCTGAGTCATGGCGCGGAGCTGTGTGGCGTAGCTGAGCATTTCGGCTTCGGGGACTTCGGCCTCTATGACCGTGTAACCCTTCTTTTCGGAATCGCTCATGCCCATTATCTTGCCGCGGCGCTTGGGAAGGTCGCCCATGATATCGCCGGAAAGCGAAGTGGGGATGGTGACCTTGAGCTCGCCCACCGGCTCAAGCAGGACGGCGGCGCACTGTTTCATGCCTTCCTTGAACGCCAGGTTGGCGGCGATCTTGAACGCCATTTCGGAAGAGTCGACCGGGTGATACGAACCGTCGAACAGGTTGGCTTTGACCTTGATCACCGGGTAGCCGGCGAGAATGCCTTTCTGCATGGATTCCTGCAGGCCTTTTTCGACCGCCGGGAAGAAGTTCTTGGGCACCGAGCCGCCGAAAACGGTTTCGGAAAATTCAAGGCCTTCCTGCTCGCCGGGGGCGAATTCGATCTTGACGTGACCGTACTGACCGTGACCGCCGGACTGTTTCTTATGTTTGCCTTCCACAGACGCCTTCTTCTTGATGGTCTCGCGGTAGGGGACCTTGGGGGTCTGAAGGTCGACCGAGGTGCCGAAACGGTTCTTTAAGCGCGAAACGACGACCGAAAGGTGGGTGTCGCCCATGCCGGTGATGATCATCTCTTTGGTCTCGGCGTTGGTGGTGTATTTGATGGTGAGGTCTTCTTCCAGCAGTTTGGAAACGCCGGTGGATATCTTGTCTTCGTCGCCTTTTGCTTTGGGTACCACCGCCATCATAAGGCAGGGAGCCGGGAAGGTGATGGCGGGGAATTTATAGCCGAAATCGCTTACGGCGAGCGTGGCGTTGGTGTTGGTGTTGACCAGTTTTACGGTGTAGCCCAGGTCGCCGTACGCGAGCTCGTCGACTTCGCTTTCTTTCTTGCCCACGCAGGTGAGTATGCGGGCGATCTTTTCGGACTGGCCGGAGACCTTGTTGACGAGTATCATATCCTTTTTGAGCTCGCCGTTCATGACTTTGAAGAACGACTTTTTGCCGAAGTTATCGACAGAAGTCTTGAACACGAACAGCGCGGTGGCGCCGTCGGCTTTGGCTTCGACTTCGCATTCCTTGCCGCTGTCGTCTATGACCGTGTGATGAGTTTTGTCGAGCGGGGAGACGAACGAGGCGGCTATGGTGTCGAGCAGGACGGAAACGCCCGCGAGCGTGGTGGCGGAACCCGCGAACACCGGAGTGATGGTGCCGGTGAAAAGCCCGGTGTTGAGCGCGTCGGACATTTCTTCGTGAGTGAAGGGCTCTTCGGCAAAGAATTTTTCCATAAGCTCTTCGCTGGTCTCGGCGAGCGATTCGGTGAGCTCGCTGACGTAGGAATCCATCTGATCTTTCATATCAGCGGGGAGTTCGCATTCGGCCGGTTTGCCGGCTTTGTCGAACCTGTACGCTTTTTCGGTGAGCAGGTTGTAGTAGCCCATATCGCCCATTCCCTCGTGGAAAGGCACGAACAGCGGGCAGACGGCGGAGCCGAAAGTCTCGCGCAGGCCGGAAAGCACGTTTTCGAACTTGGCGTTTTCGTCGTCCATCTTATTGACGAATATGGCTTTGGGCATCTTGCCGGCGTATTCCCAGCACAGCTCGGTGCCGACCTTGCAGCCGGATTTGCCGTCGACCACGAAAACCGCGGAATCGGCGACCGAAAGCGCCTGCTTGACTTCGCCCACAAAATCGAAATAACCCGGGGTGTCGAGTATGTTTATTTTTTTACCGTTCCAAACGAGATTCGAAAGCGACGCGGAAATGGAGATGCCGCGCGCGATCTCTTCGGGGTCGAAATCCGAAACAGTGTTGCCGTCGGCAGTCTTGCCGAGACGGTCGGTAGCTTTTGCAAGGTAGAGCATCGCCTCGGTGAGCGAAGTCTTGCCGTCGCCGCCGTGGCCGAGCAGGCAGATATTTCTGATCTGGTTGGATTGGAATTTTGCCATATTGATTTGTTCTCCTTAAAATATATATTACTTATTTTCAATTAAAACGGGCGTTTCGCCTCAAATAATGATTATACTGTATTTCCGGCGATTTATCAAGTGGGAATATGTGAAAAGCTAATGCTTGAATCATAAAAATATCGCGCCTTTTTTTGTGCGAATTACACAAAAACGCCGTCAGTCGAGCGTCATTCTGCCTATTTTGCCGCCGCGAAATTCGTCGAGCAGCACGCTCGATGTGCGTTCTTCGTTTATTTCGCCGCCGGATACCAGGAATCCGCGCGCGCGGCCGATCTTCAAAAGCAGGTCGTAGTTCGTGTCTTCTTCGCACGGTTCTATCTTATAGCGTTCGCGAAGCAGACCGGAATATCCGCGCTCGCGCAACACGCCGAGCGTGTCGCAGGCGAGTTCGGTAAGGTCGAGTATGTCGTCGCGCACCGATCCCACCGCCGCGAGCTTTACGCCGGCGGTCTTGTCGCCCAGCTTGGGCCACAGCAGGCCGGGGGTGTCGAGCAGCTCCACGCCGTAGGGCGAAGATATCCACGCGTTGGCCCGCGTGACGCCCGGACGGTCTTCGGTCTTTGCCTTTTTGGAGCCGGTGAACGCGTTTATGAACGTGGATTTGCCCACGTTGGTGATACCCGCCACGAGCGCGCGTATCGGCTTGTTTATCCCCTTCTGCGCGCTGCGCGCGAGTTTTTCCGCGCACACTTCTTTGAGCGCCGCGGTGACGGATTTCATATCCGGGTCCTGCTTGCAGTCGATATAAAGCACCGGCTTGCCCGAATCTTCTTCCGCTTTTGCAACAGCGCGGGTGCGCTGCGGGTCGCACAGCGCGTATTTGTTGAAGACGAGTATGCGGGGCTTGTTTTTGAACAGAGTTTCAAAATCCGGATTCCGCGAGGTCACGGGGAGCCGCGAATCGGCGAGCTCGATGACCGCGTCTATGAGCGGGAGGACCTGCTGTATCGCCCTTTTGGCTTTTGCCATATGCCCGGGATACCAGTTTATGGAGTTCCGTTCAAAACCTTTTTCGTTGATCTTCATGTTTTTTTCAATCCACCGGTCAATCCACCGAGCCGAATTCGGCGAACGGCGTGACGCGCAGCAGCACCTTGCCCAGGATGGCGCGCTCGTCTATGCAGCCGAAATGCCGGCTGTCGGAAGAACGGTTGCGGTTGTCGCCCATCACGAACACGTACCCTTCGGGCACAGTGATGGGGCCGGTGAACTGGTCGCGTTTCATATTTGCGTTTATTTCGCGTTTTACGTACGGCTCGTCCAGCGCCACGCCGTCGACGTATACCGTCCAGGTCTCGAAATCTATGTTCACGGTCTGCCCGCCGCGCGCGATGAGCCGCTTGACGAGCGGTTTGTTGGTGCCCGGTTCGCAGATCACCAATATGTCGCCGTTTTCATAGCCGCCCACGCCGGTTATTATGAGCTTCTGCCCGTTTTCGAGCGTGTCTTCCATAGAATGACCGTCGACCGTGACGTATTTGAAGAAAAACAGGAACAAAAGCACCATGCACGCCAGCGCGAGCGCGAACGATTCCACCCATTCATACGCCTGCTGCAATGCGGGTTTCTTTTCTTTTTCTTCTTTTTCTTTTTGCTTTTGCGCTTTGACTTTTTCAAAAACGCCTTCCGCGCACTCGGTCTCGGTCAGCGAGATCTCGTCTTCGTTTTCCGTAAAAATAACGTTCGCGTTGCTTTCGTTTTCTTTGTTTTCCAATTCGTTTTACTCCTTAGGGAAATAAAAAGCACCTATACTGATAGGTGCTTTTATTCGAGCGTTCAAAAAGCTTAGATCTTTTCCTTGACCTTGGCTGCCTTACCGACTCTGTCGCGCAGGTAGAAGAGCTTAGCTCTGCGAACTTTACCTCTGCGGACCACCTCGACCGACTGGACGTTGGGCGAATGGAGCGGGAAGGTCTTTTCGGTCCCTACGCCGTAGGATACGCGGCGGACGGTGAAAGTTTCGCTTATGCCGCCGTTTCTTTTGGCGATGACCGTGCCTTCGAACACCTGCGTTCTGACGCGGGTACCTTCTACGATACGGCAATAGACTTTAACGCCGTCGCCTACGTTGAAGGAAGGAACTTTTTCCTTTAACTGCTCATCTGTAAAAGCCTTTAACAGTTCACTCATGGCTTTCCTCCTTATAAAATACGGACGTTCTTACGACAGCTGCATTGGACCGCCCTAAATGACACGCAATTATAGCATACTTTTTTTGAAAATGCAAGACTTTTTTTGCTTTTTTTGCATAATTCATAACTGCACGCATATATGGTGTCTAAAAGGAAAGCGCTATACAATATATAGTTGCCGCGCGGCGCTTTCGCGGTCAGATGTTATCGCCCGCCACCGCAAACAGATATTCGTTGCTGCCGGGGAAACTGACGTTGAGCCGCTTGACCGGCACGCCGTTGACCTTGCCGTAGAAGCGTTCGCCGTCGTTGACCGAAAAGTTCGAAAAATCCGCCAGCCCCTTGCCGGTGTATTTGCTGTACGCCTCTTTGCGGATCCATATCTTGGCGAAACGCACGCCGGTGTCTTCGCCGTCGCGCACGTATTCAGCCTCCTCGTCGGTGAAGAAGCGTTCGGCTATCGCCGGAAAATCAGTCTTCGATTCGCCGGTGAAGCGCGAGATATGCTCGCCGTCCACGCCGACCTTGCCTTCGGAAATGACGCAGATCATCTTGTCTTCCACGGTGGTGACGCTGATATGGCGGTTTATCCCCTTGAGCTCGGGCTTGCCCTTGCGGGTGTATTCGATCTCGAGCTCGGGGTTGTTGAAATGCTCGCGCACCGCGTTGAGCAGAGTCGCGTGACGCGCTTCGCGGTTGGGGTTGTTTTCTAAAACGAGTATATTGAGTGCCATTTTACTGCTGCCCTTTCATAAAACACAAAGATTTTATTCGTTTTCGGCCGGTTCGCCGTTTTCTTCCGCCGTATCTTCGTCGGCGGCGCCGGTCTCTTCCGCCGGTCCGGCCGTTTCTTCTTCTTTTACGTTCTTGACCACGGTGAAGTTGGCGACGCGGGTGTCGTCGGCGGTACGCATGACTATGACGCCCGAAGCCGCTCTGCCGTAAACGGGGATCTCGCTGACCGCGGTGCGGATTATTATGCCCGCTTCGGTGATGAGCATACAGTCGTCGTCGTCATGCACCAGCTCGAGCCCCACGAGCGATCCAGTCTTGTCGCTGAGCTTGTGGCAGATCATGCCTTTGCCGCCGCGGTTCTGAATGGTGAAATCCATGGGATCGGTGCGTTTGCCGAACCCGCGCGAAGTGACCGTGAGCACCGAAAGCCCTTCGCGCTCTCTCGGGATCGCCGCCGCGCCGACAACCGTCGCGCCCGAAGGCAGGGTCATCATGCGCACGCCGCGCGCCTGTCTGCCCACCGCGCGGACGTCGTTTTCGTCAAAGTGGATCGCGAGTCCTTCGCTCGACGCGGCGAGCACGGTGGAGCCGCCCTCGGTCTTGAGCACGTAAAGCAGTTCGTCGCCTTCGTCAAGATTGATGGCGAACAGTCCCGCGGTGCGGCGGGTGCGGTATTCGCCCAGATTGACGCGCTTTATGACGCCGTACTTGGTTATCATCACCAGGAACTTGTCTTCGTCGAATTCCGTTATGGGGATAGCGGTGGTGATAGTCTCGTTTTCCGAAAGCTGGAGCAGGTTGACTATGTTCATTCCCTTTGCGGTGCGTCCCGCCTCGGGGATCTCGTAGCACTTTTTGATATACATCCTGCCCATGTTGGAAAACAGCAGCAGAAAGTCGTGAGAATGCGCTATATAGACGTTGGTCACGTAATCTTCTTCTTTTGTCGCCATGGCGGTTATTCCCTTGCCGCCGCGGCGCTGCGCGGAATACGTTTCCGCCGGCAGGCGTTTTACGTAACCCGCCGCAGTAACCGTGATAACGCAGTCTTCGCGCTCTATGAGATCTTCTATGACTATGTCATCGTCGGATTCTTCAATAGCGGTGCGGCGCTCGTCGCCGTAGCGCGCCCTGGTCTCGAGCAGGTCCTGCTTGATTATTTCGTCGACCTTTAATTCATCCGAGATTATGGCTTTGAGCTCTGCGATCTTTGCGTAGAGCTCTTCCAGATGTTTTTCTATCTTTATGCGCTCCATGCCCGAAAGTCTGCCGAGCTGCATTTCGACTATCGCCTGAGTCTGTACGTCGTCCAGATCGAACCTTGCGGCGAGCTTTTCCTTTGCGTCGGGAATAGATTCCGAGCCGCGGATTATGGCTATGACTTCGTCGGTGTTGTCGGCGACTATCTTATACCCTTCGTACAGATGCGCCTCGCGCTCGGTGCGTTCGAGCTCGAACTTGGTGCGGCGCAGGATGACTTCCTGTTGGAACGCGACGTAATGCGAAAGCAGGTCCTTTAAGTTGAGCGTTTTGGGAACGCCGTCGACCAGCGCCAGCATATTGATCGCGCAGGTATCCTGAAGCTGAGTGTATTTGTAGAACAGGTTGAGCACCACCTGAGGGTTGGCGTCGCGCTTGAGTTCTATGACTATGCGCATGCCTTTTCTGCCCGATTCGTTGCGGATATCCGAAACGCCCTCGACGCGCTTGTCTTTGACGAGCTGCGCCATATTGGCGAGCAGCATGGTGCGGTTGACCTGATACGGGAGCTCGGTTATGATTATTGAAGTTTTGCCGTGCTTTTCTTCGAATTCCGCCTTGGCGCGTACTTTGACTCTGCCGCGGCCGGTCAGGTACGCTTCGCGTATGCCGGCGGTGCCGTGGATTATGCCCGCCGTGGGGAAATCCGGGCCCTTGACGATCTGCATGAGGTCCTGGACGGTGCAGTCGGGGTGTTCCATCACGTAAATGGCGGCGTCGATCGCCTCGTTCATGTTATGGGGCGGGATATTCGTTGCCATGCCGACGGCTATGCCTATGGAGCCGTTGACCAGCAGATTGGGGAACCGGCTGGGCAGCACGGTGGGTTCGAGCAGGCGGTTATCGAAGTTCGGCACCATATCGACGGTGTTCTTTTCGATATCCTGCAGCATAAGGTTGGCTATGCGCGCCATGCGCGCCTCGGTATAACGGTATGCCGCCGCGCCGTCGCCGTCTATGTTGCCGAAGTTGCCGTGGCCGTCCACGAGCGGATAGCGCAGCGAAAAATCCTGCGCGAGACGCACCATGGTATCGTACGCCGCGGCGTCGCCGTGGGGATGGTAATGACCTATGACGTCGCCGACCACGGTGGCGGATTTGCGGTACGCCACGTTGTAGAAGAGCCCCTGCTTATACATAGAATACAGCACGCGCCGGTGCACGGGTTTGAGCCCGTCGCGCACGTCGGGGAGCGCGCGCCCCACTATGACCGACATGGCGTAATCTATATAGGAGGTGCGTATTTCTTTTTGAATGTCTATATCGGTTATCTTTTGCGATTCGTGCGCCGAATAGTCGAATTCTTCAAATTCTTCTGCCATGTTGACCTCACTTAAATATCGATATCAGCATATTTTGCGTTCTTTTCTATGAATTCGCGCCGCGGTTCGACCTTGTCGCCCATGAGCAGCGTGAACATCGCGTCGGCTTCGAAAGCGTCTTCGACGGTGACGCGTTTGAGTATGCGCCGCTCGGGATCCATCGTGGTCTCCCACAGCTGGTCCTTGTCCATTTCGCCAAGGCCTTTGTAGCGTTCAGCCGAAACTCCCGTTCCGCCGAGCTGTTCTATATATTTGTCGCGTTCTTCGTCCGAAAAAGCGTAGAACTGCTGCTTGCCCTTGTAAACGCGGTAAAGCGGCGGCATTGCGGCGTAGATATGCCCCTGCTCTATGAGCGGGCGCATATGGCGGAAGAAGAACGTGAGCAGCAGCGTCTTGATATGGGCGCCGTCGACGTCGGCATCGGCCATTATGATTATCTTGCCGTAGCGGAGCTTTGAAATATCGAACTCCTCGCCGATCCCGGTGCCGAGCGCGAGGATTATGGGAACTATCTGCACCGAGGAATATATGCGGTCGAGCCGCGCTTTTTCGACGTTCAGTATCTTGCCGCGAAGCGGAAGGATCGCCTGGAACTGGCTGTCGCGCCCGTCCTTTGCCGTGCCGCCTGCGGAATCGCCCTCCACCATATACAGCTCGGTGTATTCCATACGGCGCTCGTTGCAGTCGGCGAGCTTGTCCGGCAGCATGCTGGATTCCAGAAGCCCCTTGCGGCGGGTGAGTTCGCGCGCGCGGCGCGCTGCCTCGCGGGCGCGGGCGGCGCCTATGGATTTTTCGATTATGGCGCGCGCGGTGGCGGGGTTTTCTTCAAAATATTCGGTGAGCTTTTCGGTCATTATGCCCTCTACGAGCGTCCTGACTTCGGAATTCCCGAGCTTTGCCTTGGTCTGCGATTCGAACTGGGCGTCTTCCAGTTTTACCGAAATGACCGCCGTGAGACCTTCGCGCGTGTCTTCGCCCTGAAGTTTTTCATCGGGTTTTAAAATATTGTATTTTCTGCCGTAGTCGTTGAACACCTTGGTCAGCGCCGATTTGAAACCGGTCTCGTGCGTGCCGCCTTCCACGGTGTGCATATTGTTGGCGAATGAAAGCAGCGTTTCGTTATAGGTGTCGTTGTACTGCATGGCGACTTCGGCTATAGACGTGCCTTTTTTGCCCGAAACGTATATCACGTCGCGGTGGATTATCTCGCACGCTTTTTTTCTGTTGAGATATTCGACGAACGACTTTATGCCGCCTTCGTAGCAGTAGATCTCGGGTTCGTGGCCCGGTTCGCGCTCGTCCTTCAGCACCAGCTTGACGCCGGCGTTGAGGAACGCCTGCTCGCGCAGACGCGCGCGCACGATCTCGGTGTCGAATTCTGTCGTTTCGAAAATGGTGCCGTCGGGCCAGAACTGCACGGTAAGCCCGTGGCGGTCGGTCTCGCCTATGCACGAAAACGGTTCGACCGTTTTGCCTTTGCTGAACGAAATGCGGTAGGTCTTGCCGTCGCGGTGGTTGGTGGCGACGAGTTTTTCGGAAAGCGCGTTGACGACCGAAGCGCCCACGCCGTGCAGACCGCCGGCGATGGCGTAACCGCCGCCGCCGAATTTGCCGCCCGCGTGGAGCGTGGCGAATATGACTTCCAGCGTGGGAAGCTGAAGTTTTTCGTTAATGCCGGCGGGGACGCCGCGCCCGTCGTCTTCGACGAGCACCGATCCGTCGGCGCAGAGCGTAACGCTTATCTCGTCGCAGAAGCCGGCGAGCGCCTCGTCTATAGAGTTATCCACGATCTCGTATATAAGGTGATGCAGCCCCTTGGCCGAGGTCGTGCCTATATACATGCCGGGGCGTTTGCGAACCGCCTCAAGCCCTTCGAGCACCTGTATCTGACTGTCGCCGTACTGCTCGGTGGCTTTTTCGAATTCTTTTTCGTCGATCTCGCTCATTTCGATACTCCTAAATCGTTATTTCTTTTTGCGCGCGAAACGGTGACCGCCGGCGAAAGCTGGGTTATATAAACGCTTTCGGCGAGCTCGTTGTCGCATATTATAAAAGTTTTAGGCAGGTCGTCGCACAGCGAAACCGTGCGCATACCCTCCTGCGACGCCGCAAGGAAACGGCGCGTATCCTTAGAGACGGTGGCGGTCTCGAGATCGAACACGCCGACTATCTCTTTTTCGTTTATTATCTGATCTTTTCCTATATGGATGAACATCTATTCCCTCTCGGTTCCGTCTTCCGCGGCGCGCGCCGCGTTATGCACTCTGAACGCCGTCACTCCTTCGGCCGGCGCGTCGCAGCCGGTGAGTATGAACTGGCGCGAAGTGAGTTTCTGCGTGACGTACGCGCGGCGCTTTTCGTCGAGCTCCGAAAGCACGTCGTCAAACAGAAACACGCTTTCTTCGCCGGTATACACCTTGGCGAGCTCGCCTTCGGCGAGTTTGAGCGCGAGCACCGCCGAACGCTGCTGCCCCTGCGACGCGTACGAACGCGCGTCCTTTGAATTTATCATCACCGCAAAGTCGTCGTGGTGGCAGCCGCAGAGCGTTACTCGCTTTGAAATTTCGGCTTCCTGTCTGCGCTTATACAGAGCAAGGCAGTTTTTATAAAGCTCTTCGCGCGTGAAAACGCCGCCGTACTGCGTTTCGTAAACAAGTCTGAGCTCTTCTTTGCCCTCGGTCATTTCATTCATATACACCGCGGCTTTTTCGCCTAAGCGGTTTATATAATTATAACGGTTGAGCGTTATCACCGCCGAAAGCTGCGCGAGTCGCTCGTTATATATTTCCAGCATCGGCAACGAAAGCTCGGTCACGCCCGATTTGAGCAGATTGTTTTTCTGCAGCAATATGCGGTTGTATTCCGAAAGCGACGCCACGTACCGCGGAAACGTCTGGCATATGGCGATATCGGCGAGC
This sequence comes from Clostridia bacterium, assembly GCA_017429165.1. Classification (GTDB taxonomy): domain Bacteria; phylum Bacillota; class Clostridia; order Oscillospirales; family CAG-382; genus UBA1206. The sequence continues at coordinate 121,451 of JAFRPL010000001.1, forward strand.
CTACGGCGGTTTTCGGGCGACGCCTTTATTATTTTCAAGTGATCCGGCGTGAAAACCACCGCGCGGAACAGGCCCAAATATTCCGAAAGCCGTTTTATTTCGCAGCCGTCTTTGAAGAGCAGACGGCGGCGGTTTTTGTAAAGGTTCATCTCGAGCACGTGCTCGGAAAATCTGTCGGTGAACACGAGTTTGAGATACGATTCCGGTTTGCCGAAACTTATGAGCTCCTTATCCGTCTGCCCCCGGAACGATTTGCCCGAAGCGAACAGGAACACCGCTTCCAGCAGATTGGTCTTGCCCGCGCCGTTTTCGCCCCACAGAACGTTTACGTCGCGCGTGAACTCAAGCTCGGTATGCGCGTGGCTGCGGAAATCGCGCAGAGTGAGACTGTTTATATACATTACCGACGATTCAGTCCTTAAGTCTGAGCGGAAGCACCAGATAAGTGTAATCGGAATCTTCCTTTGGTTCGGCGGGACGGATGACCATACCCATATGAGGAGATGTCAGGATGAGCTGTATCCTGTCGTCGCGGCAGGCGCGCAGAGCGTCGAGGATGTATTTGTTGTTGAAACCTATCTCCATGTCGTCGCCGGTATGCTCGATCTTGACCACGTCGTTGATCTTGCCTATCTGAGTGGAGCAATGGATAATGAGATTATCGCCTTCAAATCTGAATCTCAGCGGCGTGCGCAGTTTTTCGTCGACGAGCAGCGAGGCGCGCTCCACGCTTTCCAGAAACGCCTGGCGGTCGATGGTCACGCAGGTCTTGCCCGAAACGGGGATGACGGTCTGGTAATCCAGAAACTCGCCTTCCAGCAACCGGGAAAACATCATGACGTTATCTATGCGGAAAATGACGTATTTGCGCGTGAACTGCATTTCGATATCGTCTTCCGCATCGGCGGAAAGGCGGATCAGGTCGTTGAGCGTCTTGCCGGGAACGACGAACGTGTTCTGTTCTTTTTCGCTCGTAACGCATCCCTTAGCCGATTTGACCGCCATGCGGCAGTAGTCGGCGGCGACTATTGTCAGATCGCCGTTTTCTATGCGGAACTGCTCGCCCATAAACACCGGGCGCGAATCGGTGGCGGCGACCGCGTGGTTGGTGGAAGTTATGAGGTCGCGCAGCACGTCGGCTTTGATCTTGGTGGTGTTTTCGCCCATCAGCTCGGGGATGCTGGGGAACACCGAGGAATCTATGCCGTGAAGCGCAAAGCGGCTTTCGCCGGCGGAAATGAAAACGGTGTTCTTTTCGTCGCATTCAAAGAATATGTCGCCTTCCGGCAGATTCTTTATGATACCCGAGATCTTTACGGAATTGAGCACCACTTTCCCGTCTTCCCTGCCGAAGACCGTGGATTCGGCTTTTATGCCTTTTTCAAGGTCGTATCCGCACACGGTAAGAGTGCTGCCTTTGAGCGTGAAAAGCAGACCTTCGAGCGCGGGCAGCGTGGATTTGTTCGACGAAGCGTACATTGCGGGCGTTATGAGCGAAAGCAGCGTCGATTTGTCGGATGTGAATTTGATAGCCATGCAGACCACCGTTCCTTTTTATATAAATTTTGTTTTATCCAACGGGTTTTGTCGTTAAAGTGTTAAAAACTCTTTCTTCGCGCGCGCACGCGCGCATAGGTGTGTATCAAAAAAAGTAAGTATTATAAGAAGAAGCAGAAGAAGCACCAGCAGTAGAGGGCGTGCAAAAACGGGAAAAGCGTGAAAACGCGCGTAAACACAGAAAAATTCAGATTTTTTTATGTTGATTCGAGTTTGAAAAGTATGTTGACTGTATGTGGAAAATTTGTCACTTTTCGTCGAGTTCCGCCTTGATCTCGTGGAGATCTTTGTTAAAATCGGAATCGTTTTTGATTCTGGCTTCCACTCCCTTGTACGCCGAGATGATAGTCGAATGGTCCCTGTTGAAGATCTTGCCGACGTTGTTGAGCGAAAGATCGGTATATTCGCGTATAAGGTATATCGCCATATGCCTTACGTATACCGTGTTGGCGGTGCGGCGGTTGCCCTTGATCTCGTCTGTCGGCATGCCGTAACGCTTGGAAAGCATTTCGAGTATGAGATCGGGCGTGATCTTGCTGCGCTCTTTGCTGAAATAATCCGAAAGTACGGATTTTGCCATATCGAGCGTGATCTCCTCGCTGGTTATGAACGACTGCGCCCAAAGCTTTTTGACAGCGCCTTCGATCTGACGCACGTTGGAACGGATGTTATCGGCAAGAAAAGCGAGCACGTCGTTGGGAAGATCCAGCCCCAGAGACTGAGTTTTCTGTTTGAAGATCGCGGTGCGCAGCTCGGGTTCGGGCGGCTGGATATCGGCGATAAGCCCCATTTCGAAGCGGGTGCGCAATCTTTCTTCCAGATGTTCTATCTCTTTTGGAGTTTTATCGGAAGTGAGCACGATCTGTTTTTGCAGCTTGTAAAGAGTGTCGAAAGTGTGGAAGAATTCTTCCTGTATCACCATTTTGCCGGCGATGAACTGGATATCGTCGATAAGCAGCATATCCAGATTGCGGTAGCGGCTGCGGAAAAGCGCGGTGTTCTTTTTGGTGATGGCGTCTATGAGCTCGTTGGTGAACTGTTCGCCGGTGACGTAACGCACTTTTGTGCGCGGGCGGCGCTTGCGCAGACTGTTGACTATTGCAAACAGCAGATGCGTTTTGCCGAGACCGGAAGGCCCGTACAGAAACAGCGGGTTTATGGTGCCGGCGGGGCGTTCGGCGACAGCTATGCAGGCGGAATGCGCGACTTTGTTGGAAGAACCGACCACGAAGTTTTCGAACGTGTAGCCCGAACCGACGACCGCGTCGTTTTCGTCAGGTTCGGGTTCTTCCTGCTTTGCCACGTACGGCTGCGGCGCGCTGACGAAAATGCTCGATTCTTCCGCCTCAACGTCGTCTTTGGTGATGAGCGTGACGTTGAAATCGCCTTTGAGCTCCTCGCACAGTTTCTGTCTGAGCAGATCGCGGTAGCGGTTGGTGACTATGTTCTTTTTAAAATCGTTTTCAAGCGCCACGGTGACCGTTCTGCCGTCGAAATCCGCGACGAACGAATCCTTGAACCACAGGTCTATGGTAGACGCGGCGTGATCTTCTTTAAGAGCTGCGAGCACGCGTGAAAAATGCTCGTTGAGTTCGGTAAGTTCCATTTATTTCGTCCTCCGGGGCATATTGCCCGCACAATAACATTATATTCTGATTTTATTATATCACACGTTTTTGCGATTTGCAAGTATATATTTATATATATTTA
>JAFRPL010000011.1 GCA_017429165.1 Clostridia bacterium
CTTCCAGGCACGTTTTACCTACGCCGTGACCGGAACGAATTGCCAGCCGCGCAGATTTGGAAAGGGTGTTCAGGGCGTCGCGTTGCCATGGGTCAGCCGTCGCGCCCAATATTTTTGCCACGAACTCAACCGGTTCGCCGCGCAGTTTGTTTAAGATTCGTTCCATAATTTCTCCAACGTTTGTTTGAAGACCTCCGCGCCGCTCAATTTGACTTCGACTTGTTCGCGGTACGAGCCCTGTATTTTAAAGTACATGTCGAGTGCGCGCAACTTGTCCGCTTCCCGAACCGGCACTTTTATCTTCTTGCCGCTCTGAGTGACGACCGTTTCCGTCACTTGTCCGCGCACAACTTTTGCTATATGTTCTTGCGCCTCTTTTATGCTCAAAAGCCGCGTCAGCTCTAGCTTTTCGCGCCTTTCGGCAATTTTTGTATTAAGTTTTATTAAGTTCTGCGCTCCGATGACGGCGGCATATTCTTCGGCGTAACCTGCGCGGCGTGCGGCTTCCGAGGCATTGCCGGTCGCTAAATATTCGTCGACGAAGCGGGTTTGTTTCTCCGTCATTTTTATTCCTCCTAGAAACGCGAAAGGAGCCTCGGCGGTTCAAGGCTCCTTTATGGAGAAGATATATTTTGAAGGGCGGTATTAAAGGAGTGACTGATAAATGAAGTGCAAGTTTAGTATAACATTGCGGCGGGCGTTGTCAAGCGTTTCAGGGTGTTTCAAGGTGTTTCAGGGTGTTCCATTTCGGCGACAATTTTATCGTGCGTGCGGAAGATTTGCGCCAGGGAGTAGTGGGTGGTGCGGGCGATTGCGCGGAAGGAGAGGCAATCAACATAGCGCAAGAGCAGAATATCGCGTTCGAGGCTGGTGAGCGGTGCCGCCAAAATTTTATCCATCAACTCGTCGCGTGCCGTCTCCAGTGCCTCGTGCAAACTTGCTAAAATTTTTTCTCCGTCAATTCTTTTAATCGCCAATGCTTCCACCCGCGATTGAGCTTTATCACTGCTCGGCGCGTTCCGCAATCTGGTCGTCAGCCCGCGCAGATAGTCCAGCTCCTCTGTCGCCTGTTCGATTTGATATTTCAGCCGGCGCACCTCGTGTAGCTCTTGCGCTGTCATGCTCTTGCCTCCTTTCGTTCAATGCGCGAATGCGAAATGCGCAGTGCGCAATGAGAACTTCCATTACGCCTTACGCATTACACATTACACATTACGCATTACGCCTTACGCATTACACATTACACATTACGCATTACGCATTACGCATTACGCATTACGCATTACACATTACGCATTACGCCTTACGCATTACACATTACGCATTACGCATTACGCATTACGCATTATTAAGCAGTGTCCGATTCGCTTCTACGTACTTTTCCGCTTCCTCGCGCAGCACTTGGCTGGCCGATTTGCCCTCAAGCCGCGCCACCGTTTTTAAATTCGCCGCGTCCGACTTCTTCAAGCCCACCGTCATTGCAGTTCGTTTCGGCTCCTGTGCCGGCAACTCTTTGAATTCCGCCAACCGCGTTGCGTGCCGCTTTAAAAATTCTTCCGTCAAGCCGCGCAGAATTTCACTCAGCCTTTTGTTCTGCAAAGTCGCCAGCCGCTGCATGTCTTTTAACAACGACACCGGCACCGCCGACGTCACCGTTTCCGTTATTGCTCCTGCCATAAGCTCCTCCTAATCCACAACGACCATGACCACGATTGCCAAGTTCAATCCGATCATCGCGCCGCGCAGGATGTCGGGCACGTCGAGTATAACCAGGTTGATTATCGTCAGCACCGTGATTATCGCCGCCATTATCGCCAATGTTTTGTGATCGTTATCCATTACCTCGCCTCCGAATTTGATTCCGTCAAGCCGCGTGCGAAGTCGCGCTTCCAGGCCGCCCACTCCGTTTTGAACCACTCGCGTTTGGCATAACGTGCCGCCCTCGTCTGATTGTAGCCGACCTTGGCGCACTCCACACTGCAGTATTTGTGCTTTGGGTGCCGCTCTTTGAATTCCCGTCCGCAGATTGCGCACTTCATCAGCCTCTCCCCTTTCTTTCACTAGAAAGTGTTCAAAGAACTCTCCTCGTTATTTAGATTAATTTTTTTAGGATCTACTTTCTTTGCTTGCCCAAAGAAAGTAGCAAAGAAAAGGCACCTCGCAGGGGCGATTTCACCCGCACGTTATCGGCGGACGCTGGAAAACATCCATGTTTTCGCGCGCCGCGAGGCCGCCGTCCTTGGCGGCCTCTAGTTTCGTGCGACTAGTTTTTTAAAAGTAACCGCGCCCGTGCGATTGATAACTTCTTGCCGAAGGAACGGTACTTGCGCTGAAGATTAATCGCCGCTGCATTTTTCTTTTGCCACTTCTTCGCCGACGCATCGCGCTGCTCTTTGTGCTCGCGGTAATACAACTTCGCACGCCGCCTGTTCGCCTCTTTCCGACACGCCCAGCTACAATATTTCCGGTGATAAATGGTTTTCTCAAATTCCACCCCGCAATTAGCGCACTTCATTCTCTCGCCCCCACTCACCAGTTTCGATTCTTTTGTTGCGGCGGCTGATAGGTTGCGTTCGTGTCCGATTCTGGATCGTCGCTCATTGCCAGGCACAAGCCCCCGATGTAGCCGTATTTCAACGCCGCCGTGCTCGCCTTCATCACCGCTTTGTCCCCGCCGTCTTGACCGCTACCCAAGCCCGTGAACGTGACCTGCTCGCCAGTCTCCGCGTCCGTGATTGTGATTTTCGCGCTTACCACCGCGTGCTTTTCCGCGTTGCCCTTACTCGTCGTCGCCTCGCGCATTTCAAGCAACGTCAGCTCCACTTGCGTGTACAAATTCTGCGCCGTCAGTGCCTCGTTTATCTTGGCGAACATGCCCGCCGCCGTCGTGTATTTGTATTTCTGATAGCTGTTGTAACCGTCTTGCGGCATGTACCGGCACGCCGCCATCACCGCTACCATCTTCTGACCTATGCTCATACTTTTACAATCTCCCCGTCCAAAATGCCGTCGTAGTCGCTGAAGTTCGCCCTGAACACCGCGCCCGTTTCCAGCCGCTGAACTTTGTCGCCCTCATAAACTTCTTTTTTATTCGCGTCCAACCCGATGAGTTGCGCCAAACTCCCAGGCACAATCTCAACGAGACCTTTGCCCACGTCAATCATCGGGATTGAACCGCTCGGCGCGTAGTAGCCGTAAACCGTCTTGCCGTTGTAGCTGTCCACCCCACGAAATTTAATCTTCCTCATGATCGGTCTCCTTCAATTCGCATTTACTGAAAAGTTCCGGCACCGGAGCAAAACTCGCTTCGTATTCGTTGCCCCACTCGTCGACCACGCTGTCGCCCTCATAAACCTCGCGCCCGTTTTTGTCCACGCCGACCAGTTGCGAAAGCGTAGAATAATCGTTGTCGAAGCAGAAATTGACGTAGAGGTCAGCCACCTCGCCGAAGCCGAATTTCTCCCCGAAAAGTTTGGTGTAGATCCATTCGCCGCGCAGGTTTTTGCGCCTGAATTTCAGTTTCCTCATTTTACGTGCAACCTTTCCAGCGGCAACGTGATGAAGGACGCCGGCGTTTCGTTGCCGAATTCGTCCACCACGACATCGCCCTCGTAAACTTCCACGCCGTCGGCGTCCACGCCCACCAACTGAACCAGCGTCTTGAAGTCAACCGCGTCGCAGAATTCGTCGAACTCAAACGTATCAGAGCTTTCGAACGGCTCGCAATAGATCACTTCGCCCGTCAACGTCTCACCACGAAATTTAATCTTCTTCATATCAATTCCTCCATTCATCATTGAGCAAGCTTTGGAACCGCCGCCTAAAATCCTCCAAGGTTTGCCGCTCGTGTTCGCCCACTTTGTATGCGTAGAACTGCGCGGCGTCCGTCATAAAAATTATTCGCGTGCCCTTGGGATATTTGAGTTGTTTTATCGGCTTGAGTTTTATTTTACGCATAAGCTCCTCCATTCAAGCCCGCCCGCCCTGCCTTCTCTCTTAGTTAGCCGGTGCCGCGACCGGTTCCGTCGTCGCCCGTTCCACTTCGTGCCCCGCGTCCTTGAGCGTGCGGAACAGCATGCCCCGCGCACGCTTTGCGTCCGCTTCGTGCTCAAACTCCACCGTCTCCACTTCTTTGAACACCTTCAGCTGGAATTTCCCTTCCTGCCGTCCCGTCTTGATGATGTATTTCACCTTAGTCCCTCCTTGTCAAAATTTCTTCCGCGCGGCCGATGAGACGCCCAACATCCAGCGCGAAGCTAAGCAGTTCATCGACCGTCTCCGGATTGTCCTCGCTGAAGATTTGGTACAGCGTGCGCCACTCTTCCTCCTGAACGAAATTGCAGTAGTGCGCCGCGATGTATTTGTTCTTCTGCGCGGCCGAGCGAATCAGTTGCGCGTATTCTTCCGAGTAAAGCGGCGCCATCACTCAGCACGTCCCCTCACGTAGCCGTCGAGGAACTTTTTGTAATCGTTCCCGTGGTAATATTTTTCGAAGGCCTGCGTGCAGTAGCCCAGCAAGACGCCCACCTGTTCCGGCGAGCCGTGCACTCCAACTTTCACCTCGTCCGAGCCGTCCTTACCGATAAGAATCAGTCCGACCAGCTTCGCATCTTCCAACTTCCGGATGAACTTAAACGCGATCTTCTCCATTCCAATCCCTCCTTATTCTTTAACCGCTTGCACCATGCCGCTTACCCAGCCGTTCAGGAACGCCTCATCGCCGTCAAATTCCTGATTCGCAACCTCGGTTCCGTAGCCGAGCAACCAGCCGATCATTGTCGTATCGCCGCCGGTGGCGAATATGGGGTCTTGCGTGCGCCTCCCAACGAACAGCACATAACTTTTGCCCGCCGCCTCCAACTGCGCTATAATCTTCTCGACCATTTCTTTCGTCTCTTTGTCTACCATTTGTCCAGCTCCCCAACCAAATCGCTCAAATATTCCTTTGCCGCCTCTTCGGAGTCGAATTCGCCCAACAGCCACGTGCGCGTGTGCGTCAAGCTGTGCGCGTGCACCCGATACTTATCCGCGTCGAGCACCTTGTTAATCGTGAATTCCTCGAAC
>JAFRPL010000012.1 GCA_017429165.1 Clostridia bacterium
AGACGACGAAAACGAAGAGGGCCACAGCGTGATCGATATCACCGGCAAGTCTTATGATGAAAACGGATTTGCGCAACTTCTCGAACGGATCGACGACGGTTGCGTTGCTTCTGTACAAGACGTGAACGTCACTTCCGCGGCGGGTGCAAGCTATACGGCGGGCGATCTTTACCAAGCGGACGGCGCGACGCTGGATATCAAAGGCCTTAACGCTACGACTGCGGCTTTTACAATGCTTGTTTCAAAGATCGGCGATGGAAGCGTCGTGTGTATAAACGGTTCCAACGAGATCGTTGACAGACCCCAGATGAACGATGACGAGCCGATACAGTTCGACGGCGTAGTACTTAGCATCTGCGAGTCGCAGCTATCGGCTTACACGGCTTGCAGGATCATCGCCGCGATCGGCGACGGCTGCAATGTTGAGTTCAAGGGCTGCAGCATCACTTCCGACGGCGCAGATCTTGCGGGGGCGTTTGCGGAAGATCTGTGCGGAGCCGACGGGACGATAATATCGTTCCGCGGTTCCTCGGTGCCCGATGAGCTGAAGCGGCTTGTGAAAGCAAAAGCCAAAAACAGCGAAGGCTTTACTTACGAGTTCTGATACGATTCAAACGACGCAAAAAGCGGCTGACTATCAAAGTCAGCCGCTGATTTTTTGTTTGCCGGTAAGCGTTTATTTCTCCCACGGGAAGACGTATTTGGTGAGTCCGAGCTCGTCGCGGACGGCGCACATTTCTTTCTGCACGGCGTCGTTGATAGGCACGCCGGAATCCTTGCGCTGCTGCCAGATATCCCATTCCTTTTCGCCTGCGGTGTAGATGCGGTCGCAGCCGGGAGCTTTCTGCGAATTGCGGAGCGCGCGGCAGATATCGCCGGCGGTCTTGCGGAATTCAGCTTCGCCCATAAAGGCGTTGGTATCTATGGCTATGAAGAAATGGCCGAGATGATAGGGAACGAGCTTGCCGTCCTTCTTGCCCGTGAGCGCAAGCATAAAGTTGCCCTGCTGGAGCGCGGCGGAAAGGATCTCCACCACGGTGGCGTAGCCGTAGCCCTTGTAGCCGGCGAGCTCTTCGCCTATGCCGCCCAGAGGAGCGAGCGCCGCCTCGCCCTGAGTGAGCTTGACGAGTATGTCGGGCGAATCGGTAAGCGGTTTGCCGTCGCGGCCTATGACCATGCCGGCGGGGGTATCTTTGCCTATGCGGGCAAAGTATTCTATTTTGCCGCGCTGGGTTATGGACGTGGCGCAGTCGAGCAGGAAGGGGAACGGTTCGTCGGTGGGCAGACCGAACGTGAGCGGGTTGGTGCCGAGCATGTTCTGCACGCCGAAGGTGGGCGCTATGGAAGGACGGGCGTTGGTGCCGGTGATGCCGATCATGCCCGCGTTAGTCGCCATGGTAGCGTAGTAGCCGGCAATGCCGTAGTGGCACGAATTGCGCGCCGCGACCATGCCCATGCCGTATTTTTTGGCCTTTTCTATGGCAAGGCTCATCGATTTGTAACCGATGACCTGGCCCATGCCGTCGTGTCCGTCGACGACCGCGGTCGTCGGGGTTTCGCGTATGATCTCGAAATTGGTGACGGGGTTCTGGATGCCCGCTTTTATGCGGTCTATATAGATGGGTTTGAAACGGTTGACGCCGTGGCTTTCTATGCCGCGCCTGTCGGATGCGAGCAGGACGTCGGTGCATATCTCCGCGTCGGATTTGGGAACGCCGAAGCCCATGAAGGCGTCCCTTATGAAGGGTATAAGGATATCCCAACTGCAAACGGTCTTTGCCATTTTTACAAAAACTTCCTTTCGGTTTTTCTTTCGACATAATTATATACGCACGCGCGTGCAAAGTCAATACGGGGCGTAAATTTTTTTGAAAAAAAGTCTTGACAACCCCAAAAAAGAGCGATATAATAATAAACTGCACTAAATTACGCGCAACGATGGGCGATTTTGGAAATATTCAATTTACGGACGGTGAATGTTTACAAAAAGTTAACATTTTGCGCTTTTCAAGGAGTTAAAAGCACATGGTCAAAACAACCGACTGCTATCTCGGCACGAGAATGAGAAAATCGTTCTCCAAAAATCGCGAAGTTCTTGAAATGCCTAACCTTATAGAGGTACAAAAGGATTCTTTCAAGGGCTTTATCGAAAACGGCATCAAAGAAGTGCTGCGCGATTTCTCTCCTATGACCGACTATTCGGGCAACCTCATAATCGATTTTATCGATTACGATATGAGCGCGCCTCCCAAGTACACCATAATGGAATGCAAGGAACGCGACGTCAACTACGCGGTCCCGCTCAAAGTCAGGGTGCGTCTCACCAACAAGGTCACCGAGGAAGTCAAGGAACAAGAGATCTATATGGGCGATTTCCCCATAATGACCGACGCGGGCACGTTTATCATCAACGGCGCCGAACGCGTTATCGTTTCGCAGATCGTGCGTTCCCCCGGCGTGTATTTCGACAGGATCGAAGACAAGTCCGGCAAGCACATCTTCACCTCCACCGTCATTCCTTACCGCGGTGCGTGGCTGGAATACGAGACCGACACGTCGGACGTTTTCTATGTGAGAATAGATAAAAACCGCAAGCTGCCCATAACCGTGCTGCTTCGCGCTTTCGGGCTTTCGACCGATAAAGACATACTCGAACTTTACGGCAGCAACGAAAAGCTCATCAACGCCACTCTCGAAAAAGACACCATGACCGCCGAAGCCGAAAAATACATCGGCAGCACCCCGCGCGACGAAGCTCTCAAAGAGATCTTCCGCAAACTCCGTCCGGGCGATCCCCCAATCGTGGATTCCGCCATCACTCTCATAAAGAATATGTTCTTCGACCCCAAGAGATACGACATCTCCGCAGTGGGCAGATATAAATTCAACAAAAAACTCGCTCTTGCCAGACGTATAGAGGGCTATATCCTTGCCGCTCCCGTGGCGGATCCCCTCACCGGCGAGCTCCTGTTCGACAAAGGCCGCAAACTCAGCCGCGCCGACGCCGAAGCGATCGAAAGATCCGGCGTGTGGTCGGTGATGATCGACGTCGAAAGCGAAGACCGTATCGACGAGATCAAAGTGTTCTCCAACAAGATGGTGGACGCTTCCGGCATCTGCGGTTTCAGCAACGAGGAACTCGGACTCGACGAAAAAGTCAATTCCGACATCCTTTTCGAGATCATAAACACCGTGGGTCTCGGCGATCTCGGCGCGCTCAAAAAAGCAATAGCCGAACGTATCGACGACCTCGTTCCCAAGACCATAACCGTGGAAGACGTTTTTGCGTCCGTAAACTATCTCATCAACCTCAGCCACGGCGTCGGCGTCATCGATGATATCGACCATCTGGGCAACCGCCGTCTGCGTTCGGTGGGCGAACTCCTGCTCCAGCAGCTTCGCGTCGGTTTTTCCAGAATGGACAAGATAGTCAAAGAAAAAATGACTACCCAGGATATCGAGACCGTGACTCCGCAGTCTCTCATCAATATCCGTCCCATAGTTTCGGTAATAAGGGATTTCTTCGGTTCTTCGCCGCTTTCGCAGTTCATGGACCAGGCGAACCCGCTTGCCGAACTCACGCATAAACGCCGTCTTTCGGCCCTGGGCCCCGGCGGTCTCTCGCGTGACAGAGCCTCGTTCGAAGTGCGTGACGTTCACTATACGCATTACGGCCGCGTCTGCCCGATAGAGACCCCCGAAGGACCTAACATCGGTCTTATCTCCTGCCTCGCAACCTATGCGCGCGTCAACCGCTTCGGCTTTATCGAGGCGCCTTACCGCATAGTCACCAACGGCGTCGTCACCAACGAGGTGCGTTATTTCACCGCCGACGAGGAAGACGAATACACCGTCGCCACCGCGAACGAACCCATCGACGAAAACGGACATTTCCTCCAGAAGAAGGTCGTCGGCCGCCGCAGAGAAGAGATCGGCGAATTCGAGCCTTCCGAAATAGACCTTATGGACGTTTCGGCTAAGATGGTCGTGTCGGTCGCCACCGCAATGATCCCGTTCCTCGAAAACGACGATAACACCCGCGCCCTGATGGGTTCGAACATGCAGAAGCAGGCGGTGCCTCTTATGGTCACCGAAGCTCCGTTCGTCGCCACCGGTATGGAATACAGGGCCGCCGTCGATTCCGGCGTCGTGGTCGTCTGCCGCGAAAGCGGCACGGTCGAGACCGTTACCGCCGACAGAGTCGTCGTGCTCACCGATTCCGGCAAACAGGATATTTACGATCTTATAAAATTCAAGCGTTCCAACCAGGGCACCTGCGTCAACCAGCGCCCCGTGGTTGAAAAAGGCCAGCGTATAGAAAAAGGCGCGGTCGTCGCCGACGGCCCCGCCACCAATCACGGCGAGATCTCGCTGGGCAAAAACGCGCTCATCGGCTTTATGACCTGGGAAGGTTACAACTACGAAGACGCCGTACTGCTCAACGAACGCCTCGTTCGCGACGATATGTACACGTCCATCCATATAGAAGAATACTACTGCGAATCCCGCGATACCAAGCTCGGGCCCGAAGAGATCACCCGCGACATCCCCAACATAGGCGACGACGCGCTTCGCGATCTCGACGAATTCGGCGTGGTGTGCGTGGGCGCCGAGGTCCACGCCGGCGATATCCTCGTAGGTAAAGTCACGCCCAAGGGCGAGACCGAACTCACCAGCGAAGAACGCCTGCTGCGCGCCATATTCGGCGAAAAAGCACGCGAAGTGCGCGACACCTCGCTCCGTCTGCCTCACGGCGAATCGGGCATAATCGTCGACGCTCAGGTATTTTCCAGAGACAGCTGCGACGTCCTTCAACCCGGCGTCATCAAGTGCGTACGCGTCTATGTGGCGCAGAAGCGCAAGATCTCCGTGGGCGACAAGATGTCCGGCCGTCACGGCAACAAGGGCGTTATTTCGCGCATACTTCCTTCCGAGGATATGCCTTTCCTTGCCGACGGTACGCCGCTCGACATAGTACTCAACCCGCTGGGCGTTCCTTCGCGTATGAATATCGGTCAGGTGCTCGAAGTGCATCTGGGCATGGCCGCCAAGAAACTCGGCTGGCACGTGATGACCCCCGTGTTCTCAGGCGCAAAGGAAGACGAAATAGTCGAATGCATGTGCATGGCGCACTATCACCGTCCCATAGAGCGCGGCGAGACCGTCGTTGGTAAAGAACTCTTCCGCCAGGATTTCGACGAAAACGGCGAAGAAAAACTCACCCGCATCAATCCCGAATGGATCGAAGCCAATAAGGAAGAATACGAATCGCTCCGCGCCGAAAGCCGCATTCGCGTAGTCGACGGCAAAACCACGCTTTACGACGGCAGAACGGGCAAACCGTTCGACAACCCCGTCACCGTGGGCTATATGTACTTCCTCAAACTGCATCACCTCGTCGACGATAAGATCCACGCCCGTTCGACCGGTCCGTACTCGCTCGTCACTCAGCAGCCTTTGGGCGGCAAAGCTCAGTTCGGCGGTCAGCGTTTCGGCGAAATGGAAGTCTGGGCGCTGGAAGCTTACGGCGCCGCGTATACTCTGCAGGAGATCCTCACCGTCAAATCCGACGACGTCAAAGGCCGCGTAAAAGCTTACGAGGCCATAGTCAAGGGGCAGAACATCCCCACGCCGGGCGTGCCCGCGTCGTTCAAGGTCCTTGTCAAGGAGCTCCAGTCGCTCGGCCTTGATATCAAGGTGCTCGACAAGAACAACAACGAGATCAACCTGCGCGATTATTCCGACGATTCCGATTCCGATACCGACGAAAGAAAGTTCTCCGAAGAAGAGCTCGGCGCCAACGTTATGGATTCCATGGATTCCATGATGTACGACGACGAAGAAGGCGTCGAACACACCGACGACGATGACGAGCTCGACGACGAAGCCGAACTCTATGACGATTCGATCCAGGACTCGGATTATTCCGACGATATAGACGAATAATAGGAAAGGGGAAACAAAAATGGAAAATATGGAATTTGAGTCCATAAAGATAGGACTTGCATCCCCCGAAATGATAAGATCCTGGTCTTACGGCGAAGTCAAGAAGCCCGAGACCATCAACTACCGCACGCTCAAGCCCGAAAGAGACGGTCTTTTCTGCGAAAAGATCTTCGGGCCGACCAAGGAAATGGAATGCCACTGCGGCAAATATAAGAAAAACGCCCGTTTCAAGGGTAAGATCTGCGAAAAATGCGGCGTCGAGATAACCACCAACAAGGTCCGCCGCGAAAGAATGGGCCACGTGGAACTCGCTGCCCCCGTTTCGCACATCTGGTATTTCAGAGCCATACCTTCCAAAATGGGCCTTCTGCTCGACATTTCGCCCAAGCTTCTGGAAAAAGTGCTCTATTTCGCAAGCTATATAGTGCTCGACCCAGGCCCCGTCCCCAGCATCGAAAAGAAACAGATCCTTTCCGAGACCGAGTACAGAAAACTCTACGAAGCATGGGAAGACAGCTTCACCGTCGGTATGGGCGCCGAAGCGATCGAGGTCCTGCTTAAAGAGATCGATCTCGAAGAGCTTTCTGCGCAGCTCAAGAACGAGCTGCTCACCGCTCAGGGGCAGAAGAAGATAAGGATAATCAAACGTCTCGAAGTCGTGGAATCGTTCCGCCTTTCTGGCAACCGCCCCGAATGGATGATACTCCGCGCCTTCCCCGTGATCCCGCCCGATATCCGCCCGATGGTACAGCTCGACGGCGGCAGATTCGCCACCAGCGACCTCAACGACCTCTACAGACGCGTCATCAACCGCAACAACCGTCTTAAGAGACTGCTCGAGCTCGAAGCTCCCGAGATAATCATACGCAACGAAAAGCGCATGCTTCAGGAAGCCGTCGACGCGCTCATCGACAACGGCCGCCGCGGACGTCCCGTGACCGGCCCCAACAACCGCCCGCTCAAATCGCTTTCCGAAATGCTGCGCGGCAAGCAGGGCCGTTTCAGACAAAACCTGCTGGGCAAACGCGTCGACTATTCCGGCCGTTCCGTTATAGTCGTCGGCCCCGAACTCAAGATATATCAGTGCGGTCTGCCCAAAGAGATGGCGCTCGAACTGTTCAAGCCGTTCGTTATGAAGACCCTCGTGGCTACCGGCAAATCCGGCAACATAAAAGACGCTAAGAAACGCGTCGAAAAAGCCACTCCCGAAGTCTGGGACGCGCTCGATTCCGTTATAAAGGAACATCCCGTTCTGCTGAACCGCGCGCCTACGCTCCACCGTCTGTCCATACAGGCGTTCGAGCCCATACTCGTCGAAGGCAGAGCCATCAAGCTGCATCCGCTGGTCTGCCCGGCGTTCAACGCCGACTTCGACGGCGACCAGATGCCCGTGCACGTTCCGCTTTCCGCGGAAGCGCAGGCGGAAGCCCGTTTCCTTATGCTTTCCCCCAACAACCTGCTCAAGCCGGTCAACGGCCACGCGGTAACCATCCCTTCGCAGGATATGGTGCTGGGCAGCTACTTCCTAACGCTGGATAAACCCGGCGAACTGGGCGAAGGCAAATCGTTCGCCGATTACGACGAAGCCGAAATGGCTTACGAAAACGGCGAGATCTCGCTTCAGGCTAAGATCAACGTCCGCCTTTCCAAAGAGCGCGACGGCGAGATCGTCACCGGCATAGTCAACACTACGCTCGGCCGACTCATCTTCAACAAGCCCATTCCTCAGGACCTCGGCTTCGTGGACCGTTCCGATCCCAGCCAGTTCCTCCGCCCCGAGATCGATTTCGTCACCACCAACAGCGAACTGGCGCAGATCATCGACCGCTGCATCAAAAAGCACGGCAACGCCGCCACCTGCGAAGTGCTCGACCAGATCAAGGCGCAGGGCTTCAAATACTCCACCCGCAGCGCAATGACCATCTCGGTCTACGATATGACCATACCGCCCGAAAAGAAAGAACTTCTCGCCGCGGCGGAAGCCAAGGTCGACGTCATCACCAATTTCTATAACGAAGGTCTGCTTTCCAACGATGAGCGTTCCGCACGCGTTATAGACATCTGGGACAAGTGCACCAAGGATATCGCAGACGCGCTGCAGCGCAACCTCGATAAATACAACCCGATCAATATGATGGCTGTCTCGGGCGCCCGCGGCTCCATCAAGCAGATCAGGCAGCTCGCCGGTATGCGCGGACTTATGGCTTCCGCCACCGGTAAGACGATAGAACTTCCTATTAAAGCGAACTTCCGCGAAGGCATGAAGATACTCGAATACTTCACCGCCGCGAGAGGCGCGCGCAAAGGCCTTGCCGATACCGCTTTGCGTACCGCGGACTCCGGCTACCTTACCAGAAGACTTGTCGACGTTTCGCAGGACGTTATCATACGCGAAGAAAACTGCCACGACACCCGCGGACTCTGGGTCAGCAAGATCGTGGAGATGCAGGGCAAGAAAGAGGAAGTCATAGAAAAATTCGAAGAACGCCTTGTGGGCAGATACACCATAGGCGACGTCGTCGATCCCGCGACCGGCGAAGTCATCGTCCCCGACGACACCATGATCACCGACGAACAGGCGGCGCGCATCAAGGCGGCGGGCATAGAAAAAGTCCACATCCGTTCGGTCATCAACTGCAAAGCCAAACACGGCGCCTGCGTGCACTGCTACGGCGCGGATCTTTCCAGCGGACATCCCGTAAGCATAGGCGAATCCGTCGGTATAATCGCGGCGCAGTCCATAGGCGAACCGGGCACCCAGCTCACGATGCGTACGTTCCACTCGGGCGGCGTCGCCGGCGGCGATATCACGCAGGGTCTTCCCCGCGTCGAAGAAATATTCGAAGCCAGACGTCCCAAGAAATCCGCCGTGCTCGCCGATTTCGACGGCACCGTGCATATCCAGGAAGTCAAACGCACCAAGCAGATCATCGTCAAAGACGACGAGACCGGCGAAGAGAGGGTAACGAGCGTTCCCTACGTCACCAAGATCACGGTCGAAGACGGCGATCACGTCAAGAAGTGCCAGAAACTCACCGAAGGCACCGAGACTCCGGGCGATATACTCAATATTTCCGGGCTCGACGCCGTGTATTCGTATATCATCAAAGAAATACAGAAGGTCTACCGTATCCAGGGCGTTGAGATATCCGATAAACATATCGAGATCATCGCGCGCCAGATGACGCGCAAAGTCCGCGTCAAGGACGCCGGTTCGACCAACCTGCTCGAAGGTACCAGCGTCGACGTTTCCGAGATCGACGCCGAAAACGAACGCGTAAGGGAATACAACGCGGCAAATCCGGATAAGACCCCGCTGCTCGAAGCGACCTATATCCCCATGCTGCTCGGTATAACCAAAGCGTCGCTTTCCACCGATTCGTTCCTTTCCGCCGCCTCGTTCCAGGAGACCACCAAGGTGCTCACCGAAGCAGCGGTCAAGGGCAAAGTCGACCCGCTGCTCGGCCTTAAGGAAAATGTCATCATCGGTAAGCTCATCCCCGCCGGGACGGGCATGCAGATGTACCGCGACGTCGATATCGACATCGGCGATACCAAAGAAGGCGTTTTCGATTCCGAAGAGTGATTTGTTCACAAAAATGTTACAATTTACGGTATCCTGCTCTTGACAAAACCTTGAGCTGTGATATATAATCACAATGTTGCGTTCATAAAGAACGCGGCGCAGGAATTTAAGAAAGGAGGAAAACAATGCCTACATTCAACCAATTGGTAAGACACGGCAGAGAGAAATCGGTCTATAAGTCCAAATCTCCCGCTCTGCAGAGAAGCGTCAACTCCATAAAGAAGATCTCTTTGGATCTGCCTTCTCCTCAAAAACGCGGCGTTTGCACCAAGGTCACCATCAAGACGCCCAAAAAGCCTAACTCCGCGCAGAGAAAAGTCGCCAGAGTAAGACTTACCAACGGAATCGAAGTATGGTCCTACATCCCCGGCATAGGTCACAACCTTCAGGAGCACTCTGTCGTTCTCGTCAGAGGCGGAAGAGTCAAGGATCTCCCCGGCGTGCGTTACCATACCATTCGCGGCACGCTCGATACTCAGGGCGTAGCCAACAGAAACCAGGGCCGTTCCAAGTACGGTGCAAAACAGCCCAAAAAGAAGTAAACCGTAATTTTCATCGGTAAAACGAAATTTTAGTTCGTGTCACGAGCGCGATCATATATATTCGCACTCTGGCACTTACGGAATTGATTTTTCGAGTACCTGTGAACTCATCAGACCGCAAACGCGGTCAATAATGAAGGAGGGAAGAAAAGTGCCAAGAAGAGTGCATGGCTTTAAAAGAGAGGTCCTGCCCGACCCTATGTACAATTCGGTGCTGGTGACCAAGCTCATCAACAACATAATGTACGACGGTAAAAAAGGCGTTGCTCAGAAGATCGTTTACGATGCTTTCGATTCTGTCAAAGAAAAGACAGGAGCAGATCCTTTGGAGCAGTTCCGCAAAGCTCTCGACAACATAATGCCCAATCTCGAAGTAAAGGCCGTCCGTCGCGGCGGTGCGAACTACCAGGTTCCTATGGAAGTCCGCTCCGAAAGAAGACAGACTCTGGGGCTCCGCTGGCTCGTCAACTATGCAAGATCGAGAAGCGACAAGACCATGAGCGACCGTCTCGCTGCCGAAATAATGGACGCCGTCAACAATCTGGGCGGTGCTGTCAAGAAAAAAGAAGACACACACAAAATGGCGGAAGCAAACAAGGCGTTTGCTCATTACCGCTGGTAATCTGCTTATTTGCAGACATTTTCCGTATAAACACAAGGAGTTGCTATGCCGGAACTTTATCCGCTTGAAAAGATGCGCAACATAGGCATTATGGCGCACATCGACGCTGGTAAGACCACCACGACAGAAAGAATATTGTTCTATACCGGTAAGACTCACAAGATCGGCGAGGTCCATGAGGGCGCCGCCACCATGGACTGGATGGAGCAGGAGCAGAAGCGAGGTATAACCATAACTTCCGCCGCCACCACATGTCACTGGAACGGCCACCGCATCAACATCATCGACACTCCGGGTCACGTGGATTTTACCGTCGAAGTCGAACGCTCGCTCAGAGTGCTCGACGGAGCCGTTACGGTCTTCTGCGCCAAAGGCGGGGTCGAGCCCCAGTCCGAAACGGTCTGGCGCCAGGCGGACCAGTACCGCGTCCCGCGCATGGCATACGTCAATAAAATGGATATCACGGGCGCCAACTTTTACCGTGTTCTGGATATGATCCGCGAACGCCTCAAAGCCAACCCCGTGCCTATCCAGCTCCCCATCGGCGCCGAAGCCGATTTCAAAGGCCTCATAGATCTCGTAGATATGAAAGCGGTGTATTTTCTCGACGATCACGGCGAGACCGTGGACGAGGAAATCATCCCCGACGAAATGCTCGCAAAGGCAAAGGAATACCGCGAAAAGCTTATAGAAGCATGCGCGGAATTCGACGACACCGTAGGAGAAAAGTTCCTTGATGGTATAGAACCCGAAATAAGCGAGCTCAAAGCGGCCATAAGAAAAGCCAGTATCGAAAACGCCATAATCCCCGTGCTCTGCGGCAGTTCCTACCGCAACAAGGGTGTGCAGAAACTGCTGGACGCCGTTGTCGATTATATGCCCGCCCCCACGGACGTGCCTCCCGTCAAGGGCAAGCATCCCGTTACGGGCGAAGAGATCGAGCGCGTCGCTTCGGAAGACGAACCGTTTTCGGCGCTGGCGTTCAAGATAATGACCGACCCGTTCGTCGCGGGCAAGCTGTGCTATATCCGCGTTTATTCGGGCCGTATAAACACCGGCGACACCGTGTATAATCCCACAAAGGGCAAGCGCGAGCGCATAGGACGTTTAGTGCTTATGCACGCCAACCACCGCGAGGTCGTCGAATCGGTAGGAGCCGGGGAGATCGCGGCCATCATAGCCGCAAAAAACGTCACCACAGGCGAAACGCTGTGCGACGAAAAGCACCCGATAGTGCTCGAATCCATGGTGTTCCCGGATCCCGTCATACGCGTGGCGATCGAACCCAAGACCAAAGCCGGGCAGGAGAAAATGTCCCTTGCTCTGGCAGATCTTGCCGAGGAAGATCCCACGTTCAAGGCGTATACCGATAACGAGACCGGGCAGACCATCATCGCCGGAATGGGCGAACTTCATCTTGAAATAATAGTCGACCGCCTGCTGCGCGAATACCGCATAGAGGCGAACGTCGGCAAGCCGCAGGTATCCTACCGCGAGACAATACGCAAAGCAGCCACCGCGCGCGGCAAATTCGTGCGTCAGTCGGGCGGCAAGGGCCAGTACGGCGATTGTATCATCACTATAGAGCCCAGCGAAAAAGGCGCCGGTTTTGAGTTTATCGATAACGTCAAAAACGGCGATATCCCCGCGGAATATATCCCCGCGGTGGAAGAAGGCGTCAAAGGCGCCATGCTTTCCGGCGTGGTCGCCGGCTACAACGTGGTGGACGTAAAAGTCACGCTCGAGGGCGGCTCGTATCACGAGGTCGACTCTTCCGAGATGGCGTTCAAGATCGCCGGCAGCATGGCTTTCAAAGAGGCGATGCTCAAGGCGGATCCGGTGTTGACCGAGCCGATAATGAAAGTCGACGTCATCTGTCCGGACGAATATCTGGGCGACGTCATAGGCGACTTGAATTCGCGGCGCGGCAGCATAACCGGCATGGAACAGCAGAACGGAGTCCAGCAGGTCTCCGCATTCGTACCGCTTTCCAATATGTTCGGCTACGCCACCGATATGCGTTCCAAGACGCAGGGGCGCGGCGTTTACACAATGCAGCCCAGCCATTACGAAATCGTTCCCAAGTCTATTCAGGATCAGATCTGTTCCGCGTTCTCTTCCGATTTCTGATCGTGCGCACAAAATTCACTTTTTAGTGCAAAATATCAGAAAACTCTTGACTTGCGTGAAAATTTCGGTATAATGGGATTTAAGCGTAAACAAAAAAATAAAAATAAAAAAAGAATCATTCAGGAGGACCAAAAATGGCAAAAGCTAAATTTGAAAGATCCAAACCGCATGTAAACATCGGTACCATCGGCCATATCGACCATGGTAAAACCACTCTTACCGCAGCTATTACCAAGTACCTCGCTATGTGCGATCCGACTATCGAATATCTCGCATACGATCAGATCGACAACGCACCCGAAGAAAAAGCAAGAGGTATAACGATCAACACCAGACACGTTGAATACACCACCGAAAAACGTCACTATGCGCATGTTGACTGCC
>JAFRPL010000013.1 GCA_017429165.1 Clostridia bacterium
CATTCGCCCCGTACCCAGATCATTGGCGAGCTTTTCAGCAATTTCACCGTAAGTCATCGTTTTCCCGTAGGGAATCGTGAGCATGATTTCCCAGACTGACTTGCGAAACGCAGAAGTTTTTATACCGAGAGGCGGTGTAAAACCGGGATCATTACCGCTGAAATAAATATCAAGCCACTTGTCCGTCTGCTTGAAAACGGGCAGTTCTTTTTCTTCATGATCGGAGCCTAAAGTGTCGGCGAAATACTTCTGACCGTCAAACCAGAGCCCTATAAGATTATCGCCGTCAGAAGCCTCCGTTATTCCTCCGAGAGGCGAATTATAATGATGAATATATTGCATAATCAGTCTTTCTCCTGCTTCACAAATCCCGATTTGTCGGGATCGTTTTTTGCTTCGACAAATCGGAATTTGTCGGGATCGCTCAGAACCAAAAACTATGCCTTGTTGAATTTATCTTTGGATTGCTTGCAGCGCGGACATTTCCAGTCGTCGGGCAGATCCTCAAAGGCGACGCCGTCATGTTCGGCGGGATCGTAAACGTATCCGCAGATCGAACAGACGTATTTCCCGGTCCCTTCATCAAGTACGAAATAATCTTTGTCGGGCCATATTGTCTCGGGCGGATTGTCAAGATCCATGACTTTCTTTGCCTCAAGGTTTTCGTACCCCAAAGGAGTATGCGTTCCGCAGTATACGGTCGGATGATTGCGGATGAATTCGCGGATCGTATTCTGCGTGCTTCTCGCCAAATGGATATCGTCATACACGACGGACAGCTTATCCGCGTACATAGCTTCGTCCGTGTAGGTGATATCTCCGTGGAACATATAGAACAGTCCGCCTTCCTCGGCTATCACTATGCTGTTTCCGTAGGTATGGCCGGGAGCGGGCAGCATACGGACGCCGGGAGCAATTATCTGACTTCTTTTGAAGTTATAATAAGGACCGTCGGTAAAATCCACGGGAGTGATGCCCGGATGATCCTTCAGAGCTCTTATTTCTTCGGTTTCCGTCTCGACCCTGTTCACGTAGAACTTTGCGTTCGGAAAGCTTCTGATCTCTCCGGAGTGGTCGCTGTGTTTGTGAGTAAGAACGATCTTCGTCACCTGAGAGGGCTCATACCCAGCCGTTTTCAGAGCTGATATATAATCCTCTTTCCATTTGCCTATGAATGTGTTCACCTTTCCGTCCCATACGCCGCCCGGTGTCTCCTTGGGAAGTCCCGTATCGACAAGGATGATGTCGTCTCCCGTGTCGATGACGTAGTTCTGAAGGGATCCGCGGTATTTGACGTTGTTGTCATACCGCTCCATTCCGTCTTCACCGCCGAAGGCGAACCCCTGAGCGTAAAACCCTTTTTCGAAAAACTTGACTGCTTTGATTTTCATCAGAAATATCCTCCTTATTAATAAATCCCGATTTGTCGATATGATTCTATCACACCGAGCAAAGCTTTTCTACTGAAAACGGGGCTGGAATGTTGCTTCCAACCCCGTAAGTGGCGGATAGGGTGGGATTCGAACCCACGGACGGTTGCCCGTCACCTGATTTCGAGTCAGGGCCGTTATGACCACTTCGATACCTATCCGTATATAAATGTTGTTACGCCTTTTTAAGGAATCCGATTTCGAGTCAGGGCCGTTATGTCCTGTTGCGGTGCCCGAAATTTTTCGCTCGCTTTCCGCTTCGCAAAATTTCGACCGCTGCCACTCCTTTTTGCTCGCTTTTTCCGCCACCGGCGGCGCTCGCAAACGTCCCCACTTCGATACCTATCCGTATTTGTTGCCATCGCTGACTTTGAGAGTATAACACAACCAAAGGAAAAAATCAAGGGTTTTTTATTAAGTCAGTCAAAAATCGTATTTGCGCTTTTCGGGGTGAATATCCGGCGCGCCGGCAGGCAATAATCACATACGAAAACAGAAAGGAGAAAACGCAATGTATTTTACCCAAAAAGAAAACGCTTACCTCAAAGAATTCCGCGAACAGGAGCAGCTTTGCGTGGAAAAGTACGGCAAATACGCTCAAAACGCTTGCAGCACACAGCTCAAATCGCTGTTCGGTTCGCTTGCGGAATGCGAAAAGAAACACCTGCAGACTCTTGAAGGCATAACCCACGGCGAGGTGGGCGAAGTGCCCGCTCCGTCGCCCGCGGATCTGACCGACTGCGGCAACGCGCATTACGCCGACGAGCAAAGCAGGCAGAACGACGCTTACCTGTGCCGCGATATGCTCGGTACCGAAAAGCACGTATCAAACGGCTACGGGACCGGCGTGTTCGAATTCACCGATCCGAAGGTGCGTCTTATGCTTTCGCATATCCAGCAGGAGGAACAGCAGCACGGCGAACGCATTTACAATTATATGAAAAACAACGGGATGTACAACTGAAAGGCACGGATGATCCGCACGCCGGAGCGACGCTCCGGCGTGATTCTATTCATCCGACAGTTTAAGCGCAAGCCGTCTTGCGCGGTCGAGATACCGCGCGTTGCGATCGTTTGCGGAAGACGGGTATTTATTTGCGAGCATCACCCATTCGCAATATTCGTAAAACACAAAGTAATCGAGATCACGCAAAAACGCCGCGCGGTCTATTCCCTTTTCTTTTACAAACTTTTTATAGTAATACTCTTTTGCAAATTCTTTATCGGATTCGGTCATGGCGAAGAATTCTTCGCCCGGCTCGAAGCAGTGCGCGATAAACCGCGCGAGCGGCGTGAGATACGGCAGCACGCCCGCGTGCTCCCAATCCACCATGACAGCCCGTACGCCGTCGTAAAGCACGTTGAAGGGCAGCAGGTCGTCGTGGCAGAGCGTGCGCGGGAGCGATCCGTATATCTTCAAAAACTCCGCGTAGCAGCGTTCGAGCAAAGGATCCGCCAGATATTTTCCGCGCCCGGCGCGCGAACGCAGACTTTCATCATATGTCGTACCGCGCCCCGCGTGAGACGTGTCGAGCCAGAACCGGTCCTGCACAGAAACGAGCGCGTCGACAGCCGCGGCTGCGGAAGCCTTATCGACACTCAAAAGCGCCTCGCCGCGTTCACGGCTCAAGAGCAGATATTCGTCCCCGCCGGCGTTTGCCGAACCGTAAAACCGCGGAACGCCGCCGACCGGCTGCGAAAAAAACTCGCGATATATTTCCGTTTCTTTACCCTTTGCCTTTTTAAGCACGTATTCGCCGCTTTCGCAGACTATACGCCATACGTCGTACGCGCCCCCGTCTTCGGAGTTTATATACCGTTCGGCGCGCGCCGCGCCGCCCTTGCCGAACAGCGCGAAGACAGCGTTTATATCCATTTGATTCACCCGATGCAATATTACCACAAAAGAAACGTATTGTCAAACGCGATTTTTCTTGACTATGCGCACGCGCGCGGGTATAATCGTTATAAGAAGACAAAACGCGGAGTGAAAGACTATGCTTGATCGCAGTGATTACGAAGAACCGAGATGCCTTTTGTGTATGGAAGGCGACGAACGCGAAGACGCCGATATCCGCCGTCTGGCGCAGAAGCTGGACGGCTTCTACGCGCACGACGATATGGCGGGAGCCGAGCGTTTTTTGAAAACATGGCTTGCCGAAAGCGCGCAGACCGGCGACAAAAAGCTTGAATTCTTTGTGCAAAACGAGCTTATAGGGGTGTTCCGCAAGACCGGGAGGAAAGAGCCCGCGCTCGACAGCGCCGACCGCGCAGTCGCGCTTGCAGAAACGCTCGGGATAGAAAACCGCGCGGACGGCGCGCGCGCGTTAATAAACGCCGCCACCGCCTACCACGCGTTCGGCTATCCGGAAGTCGCGGTGATGCTGTTTGAGCGCGTAAAGCCCGTTTGCGAACGCGACATGACCGCCGGCTACACGCTCGGCTCGTTTTACAACAATATGGCGCTGGCGCTCGCCGACACCGGCGAATCCGCGTACGCCGAAGAGCTTTACGGCAGAGCGCTCGGCGTTATGGAAAACACTCCCGGCGGCGAGCCCGAACAGGCGATAACTCATCTGAATCTCGCCGACCTGTACGCGCTTGAAAACGAGAACGCAAAAATCGGCGCTCAGCTTGAAACAGCGCGTTCGCTTTTGGAAAAATGCGCGTCTTTGAACGACGCGAATTACGCGTTCGTATGTTCAAAATGCGCGCCTGTGTTCGCTCACTACGGAATGGCGGAATACGCAAAAACGCTTGAAGAACGTTCGCGGAGGATATATGAAGGGGCTTGAGATCTGCCGGCTTTACTACAAAGAATACGGCGAACCTATGCTTAAACGCGATTTTGCGGATATCTTTCCGCTGCTCGCGTGCGGTCTTTTCGGCAGCGGTTCAGAGTGTTTCGGCTACGACGATGAAATATCGCGCGATCACGATCTGGAACCGGGGTTTTGCATCTTTCTGCCCGGCGAAGACGTCGTCGACAGGCACGCGGCGTTTTTGCTGGAACGCGCCTACGCAAAGCTGCCTTACGAATATATGGGACTTTTCAGGCAGCCGGCGGTACCCGTGGGCGGAGCGCGGCGCGGAGTGATACGCACGGCGGCATTCTTTGCCGAAAGGACCGGTTCGCCGGACGGGATACTCGGCGAATTCGAGTGGCTTTCCCTGCCCGACCAGGCGCTTGCGGAATGCGTGAACGGCGAACTGTTTTACGACGGATACGGCGAAGTGTCCGCAATAAGGAATCGTCTCGCGCATCAGCCTGCCGACGTGCGGCTGAAAAAACTGGCGAGCGAGCTGCTTCTGGCAGGCCAGAGCGGCCAGTACAACTATTTGCGCTGCGTAAAACACGGCGAACCCGGCGCCGCCGCGCTGGCGCTGAACGGATTTGCAAATCATATTATGAAATGCTGTTTTCTGATATGCGGAAAATATATGCCGTTTTACAAGTGGAGTTTCCGTGCGCTGCGCGGGCTCGATCTGCCTCAGGGACTTGCTGCGGAGCTTGAAAAACTCGTATGCGGCGGCTTTGCGGGCGTGGAAGAAGCGGCTCGGACGGCGGAAAAAATATCTGCCGCCATTGCAGACGAACTGCGGCGGCAGAATTTTGTAAAAAGCGATACGAACGAGCTCGAAAGACTCGCTTACGAAATAAACGGTTCCATAGCGGGCGAGGCCATGCGCAACGCGCACATACTCGCGGGGGCGTGACAGATCATTCGATCTCCCACACCGCGCTCACGCTTTCTTCTATGTCAATATCGTGCGGAGCGATGTCGGCTATGGAGCTCTTTGCGTTCATCATTCGCGCGGCGACCGCGTCTTCGCGGAATTCCGTGCGCGAAACGAAATTGTGCGGCACGCCGCTCTGTTCGATACTCAGCACTTTCAAAAGCCCTACTCCCATCGCTTTGGCGAGGGACGCGGCTTTTCTTTTTGCGTCTTCGGCGGCGAGCGAAAGCGCCGTATCGACCGCTTCTTCCTTGGATTCGAGCGCGAACGAAATGTTCAGTCTCGCGTCGGCTCCGCTCTTTGCGGCGGCGGCGAGCACGTCGCGCAGCTTTTGGGTGTCGCATCCGAAGCTGAGCTGCATATTGTAACGCACGCAGTAGCCGGCAAAAACGCTCTTGTAGTTGCCGTCCTTGTCGCGCACCGATTCATATTCGGTGGTGACGTTGAACGACGAAGTCTTAAGGTCGTTTTCTTCGAATCCGCATTTTACGACGGCGCTCTTCAGCTGTTCGACGGCGCGCGCCGAAAGCGAAAGCGCTTCTTCGTAATCCTTGCTGCGGCGTTCGATATCGGCGAACAGCTGGATGGTATCGGGCGCGAACGAGCATTTTCCCGTACCTCTTACGGCAATTGTCCTTGGCATTGTTGTTCCTCCTTTTTTATAAGCGCGCAGTATTCGCACGCGGTGCGCGCGGCGAGCCGCGCGTTGTTGAGCACAAGCTGTATGTTCGATTCCAGACTCAGCCCGCCCGTCAGTTCCTTGACCTTTGCGAGCAGGAACGGCGTGGTCTCTTTGCCCTTTATCCCTTCCGCGCGCGACTGAGCGATCGCTTCGTCGATGGCGGAATCGATATATTCCTTATCCATAGAATACTCTTCGGGGATAGGGTTGGCGACGAGCATACCGCCGCCCAAACACATCTTTTCGCCGCAGCGGAAAGCGCGAGCGAGTTCTTCTTCGGAATCCACACGGTAATCGACTCCGAATCCGCTCTTGCGGGTGTAGAACGCGGGCAGTTCATTTGTCCCGTAGCCGATCACCGGCACGCCCCCGGTCTCTAAGTATTCGAGCGTGAGCCCCAGATCGAGTATGGATTTCGCCCCGGCGCAAACGACCATCACCGGCGTGCGCGCGAGCTCTTCGAGATCGGCGGAAATATCCATGGTAGTCTCGGCGCCGCGGTGCACGCCTCCTATGCCGCCGGTGGCGAATATCTTTATTCCCGCCATCGCGGCGATTATCATTGTCGAAGCGACCGTCGTCGCGCCGTCGCACGAGCGCGATACGAGAAACGCCAGGTCGCGCCGCGACGCTTTGGTTATCTGCGTCCCTTTTTTGCCCAAATATTCTATTTCACCGCGGGAAAGCCCCGCTTTGAGTTTGCCGCCGATTATCGCTATGGTAGCCGGAACTGCGCCGCATTCGCGCACCGCTCCTTCCACCGCCAGCGCGGTCTGCACGTTCTGCGGATAGGGCATCCCGTGGCTGATTATCGTAGATTCGAGCGCCACGACGGGTCTCCCCGCGGCGAGCGCGGACGCGACTTCGGGCGACACCGATAAAAATTCGTTAAATTCCATATTTCCGACTCCTTGCAGATATATGATATCACAAAAAGCGGCGCGTGTAAAGCATAAAAACGTTAAACGCTGAAAATACCGTTATTGACACGGTGCGGCGCGCATGCTATAATATAAAAAACTGCAGTTTGGAGTAAAATAAATGTTTGAAAAAGCCGTAGAACTTATAAAGAAATTCCACACCGTAATAATACACCGCCACGCCAACCCCGACGGCGACGCCATAGGCGCGCAGACCGGGCTATGGTTTTTCATACGCGCGAATTTTCCCGAAAAGCAGGTCTTCTGCGTGGGCGACGACCCCAAGCGCTATTCGTTTATGGACCATTCCGCGCCCGACAGCATACCAGACGTCGTATATTCCGACGCGCTCGCGGTGATACTCGACACCTCTTCCGCCGAGCTGATAAGCGACGTGCGCTGGAAGACCGCCAAAAGCACGCTGCGGATCGACCACCACGTGTTGCTTGCGCAGATCGCGGAATATGAGATAGTCGACCCCGCGTACGAAAGCTGCTGCGGTATGATAGCCGATATGATCCGCGAAAGCGGACTCAAACTCACGCCCGAATGCGCAAAGGCGCTCTATACCGGGCTCGTGACCGATTCCGGCAGGTTTTTGTACGACAGCACCACCCCCGCCACGTTCAAACGCGCCGCGTATCTTACGTCCAGCTCTTTCAGCCGCGAAAGTATTTTCAAGGGACTTTATTCAAACGATTTCAAAAACCTGCGCGCGCGCGCGCAGTTCATACTCAACATAAAATTCACAATGCACAACGTGGCGTACGTATATACCACGCTCGAGGAATTCCCAACGTACGGGCTCGACGCGTTTTCGGTATCGCGCGGGATGGTCAACACGATGTCCGACATCCGCGGCGTTCAGATCTGGGCGAACTTCACCGAGACCGAAAGCGGCATATGGTGCGAGATCCGCTCTTCGGGCAAAAACGTCTGCCCTGTCGCCGTAAAATACGGCGGCGGCGGTCACGCCAAGGCGTGCGGAGCCACGCTCCCGGACCGCGAAACGGCTATGAAACTGCTTGCGGAGCTCGACGAAATGTGCGGAGAATGATATGAAAAACAGGAAGACGACCGATCTTATACTTGCAAAGATAAAAGAATACGATAAAATCGTCATCTCGCGCCATCTGCGCCCCGACGGCGACGCGCTGGGGTCTTCCAAAGGGCTCGCGGCGGCGCTGCGCGCCTCTTTTCCCGAAAAGCGTATAATGCTCGCGAGCGAGGACGCAAGCGAAAACCTGGCGTTTCTGGGCCCCGACGACGGTCAGCCCGACGACGCGTTTTATTCGGGCACGCTGCTCATATGCCTCGATTGCGGCAACCCGGAACGGCTTTCCAACAAAAAGTACGCGCTCGCCAAAGAGATAATAAAGATCGACCACCACCCGAACATACGCCCCTACGGGGATATAATGTGGGTCGAACCCGAACGCTCGTCGGTGTGCGAAATGATTGCCGATTTCTGTATGCGGTACAAAAGCGAGATAGTCACAACGGGCGAAGCCGCGTATTTCCTTTATACCGGGCTCGTGACCGATTCCGGCAGGTTCAAGTATTCGGTCAACGGCGACACGATGCGCGTCGCGGGTTTTTTGCTCGACAAAGGCATAAACACCGAACTGCTTTTCGCACATCTGAATCTTGACGATTTCTCGTGGCTCAAATACAAGTCGTTCGTTTACAGGAATATGAAGATCACCCCGAACGGCGCGGCGCACATACGAATAACGTGCAAAACGCGCGAAAAGTTCGCGCTCACTTCCGAGCAGGCGAGCGAGACGGTCTATATGATGGAATCCATCAAGGGCTGCCTGATCTGGCTCGCGTTTATAGACTACGAAGACGGCTCCACCCGGGTGCGGCTGAGATCGCGGTTCGTGCAGACCAACCGTATCGCCGAAAAATACGGCGGAGGCGGTCACGAATACGCCAGCGGCGCCACTCTGCGCGGCTCAAAACAGATAAATTCTTTCCTCGCTGATTGCGACGCGCTGCTTTACGAATACAAATCCACTCACGAGGGCTGGATATGAAGATACTTCTGACCAACGACGACGGGCTCAATTCCGAAGGGCTCGCGGTCCTGCTTGAAAAAGCCGGGAACATAGGCGAGATCACCGTCGTGGCGCCGCTCGCCGAGCAAAGCTGCAAAAGCCACGGAATAGAAGTGAAAAAGCCGTTTGCGGTGAACAAATGCACGCTTCCCGGAGCCGTGCGCGCCTACGCCGTGGATTCCACCCCAGCCGACTGCGTGCGGTTCGCAATAGAAGGATTGGGCGAAAGCTTCGATCTGGTGCTTTCGGGCATCAACCGCGGCTATAATCTGGGCAAGGATATACTCTATTCCGGAACCGTCGGCGCGTGTTTCGAAGCTTCCGCTTTCGGCGTGAAGGCCGTGGCGGTCTCCACGTTCCCCGAATCGCCGCAGGTCGCATCGGCATATCTCAAACAGCTGTACGAACTGTTTTGCGAGCGCGAGCTGCTGAAGATAGCCGAGGTGTTCAATATCAACGTGCCCGATTCTCCCAAAGGAATTCTGTTCACCCGGCAGGGCGGGCCGTATTACCGCGACCGTTTCACCGATCTGGGCGACGGCACGTTCATACAGCGCGGTTACTGCGCCTACGAAAGCTCGAACGACCTCACGTACGACACCGACGCCGTTATGAACGGATATATTTCGGTCACTCCTCTCACTACCGAGCGCACGGATTTAAAAGCATACGAAACGCTGAAATAGAAAAGCAGAAAAAGACGGCTGCAAAACGCAGCCGTCTTTATTGTTTTTACGGGTATGTTATTTTGTGAAAGTGCAGCCGGAATCAAATTCGATGGTGCCCTGGAAATTCTTGAGTTTGCCGGAGACGGTTATGACGTCGCCCACGGCGAGGTTTTCGGCGCCTTCGCCTTTGAGGCGGTAGCACATAACGGATTTATCCGCCACTTTTATGGTAACGGTGATATTGCCGTATTCTTCGCTGTACTCGGTGTTGATCTCGGTGATCTCGCCGGTGAGCGAATAGGTGTTGCCGAGCGCGGTGCCGACTTCGAGCGCGAACGCGGCTTCGAGTATTTCGGCTTCGGTGGTGAGGACCGCTTCGCCTTCGCCCTTGGAGACCGTGACGAAAGTGGAATTTTCGACGAATTCTACGGTGCCTTTGTAGTTCTTTATGTCGCCGGTGACGGTGATGACATCGCCCACGCCGACAGTCGCGGCGTCGTCGCCTTTGAGACGGAAGCATTGCAAAGTCTTATCGCCGACTTTTATATTGACGGTGACGTTATCGTATTGTTCGTTGTAAGGCGTGACCATGGCGGTAACTTCTCCCGTAAGGGTGACAGCGCTGCCAAGCGCCTCGCCGTCTGCGAGCGCGAACGCTCTTTCGAGTATCGCCGCCACGTCGCCGCTGTCTTCGCCGCCGTGTTCGTTGTGGCCGCCGAGTACGAAGGTGCAGCCCTTGTCGAATTCTATAGTACCGTCATAGTTCTTGAGCGTGCCGGTGACGGTGATGACGTCGCCAACGGCGAGGTTTTCGGCGCCTTCGCCCGCAAGGCGGAAGCACTGGACCACTTTATCCGCCACCTTGATATTGACGGTGACGTTTTTGTATTCCTCGCTGTACGCGGTGGGGATCTCGGTTATCTCGCCCGTGAGGGTGTAGGAGCCTTCGAGCGACTTGCCGGCTTCGAGCGCGAAAGCTTTTTCGAGTATTTCGGCTTCGGTGAGCTCGTGTGCCACGAGTTTGATATCGAACGTAACTTCCTTGCTCGCGTCGCCGCACTTGAGCGTAGCGGTGACCTTGACTGCGGCGTCGGTGTCGGGGAGCGTGATGATCATCTTGCCGTTTTCAAACTTGACGGCGTCGTTATCGGAGCTCCATTCTATGCTGACCTGTTCGTAGGATTTGCCGACTGCGGGGACTTCGATTTCGGCGGCGCTGTAGTATTCGTTCTTCAAGCTGAGGCTGCCCGCTTCGAATTCGAGCATTTCCTCATCGCTCTTGGAAGGAAGACTTACATATTCGAACGCGTCGACGCTCACGGGAGTGAGATAGAACGCGCCGTTGTAAATGCAGATGACGCCGGTGGCGTTGGCGATCCAGCCGAAATGGTCGGAGTGATCTTTCTTGAATTTTTCCTGGTCGTCCTTGGAGATGGGGCAGGTGGAAGACGAGATGCGGATGTAGGATTCTTTATCGCCCAGTTTGAACTTATAGTAACCGCTGCCAGCTTCTTCGCCGGTGATCTCCACGTTCTTGAGCGTGACGAGCATCGCCTGCTTTCCGGCAAGAGCCGCGTCGTCGAGCGCGGAAGCCGCGGCGTATATCTCGGTATAATCCACGGGGACGACTTCCCTCTTGCCCGCGTCGAGTATCTCGACCGTGGCGGAAGTGATCTCGAGAGTGCCGTTATACAGCGATTTGACGCCGGAGACCGAAACGGTCATACCGACTTCAACTCCGTCGTCGGCGGCGGGATCGCTCGCCATTCCGTAAACGTAGAAGCCGCAGTCGTCGCCCTGGATGTACAGGCAGTTGGCGGTGTTGCCGAGCGATTTTGCCATTATGCCGGTGACTATGCCTTTGACCGCGACCGCGTCATTTTCGGCGGCGGCGAGATAGCCTTCCCACGAAAGCATCTTGAATTCGGGGACCTTGCATTCGAGCGCAAGCTCGGAAGTGTTGCCGGCTTCGTCCTTGACGGCGCCCTTGAGGGTGTATTCGATATCGGTGACGGCTTTTTCGTCGACGTCTACGGTGACTTTGCCTTCGCCTTTGACTACCTTTACGCCTTCGGGGTTGCCGGACTTGACGTCAACGGTCCAGTCGACGTCGTATTTGACGCCGTCGATGGTGACGGAATCGACGAGGTCGAAATCGCCCGCCGTGACGGAAATGTTCTTGTACTTGGAAAACAGATACTCTTTTGCGCGGGTGAGCGGATCGTCGGCTTTGTCATCGCCGCCGCCGCACGAAACGAGCGCGGCTGCGCAGAGCACGACGGCAAGGATCAGCGCTAATAGTTTTTTCATTGGTCATTCCTCTTTCTTAATAAAATGTGATATCCGAAAGCGCGAACACGCGCACCTGGTAATTGCCGTTGAAATACGCCACCACGCCTTTTACGTCGATGGTCTTGCCGATCCACGATTTGCCGTCGATAAGCTTGCCGTCTTCGCCGTAAAACGGATTGGTGCGGACGGTGATGGTCTTGCCGCCGTATTCCACGGTGAGCGAAAGCGCGCCGTACGAAGAGCTGTCCTCGTTGGACGTCATATATACGTCGGTGATGCGCGCCTCGCGCAGCTCGACTGAGGTATCCATCGCCAGGAACGCGCAGTCGAATTCTTTTTCGCCTTTGTCTTCGCCAAGGTCGACAGTGACTTTGCCGCCGGCGAGCGTGGGCACCGAAACGGGCACGAACGCCGCCGCGTTGCCCTTGCTTATGAGCATTATGTTGTTTGGATCGTCGGGTTTCATGGCGCGGTAGGTCAGGCCGGAAACCTGATATGTCCCGCCGCCTTCGTAATACTGCACCGAGCCGACTATGCGGGAGCGGTTGCCGACTTCGAGTATATCGAGTCCGTCGCCGGTGAGCCCGAAACCGTAATAGACGTAGATGCCGTAATAACGGTCGGTCTCGGCGTCGTAGTCTTCTATATACACGCCGTTGTTATAGTTCTTGGTGATGACGCCTTCGAACGATACCTTTTTGCCGTTGTATTCTTCTATGTTGCAGCGGATCTCCTTGAGCGTTACGGGGATCGCTTCGCCGTACGGAAAATCGGGGTCTTTTTCGCCCGAATAGATATTGAGCTTTTCGCGCTTGGCCTGCGCGATGGCTTTGGTGCAGGTGTCGCCGTAGCGGTTGTTGGCCGAAGACGAGGCGACCGCGAGCCCTTCCTGCAATATCTCTATATTCAGGTTACGGTATTCCGATTGCGCGTCGGGCTTATACCATATCCACACGAGATGTCTGCCGCCCGTGGAATCGAGGTTCCAGTTGGCGTCGTCGGATTCGACGAGTATCTCGTACGCGGACGAAAGCTTTGTTTTGGTAAAATTAGAGGCTTTTTTACCGTATTCTTCGATCTTGCCGGTGGATTCCGGGGTGTTGACGGCGAGATATCTGGCTTTGAGCACTCCGCTGTCGCTCACGGACGAAGGCACGTTGAAATGCGTGGTGTCGCCGTCGATGAACATCTTGACCGTGACGACCTGCTTGAGCGTATCGGAATTCATATCCAGCGCAAAAGCGGCGTAATCCTGATGTTCGGTATCTTCGGGTCCGGAATTTTCGGCGGGATCTTTGCGGCACGCCGCCAGGCACCCGAGCAGCAACGCGAGCGCCAGCAGCAGCGAAAGGATTTTAAAAGTGTTTTTCATAGCTTTGTTGTTCCGTTATCAGCCGCCCTGATATTCGCATTCGTCAATGGCGTCGGAGAACGCTTTGTCGATGAATGCGTCGACGTCGGTGATATCGGTTTCGGAAATGCACTTGGAAATGAGCGCGCCGACCTGGTCGCGGGCGGTTGAAGAACCGTTGAACGCGGGCGAGGTGTAATAGTAATCGGCCTGTTCAAGGCACACTTTGGCGCTGAGCGCGGAGATATATTTGCCGCCATCCGCCTTGGCAATGAAATCGGCGTAAGTGGGGTTCTGCGAAACCGATTTGATGACGGGAACGTAGCCCGAAGCCATGGAGAATTCCGCCTGGAACTCAACGGAAGTGATGAGGTACTTGAGGAACAGCCAGGATGCGAGCACTTCCTGAGGATTGTCTTTTTTGAATATGCAGATGCTGGGGCCCTGGGAGATTATCTTCTGATTGTCTGCATTGGCCTGAGGAATGGAGGTTATGCCCACTTCGAACGGATACGAGCCGTCGTCGTTGGCGCTGGGGCGCTGATGGGTCGCGCCGGCGGAAGAGCCGATGCACATATAGCATCTGATGCCGTTGGTGGAGGTGAACAGACCGGAGGTGTAGGAGCCGTAGAGTTTCTGGGTGGTGATCCAGCCGTTCTGATACCATTCGCGGTATCTCTTTACGAAATTCTTGTTCACGTCGTTATTGAACAGATAGTGTTCGCCGTTGGCGCTGGTGTACGGGGATTCCAGCTGTTCGCACATGGTGATGAACCAGTTGGCTTCGCTGTCGTAGCCCATGGGGATACTTTGAGGGTCGATCTCCTTTATGCGGCGGCAGAGAGCTTCCATTTCGTCCCAGGTCTTGGGAGGAGTGAGTCCGTTGGCTTCGAAGAAGGTCTTGTCGTAATAGAGCACTTCGGTGGACTTGGAAAACGGCATGGTGTACATAAGGCCGTCGCCGAACTGCATACCTTCTTCGTAGTAACCTTTGATGAAGTCGTTCTTCTGCTCTTCGGTGAGTCCGAGTATCTCTTTGGTGCCGTCCGCGCGGGTGATCTCGATCTGACTGTCGATGATGTCGTCGAGCGTAGCGACCGCGCCGGTGAGGTTATACAGCGCGACGTGGTCGGGATAGCAGTACGCCATATTGGGTTCGGTGCGGTAAGAAAGCTCGGTGCTGATCTGGTTCCTTACGTCGTCGTAGCCGCCGATCTTCTCGTACGCTATATGGATGTTGGGATAAAGCTTGTTGAATTCTTCGATATAGATATCGAGAACGTCGCTCAGGTTGGAACCCATGGTGTGGTAGAATTTGACGGTGACTTCGCTTCCGTCATAGCCGCCCTCGGGAACTATGAAGTTGGGCGCGGCTTTTGCTTTTCCGCAGGCGCAGAGCGTAAGCGCCATGGCGGCAAGCAGGATAAAAACAATCAGCTTTTTCATGTCGGGGATCCTTTCTAAGTAAAAAGTATTTATGATGTAAAATCTTTTAACCTTTTATGCCGCTGCGCGAAACGCCGCGGATTATGTATTTGCGCAGGAACACGAACACCAGGAACAGAGGCAGAGATACGAGCGCGACCGCGGCCATCTGCGCCGGATAGTTCGTTTCGCCCGCTTCATCCAGGAACGCGGTGCCGCGCAAGCCGTTGGTGATCAGCTTGTGCAGGTCGTCGTTCGCGACGAGACGCGGCCAGATATAGGAGTTCCAGGCGCCCATCATCTTGAGTATAGTGATAGAGATGATGGTGGGCAGCGAAAGTGGGATCATGACTTTCCACAGATATTTGATGTCGCTGGTGCCGTCGACCTTGGCGGCGAGATACAGCTCGTTGGGTATCTGCAGGAAGTTCTGACGAAGCAGGTAGATATAGAACACGCTCACCAAAAACGGAACGATAAGAACGGTGTAGGTGTTCATCCACCCCAGGTCGTTGACCGTGCCGTAGTTGGTTATGGTGAACAGCTCGCCGGGGATCATCATTGTGGCGAGCAAGCCCGCGAACAGTATGTTCTTGCCCTTGAACTGCAGTCTGGCGAACGCGAACGCCGAAAGCACGGTGATTATGAGCGAAAGGATGGTGGAAACGACGCCCACTATCACGGTGTTCAGGAACAGTCTGCCCAGGTTGGCTACCCTGAACGCCTCGCTGTAGTTGGACCACATAACGTGCTGAGGCCAGAAGGTGGGGGTGCTCATACGGTATTCCTCTATGGATTTGAGCGAGGAGTTGATCATCCAGTAGAACGGGAACAGGACCACGATCGCCATAAACACGAGGAACGCGTAGGTGAGCACTTTTGCGACCACGCCGCCCGTCTTTGCGCGGCGGGTGACTTTGGAGATATCTTTTTCTTTCATAACTTTGATATTATCCGCCATTGCTCACACCTCCTCAATAATGAACGCGTTTTTTGCTTACGTAAAGGTTTATAAGCGTAACGACGAGAATGATGCCGAACAGTATGAGCGCCGCGGCCGAAGCGCGCCCCTGGTTATTGCTGCTGAGCGCGTCGTAGATGAACCCGACCATCGTATTCAGGCGTCCCGCGTCGTTGGCGGGGCCCATCGACTGCCCGAATATACCTATGACGCTGGAATACTCTTTGAACCCGCCGATGAAACCGGTTATGACGACGTACGCGATCATCGGTGAAAGAAGCGGCACGGTGATGCGCCAGAAAGTGCGCGAGCGCGAAGTCCCGTCGACTTTGGCGGCTTCGTAATACTGCTTGTTGACGCTCTGAAGGCCGCCCAGCAGTATGAGTATCTTGAACGGCAGCGCGTTCCACACGATATACACCACCATAACGGCGATATTCGCGGCGTAGGAGGAACCGGTGTTGATCCAGTTGACGTTGGACCCGCCGAAGAACGTGATGATGTTATTGATGATACCTGCGTTGGAAATGAGTTCGTTCTGCGTGCCGATGAAACTGCCGACGATGTTGAACATCGCGGCAAAGACCATCCCTATGGCGATGGTGTTGGTGACGTACGGAAGGAAGAATATGGTCTGCAGCGGCTTTTGCAGCGCTTTTATGGAATTGAGGCAGACTGCTATGAACAGCGCGAGCAGCGTTGAAATAGGCACCGTGAGCACGCACAGCAGAGCGGTGTTGCCGAGACACTGCAGGAATTTCTGATACTTGACGACTTTTACGAAGTTCTGCACGCCGAAGCTGAACGTCGCGCCGCCCGCGGCCTCCAGCCCCTTATATCCGTCGAGGAAAGCCATGCGGATCGTGTTTATTATGGGCCATACCGTGAACACCAGCAGCAATATGATAGCCGGCGAAAGATAAAGCCACGCTTTCCATTGTTGTTTGTTGTCTACCATTTTATGTACCCCTTAAAAACGTATTCTTTCTTCGGTGGTTTTATCGAAAATGAACACCTTGTTGGGTTTGAGCGTATACCTTACTTCGGCGAGCGTGGGATCTACGGTGACGTCGGAATTGATTATGGAACGCACGACTTTGCCGTCTTTTTCCGAAACCACGCTCATATCGCGTCCCATGACCTCTATGCCGGTGAGCTTGCAGCTGAGCGGGCCCGCGGGGTCGTAAACGAAACCTTCGGGACGGACGCCCACGTTGACCGCCTTGTCTTCGACGCCTTCGACTTTAAGCACGGCGTCTTCGCCAATATACAGCGCGCCGTTTTCGACTTTGCCTTCGAAGACGTTGATAGGCGGCGTGCCCAGGAACTTGGCGACGAACAGGTTGACGGGGTCGTCATATACGTCCTGAGGCTTGCCGATCTGCTGGATGATACCTTTTTTCATAACGACGATGAGGTCGGAAATGCTCATCGCTTCTTCCTGGTCGTGCGTTACGAAAACGGTGGTGATGCCGGTCTCGCGCTGGATACGGCGGATCTCTTCGCGCGTTTGCAGTCTGAGACGCGCGTCGAGGTTGGAAAGCGGTTCGTCGAGCAGCAGCACTCTGGGCATTTTGACCAGCGCGCGAGCGATCGCCACACGCTGCTGCTGGCCGCCCGAAAGCTCGCTGGGCTTGCGGTCCATAAGCTCGTCGATCTGTACCAGGCGCGCGGCGGTGGTGGCGCGGTCGAGCATTTCGTCTTTGGAAAGCTTATCGTCGCCC
Organism: Clostridia bacterium; assembly: GCA_017429165.1. Lineage (GTDB taxonomy): Bacteria > Bacillota > Clostridia > Oscillospirales > CAG-382 > UBA1206. The sequence continues at coordinate 17,252 of JAFRPL010000013.1, forward strand.
TTGAGGTTCTGCAGCGGGAAGAGGATGTTCTGCCTTACCGTCATATGCGGATAAAGCGCGTAGTTCTGGAACACGAGTCCGACTCCGCGTTTTTCGGCGGCGAGGTCGGTGACGTCGTCGTCGTCGAAGTAGATCTTACCGCCCGAAACCTTTTGCAGGCCGCTTATCATATAAAGCGTAGTGCTTTTGCCGCAGCCGGAAGGGCCGAGCAGCCCCACGAGCTTGCCGTCGGGGACCGTGAAAGTAAAATCGTCGACCGCTATGACCGATTCCTTGGATTTTTTGTTCCTGCTGGGGAAGATCTTGGTTACGTTTTGCAGTACTACTTTCATATTGGCTCCTGTCTTTCTGTTTATATAATCATTTAATAATCTTCACGGGATTCGCGGTACTGTTTCTGCTCCTGCAGGTATTCTTCGAGAGCTTCGCGGGTGTCGAATATCTTCTGCGTGGCGCCGTCCACCGCTGCGGTGGAAGCGAGCAGGTCGTGGATCGCGGCTCCGTTGCGCGTGCAGAGCACGAGCGCGACCTGAAGGATCAGCAGCAGCCCGATGAGCACGACGCCGAGCATCCCAATACCGTTGAACAGGATGAGGAACACCATGAACACCGGCACCATTATCTCGATCGCGTACTTGCCGAGTACCGAGCGCACGAACAGCGTGACGTTGCTTATGCGCACCCCGTCGACGCCGACGACGCAGATGTTGAATACTTTCTTGCCCACCGTCTGGCCGTTTTTGAAATAGAGCGGCACGAAGAATTCCAGCGACAAAACGGCAAGAAAAATACCCAAAGAAGTCATAAGCATAGTGAGGTTCACGACGCGTTTGTACGCGTTCGCCGTCTCTTCGTCGCCGGCGATCAGCTCTGCGACCTCGTCGTAACGGGCCTGCTCTTCTTTGGGGAGTTTTTGATATTCTTCGTTGGTTATGCTGAGCTTGACGTTATAAGTCTGCTCGAAATAGTCGTATCTCGCGGCAAGGTGCTCGTTGGCGGAATCGTAACCGGTGGCGAACGCGACCGCCGATATAAAGCCGGCGGACAGCACGCAAAGCAGTATCACGTCCAGCACCAAGGCCGATATCCTTTTCCAGAGTCCGGCTTTTTGAAGTTCGTACGTCATGGCAGAGCATTCCTTTTTTTACAGATTTTCCACGCCTTGTTGATACACGATAATATTACCACAAAACCGCCGTATAGTCAACTGCAAACGACAAGATTTTTGCAAAAAAAATCCCGCAGAACCGTTCTGCGGGAAGGGTCTGTTAACATAATTAGCAAATCAGCCGAAATATTTTTTTACGTCGCTTTCCGAAAGCCCGAAGCGGCTCCGGGTCTGTTTCACGATCTCTTCGCGGCGCACGGCTTTAAATGATAATTATAACACAAATTGTCGAAAAATGCAATATTTTTCATTTCCGGCGTTTTTCTGCGCCGAAACGCCATTTTCGCCTTGTAAAAACGCAAAACATATGATATAATCCGGATATGGCAAAAATACTGTGTTCGCGAGGAAAAAGAATGAAAGAGAAAAGACCGCTCGCAGCGCTGTTCTTCACGATGCTCAAAATAGGGCTGTTCACTTTCGGCGGCGGCTACGCCATGCTCGCTCTGCTGGAAAACGAGTTCGTGGAAAAGAAAGCATGGGTGACCAAGGACGAATTTCTGGACATGACGGCGCTCGCCGAATCCACGCCCGGTCCCATAGCGATAAACAGCGCGACATATATCGGATACAAAAAAGGCGGCGTTCCCGGCTCGGCGCTGGCGACGCTCGGCGTCTGCATACCGTCGTTCGTTATAATCTTCGTCATTTCCCTTTTCTTTGACGAATTTCTCAGATTCGAGCTCGTGGCGCGCGCGTTCCGCGGCGTCCAGGCGTGCGTGGTGTATCTGATCGCCGCGGCGGGGATAAAGCTTTTGAAAAGCTCGGTCAAAGACGTCTTTTCGGCAGTGATATTCGCGATCACGCTTATACTCTGCGTTTGCTTTTCGCTGTTTTCGGTCAGCTTTTCTTCGGTGTTCTTCATACTCATATCCGGCGCGGCAGGGTACGCCGCGTGGCTGATAAGACGTCGTTCGTCTTCTGAAAAGGAGGCGGAAAAATGATCTTTCTCAAGCTGTTTCTGGTATTCCTCGAACTCGGCGCGGTGTCGTTCGGCGGCGGCTACGGCATGATCTCGCTGCTGCGCGAACAGGTGCTTGCGCACGGGTGGATGACCGAGGAAAGCTTTATGAATATGCTCGCGGTATCGGAATCCACGCCCGGCCCCATAGCCGTGAATATGGCGACTTTCGTGGGCTCGTCGCAGGGAGGGTTCTTCGGCTCGTTCTGTGCCACGCTGGGAGTTGTGCTGCCCGCGTTCATAATAATGCTCATAATCGTTTCGCTCATCCGCAATTTCATAAACCTTCCGCCGGTGCAGGGCGCGCTCGGCGGGATCCGTCCCTGCGTGGTGGCGCTCATATGCGGCACGGCGCTCATAATGGGACTGCGCGCGGTGTTCGGCGTTTCCGCCGGCGACTTCGTTTTGGATTTCGACTTGCGCGCGCTCGGGATAATCGCGTTCGTCGCGGCGTTCGCTTTCGCCTGCAAACGCTTTGCAAAGAAAAAGCCCTCGCCGATAATCCTTATAGTCATATCGGCGGGGCTCGGGATACTGTTATACTGAGCTTTGTTTAATCGAACAATACTTTCTTCATAAGGTCGGGGATCAGATACAGATCGCTGACCTTATTGTCGCGAAGCCAGCTTGCGGCGTAACGCTCGCTCCAGTCGAGGAACGCGCTTTCGCTGACTTCGGTTTTCGCGCCGAGCATGCGGGCGAATCCCATGCTCAAGTAATAATCCGCTTCGGCGGCGAGCACGAGGTCTTCGTATATCTCGCCGGCGCCTAGCGACGCGAATTCGTTGGAAATGCCGAGACACACGTTTGCGTTTTCAATGAACTTCGCAGCGTCTTTTTCGCCCAGTTCGAGCGCTTTGCCGTAATAGCTGTGCACGCCGAAATGCCACTGGGTGAAGATGCCCCAGTTCATAACGCTTTCGGTCTCGCCGAGCTTTTCTATGAGCTCGACCGTTTTCCCGGTGCCGTCGCCGTATACGAGCGAAGACACCGCTTTATTGTATTCTTTGCCGAATACGTCGGTACCGCACCGCCATCCCTTGACGGCGCCGAGAACCAGTCCGTAGAGCGAGCAGTTGGCGGAACAGACGTGACCGTAATCGCCCCACGAGGTGTTGAGGATGCCGAGCACGCCGTTCTTCATCCCGCCGTCGGCCATGGCGACTATGTTCTTGCGGGCGTATCCCAGAGCTTCGGAAAAATGGTTCCACGAAGAACAGCCCGGGCAGACCATCTGGCGCACGCCCGCGGAAGCGAATCTGTCAATTGCGCCCACGTTGGGCGAATCGCGGTAATCCCAGCACAGCATCACCATATCCTTGGGGAAGGACGGGATGATCTCGGGATGGTTGAGCACGATGTCGCCCCACATCATAGCGGTCTTCCCGCGCGAAGAAACGTGATCGATGAGTTTTGTGGTGAATTCGAGATACAGCTTCGCCTTGTCCTTGCCGGCGTTGCGCCCGCGGCAGAGGTCGAACGTTTCGTCGCAGCAGATGTTGAAATAGCTGCTCCGAAACAGCGGTATGAACTGGTCGATGAGCGATTTTATAAGCTCGAAGCTTTCGGGGTTGGAAGCGTCGATGGTGTGGTGCAGCATGCGGTTCACCCAGGGGTTGGGATCGGGCTTGTAATCCGCCAGCTCGCACAGATGCGCGTACCGCTTTGAAGAAAGCAGCCGGTACAGGTGCCCGAAAGTGGAAAGCGAAGGCACGAAATCGATAAAATTATCGCAGCAGTAATCGTCCAGCTCCATTATCTCCTCGGCGGTCATATAGCCGTCGGGATCGAGGAAGCAGCGGTATTCTTTGAAATCGAACGCGTGCTCGATATAGACCTGCAGCATATTCACTTTGTAATACGCGAGCATGTCTATTATCTTTTTTACGCCTTCCACGGTGGGGACTCTCCCGCGCGAAACGTCGAGATAATACCCGCGCAGTTTCATATCCGGCTCGTCTTTTATTTCGCAGTAAGGTATCTTTCCGCCGCCGTTCGCCGCCATCTGCCTGAGCGTCTGTATACCGTAGAACGCGCCGGCAAGCGACTGCGAAGCTATCTTCACGCCGTTTCCGTCGACGGCGAGCGTATACGATTCAACGTTCTTTTTCGTTCCGGCGCACACCGAAACGCAGACTCCGCAAGACGCGGGATCGAACGCCTTGTTTATTTTGGAAAAAGCTCCGGTAAGAGATTCGAGTTCGTCGGCGAGCGTCTTGCACGCCTTGAATATCCTCGCGTCGCACGCCGTGTTCATTACTATCTGCATCCCGCGCAGATCCAGTTCGCCGCGGTGGACGCGCATTTTCTTGGGCTGCGGTATAAGTGTCATTTTCAATTCCCTCTTTTCATGGTTTTGGTTTGCATATATTATAGCGCGTGCGCGCCGGAATGTCAATGACGCGTAAAGCCGTACGCGCGATTATTATTGACTTTGAGCGCGGAAAATGATATAATGTAAGCACAGGAGGCGTAAAAATATGGAACTGTACTGCAAAGACTGCAAGCTCGTATATTCCACGCCGCGCTGCCCCGCGTGCGGCGGCAAACGCGGCACGCCCGCCTGCGGCGACGATATCTGCTTTTTGACCGAGCGCGAGCAGCTGTGGGCAGAAATGCTTGAAGACGTGCTCAGGCAGAACGGCATACCGTATATCTTCAAAAACCGCTACGGCAGAGGGATCACGGTGACGCTGGGGTTCGGCGCGGAACGCGTGTCGTTCTATGTTAAATACCGCGACCTCGCACGGGCGCAGTCGATAGTCGAAGAGCTGTTTGAAGCTCCGGCGGACGAAAACAGCTTCTCCGAAGAAACACACCGGTAAACACTTTTTGAAAGGAGAAACCGATGCAATTTAAACGTGCTTTTATCATCCTTATTACAGTAATTCTGATTTGTACGGTCTGTGCCGCATGCGACCCGGTAACCCACGAACTCCCTGATCCGAACGGGATCACTTCATTTGTTCCCGAATCGATGACCGTCCAGCTTGTGAAATGTGAATCGCTTCAGGACATGTGGGATCTGTGGGGCACGGGGACAATAAAAGATACGTCCTCTAAAGTGTTAAAGTCGGCGCTGGATATGCTTGCAAAGGACGGCTGGAGCGATTTCTCGTCCGAAGCGAACGTTGACGCAGATATCATCTTTTTCGCCGAGCAGCAGGACGGGATAGTGATCTCATATGTTATCTACATCGACGCCGGCACAGCCGTATTTTATCCGTATTCCAACGAATACGCAAACCTGCCGCGCTATTCGCACAAACAGCTTACCGCAGACGAGATAAGCAATATAAAACAAGTGGCTTACTATTATTTCAGCGAGCATTTGGAAAATTGAAATAAGCTATAAGAATCATCTCCCGAATACGGAACGGACCGGATTCGGGAGATGTTTTTTGATCGTATGCGCTTTCAATCGCCAACGCGCGCTTTGAGGCGGTTTATCATCCGCGCCAGGCAGGAACGCATCTGCGCAAGATCGTTTGTCACCGCTTCGGTGCAGGGACCGCTTTCCATATCGGATATCCGGAACTGGTAATCCGTTTTAAGCAGCGTTTCATATGCTTCTTCGGCGAACGCGAGTTTTTCGGCAAAACTTTCGCCGCCGAACGACGCGCATTTTTCGCGCAGTTCCGCGAGAGGCGCGTCAAAAATACCGGAAAAAGCGTATGCTTCGCCGTAAAGCGCGTCGCGCTTGCGGAAAAAGTCGTCTATCTGCGCGGCGAGCGTTTCGTTCAATTTATACGTCTGCACGGCCGGGCGCGAATACGCGCCGAGCTTGAGAGCGCGCGTGTACCTTTCGGAATTCCTGAGCCAAGATTCGCTGTTCTTGCAGGTCAAGGCAAACAGCGATTCGCCGCTCGCCCCCGCTTCGCGCGAAACGGCAAACTGGTTTACCAGCACTTGCGGAGCGGTGCCGCTGTACCCGTCCAGTCCCGTGGAATAAAAGCATTTGTCGCCTATTGTTTTGACGAAGCTCTTTGCTTTGGAAAGCACGTAGGAATTATCGCTGCTGTAGGTCATCGAAAACACTTCGTCGATCCAGCCGTTTTCGACCCACGCCGCCACGTCCTGGAATATGGTGTTCTTTGCGTTTTTCATATCGGGGTACGCGGCGACGCTGATCCACGTCTGCGGCTTGACGCGCATGACCAGTTCGTACACCTCGCCCACGAACGAAGTGATTATCTCCCTGCGGAATCCGCTGAATTCCTTATATACGGCGCTTTCTTTGGACACCCTGCGCAGGTCGCCGGTATAGCCGCTTTGCGCCTTGAAGGCGTTTACTATATCGTCGTTGTAGCCGTAATCGTTTTCGCCGTTGAGCTCGGGGAACCGGATGTAATCGAGATGTATCCCCGCTATATCGTAATTTTCAAGCAGTTCTTCATAGACCGCAAGCACCAGCGCGCGGTTTTCGGCGTCGTATGGATCGAGGAATACGAACCCGCCCGTGGGGAGCGGATAGTAATCGTTGCCGGCGCGGTCGATGAGCCGCTTTTCCTTTGGCAGCGTGTTTGCAAGGCAGTTCGGTTCTTTCGCCAGGTTCTGCGTGAGCCCAATGCAAAAATTCTGCACCCACGCGTGGATCTCTATGCCGTATTCCTTCGCAATGCGGCAAAAACCCTCCAGCGCGTCGTATTCGCCGTTTGCGGGATTGTGCAGCACCCCCGGCACGGACGAATATCCGATCGTATAGCCGTAATACCACGTTTCTATATACAGAGCGTTTATGTTCATCGCCTTTGCTTTTTGCAGCAGGGCGCGCACTTCTTCGTCGCTCTTTTCGGTCGAACGGTACCACGCGGCGCGGTTTTCCGCGGCTTTGGAAGGTATGAGCCGGTAACGCAGCTCGCCGAGCGCCGCTTTTTCGGCGGAAACGAGTTCGAGCACGGCATAATATTCTTCTGCCGCCATACGCTGCATCGCTTCGTACCTGAGGTCGCAGGCGCGCCGGAAAAGCTCGTCGCAGACGGCGTAATCGATATCGAGGAATTCCGCGCGCGCGGATCTGAGCGCGTTGTCCGCCTCGGTCAGCATCAATTTCTGCGATACGTATTCCGTGAGCGGAGTCTGAATTATGGTCACGGTGCCGTTTTTGCGGTCAAGGAACGCGTACGCGCCGTGGCTGTACGCCTCTTTGAGCGCGGTCTCGTTTTTGCCGTGGCCTGATATTACGAATCCGCCTTCGGGGATGGCGGCGTTGCCGCCGTAAACTTCGCCCACGCACATCAGGTTTTTATCCACCTGCACCTCGTAGCCGTAAGGGTTGGTGCCGGTAGTGCTTTTTCCGCTGTATATGACCAGGAAATCCTGCTGCCGCACGTCGTTGTACCTGTCCACGGAGAGCACGGTTTCTTCGTATTTGCCGTTTTGCAGATGTATCTCGGCGCCGGTTTCGCTTTGATCCGGCTTGGACGCGTTGGGACCGAACGAAAGCACAAAACCGTTTTCGGGGATATCCGTGTCGCCTTCTTCGTATACGCCGGTGATCTTTCCGTCTTCTATGACGAATTCGACCCCTCCCGCGGAAGTGCGTGTGGATTCGCCGAACGACGGCGTGTACAATATGACCGAACGCTTGTCGCGTTCACAGTCCCTGCCGGTGATACGGCAGGTCTTTGCGCCTATCACGGCGTAATCGGCGTACAGTGTTTCGACTTTTCCGGTCTTGATTATCGCCTTTTCGCCCGCCTTAACGTTTTCTCCGTGCGCGGCGTATTCCCCGCAGAACGATATGATATACGTATCCGGCATTATGATGAGCCGTTCGCCGGGTTTGCCGACGTAAACAACGGTGCGGTCCCTGACCGCGAGCTCGACGAAATCCACATCCTTTTCGGACGTTATCTCGCCGTATTCGTAATTATATATGCGCACGCAGTCGCCGGCGGGCACGGTATTGACTTCGACTTCGTATTTTTCGCCGCCGAGCTCGAGCACGACGCGCTTTATTTCGGCTTCCGAAACGGGTCCGGAGCTTTCCATATCGCTCACCTCTGCGTCAGTTGTATCTTCGCCATCCGAAACGTCGCCGGTGCCGCCTTTGCAGGCGAACGCGAAAGCGCACAACAAAACTGCGGCGGCGAGCAATAGAGCTTTTGATCTCATTTTCTTTCCTCCGTTGACTACTGTCAATATAATACCAAAACTTCCGCACGCCGTCAACACCGATTTATTCAAATACACCGCTTTTTTCGCTTGACAGCGGGAAATGTATAAAGTATAATTGAATTATAAATATGCAGCCGGAGAAGGTGACAGCGCGTGCTGAAAAGATTTATCGCCTATTACAAGCCGCACCGCAGGATGTTTTATCTGGATATGGCGGCTTCGATGCTCATTTCGCTCATCGGGATGGTCTATCCCATTGTGACGAACCTAATGCTAAAGGACTTGATCCCCAACCGCAACTACCGCGCGGTGATAATCGCCGGCGTGTGCGTGCTGGCGCTTTACATAGCGCGCCTGCTTCTGCGCTATTTCGTGCAGTATTACGGCCATATGATAGGCGTGGGGATGCAGGCGCAGATGCGGCGCGACCTGTTCGCGCATCTGCAAAAACTGCCGTTTGCGTTTTACGACGAACACGAGACCGGCAAGATAATGACGCGTATGACGAGCGATCTGTTCGACGTCAGCGAGCTCGCCCACCACGGCCCCGAAAACATCATCATCAGCTCGGTGATGCTCATCGGTTCTTTCATTTACCTCTGTACCATCAACGTATGGCTCACGCTCATAATATTCTGCTGCGTGCCCATACTTGTTTCGGTGGCTATATATTTCCGCAAAAAGATGCGCGCCGCGTTCACCGAACGCCGCAAAGAGACCGCAGTTATAAACGGCGCGCTCGAAAGCAGCATTTCGGGGATCCGCGTAACGAAAGCTTTCACGAATTCCGAAAAAGAAAAAGAAAAGTTCGAACGCGGCAATTCGGCGTTCGTGCGCGCGTGCCGCGCGGCGTACAAGGCGATGGCGCAGTTCTTTTCCGGCACCTCGTTCATCACCGATATTTTCAACGTGATAATCCTTATCGCCGGTGGCCTGTTCCTTTACGACGGCAAAATAGATTTCGCCGAGTATTCCACTTTTATCGTTTCGGTCAACCTCTTCATCTCGCCCATCACCACGCTCATCAACTTTGTGGAATCGTACCAGAACGGCGTGACGGGGTTCAGCCGGTTCCTTGAGATACTGGACGAGAAGCCCGAAGAAGACGCCCCCGGCGCCGTCGACATAGGCAAGGTCGAAGGAAAGATAGAGCTGGACGACGTTGAATTTTCGTATAACAATTCCGAAGAAGTACTGCACGGCGTGTCGCTGACGGTGGAAAAAGGCGAAGTCCTTGCGCTCGTGGGCGCTTCGGGCGGCGGCAAGACCACGATATGCCACCTTATCCCGCGGTTCGCCGACGTCACCGGCGGCGCTATACGGATCGACGGCAAGGATATCCGTTCCGTCACCATGGAATCGCTGCGGCGCAACATAGGCATAGTGCAGCAGGACGTGTTCCTGTTCGGCGGCACGATACGCGAAAACATTCTTTACGGCAGACTCAACGCCACCGACGACGAAGTGATCGAAGCCGCCAAACGCGCCAACCTGCACGACTGGATTATGACGCTGGAGCACGGCTACGACACCGAGATAGGCGAACGCGGCGTAAAGATATCCGGCGGGCAGAAACAGCGCATAAGCATAGCGCGCGTGTTCCTCAAAGACCCGGCGATACTCATACTCGACGAGGCGACGTCGGCGCTCGACAACGCCACCGAGATATATATTCAAAAGGCGCTCGACGAGCTGTGCCGCGGCCGCACGACGATAGTCGTCGCCCACCGGCTTTCCACCATACGCAACGCCACGCAGATCGCCGTCATAGACGGCGGGAAAGTCGCCGAGCTCGGCACGCACGAAGAACTGATAAAGCAAAACGGCATATACGCTTCGCTCTATTCCCTGCAGTTCAGGGAAAGCGACAGATAAACCGGAACAAATACAAAAAGATAAACGGCAAAGCCAAACTAGGCTTTGCCGTCTTATTTTTACGCGTCATACGGCCGACCCGATGAAGGTCAGACCGGATCGCGGCGCTGCAGCGCGAAGGTGCTCAATTATAGAACGCAAAGCTTACGTCCCCGTCGGAGCAATGCACCGTGACCCTGCGCTCCGGCGCATCCGAATGCTCCCAACTGTTCCAGCTCAGTTCTTTTTGCACCGCATTCCATTCCTTGATTGTTCCATTATAGTTGATTTCGGTTAGTCCGGTACAACAATCGAACGCCCAGCTGTCTATACTTTTCAGGGTTTTGGGGAGCGTTATTCGTTCTATGCTTTCGCATGAGGCAAACGCTCCGTACGGAATATGTTCGCATCCTTCGGATACTATGACTTCTTTGAGTGCGCGCGGGATAAAGTCGTATATTTTTTCGGAATCTCCGAACCGCGTTCCGAAAATATGCCCGATAAAGCCATACGGGAATTCGGAAGGATCGGGCGTTTCGCCTATGAACGGCAACTCGATTCTTTGCAGCATATTGCAGCCGCCGAAAGCGCCGCTGCCGATAAACGTCACGCTTTGCGGTACGATGAATTCGGAAAATGCGCATTTTTTAAACGCGCCGCTGGCGATAGTTGTAAGTCCCTGCGGCAGTTCGACATTTACAAGCGAGGTACAGCCGGAAAATGCCATTCTCCCGATATTAACGACGCCTTCGGGAACGGTAACGCTCTTTATTTCCGCATGGTTATAAAACGCGCGGTCTGCGATCTTTGTAACCGTTTTGCCTTCGTGCGTCGCGGGGATACCGAATTCTTCGGGCAGCTCCGCTCCGCTTTTGACGGAAATCATATAAGTCCCGTCGTCAAGCTGCGTAAAATCAAGATACGCGTCCGCTTGCGCGTCTTTTTCCTCGCCGCTCTCGCCCGAAGAGCCGCTTTCCGGCGCGCTGCTTTCATTCGCAACCGCGCCGCCGCACGAGACAAGGGTCAGGCAAAAAGCCAAAAACAAAGCAGCAGCCAAAACAAAACTTTTGCGCATATGAACACCCTCCTTTAATACCTGTAACATTATAACATAAGCAGTGAAAAAGATGTTATGTAATTGTAAAAAAAAAAAAAAAAAAACAATTTTTGATTTTCTCTTCAAACTATTGCCTTGCGTGAAAAAGGGCAAAGACTTTTTACGGTCTTTGCCTTTTTTTATTTTATAATGAACCAATACATTTCGCACTGCGCTTTTTCATAGTCCGTGGTCTTCTGAAGCGCAAGCGACGCCTTGTTGCTTATGAACACCTGGCCGTACGGGTAAAGCCCGGCTCTCATCATCTCTCCGGTCATGAAAAGCTCCATTTCCCTGCCGTAGCCGCAGCGTCTGAAACGCGGCAGCACGTAAAGCATTCCCATGCAGCCTTCGGCGTGCACGCCTATAAATCCGACCTTTACGTTCCCGGCGCGCGCAACGAACAGTTCGCGCCGTTCGACCGCGAGCACGAGCATATCCTCATCCACCAGATGATAATGCCTGCGCACGAACGGAAGATCGTCCGGCGTCGCGGCGCGCATATCCAGCCGCTTTTCATATTCCGGCGGCTCTTTTCCCAAATATACGTACTGCCTGCATTCGGTGAACGTGGCGCGGGGGTACGTTTTTTGTATATATTCCGCCGCTCCCGCCGTAAAGACTTCGCATTCGTCGCCCGGTGCGAGCGGATAAGAAGCGAGCAGCTTTTCCGTTTCCGCGGCGTCGGGAGACGCAAGGAAATATATGCCCGAAAAAGCTTCGCGAATAAAGAGCCCGCGTTCGCTCTGCGCGACGATCCGCGCGGTGCCGCGCCTTATACAGTTCATTATCCCGCAGTAACGCGGTATATCCGCAAGCAGGAATTCTTCCGTTGCGCGCATCATTCGGTCTCCCAGCGGTGCATGTTGCGTTCGTGCTTAGCGTAATACGCGCTTTCGACTTCCTCCGGGGTTATCCCGTAGCATATCAGCACGTCGTTCAGATACATCATTACGTCGCACATCTCCTCTATAAAACGCGCGCGCGCTTCGCCTTTTTTCAGAATAGCTTCGTCGCCGTCTTTTTTTATCACGTCCGCCGCCTCGCCCGCTTCTATCATCATCCACAAAAGCTTGCTCCGCGCTTCCTCCGGCCCGCACGGCGGCCAAAGATTCTTATATTTGTCCTGCAGCTCCAGCTGAAGCCGCTGCATTTCGTCAAAGCCGATCTTGTTCATAACGCATCTTCCTTTCACAAAAAAATATATCACACTCCGTGCGATAAATCAAGAAATATTTATTCAATACGTACCCGTTCCGACTCTTTACGACAGTACCGAAGGTATATAATGACAAAAAAGGAGGCAAAAAGCAATGGAACACACCATAAAAAGCGAAAACGGCGTTATGACGGTATACCTGCGCGGCGAAATGGATCACCACAACGCCGCGCGCTTGCGCGAACAGATCGACGCCGCGCTGACGTTTGAGAATCCCGCGGTGCTCAGGCTGGATCTTTCGGAGATCGCGTTCTGCGATTCGTCCGGTCTGGGCTTTATAATGGGGCGTTACCGCCGTATGGAATCCGCCGGCGGAAGCATGATCCTGGTAAACCCCTCCGAGCCCACGATGAGGATACTGCGTCTTGCGGGAGTGGATTCGATAATAAGAGCGGAATACACGAAAGGAGCGGCAAAATGAAAAGATCACCCCAAAACCGGTTCAAATGCGTTTTCCCCGCAAAGTCGGCGAACGAAAGCTTTGCGCGGATGATCGCTTCGGCGTTCGTCGCACAGCTCGATCCGCGCGTGGACGAGCTCGCCGATCTCAAGACCGCCGTGAGCGAAGCGGTCACAAACGTCATAGTCCACGCCTACGCGGGGACGGATATCCCGCCGGAAGAACGTGTAGTCATAATGAGCGGCGAACTGCGCGAAGGCAGGCGGATCGCCGTGACCGTGAAAGACCGCGGAAAAGGAATAGAAGACGTAAAGAAAGCGCGCGAGCCGCTTTTCACCACTTCCGCCGCCGAAGAGCGTTCGGGGATGGGATTCACCGTGATGGAAACGTTCGCCGATACGGTAAAAGTCGCGTCGCGCCCCGGAAAAGGCACTTCCGTGCGGCTTTACAAGCGTTTTACTTAAATGACGTTCGCCGAGATCAATGCGCCCGAACAGCTCAAGAAGGCGAAAGAGGGCGACAGGGCGGCGTTCGACCGCATAATAGCAGCGAATCTGGGACTGGTGCGTTCGATCGCATCTCGCTTCACCGGGCGCGGCACCGAATACGAAGACCTGGTGCAGATAGGCAGCATAGGGCTCATAAAGGCGCTCAAAAACTTCGATCTGAGCGCCGGTACCTGCTTTTCCACCTATGCCGTCCCCATGGTTACGGGCGAAATAAAAAAGCACCTGCGCGACGACGGCGCCATAAAAGTTTCGCGCAATATCAAGCGCGACGCGACGAACGTGGCGCGCAGGCGGCAGGATTTTATAAAAGAAAACGGCCGCGAGCCCACAGTGAACGAGCTCGCGTCGCTCACGGGGATCTCCGCCGAAAACGTTATCGCCGCGTGCGAGGCGAGCGCGCCGATGCTTTCGTTTTCCGCGCCTGCCGGCGATACCACGCTCGAAAACCTGGTTGGGACGGACAATATAGCCGAAACGTGCGAAAAGCTTTCGCTCCGCCAGGCAATAGCGCGGCTGGATCCCGAAGAGCGCGCGATAATAGCGCAGCGATATTATCTCGGAAGATCGCAAAAAGAGACCGGCGAAAGACTGGGACTCACTCAGGTCACGGTCTCGCGCCGGGAAAAGAATATACTCAAAAAACTGCGGGAATCGCTGTTATAGCCCTCCGCCCGGCCTTTTGCGCGCGTGCGGGACGACCTTGAAACCCGATACTCCGCCGCGCTCCATGGCGCCGAAAACGCGCTTTTTGAACCCGTGGTGTTCGCGCTCGCGTTCGCGGATGAAAGTCTTCATCTTCTCGCGGTCGGTGAAACCGTCTGCGGGGCAGGTCTTCGGTACGACTTCTATGCCTTCGGCGGCGACGAAACGCCTGACGTCGCTTTCGGGCGTGTAGATCAGCGGGCGGATGAGGGTAACGCCCGTGCGGTCGAGATAGGTCACCGGCGAAAAGCAGCCGATGCGGCCTTCGTTGAACAGATTCATAAAGAAGGTCTCGATCGCGTCGTCGTAATGATGCCCCAGAGCCACTTTCTTTATTCCTTCTGCTGCGGCGGTATCGTAAAGCGCGCCGCGCCGCAGATTGGCGCACAGCGAGCACGGATTGCTTTCCCTGCGCAAGTCGAACACGATCTGGTATATATCTGTCTTCTTTATGATAAGCTCGGTCTCCAGCTCGTCGCACAGCAGCTTTACGGGCCCGAGGTCAAGCCCCGGAACGCCGGTATCCAGGCAGATCGCCTTGACCGTGAACGGCTGCGAATAGAAACGCGAAAGCGCTTTGAGCGCGCAGAGCAGCGTAAGACTGTCCTTGCCGCCGCTGACTCCGACCGCCACGGTATCGCCCGCGGATATCATATCGTACCCGTCGACGGCGCGGCGCACCTGCGACAGCAGCTTTTGTATGTGTTTGAATTCTCTCATTTTCATCACCAGACTCTTTATATCACACGCAAATAAAAAACACAAGCGCTTTTTTGTGAAAAAACGCTTTGATATGCGGCGAAATGCGAAAAAAACGCACGAAAACGTAAAAAATGCGAAGAATTTTGATTTTTTTTAAAAAAACTCTTGACAAACGGGATTTTTCTGTTATAATACGCAGGCAAGTTAAAAAACACAAAAGGAGAAAAGTTCCAAAATGACTTCATTCATGGCAAAAAAAGAGGAAGTCGAACGCAAGTGGTACGTTATCGACGCCGCCGGCAAAACGCTCGGCAAAGTCGCCGTCGCCGCCGCGACCGTCCTCAACGGTAAACACCGTCCCGAATACACCCCGCACGTTGACTGCGGCGAATGCGTTATTATAATAAACGCAGAAAAAGTCGTCCTCACCGGCAGAAAACTCGATCAGAAGACCTATTACCATCACAGCGGTTACGTAGGCGGTCTCAAAGCGGTAAAATACCGCACCCTTATGGCCACCAAACCCGAAATGGTCGTAGAGCTCGCGGTCAAAGGCATGCTTCCCAAGAACAAGATCGGCGCCGAAAGTTTCAGAAGACTCCGCGTTTTCAAAGGCCCCGAACACAAGCAGCAGGCTCAGCAGCCCATCGCTCTTGAAGTAAAGTAAGGAGGAAGCTACGATGACTTATACATCTTCTAAACCCTATTTCTACGGCACCGGCAGAAGAAAATCCTCTACCGCCCGCGTTCGCCTCGTCCCCGGCTCCGGCGTTATCACCGTCAACAAAAAGGACGTCGACGAATATTTCGGTCTCGATACCCTTCGTCTTATAATAGACCAGCCGTTCAACGTTACCGGCACCATGGGCAAATTCGACGTTATCGCCACCGTTGAAGGCGGCGGTATTTCCGGCCAGGCCGGCGCCGTGCGCCACGGCATTTCCCGCGCGCTGCTCCAGGCGGGCGACGAATATCGCGCTCCGCTCAAAAAAGCAGGTCTGCTCACCCGCGACCCCAGAATGAAAGAACGTAAGAAATACGGTCTCAAAGCTGCCCGCCGCGCTTCCCAGTTCAGCAAACGTTAAATATCCGCTTTTGCTTTCACAAAGCCCTCGGCATCTCATTCCCGGGGGCTTTCTTTTTGATTCTTACAGAGACAGTTACTGCATCATATGGTTGTAAACCGCAATAATCTTGACATAGAGAAAGACAAGATGTATAATGGGAATAAAGTATTTCGTATGACACTCCTGATATCATTGAAGGAATTTTAAATGAAAGTAGTATTTTTCGTATCCGCAGCAGCGTGTATCGCGTTGACGTCATACTATTTTTATATGAATGGAAAAGAGCGGTACCAAACACGTAACGGCCATGTTTTTCTCCCCGGCTTTATAGGCGTTATCGGGATTGTCGGTATGCTGGTGTTTCACATACCGCTTTTAGCTATAGCGTTCAGCGGCGGCCCCGTCGCGGTATTTGCCGTTATGTGCTGTTTTGCCTGGCTTTCTTCTTCTTTGACGATCGCCCGGCTCAACTGCCGCATTGACTATGATGACACGGGATTTACCCGCACGAACTTCTTCGGCATAAAGAAAAGGCTTTCATATGATGACCTTACCGGTCAATATCAGGCAAACGGTGAAACCGTATTATATGCAAAAGACCACCCTGTCAAGATTGACAGATTGGCGTACGGAAAATACGATTTTATATCTTTTGCAAAGAAGCAGTGGCGTATTGCAAACGGCGGCGATTCGCTGCCAAAGATAAAGAATTACCCGTCAGACGCGCTATTTCGCAAAAATGTGAAAGAGTCGGGTTCGTTCATTGTATTGTATTCTCTTATGATGGCGCTCAGCCTTGCTATGGTCGTTATCATATCAATCCTGGGCTTCAAGCAGACACAATCGGAAGATCTGACTTATGCAGACGTCACGGTAAAAAACGTAGAAACCGTAAAAAAAGAGATACGTATTACCACACAGGAAACAGATTATTATTTCGTGCTTTGCGGGCATAAAGCTCTTTTGAAAGACGATCCCGAAATGATCGAAAAACTAACCGACAGCGGAGAAAAATTCCGGTTCGGATATATTTTATCCGGCGCGTCCGGAAAAGAATACGGCTATGTTTATACTGTTTCACAGTCGGATGGGACCGAGCTCCTTTCACTTGAAACCGCAAACAGATACGGCAGGAATAATACGCTCCTCGGCGTTGCGTTGTTTTCAGGCTTCTTTGTGTTATACCTTTTCAGTATGATCATTACCATACGGATCGGCAGACACCCGGAGCGGTATTCAAAGCGCATAAAAAGACTGTTTTTCAAAGACGGATATATAGAATGAATTTGAGAAGATATCATAAAAAAGGGGATGTCTTTATGATATACGATAACACAGCGTTAAAGCATCACTGCCGCACGCCGCGCTTCCCAGTTCAGCAAACGTTAAATCTTTCAACGCATACAAAACAGCCGCAGGTATTGCCTGCGGCTTTGTTTTTTGTAAAATAATCTATAAATTTATTGTTGACATTATCCTATTTTTGCGTATAATGTGATCAGAGGTGAACGGCAATGAATATCAATACCGACAAAATAGTTTCGATTTCCGAAGCAAACCGCAATTTTTCAAAGGTGGCGCGCATGACCGAAGACGGCAACGCCGTGTTCATTTTCAAGAACAACAAGCCCAAATACATGCTCATAGACGTCGATTCCTACACGGAACTGACTCTTACGGATGAAGAAAAGATCGATCTCGTCGCGGCGAGAGTGATGAAAAAATACCACAAAGCGTTCGAGGAGCTTGCGAAATGATAGAATTCAGTTCCGATAAAGTGCTTTTGCTCCACAAGCTCATGGCGGAAGAGACCGGCGGCTCGCCCGAGATACGCGACGAGGGTCTGCTCGACAGCGCGCTGAGGTCCGCGTTCCAGACTTTCGGCGGCGAAGAGCTTTACCCCACAAAAGAAGAAAAAGCCGCGCGCATAGGCTTTTCGCTGATATCCAACCACGCGTTCGTAGACGGCAACAAGCGTATAGGCATGTATATAATGCTCACGTTCCTGGAAGTCAACGGCATTAAGATATCCCCCACGAACGACGAAGTGAAAAACGCCGGCAAGGCGATCGCCCGCGGCGATATGGACTACGAAGAACTGCTTTACTGGATAAAGTCGCACGAAAAGAAATAAAACAAAAAAGCCGCGGGGGACGCTTGCCATAGAGCAGGCGTCCTTCATATTCAGCGCAATATCAATGATTGCTTGTATTTTAAACAATGAATTGATAATTGTTTTTTCGCAAAAAAGCGTTATAATTGAGTTGCACCGGTGAAAAACGAAAAAACATAGAGGTGAATTGTATGCAACTTGAATTAGGACAAAAGATTCGTGAACTCCGTCATCGCGACGGACGTACACAGGAAATGCTTGCAGACGCTTTAGGCGTAACTTCTCAGGCGATCTCGCGCTGGGAGGCGAACGGCGGTTATCCTGATATGGAAATGATTCCGTCGATAGCCAACTATTTCGGCGTTTCAATCGACGAGCTGTTTGGATATGAAAACGACCGCGAACGAAAGGTAGATGAAACAGTAAAACGCATTGATGAAATGAATCGAAAAAACAACGGAATAAATATAAACATTGACGAGTGTTTATCGCTTGCAAGAGAAGCGCTCATTGAATTTCCCGGGAATGAAAAGGTTTTATGTTGTCTCGCCTCTGTACTTTATAACGCAGGGTACGTAAAATATGGTGAATATCATCTTATGGACGAAAAGGGGTATGATATTTATGACGTTGAAACGCACCGCGGTTATGCGGAATGGCGCGAGGCGATAAAGGTTTATGAAAAGGTTTTACCGGAACTTAAACCGGGTGCTGTACGCGGCAAAGCGCTTCGTGAACTGACGCAGCTTTATCTTAATGTAGGTGAACACGACAGAGCACTTGAGGCCATTTCTTCCACTTCCGATATATACGGATCACGCGAGTTTTTACAAATAAACGCGTGCGACGGCGAAGAACGTGCAAAGGCATATTCCGAAGCGCTCATAAAAACGATCCAAGCGAGTGCAGAGCTCATGGTTGGTACTGTTATAACGTATAATGGGAACATGGCGATTGAAGACAAAATAGACTGTTTAAAATCAGCAATAGGTTTGTATGACCACGTTTTTACCGACGGCAACTATGGATACTTCAATAACTATATTGCAAGAATATACACGCTGCTCTCTGTTTATCTCTGGCTCAATGGCAGACGTGACGAAGCTTTCAAAGCTCTTGACGACGCGCTTGAATGTTTCAGAAAATATGAAAGACAAGAAGGAGCTTATTATACGGCGCCGTTAGTGCATCTGGTAAAAGCAGGTTGTAAACCGAACAGCGAATATCCGCATACAAGTGCATACTCGCTCGCCGAAGACTGGCCGTGGTGGTCTGTTCCGGAATACGATTTAGTAAAACCGCATATCCAAGCCGACCCGCGCTGGGCAGAATGGGTAAAAAAGACAAAAGATAGCTAAAACGCACGAGGCGGGGAGTGATCCCCGCCTCGCAGAGCGCAAAGCCCTTTTGATGACCGCGGTTGTCAAAAGGGCTTTTGCGTTGGTTTCGCGGAAAACAACACATATTAAACCATTTTCTAAAACAAGTGAAAAAATTGGGACGCCTGCTTTATCGCAGGCGCCCCGGCAGTGCGGCTTTTGTTTATTATTTGATCTGCCTCGTTTTTATAACCGCGCGCTCTATGGCGGCCACGGCGTATTCCGTTTCTTCGCGCGTGTTGAAGCCCGAAAACGATATCCGCAGTTCGCCGCGCGCGAGCTCCGGCGCGATACCCATCGCTGTCAGCGCACGGCTGGGATCGGACTGCTTTCCGCGGCAGGCGGGGCCGGATGACGCCGCAACGCCGGCGATATCGAGCAGCGCCGCCAGCGATTCGCCCTGAACGCCATCGAAGCAGACGTTCAGTATCCCCGGCAGGCGTTCCGTTCCGGCGCAAACGATATGTGCGCCTTCTATGCGTGAAATGCCGCGTTCGGCGAGCTCGCGCAATACTGTCACGCGGTCCGAGGTCCCGATGAGTTCCTTTACGCTTTTTCGCAAAGCGAGCGCCGCGCCGTAAGCCGCTATACAGTCCTGGGTTCCGGCGCGCTTACCGTTCTGCTGCGTTCCGCCCACCATGAGCGGCGCTATACGGCCGCCGCGCACGTAGAGGAATCCTGTTCCTTTGGGCCCGTGGAATTTGTGCGCCGAAGCCGAAAGCATATCGACTTTGAGCTTTTGCAGATCGACAGGCACGCGTCCGACCGCCTGTACCGCGTCGGTATGGAAAGGTATTCCCTTTTCGCGGCAGAATCCGGCGATCCCGTCCACCGGCTGTAACGCCCCGGTCTCGTTGTTGGCGAACATCACGCTGACGGCGGCGGTGTCGGGCGTTATCGCCTCTTCGGCGGCGCTTACCGTAACGCGCCCGTCGGAGCCGCATTTTATGATATCGACATTTTCGTAATATTTTTCCGCGGCGCGCAGCACGGCGGCGTGTTCGACCGCCGAAACGGCTATCCGCCTTTTTCCATCGCTTTTCACGGCGGGCGACAAAGCGTAAAGCGCCCAGTTATCGGATTCGGTGCCGCCGGATGTGAAGAAGATCTCGTCTTCTTCGCAGTTGAGACATTCGGCGACGATACCGCGGGCTTCCGACAGAAGCGCGGCGGCGCGCGCGCCTTCGGAATGCGAAGACGAAGGATTGCCGTAATATTCCTTTGAAAGCGCGAACATTTCCGAAGCGACTTCGTCGTATATCCGCGTCGTGGCGGCGTTATCCAGATATATCCTGTCCATAGCGCGCTTCCCTTTCACTTGACAAAACGAAAATGAGTGTTATAATGATACTGTAACGATCCAGTAAAACCCCCGAACGAGGTGAAGATATGAAAGAACTCCACGTCAAAATGCCCGATGACGGCGAGACCGCGCTCATAGCCGAGACGTTCAAAGTCATAAGCGACCCCACGCGGCTTAAAATACTGTTCCTGCTCTGCCACAGCGAGCAGTGCGTGAACGGCATAGCCGCATACGCGGAAATGTCGCCGCCCGCGGTGGCGCATCATCTCAGACTGCTCAAATCGAACGGTCTGCTTTCGGCGCGCCGCGACGGCAAAGAGGTGTTCTACACGCTCGCCGACACCGAATACGCTTCCACCGTGCACCGCACCATAGATACCGTTTTCGGCTGCAAATGCTCTGTCTGTTCGGGAGCCAAGAGCGGACGTAAATGCAAGTGCGACAAATAGTCTTTTTCAAACGCGCCGCGGGCAAAGATCCCGCGGCGTTTTTTTATTCGTTTTCGCAAGGCAGCTCGAATATCACAGATTCGTACGGTCTCAGCCCGTAGGTCAGCCGGTACGGATATCCGTCGCATTCGCCCGTAGTCGCTTCGACCGGCGGGATGGCGCCGTTTTCCGCCGGGCCTCCGCCGCCCGGGAGGGTGTCATAGGTGCTGAAAACGCGTTCGTACTGACCTGCGAACGGCACGCCGAACGAATAATTGCCGTACCCCACCGGCGAAAAGTTGCACACCACAGCCAGTGCGCCGCGGTACGAAAACGGGTTGCGGCGGATAAAGCTCACGGTGTTGCGCGGCGCGTCGCCGCGGTTTATCCACTGGAAGACGCGCGCATCGCGCCCGTCGGTATAAAGACATTCGTATTTTTTGTATACGGAAAGCAGCGATCTCACGCATTCCATGACGTCGCGGTGCCACATATCGCTCGCCCTGAACCATTCGATCTGTCGGTCTTCCGTCCATTCGCCCTCGCCGGCGAAATCCTGACCCATGAACAGCAGCTTTTTGCCGGGGAGCGTGAACATATACGTGTAAAACGTCTTGAGCGCGCCGAATTTGTCGGGCATAGACCCGGGGTTCTTCAGCAGCATCGACTTTTTGAGATGCACGACCTCGTCGTGCGAGATGACGAGCACGTAATTTTCGTTGAACGCGTACTCGGGCGGATGCGTGAGCAGATCGTGATGATACTTGCGGTATATCGGATCTTTTTCTATATATTTGAGCATTTCGTTCATCCAGCCCATGTTCCACTTGAACGTAAAGCCGTAGCCCCCGTATTCGGGATCGGTGGTCATGCCCGCTTCTATGGACGAATCCTCCGCCATAACGCAGGCGGTGGAGTTATGCTTGACCGCCGAATTGAGCTGCCTGAGAAACGCGCGGCTTTCGAGATTTTCGCTGCCGCCGAATTTGTTGGGGCGCCACGGATCGCGGCTGAAATTGGTGAAAAGCATTGCCGCAACGGCGTCGACGCGCAGCGCGTCGGCGTGGAATTCGTTTATCCAGTACATAGCGCCGGATATGAGAAAGCTGCGCACCTCGGGCTTGCCGTGGTCGAACGCCATAGTGCCCCATTCGGGATATTCCGCGAGCAGCGGATCGGCGGATTCGTACAGCGCGCTGCCGTCGAAATGCTCCAGCCCGAAAGGATCTTTGGGAAAATGCGCCGGCACCCAGTCGATTATGACTCCTATTCCGTTTTGGTGCAAAACGTCTACGAAATATCTGAAATCGTCGGGCGTGCCGTGGCGCGCCGTGGGCGAAAAATACCCCGTCACCTGATACCCCCACGAGCCGTCGAAAGGATATTCGCAGATCCCCATGAGTTCAACGTGGGTGTAGCCCATAAACGTAACGTATTCGGCGAGCTGATGCGCGAGTTCGCGGTAATTCAAAAAGCCGTCTTTGTTTTTGCGGTAGTCTTTTTTCCACGAGCCGAGATGCACTTCGTATATGGCGACGGGCTTTTTCCACAGCGTGGAGCTGTCGCGAGAAGCCATCCATTCGCCGTCGTGCCATT
Source organism: Clostridia bacterium (assembly GCA_017429165.1). Taxonomy (GTDB): domain Bacteria; phylum Bacillota; class Clostridia; order Oscillospirales; family CAG-382; genus UBA1206. The sequence goes on from JAFRPL010000013.1 coordinate 39,869, forward strand.
TGTAGCCGGCAAGCGGCCATACCACCGAAGCGTTGGAGGGACGAAGCTCGGAATAAAACGCGTACGGGTCTGATTTGTGCCGCATGACGCCGTCGGCTCCAAGCACCGCAAAACGGTAGCTGTCGCCTTTTTTCATTCCCGGCAGGAATATAGTCCACACGCCGCCCGAGCATTCCATTTTGTCGCAGCCCGACGTCCAGCCGTTGCCCCCGTGCATAACGCTGACTTCGCGCGCGTTGGGCGCCCAGACGCACAGTTCCACGCCCTTTACGCCTCCGCGCACGGCTATATGCGCCCCGAACTTGCGGTAGCTTTGATAATTGGTCCCCTCGTGGAACAAAAAGCTGTCGTATGAAGAAAACCATAATCTTTTGCGTTCCGGTCCCTGCGGCATTCTATCAGCTCCTTTTTATTCATTATAACACAAACGATTTGCCTTTTCAATATTTTAACGTTATAATTTTGCCGGCGTTGGACGGCGCAAATAATATACGGCAAAACCGCAAATAAACGCATACGGAAAAAATTACCTGTAATAATCCCGCCGCGCGGCGGCAGAATATTAGCGAAGGCAAAAAGACCTTTGAAAAACAATAAAAAGGAGAAAAAAACGATAATGGCTAACAAGTCTCTCGTTCCCGAAGCAAAAGAAGCTCTTAAGAAATTCAAGATGGAAGCCGCCAACGAAGTAGGCGTCAACCTCAAGCAGGGTTACAACGGCGACCTCACCTCCAAGCAGGCGGGCAGCATCGGCGGCCAAATGGTCAAGAGAATGATCGAAAACGCCGAACATTCCATGAAATAAGAGCGCATATAAGCGGTGATTTACGCACCCTGAAGATGCGAAAAAAGAGGCTCGGAGGTAGTTTTTACCTCCGAGTATCGTTTTTTGTAAGTTATTGACCCGATCTCCTCAAGATAAGGTGCTTCAACGAAAAACTCGACTGCCGTACGCCGGTACGGCGACGCTCGTTTTTCGTTGAAAATCCCTCGCTTCTATGCGCTCTTGCCCGCTTTGAGTATAAGCGGTGATTTACGCACCCTGAAGATGCGAAAAAAAGAGGCTCGGAGGTAGTTTTTACCTCCGAGTATCGTTTTTATTGGGGTTAGTATTATAGACGCGTTTTCGCCATGGCGGCTATCTCGCGGCAGAAGATCTTCACTTCTTCCACCGTGTTCTGTTTTCCCAGGCTTACGCGCACCCCTCCGTTCAGGGTTCCGAGCGCCTCGTGCGCGAGCGGCGCGCAATGGAACCCGCTTCTTACGCATATCCCTTTGCGGGCGAGTCGGTTCATTACGTCGTCGCAATCCATACCGTCGATATTGAAAAGCAGCACCGGCAGACGTTCTTCGCCCTTATCGGGGCAATATACCGTAACTCCTTTGATATCGCGCAGCGAATCGCACAGCAGATCGAACGCCGAAAAATCGGAATAAAGCGAAAATTCGTCCAGCGCCGCCGAAAGTCCGGCGAACAGGGCGACGGCAGGCGTGCCGGCTTCGAGCCGTTCGGGCAGAAGATCCGGCATTTCCTCATCGCGCGAATACAATCCCGTTCCGCCTTCAAGTATGGTGGCGGGCGTGATATCGAGCGCGCGGTTCACTATCAAAAGCCCGGTCCCCATAGGGCCGCCCGGTCCTTTGTGTCCGGCGCAGCAGACTATATCCGCGCCGGTGCGCTCGAACGAGACTTCGGCGTATCCGGCTGTCTGCGCCGCGTCGATCACCGTCAAAGCGCCGTTTTCGTGCGCACGCTTTACGAGCTTTGCAAGGGGAAGCAGCTTTCCGCACACGTTGGACCCGTGCGTGAACACGGCGGCGGCAGCGCCTTTTACTTTTTCGGCGAATTCGCCGACCGCGTCTTCGGCGAGCGCGTCGAAAGAGACGAGCTCTATGCGACCCGCGCCGCGCATGGCGTAAAGCGGCCGGCAGACCGCGTTGTGTTCAAGGTTCGAAATCAGCACTTTTCCGCTTTTAATATATCCTTTGACCGCCATATTCAGCGCAGCGGTGCAGGAAGGCGCGAGTATCACGCGCTCCGGATCGGTCCCGAAGACGCGCGCCGCTTTTTCGCGGCATTCATACATTATCTTTGCCGCGCGCATAGCCGGCGCGTGTCCGCTCCGGCCGGGGTTGCCGCAGGAGCGCATCGCCTCCGTCACGGCGCGCACCGCCGCCCGGCTTTTGGGGTACGAAGTGGCGGCGCTGTCAAAATATATCATCCGCGCCGCCCCTCGTCCACGGCGCCGAGCACGTTTATTCCGCTCTGTGCCAGCAGTTTGAGCGCTTTTTCGCGGTCGCCGTATACTTCCACTCCGTAACCGCAGCCCCGGACCTTTGCGACGTCCGGCGATTTTACGGGGTACGCGCGCATCCCTTCCGCCGCGAGTATCCCCGCCGCTTTGTACGCGTAGGTGACGGAGGTCAGCACCAGGGTACATTTGTTCATTACGCATCACTCCTTCCCTACATTATATGAAACAAATTCTCCGCGGCGTTCGGCGCGGAGATTTACTTTTATTTATTCAGTTTCATCACTTTGAGCGGCTTCTTCACGCGGCGGGCGTATTTTACGGTATACGCCGTGCCGGGGGAGCTGCCGTCCCAGAAAGCGAGCACCAGATCGGCGAGGTCGACTATGCGCTTGTTGCGAACGAGCGGCGCCGCCTTGCCGTGGCGGTCGTAATCCGGGCGTATTATATGTTTGGAAATACCGCGGCTGTCCGCGCAGCGCTCGGCGGACCGGTCGACGCCCGCGGCGCCGCCGGTGATTATCTCGGTCGCCCCGGCGGGAATGTATTTGGCTATATCGGCGTTTATGCCTCTGGAACCGATCACGGCTACTTTCATAATACTGCGCTCCCTTGCTTTCGTACTTTCGATTATACTTTATACGCGTCGATTTGTCAATATTACCGTTAGAATCTCTGCCGCTTTCATCAAATGCTTTGCAAAGTTTACTATTTTTTGCGTTACCGTTTAGAAATCGCAGAAATGTTTACAATTTGTTAACACAATCGGTTCGTATATATGATATAATTCAATTGGGGAAGTATAATAATTTTTATTATTTCAGCAACAATAAAGCCCAATATCACTAGAACTCAAGTGAATGCCTGTTTCTTTTAAGGACGTGTGTAACGAGTTGATGTTTTCGTTCTCTTTATTTCCATTTGCATCTTTTCAGAAACTTGTAAAACTTTTTTGAAAGGAGTTAACTATTTATGAAAAGGTCTCTTATCTTCTTTTTGATTCTGATCGTATCTATTTCTCTTACGACAACCGGTATACACTCAACTGCTTCTTCTCCTGAAGATTTGCCAGAAAACGATGACACATATGAGATATACTTAAAAAAAGATTATATCACTTCTGTGATTACAGAAGAATATGTTGTGAGTAACAGAATCGTGGCTCAAAAAACCGCAAGCGACGGCAACGAACACCAAGTATATACAACACCCGCTTTTAACCCGGATGTCGAATCACGCAGAGCATCTACAATCTCTTGCAGACAAAACTAGAAGAAGGTCTTGAAAAGTATTACGGTGATGGTTAATCAAAGGAGTCCATTATGTTACGCTATATAGCAATCATACTTTCGTTATTTATTGTTTGCTTATTTGCTTTCGGCTGTACTGAAAGCGAAAAAGAGCCGATATCAACACCTACGGCTCCACATAATGAAAACACAACATCTAATCAAACGATAAACAACGATTCACGCACTATCGACAGCGAAAATAGCTCTGATGCGTCGATAGCGGAAGAGGATTCCGAAGAATCTAATGATATCAGTGAGATCAAAAACACTGGTATACTTGCCGCGCATGCGGAGCCTCAAACGCTCAAGCTTCCGGCGCACGAACTTACGCTTGTGATAACCAATTCGGAAAGCGGCACGCAGTTTTTATACGGCAGAGCTTACAGCGTGGAAAGGAAGACCGAAAGCGGATGGGAAAGCATTCCTTTCGTTTTAGGAGTAGAATTCTATGACGATCTGCGCAGCGCAGACGAAAGAGCCGAGATCGCGATCGATCTTAACGACTGCGATTTTGAATTTGTTTCCGGGCTGTACCGCATAGCGTTCCCGATCTATGACACTACGCTTTACGCGGAATTCAACGTGGAATAAACGAGCCTTCGTTTTAACGGGCGCGCGTTTTGCGCGCCCGCTTTTTATTCGCTTTTCTGCCGCGAACGGGTCCGAAAATGCGCGAAAATATGAAAAAAATATTCAAAAGCTATTGACAAAGCGGCCGCGTTTGTGTATAATGGCTTTACCTCTGCGAAAAGAGGGCTTTTTCCCTTATGCTCACGGTTTTTTCGATTTCCGCCGCGGGCGTTTTACAGAGGGAGGTTACATTAATATGGAGGTGCCGAAAAAATGAGAGTTAAGATCACAATGGTTTGCAGCGAATGCAAACAGAGGAACTACGACACTGTCAAGAACAAAAAGAACGACCCGGACAGACTTGAAATGAAAAAATACTGCAAGTTCTGCCGCAAACACACTCTTCATAAAGAGAGCAAGTAAGGGGTACGCGCAATGGCAGAAAACGAAAAGAAAACCAACCGTATCGTCAAGTTCTTCAGGGATTTGAGAAGCGAAAGAAAGAAAGTCACCTGGCCCACCGTCAAAGAGACCACCAAACAGACCGGCGTCGTTATAGTGGAGCTCATAGCCGTGGCTGCCATAGTCGGCGTTCTCGACCTCGCTTTCAGCAAGCTCTTCATGTGGCTTGCGCAGATTATCTGACGGGGGCGGTCCGCAATGGCGATCGCAAGTGATTCCACTCCCCGCTGGTATGTAATTCACACTTATTCCGGCTACGAAAGCAAAGTCGCCGGCAATATCGAAAAGATCGTGGAAAACCGCGGTTTGTCCGATATGATCTTCGACGTAAAGGTCCCGACCGAAAAAGTCGTCGAAGTCACGGGCAGCAACAAAGAAAAGGAAATCGAACGCAAACTTTTCCCGAGTTATGTTCTGGTCAAAATGATCATGAACGACGTAAGTTGGCACATCATACGCAACACCACCGGCGTGACGGGTTTCGTCGGCCCGGGATCCAGCCCCGTAGCGCTTTCGGACGCGGAAGTTGAAAAACTGGGTGTGGAAACCAAGGTCATAGAGATTAAGTTTGCCGTGGGCGACAATGTGCGTATCACCGGCGGCGCGCTCACCGGGCTCATAGGGCTCGTCGAGGCGATATCCGACGATAAGCAGAAAGTCAGCGTAAGCGCCAACATGTTCGGCCGCGAAACCAAAGTAGAAATAGACGTTTCGCAGGTCGCGCCGCTATAAAATCGGCAAAACGGCCGGCGGGAATATTGCCGTTTCCGCGTATATACGGCCGTGTGGGAGGGACAAAGTCCCGTAAAATTCTACCACATTCGGAGGTGTAAAAACAATGGCAAAGAAAATTATAGGTTTTATCAAACTTCAGCTCCCCGCAGGTAAAGCGACTCCGCAGCCGCCCGTAGGCCCCGCCCTCGGTCAGTACGGCGTTGCCATCCCTATGTTCACCAAGGAATTCAACGAACGCACCAAGAACGATATCGGTCTCATAATCCCGGTAGTCATCACCGTTTACGCCGACCGTACGTTCTCCTTCATCACCAAGACTCCGCCCGCCGCCGTCCTTATCAAAAAGGCCTGCAATATCGAAAGCGGATCCGCTACTCCCAATTCCAACAAAGTGGCTAAGATCACCAAAGATCAGATCAAACAGATAGCCGAAACCAAAATGCCCGACCTCAACGCCGCTTCGCTCGAAGCCGCGATGAGCATGATCGCCGGCACCGCCCGCAGCATGGGCGTTGAAGTCATAGACTAAGGGGGAGCGCAAGATGAAAAGAGGTAAAAATTACAACAGCGCCGCAGCCGCCGTGGAAAAATCCAAAGTTTACGAATCCGCGGAAGCGCTCGCGCTCGCATGCAGCATTTCCAAAGCTAAATTCGACGAGACCGTCGAAGTGCACGTTCGCCTGGGCGTCGACTCCCGTCACGCAGACCAGCAGGTCAGAGGCGCCGTGGTGCTTCCCAACGGCACCGGCAAGACCGTGAGAACTCTCGTCTTTGCAAAAGGCGACAAAGCCAAAGCAGCCGAAGAAGCCGGTTCCGATTTCGTCGGCGCCGAAGATCTCGTCCAGAAGATCCAGAAAGAAAACTGGTTCGATTACGACGTGGTCATCGCCACTCCCGACATGATGGGTGTCATCGGCCGTCTGGGCCGTGTGCTCGGTCCCAAAGGCCTTATGCCTAACCCCAAAGCCGGCACCGTCACCATGGATATCGAAAAAGCGGTCAAAGAAGCCAAAGCCGGTAAGATAGAATACCGTCTTGACAAGACCAACATCATCCACTGCCCCATCGGCAAAGTTTCGTTCGGAGCCGAAAAACTGCAGGAAAACTTCGTCACCCTGCTCGGCGCCATCATCAAAGCCAAGCCCGCCGCAGCTAAAGGTCAGTATATCAGATCCTGCACCGTAGCTTCCACCATGGGCCCCGGCATAAAGATCAACACCGCTAAGATCATCTGATTTTAAGTTTGATTTTTATAAAAAAAGTCTTGACAACCCGCAAATAATATGTTATATTATTCGGGCTGAATAAAAAGTTCGCAGACAGCAGGTACTTTCGTTCAAAGGCATACGCCGCCGGCCGAGAACAGTTTTAAGCTTTTTCACAAGGTTTTAAAATGCTCTCACGGCGCTGTCGCCCGCGGGAGCATTTCCTGTTGTATGCTCCAAAATTTACCCGGAGGTGAAACCATTTGGCAAACGCACAGATCCTTGAACAAAAGAAGCAGATCGTCGCCGATCTTGTCGAAAAGATCAAAAATTCGGCAGCAGGCGTTATTGTGGATTACAAGGGTATCACCGTTGAAGACGACACTAAGCTCCGCGCTGATTTGAGAAAAGCCAACGTCGAGTATATGGTCGTCAAAAACACCCTCACGTCCAAAGCGTGCGACATCATAGGGTTCGAGAACATCAAAAAAGTGCTCGAGGGAATGACCGCCATAGCGATTTCCGAAAAAGACCCCGTCGCCGCCGCAAAGATCATTGACGAATATGCGTCCAAGCACGACAACTACCAGATCAAAGCCGGCTTTTGCGAAGGCAAAGAGCTCAACGTCGACGAAGTAAAAGAACTCGCCAAGACGCCCAGCTTCGAAGCACTCATCGCCAAAATGCTCGGTTCTCTGCAGTCTTCGCTCTACAACCTCGCTTACGTTCTGCAGGCGATCGTCGACAAAGACGGCAGCGCCGCTCCCGCAGAAGAAGCGGCTCCAGCAGCCGAATGATCGGCAAAATCATTTTTTTAAAATAACGGAGGAATTATTATCATGGCTAATGAAAAAACCACTCAGATCCTTGAACTCGTAAAATCTATGACCATTCTCGAAGTTGCCGATCTCGTTAAGGCGCTCGAAGAAGAATTCGGCGTTTCCGCAGCCCCCGTGGCAGTCGCAGCAGGCCCCGCAGCCGCAGCCGCTCCCGCCGCTGAAGAAAAGACCGAATTTGACGTTGAACTCACCGGCTTCGACGCCGCTGCCAAGCTCAAAGTCATCAAAGCCGTCAAAGACATCACCGGCCTTTCGCTCGGCGAAGCCAAAGATCTTGTTACCGCTGCTCCCAAAGCCGTTAAGACCGGCGTTTCCAAGGAAGAAGCCGAAGATCTTAAGAAACAGCTCGAAGAAGTCGGCGCTCAGATCACCATTAAGTAATATCTTAAAGGTAAAAAACAAAGGCATAATACGGGCGACCGCATTATGCCTTGTGTTTTATTAAAGCAGAGGTCAAAAAGGTATGAAAAAGATTCTTTGCATAATACTCGCGCTTTCCGTCTGCGCCTGCGCGCTGTGCGCGTGCGCGAAAGAAGAGCAAAAAAAAGAAGACGTGCGCAAAGCGATGTATTCCGAACTGCAGAAGTTTTACGAAAACAAACGGCCCGCCGACCTCAACGAGTTATCTTCCCTTTTCGCGTCCGGAGCGGACCTTGGGGAGTTTGACCGCTCGGCGCTGTTTGGCGAAAACGTTTCGGATTCCGATTACGTCGTCGCGTACTGCCTGCTAAAAAAGGCAAATCATCCGCTAGCCGAAGAAGCGGACGCCGAAACGCGCGTAACGCGTTTGCAAAGCGCGGATATCGAAACGCTTTCCACGCGCGAGCTTTACGAGACCGTGCTGGCGCTCACGCTTTACGGCGCGGAGTTCGACAAAGGCGCCGTCGCGCAGAGTCTGATCTTGCGTCAGGACGAAATATCCGGCGGCTCGTACGAATATCCGCAGGTCGGCGGAGGCAGCGCGCGTGTGAGCGCCGAAAACGCCGCATATTCCCTGCTTTGCTATATGCTCGTACGCGATTCGGTGCGCACGACCTTGCTTGAAGACGCCCTGCACGATTCGGCGCTGGTTTACTTAGGCAACTGCATAGAAGAAAACAATACGGTGCGCGGCGTTGACGGAAAAGCGAACAGCGCCGTCACAGCTAAAGCGCTCGTAGCCCTTATGGCCTGCGGCGTGCCGCAGAACGGCGAGATAGCCTCCGCGTTGCTCAACGCGATACACAACTTTGCCGTCTTTCGGAACGGCGCGCTCATCGGCTACCGCGAGACCGAAGACGATGATGCAAAAAGAAGCACCGCCGCGGAGATAATGTTCTGCGTGACCTGCGCGTTATACGGAAACCCGTATTTCGGCGCAACGCTTTCCCCCGCGGGCGGTACTCAGAATAATTGAATATCAGTCGATATTTACGAGTTTGCCCGTTTGTGCGGATTCGTAAATGGCGTCGATCATTTTCATCAGCGTCACTCCGTCCTCTGCGGGAGCGCGGCATTCTTCCTTGCCCTGCGCGCAGTCGACGAAGTGGCGTATTTCGTTTTCAAAGAGCCCGTTGAACGCCAGCGCGGTATTCCCGCTCGGGCGTACATCCACGAGCATACCGTTCATATCGGTATAGAATTCTATCTGCGGATCGATCCTCGCGCCCGACTTGGTGCCGAACAGCTCGATATTGCCGATATCCTGCTTGATATTGAGGTTGAACGAAGCTTCGACGCTGAGCGTGAGACCGTTGTCGAACTTGACGATAGCGCCCACGAAATCTTCTACGTTATATTGGAATTCCTTTACGGCGCTGGAGTTGGAAGCCATCCAGGTCTGACCGCCGTGCGCGCGGTCGAAGCCCAGATTATCGTATGTGAAGCCATACGCCGAAACGGGCTTTGGATTGTGGCACAGGTAGCGCACAAGATCCATAACATGCACGCCCAGATCAATGAGCGGACCGCCGCCCGAATACGCTTTGTCGCCGAACCATCTGCCCGGGCAGCCGTTGCGGCGCAGATACGTCGCCTTGGCGTAATATATATCGCCCATCGAGCCGGCGTCGATAAAGGTCTTGAGTATGTCGGCGTCGTTGCCGAATCTGCGCACGAAACCTATTTGCAAAAGCTTGCCGCTCTTTTTTGCGGCGTCGCACATTTCCTGCGCCTCAAAACGATTCATCGCCATGGGCTTTTCGCAGATGACGTTCACGCCCGCGTTGAGCGCGGCGACAGTGGGCGCCTTGTGGGCGGCGTTCCAGGTGCAGACCGAAACGGCGTCCAGCTTTTCGTTTGCAAGCATATCCTCAAACTTTTCGTACACGCGCGCGTCGGGGACTCCCAGCCGCGTACCGAAACGCTTTGCTTTTTCGACGTCCAGGTCGCACAGCGCGACGACTTCGACATCGGGGTGCGCCTTGTACCCCGCCATATGGAATTCGGCGATACCGCCGGTGCCTATGATACCTACTTTGAACTTTGCCATAAAAACGCCTCCCGTATGTAACTTTCGCCATATTATAGCACCGCGCGTGCATTTCGTCAAGAATTTTCAAAAATTTGTTGCTTTACGCGGCGGGATATAGTATAATGCATTTGTATTCTTATGCCATGCGGCAATTACTGCTTTTTTCGGGAAGGAGGAGCGTATTTGAAGAGAATAATTTCCTCCGTTGCTTTTCTGCTTATTATGATGCTTTACGCCTGTAATTCGCAGAATAGCACGAGCGAACCAAGCGAGTATTATTCCGCCTCTGAATCAAGCGCCGAAAGCTCCGCGCCAGCGGAAGAGTATTCCAGCCGGTCGGAAGAAAGCGCAGAAACACCTGACAAAAGCGATGAAGAAAGAATCCCATACACGGCGTATGACCTCGGCGTTCCTCTCGGCGCACGTTATTCAAATAACGATTCTTCTATAATTCCTTGGGATATAGCGTTATATGAAAACAAACTCTATGTAGGAAGCGGCGACCTTTCGGCAAATTCCGGTCCTGTGGAAATGTGGTGTTATGATGATGTGTACGGCGAATGGCAGATGAGCGGCAGGTTACCGGAAGAAGAGATCAGTAGGTTTTATTTCTACAACGGCGCGCTTTACTGCCCCGGTGCCGATTCGCAGGAAAGCTGGGATTTTGCAAGCTTTTACTATAACGACGGCGATTCGTGGACAAAAATGCGTTCCATCCCCAACGCGTCGCACTGCTTCGATCTCGCTTTTGCCGACGGGAAAATATTTGCGGCAATAGAAAACGAAGCCGAAACGCAATATCTTTATATTGCGGTCTCGGACAACGGCGGCGTCAGTTTCAGTATCGTTCCGCTTATGCGCGGCGGTGCAAGGGTAAAGCGCACGGCGTTCATACAGAACGTATTCTCTATTGAAAACTCGGTTTACGCGCTCGACTCGCAGAATAACGTTTATAAATACGACGGTAGCAAGTTCGAATACGTGTGCTCGTGGCAAGGCAAAGTAGTGCTGCACGGTTACAGAAGATACGCGCTGCAAAGCAAAGTCGAATATAACGGTTGCCTTTATTTTACTACCGGAACGCTTTACAGATGTACCTCAGCCGAAGAACCGCAGAAAATAGAAATGCCAAACAACGAATTGGTACAGGATATATACATAAACGGCAGTGAATTGAATATACTATGCCTTTCGTATAACGGCAGCGCTTACGTTATGACGGTATACAAATACGCAATCGACGAAGATAGCACAGTCGAAAAAATACTTGCTTTTGAATATGAAACTACAGCGGTCAGCTTTGCCGCGGAAGGAAAAACGTTTTTCTTCGGGATAGCGTCGCAGAACAGAAACGATAAGAATAACGGGAGGATTATTAAAGTTGAAATCAATGATTAAAAGAATGATCGCATTTATTGCCGCTTTGACGTTCATCCTGGCTTTATCTGCTTGCGTTACATCAGAAGAGCCGATATCCGCCGCCATGAGCGAGCCTGTTTCGGCAACGGAAAGCGAGCAGACATCAGCAGAACCAACGTCGCAAGAGCCTGTTTCCGAAGAGATATCCGAACCCGACGAACAGAATGGAATATATCTTCTTAGCAAAGGAGTGTATACATGGGGAACGGAGACCTATGAATACGATCCGTCCGGCCGAATGACCGCCACACGTTACGACGACGGAGGGTACACGCTTTATGAATATGACGAAAGAGGAAACTTGCTTTCAGAGATTACTTATGACCAAAACGGAAAGATAAGCAAAGAATTCCAATACGAATACAACAGCAAAAACCTTGTAACAAAAGAAACCACGCATTTTTCAGGCAGCGAAGCGAGAGTTATCGAATACGAATACACGTTTGATGAAACCGGGAGGACAGTTCATATTGATAAAACCGTTGTTAATAACGGAAATGTCAGCACATATGATTACACATATGATGAAAACGGCAATTACGTAATAGATATTATATCTGTAGACGGCAGCGTGTCGCAAGAAAAGTATACCGCCGACGGAATGATGTACGAAACGACCTGGAAGGGCGGCAAGAGCGTTTATATATATAACGACGAAAGGAAACTTATTTCTGGAATAGTATACGGAGAGCTCGGCGACGAGGTCAGTAAAAACGTTATCACTTATGAAGAATGCCGTACTGTTGAAGAAGTATATTCGTACGGTACCCTTGTAACAAGTACAATACATTATTATGACGAGCACGGAAATGAAATAAAGATAACGAAACCCGACATTGCCGGAAAAGAAACAGTTGTAGCGGAAAAAGAATACGTCTATTTTATCCCCGAAGAATAGAAGAAACACACAAAGGAGCATGACATGACCAGAATACTCGTATGCGACGACGACGCCGACATCGTTTCGGCGGTAAAAATATATCTTTCCGCCGAAGGCTACAACGTGACAGGCTGTTCCAACGGCGCCGACGCGATCGAAGCCGTAAAAAACGAGCCGGTCCAGCTTGTGATAATGGATATAATGATGCCTAAGATGGACGGGATCACCGCCGTGGCGCAGATACGCGCGTTTTCCAACGTGCCGGTGATATTCCTTTCCGCCAAGGGCGAAGATACCGACAAGGTGCTGGGGCTCAACATAGGCGCCGACGATTACATCACCAAGCCGTTCAATCCGGTGGAACTGACCGCGCGCGTCAAGGCGCAGCTGAGGAGATATATGAATTTCGGCGGCTCGAGAGGCGCCGAAAGCGAGATACGCATAGACGGCATAGTGCTGAACGATTCTTCAAAAGCGGTGACGGTCGACGGCGAGCCGATATCGCTCACGCCCACCGAGTTCGATATACTCAAACTGCTGATGCAAAACCCCGGCACGGTGTTTTCTTCCGCGCGCATATATTCCGAAGTCTGGAAAGACGAGCCCTACGGTTCTGATAACATCATAGCCGTTCACATACGCCACATACGCGAAAAATTAGAGATCAACCCCGCCGAACCCAGATATCTCAAAGTGGTCTGGGGGCAGGGCTACAAATTTGAAGGAGGAAAGAGCTGAGGTGAAAAGGCTCGCGCGTCTTCCCGGGCTGAAATACACCTTTTACGGTGTTTTCTGTCTCTTTTTTTCCACGTTCATAGCCGCCGCGACAGGTTTTATATACTGCATAACTCGCGGCCATTTCAACTCCGCCCCGCCGGAAGGCGCGGGCTTTGAAAGCTTTGCCTACGGGATGCGCTACATATTCGGCGTGATCACGGTATCGTGCGGAGTGATCGCTGCGCTGATGCTGATCTTCGTGCTCATAGGCGCGGGCAGACGGCGCGGCGACGACGAACTGCATACCCGCAAGATAGACCGCATCCCTTACGAATTCTGCATCGCCATATACGGCGCGCTCATTTACGGCATAGTTTATCTTTGCATAAAAGTGCTGCAGGATCCGGGGCTGTGGAACCTGTTCGTGATAGTGCCGCTTTTGCTTCTGGGCTCGCTGTTCTTTGAAGAACTTTGCATTTCCACCGCCATAAGATACAAATCCGACACGCTGTTCAAAAACTCGTTCACCTACCGCGTGTTTGCGCTGCTGAAACAGATATACGACCACTTTACCCCTTCGTGGAAGACGACGGTCGCCACGGCGGCGTATTTCGGCGCCACGTATTACGTCTTTTCGTATATGAATGCGGTACTGCTCACGGTCTGGGGGCTCGTTTCCATCGTCCTGTGCGTGCTCGCGGGCGCGAGCGCCGTATTTCTGGATTCCATAAAGCAGGGCACCAAAGAGCTCGCCGCCGGCAATCTCGAGCATAAGATCGACACCGTGGGTATGTTTTCCCGCTTCGCCGAGATCGGCGACGACCTCAATCACATAAGCGAGGGTATGTCCAAAGCCGTTTCCGAAAAGACCCGCAGCGAAAGATTGCGCACCGAACTCATAACCAACGTTTCGCACGATATAAAGACGCCGCTCACTTCCATTGTGAACTACGTCGACCTGCTCAAGCGCGGGAATCTTTCGGAATCGCAGCGCGCCGAATATCTTTCGGTGCTGGACAGGCAGTCGCAGAAACTCAAAAAGCTGGTGGTGGACCTTGTCGAAGCTTCCAAAGCCATAACCGGCAACATCACGGCGAATCCCGCGCCAACCAACCTTAACGAGCTCGTCAACCAGTCGGTGGCGGAATATGCCGACAGATTTGCCGAAAAGTCGCTAGAAGCAATAGTCGCCATGCCCGAAAACGCCGTCACCGCGAACGCGGACGGACGGCTGACCTGGCGGATCTTCGATAATCTGCTCGGCAATATCTGCAAGTATTCGATGCCCGGCACGCGCGTTTACATAGAACTTGCGCAAAACGAAAACACCGCCTCGGTGGTGTTCAAGAACATTTCCGAAACGGTGCTGAATATTTCGCCCGACGAACTCGTCGAACGTTTTGTGCGCGGAGACTCTTCGCGCTCCACCGAAGGCAGCGGGCTGGGACTTTCGATAGCCACGAGCTTAGCCGAGATCCAGCAGGGCCGGCTCGCGATCGACGTGGACGGCGACCTGTTCAAGGCCTCGCTCTACCTGCCGCTCGCCGCCGAGGATATGAACGAAAGTATATCCGACATGACCTCTTCCCTTACGGGTTCGTGAAGCAGCTCGTGTCGTCCTTCGTAAAGCTTTAGCGTTACGTTTATACCCGCCTTTTTCATGGCGTTAAAGACCTTGACCACGGCTTTGCCCATACCGCCCACGGGATCCGACCTGCCCGAGACGAGCAGAACGGGCGCGTCCTTGGGGCAGGTAGCGTAGTTTTTGCCATTCCTGATATAATCCATACCGCCCAGCATATCTTTGAAAAGCGAAGGCGACACGGCATAACCGCAGTCGGGATCCGCCATATAAGCGTCGACTTCGGCGTTATCCGAAGAGATCCAGTCGAATTCGGTGCGGTTTTCGAACGTCTTGTTATAAGAACCGAAAGCCAGCTTGTTGACGGTTTGATCGGGTTCGTATTTGCTCGCGTGCTTTCTGCAGGCGCGTTTTGCCACGAGCTTTCCCGCTTTTGCAAGCGGAGCGTTGATCTGCCCCGTGCCCGAAAAGATATAACCTTCGGCTTTTATCATATTCTTCATAAACACAGTGCGCGAAGCAAAACTCCCCATCGAATGCCCGAACAGAAAATACGGCGCGCCGGGATGTCTTTCGTGCTCGAGCTCCGAAAGCTGCGCGATATCACGGCAGATGAACTCCCAGCCGTCTTTATCGGCGAAAAAGCCGCGTTCTTCTTTCGGGACCGACTTTCCGTGCCCCAGATGATCGTTGCCGCACACGGCGACCCCGCGCGACGTCATATATTCGCAAAGCCCGGTATATCTGCCGAAATGCTCGCTCACGCCGTGAGCGACCTGGATCACGGCTTTTATCTCGCCTTCCGGAAGGTATTCGCAGGCGTAGATATCGTGTATCCCGTCGACCGAACGGAACGAAAATTCTTTTTTGATCATAAAGATACCCCCATTTTTTATATATAGTAAAACAATTATCCGTTATTGTCAACACCCAAACGCGGAGGAAAATATGGAAAAATACATTTTATCGCTCGACCAGGGCACAACAAGCTCGCGTGCAATACTGTTTTCTTCATCCGGCAAGATGATCGCTTCGGCACAGAACGAATTCGCCCAGCATTTCCCTTTCCCCGGCTGGGTGGAACACGATCCCGCCGACATACTCGCTTCACAGTTCGACGCGGCTTCGCAGACTGTTGAAAAAGCGGGGATCCGCCCCGAGGCGGTCGGCATAACCAATCAGCGCGAAACCGTCGTAGTGTGGGAAAAATCCACGGGCAAGCCGGTCTCCAACGCCATAGTGTGGCAATGCCGCCGCACCGCGCCGATATGCGAAAAGCTGCTGGCGGAAGGCGCGGGCGACATGATAAAAGAGCGCACCGGGCTCGCAGTTGACGCGTATTTTTCCGGCACCAAGATAAAATGGATACTCGACAATATCCCCGGAGCCGCGCGCCGCGCGCAAAACGGTGAGCTGCTCTGCGGCAACATAGACACCTGGCTCATATATAATCTCACCGGAGGCAGGATCCACGCCACCGACTGCACCAACGCTTCGCGCACGATGCTGTTCAACATCGACACGCTCGAATGGGACAAAGACATCTGCGCCCTGCTCGGGATCCCTCTGTGCATGCTCCCCGAGGTCCGCGACAGCGCGGGCGATTTCGGAGTCATAGACGCCGGATACGCCGGAGTTTCGCCGCTGCTCGACGAAGTCCCTATCCGCGGAGTGGCGGGCGATCAGCAGGCGGCGCTTTTCGGGCAGACCTGCTTTGACATTGGCGACGTTAAAAACACTTACGGCACCGGCTGTTTCACGCTTATGAACGTGGGCGGCGAGCCGGTCAGGGACACGGGCGGACTTATATCCACCATCGGCTGGAAAATAGGCGACGAAACCGTTTATGCGCTGGAAGGCAGCGTGTTCAACGCCGGCAGCTCCATTAAATGGCTGCGCGACGACCTGGGCGTGATAAACACCGCGCGCGAATGCGACATACTCGCCGAAAGCGTCCCCGACACCGGCGGCGTACATTTTGTTTCGGCGTTTACGGGGCTCGGCGCTCCGTACTGGGATATGTACGCGCGCGGCAGTATGACCGGCATCACCCGCGGCACCACCAAAGCGCATCTCTGCCGAGCGGTGCTCGAAGGCATAGCGTTCCAGGTTTGCGACCTGGCGGAAGCGATGTGCAAATGCTGCGCGCACCCTATATCCGCGCTGCGCGTGGACGGCGGCGCTTCGGTCAGCGATTTTATGATGCAGTTCCAGGCGGATATGCTGGGCGTGACCGTCGACCGCCCCGAGATAGTGGAGACCACCGCGATGGGAGCCGCGTTCCTTGCGGGGCTTGGCTGCGGTATATGGAAAGACAAAAAAGAACTGTATTTCGCGCGGCAGACCGCGCGGCTGTATAAGCCGTCCGTCACCTCCGCCGAACGCGCTTCTGCGCTGGCGGCGTGGCACGAAGCGGTCAGGCGCACGGTATCAAATATCTGACATTCAAAAAAAGGCGCGTCTATGGAAGCGGACATCAAAAGAAGATCGACTTTGCTCATAATACTCTGCTGGGCGGCGTACGCCACGCAGTACATAAACAAATACAGCATTCAGATATGCCTCAAAGGAATGATCGAAAGCGGCCTTTTCACCGAATCGTTCGGCGGCAGCGTGCTGACGGCGTTCTTTGCGAGCTACGCTTTCGGGCAGTTCGTGAACGGCTGGCTCGGCGACAAAGTCAATCCGCGCTACATGATAGGCACGGGACTTGCGGGCGCCGCGGCGATGAACCTTATGATGGGACTGGCCGGCGACAAAGTGGCCGTACTCGTCATATGGTGCCTCAACGGCTGGTTCTGCTCCATGCTCTGGGCGCCGGTGGTCCGCTGTGTGGCGGAGTTCATACCGGTCGAACGCCGTTCCGGCGCGGGCGCCTCGCTTTCCGCCACCAGCCCCGTGGGGTTGCTGACTGTCTACGCGCTGGGCGGCATATTCCTTGACGAGATCGGCTCGTATCGCCATGTATACATTGCCGCGTCGTGCTTCGCCGCGGTGATGGCGATAGTGTGGTTCATTGGGACGCATAAACTCAGAGACCATTTCAAACACTATTCGTCCGTCGCGCCGGAACCCGGCAAAAACGGCGGCGGCGCGCGCGTGGGCGGCAAAAAGCTCGCGCTCCTGCTCATCTCTTCGGGCGCCGCTTTCGGGTTCGGCTGCATAATGTTCAACGGCGTGCTCAAAGACGGCGTTTCGTCGTGGACGCACTCGTATCTCGTTTCTAACTACGGCATAACCGAATCGCTCGCCTCCACCCTGCTTATGATACTGCCGTTCGTCAACCTCGCCGGCGCTTTTTCGGCGGTGAAGCTGTTCAAGAAAAACAAAAACGAATTCCTCACCACCGCGGCGATGTTCACCGTATCGGTGGTCTCGATATCGCTCCTGCTTGCGGTGCGAAATTTCAGCGCCGTGTTCGGCGTGATACTGCTGGCGCTTTCTTCGGCGGCGATGCTGGGCGCCAACACAATGCTGCTCACGTTCCTGCCCATGCGGTTCGCACACGTGGGGCGCGCCGCGACCTTCACCGGGATGCTCGACACCGTTTCGTACCTTTCTTCCGCCGTATCCGGAACGGTGAACGGCAATATTATAGAAAACAGCGGCTGGAACACGCTGATACTGGTCTGGGTCGGACTCGCTCTGGCGGGCGTGACGGTATCGGTCCTCGGCACGCTGAAATGGCGCAAGCTCAAGGGATCCCCCGAAGCGGAGCAAACGGAATAAATGCAAAAAGGAAAACGCAGGATGCACGCATCCTGCGTTTATTCTTATGTTTTAGGTATTATTTATCGTGATAATACGCGCCCCAGTAGCGCTTGCCGGTCGTTGTGGTGGAGTTCAGGTCCATCAGCTGCGCCACGGTGACGAAGACATAGCCTTTGGCTTCGAGTATCTCGGTCACGCGCTTGAACGCCTCGATGGAGTTTAGATACAGGTCGTGGAACAGTATTATGCTGCCGTCGCGCAGATATTTTGAATTGACCACGTTATTCACGATGGTCTGAATATTCTGTTCGGCCTGTTCGGTGGTCTTTCTGCCGGTGTGCTGCCAGTCTTCGGAATCGACGTCCCAGATAATAATGTTGAAATCGCTCGCCTTGGCGCGTTCCTTGGTTATTTCGCCGTAGGGCGGACGCATCACTATGGGATAGTACCCGGCGTATTTTTCGACGAGCGTCGCCGTGTCGTAGACTTCGTGCTTGTAAGTCTTGTCGCTGCAGGTCTTATACGAATAATCGTGCGTATATCCGTGCACGCCCGCTTCGCATCCCAAAGACACCGCGCGGGTAATATATTCTCCGACCTTGCTGCTTTCCAGACGGTGTCCCACCGAGAAGAACGTAACGACGTATCCTTTTTCTTCGAGAAAATCGAGCAGGATCGGGGTGTTGGACGAAGGGCCGTCGTCAAACGTTATGGCGACGTATTTTTTGCCTTCCTCGCGTGTGATGTACTGCGGCTGCTCGTAGTTGCGCGTCTGCCCGCTCTGCGAAGACGTCTCTTCCCTGCTTTCCTCTTTACTTTCCTCTTTACTTTCTTCCTTACTCTCTTCTTTGCTTTCTTCTTTACTCGGCTCTTCCTTGCTTTCCTCTTCGCTCGATTCTTCTGCGGGCTCGCTCGATTCTTCAACGGGTGCGGAGGATTCTTCCGCGCTCGGCTCGTCGGAAGGCTCGGCTTCGCTGCTTTCCTCGGGCTCGCTCGCCGTACCGGAGACCGCGCTTTCGTCGGCGGAAATATCTTCCGGCGCGGAACTTTCTTCGGCAGACGAAACGCTCTCTTCCGCAGACTCGCCGGTCTTGCCAGGTTCGGATCTGTTGCCCACTTTGTTGGCGATGACCACGGCGAGCAGGACGCACAGGGCGCACGCCAGGATTATAATGCATTTAAAAAGCGTAGATTTCATTTGTATCCCTCTGCTTTCCAAGACTTATATCATCTGTTTCACCGGTTCCGTGACGAGCAGCGCCACGATTGCGGCGACGCATATGACAAGGATCCCTATCATAACCGCGACGCCCGGCTTTTTGATCTTCAATTTGGAAATGAACAGCAGTCCCAATATAAGATACGCGGCGCGGAACACCCATCCCATAACGCAGGGATCGATGTATTTGAGCATCATCACGAGTACGGGCAGCACGAAACATATCGTGGGGATAGGCACGCCGGTGAAAGTCTTGAGACTTAAGTCTTCGGTCTCGGTTATCGCCTGCATATTGAAATACGCAAGCCGAATGGCTCCGCACGCCGCATAGATGACGAACAATATGTAATCGTACCACTTGTTGCAGCCCAGCATATACGCGATCACTGCGGGAGTGATGCCGAACGACACCATGTCGCATACCGTGTCGATCTGGATCCCGAACATTTTCGCTTTGACGTCTTCGCGATTCGCGTGGCGTGCCACTCGGCCGTCGAACATATCGGAAACGCCGGCTATAAGCATTGCTATGACGGCAAACTCATAATGCCCCGCTCCCGCAAGGCAGATCGCGACGACAGACGACGCGAGCCCCGTGAGAGTGATGAAATTCGCCAGATTGTAATATCCTATAAACATATCCATTCTCCCGAATATTTAGTTTACATCTTAATATTGATGAGTCTTCTTTTTTAAAACTTCAAACAGTTTTTTGTAACTTTCGTGCCTTGAAACGGGTATTTCTCCGCGCTTGACCGCATCCGTGACGGCGCAGCCGATCTCTTTGGTGTGCCCGCAGCCGCGGAACCTGCACTTGCCGAAATACGGCTGGAATTCCGGAAAACAGTACTCCAGGTCGTCGAATACGAGCAGATCCTCGGTCTCGGGGTCGAGCGCCGAAAACCCGGGCGTGTCGGCGATATATCCGCCGTCGCCGGTCGCGAAAAGCTCGGTGTGCCGCGTGGTGTTTTTGCCGCGCGCGATCTTTGCGCTCAGTTCGCCGGTCTGCGCCTTGAACTGCGGGTACAGCCGGTTGAGCAGGCTGGATTTTCCCACTCCCGAAGCGCCCGCAAAGACCGCGATCCCGCCTTTCAAGCGGCGCCGCAGCTCTTCGTCGCCATTGACGCCGATGCCGGTGCGGAACACCTCGAATCCGCACGCTGAATATATGCGCGCGTATTCTTCGCCGCTCGACATATCGCATTTGTTGATTATTATCACAGTGTCGACGCCGTATTTGACGCCCAGACAGGTGAGTATGTCCACGCAGTAAAGATCGGGTTCGGGCTCGTGCGCGGAAATGACTATGCAGAACACGTCCGCGTTCGCCACGCTGGGCCGCGGGAAGCAGCACCTGCGCGGCAGGATATCGGTTATGAAACCGGTGCCGTCGCCGTTATCGGCAAATACTGCCGTGTCGCCGCAGAGCGGCTCTTTTTTTTCGAGCCGCAGCCGCGTGGCGGCTTTGCATACGCACACGCCTTCCGGCGCGGAAACGTTGAAAAATCCTTTGCGGCTGAGCACTATAGTGCCGGTTTTCTGCTGCTCTTTCATTCCGCCAGGGTTATATCGATCTCGGTGTAAAAATCGACGTGTGAATACGGTGCGGGATACTGCTCGATGACCGTGCCGGAAATCTCATCCGAAGGAGCGTAGTTGAGTTCGCCGAGCGAAAGTCTGGCTACGTCGAGCAGGTCCATCACCTCGTCGAGCGTCTTTCCGGTGAGATCGGGCACGACCGCCGCGGTCTGCTGAACGCAGACCTTTATGGTCACAACGGTACCGGCGGGATGCTGTTCGCCGTCGGCGAGACTCTGTTCGAGCACTTCGCCGTCGTTGCCAAACGCGTTGACTTTTTCGACTTTTACGTAATACCACGCGTTTTCAAGCGCGCGTATCGCCTGTTCCTCGTCCATACCGACGACGTCGGGCACTTCGTCCGCGGGCTGCTCCGTGCCGTAAAGCGTTATGTCGAGCGGCGCGCCCTGCAGTAAGTATTCGCCTTCGGGCGTGCCCTGATCGACGACGTCGAACTGGTTGAAGCCTTCGTAGTCGGTGCTGAAGGTGACGCGACCGGGGACGAGCCCGTTCTGGCGGAGCGCGGTGAGCAGCTGTACGAACGTGTAGCCCTTATAGTTGCCCACGAGCACGGAATCCTTTGCCACGCTGACGGTGATGGTTATGTTGGTGCCGACTTCGTAGCCGGTGGCGCCGGACTGCAGCGACTGCGCGATTATTATGCCGGGCGTAGTATTTTCGGCGACGCGGCGCTGAACGGTGACGTTATAGCCCGCTTCTTCGAGCATCGCGCGGCCTTCGTCGAGCGTCTTATTGCGGACGTCGGGGACTTCGAGCGCGTACTGCTTGCCCTCGCCGCAGAGCACGAGATCGATGACAGTGCCGGGAAGCACCGAGGTGCCCGGCTCGATGGACTGCCTTATGACAGTCCCCTTGGGATACAGCAGCGAAGGTTCATATTTGACGCTGCCTCTGATGAGCCCGTCGAATTCCATCATGCTCTGGGCTTCCTGCAGCGTTTTGCCGCGGTAATCCTGGACCTTTTTGCTTTCAACGTAATGACTTACCGTGAGTTTGACGGTAGTCCAGGCGGCGAGCCCCATCGTGTGAGGAGGTACGCTCTGTTCGAGCACCGTCCCGTCGGCCTGCTCGGATTCGCGGTATTCGATGGTAACGAGATAGAACGATTCTTCCAGGTTCTTGATGGCGGCTTCGACCTTCAATCCCACAACGTTGGGGGTGGTCTTTGCGTCGACGATCTCTTCGGAATAACAGACGTTGAGCGTTACCGTCGTTTCGGGATTGATATACGAGCCCACGGCGGGGTTGGTCGACACCACCTGGTTGTCGTTGGCGTACTTATCGAGCACGCGGTTGATCTTGGTGGCTATGCGCAGGTTGCGGAAGACCGCCTCGGCGTCGGCGACGCTCATATAGCGCACGTCGGGGACCGTGAGATCTTCGGGGTATTTGTTGACCCACAAAGTCATGCGGCATTTGCCGTCGGCAAAGCGCTTTCTGCCCGCGGCGGGATCCTGCTTGATTATCATATTGAACTTTACGCCGGGCTGATACGATTCTTTTACGGTCAGAACGTAATTGCTCTTTTCGAGCTCATTCCGCAGTTCGGAAGTGTAGATCATTTCTACGAGATTACGCACCTCAAAATCTTCCTGCTCCTCGCTTGCGAACAGCGTGGGGATCCATTTTATCGCAAGATATGCGCCCAAAAGCAGCGCGACGACCAGAAACGCCAGAAAAACGCCGGTTATGACCGGAAAGATCGAATGGCTGGGATGCTCCTTGCGTTCGCGTTTGCGCTCTTTTTTGCGTTTCTGGCGCTTGGTTTCGCCATCTTCTTCGGCTTTTTTATCTTCTTCGAGCTTGATCACGTATTCACCGATCTCACCGGTGTTGATCATTCCTATATTCACACTGTCAACGTCCTCGGGGTCGTGTTCTTCCCCGTCTTCATAAAAAACCACTTCGGGATGCTTTATGACGTAATCGACCGCTTTGAGCATGGCGTGTGCGTCTTCAAAGCGTTTTTCGGGCTGTTTCTGCATGGCTTTGCGGACTATCTGCGCCACGCCGTACGGAACTGTGGGGTTCAGCTCCTCCACGTCCTTAGGCGTGTCGTTGATCTGCATCATCGCGATCGTGACCGCCGAATCCGCGGTGAACGGGAGCTGGCCGGTGAGCATTTCGTAGAACAGCACGCCCACCGAATAGAGGTCCGAAGCGTAAGAGGTCTCCTGACCGCTCGCCTGCTCGGGCGAAATATAGTACACGGTGCCTATGGCTTTCTCGTCGCTCGAAGCGTCGGACATATCGGGCGTCTTTGCAATGCCGAAATCCGTCACCTTAACGCATCCGTCTTTCATAAGCATTATATTCTGCGGCTTGATATCGCGGTGGATGACGTTCTTGCTGTGAGCGTGTTCGAGCGCGCGCAGTATCTGCAGAGTGTAGACACACGCCTCTTTCCACGGCAGGACTTTTTTGTTGTCCATATACGTGCGCAGCGTGATGCCGTCGAGATATTCCATGACGATATACTTGATATCGGGATATATCGCAACGTCGTAAACGCTGACGATATTCTGGTTCGAAAGCATCGCCACGGCTTTGGATTCATTAATAAAGCGCTTTTCGGCTTCTTCGTCGCCGTTATACTGCTCGTTGAGTATCTTAACGGCGACCACCCTGTTCATAACAAGGTCCTCGGCTTTGAGCACGAACGCCATGCCGCCCACTCCGACCGGCTCCAGTATCTTATACCTGCCGTCGAGTATCTTGCCTATGATGTTCTCGTATTTGTTCATAGCTGCTCCTTCCCGTCAAAAACGACTGCGGTGATATTGTCTGCGCCGCCGCGCTCGTTGGCGACTTCCACCAGAATGTTGAGTTTGGTGACGTCGTCGAGTCCGTCGGTGAGGACGTTGAGCATTTCTTCTTTGCTTACCACGTTTGAAAGTCCGTCGGTGCACAGCAGAAGGTAATCGAAATCCGTGATGTTGAACACGTCGCATTCGGTGGATTCCGCCACGCCCACGACTTTGAGTATTATGTTTTTCTGAGGATGGTTCACGGCCTCGTGTTCGCTTATGGCGCCGCTGTCCACGAGGTACTGTACGAACGAATGGTCCTTGGTGACCTGCCTTATTTCTTCGCCCTTTACCGCGTAAAGGCGCGAATCGCCCGTATTTACTATATAAGCCCTGTCGCCTATGCACACCGCCGCGACAAGCGTGGTGCCCATTCCTTCGTAGGAATCGTTGGTGCCGGCTTTTTCGTATACCGCCGTATTTGCGAGATTGAGCGAATTTGCGAGTATCCGGTCGATATCGCCGGTGGTAAAACGGTCGAAATTGAGCGTAGCCAGCGAACTGCGCAGACTCTTCATAAACGCGGTCGCCGCCGTGCGGCTCGCAGTGCTGCCGCCTTTGGCTCCGCCCATTCCGTCGCAGACCACCGCCGCCGTATAGCGCTTGGTGGCATAAATGCGAAAGCAATCCTGGTTGCTCTTTCGCTTAAGCCCTATGTTCGTTATTCCGTTGCACAACATAGCGTTACCAGCCTTTCAGTCGTTTTCAGCTTTCAACTGCCCGCAGGCGGCCGAAATATCGTTGCCCAGACTCCGGCGCACGGTCGCGGTTACTCCGCGCTTTTCAAGCGCCGCCGCAAACGCCTGAACGGCGTCGCGCTCGCTGCGCTTATACCCTTGGCGTCCCGTATGATTGAGCGGTATGAGGTTCACGTGGCACAGCGTGCCTTTAAGCCGTTCGGCGAGTTCCGTTGCGTGTTCGGGCCTGTCGTTCACTCCCGAAATGAGCGCGTATTCGAACGAAATACGCCGTTTGGTCTTCTGCTCGTAGCGCACGCACGCCTCGAGCAGTTCTTCGTAGCCGTAGCGGTTCGCCACCGGCATTATCGACTTGCGGATATCGCCGTTAGGCGCGTGGAGCGATACCGAAAGCGTTATCGGAAGCCCCTCGCCGGCGAGCCGGTCCATTTTGTCTATGAGCCCGCAGGTCGAAAGCGATATATGCCTGTAACCGATGTTCAGGCCTTTTTCGTCGTTGACGAGCCGTAAAAAACGCATCACGTTTTCGTAATTGTCGAGCGGTTCGCCCATTCCCATGAGCACCACGTTGGAAACGCGTTCTCCCGTGTCGGACTGTATCTCGAGTATCTGCAAGAGCATCTCGCTCGCGCAGAGCGAACGTTTGAGCCCGTTTACGGTGGAAGCGCAGAACGAACATCCCATCCTGCACCCCGCCTGGGTGGACACGCAAACGGTGTTGCCGTGGCGGTAGCGCATAAACACGCTTTCTATACGCTCGCCGTCGTAAAGCTCAAACAGGTATTTGCGCGTGCCGTCGGTCGAGATCTGCCGCCTGACCGCACGGCAGGTGCAAAGCAAACAGTTCGCCTTCAGCTTTTCTCGCAGAGACGCAGGCAGGTTTTTAAGTTCGTCGAACGACCTTATTCCCTTCTGCAGCCAGCCGAAAAGCTGTTTCCCGCGGTAGGCGGGCTCGCCGAGCGAAACGCAGAACTCCATAAGTTCCGGTTCGGTCATTGACATAAGATCTGTCATCGCGCTTTAACGTATCCTTTCAATAAGTGCGGCGTAAAACGCGTCGAAACGACCGTTTTCCGCAAGAAAAGTATGCTCGGATATGAGCCTGAAACCGTCGCTTCGACGGATGAACGCTTCGACCTGACGGTCGTTTTCGTCTTTATTGAACGTGCAGGTGGAATATACCATCCTCCCGCCCGCGCGCAGATACGACGCCGAAGCGGAAAGGATCTGCGCCTGCGTCTGATACAGCGGCGCGAGCGAAGAAATATCCTTATACCTTATTTCGGGCTTGGAGGCGAGCACGCCGAGCGACGAGCACGGCACGTCGCATATCACCCTGTCGGCGCTTTGTGCGAGCGCCGGATCGGGAACGCGTGAATCGCGTTCATACGCCGAGATTATATCTATCCCCAGCTTTTGCGCCGAAGAAACGATCAGCGAAAGTTTGTTTTTGTGGATATCGAAAGCCGTAATTGCGCCGGTATTTTTCATATCGAGCGCGGCGCCGAGCGCTTTTCCGCCCGGGCAGGCGCAGACGTCTATAACGTTCATACCCGGCTCCGCGCCGAGCAAGGATACCGCGAACTGCGAATTGGCGCCCTGCACGAAATAGTCGCCGCCTATGCCTTCGATTATGCGGTCGCCGCCCGAAGTCACGGTGACGGTATTCCCGTTTGCTGTACATTCCGCGCCGTTTTGGGCGAGACGCGACGCGAGTTCTTCCGCCGTGGTGCGCAGCGTGTTCACGCGCAGGCACAGATCCGGGCGCGAAAACACGCATTCGAGCGCATTTTCCGCTTCATCCGGATACTGCTCGCGCAGCATCGCGCATATACCGGGCGAAATCGAATACCTGATATACTCGGGCGCGGCGCTTATATACCGCAGCACTTCGTCTTTTTCGCGGCAGACCGAACGCAGCACGGCGTTCACAAAACCGGCGCGGCGCTCGTCCGTGAGCTCTTTCGCCGCCTTGACGGTCTCGTCGCACGCGGCGGAAGGCGGTATTTTTTGCATATACAGTATCTGCGCGAGCCCCGCGTAGAGGGCGCAGACGAGTTCCGGCTCCGGCTTTTTGCGCACGTATTTTGAAAGCACGCAGTCGAGCGTGAGCTTGCGTTCGAGCACCGTGCGGACGATTGCGGCGTAAAGCGCGCGGTCGGCGCCGGAAAACCCGGCGGAATGCATAAGTTCTATTGAAGAATACGCTCCGTCGCGCAGCACGCGGCGCAGAGTCTGAACGGCGGCGAGCCGCGGCGAGCCCATCAATCGTTCCTCCTGCCGGCGAAACGGGATATGAGCGCCAGATACCTGAGTATGGTCATAACGGAGGTGAACAGCGCGGCGACGTACGTCAGCGCGGCGGCGGAAAGCACCTTGCGGGCGCCCTTCTGCTCGTCGGACGTGAGTATGCCCGTTTCCTTTATGGCTTTCATCCCCCGGCGCGAAGCGTCGAATTCGGTGGGCAGCGTGACGAGCTGGAACAGCGCGCACGCGGAATATGCGACAATGCCTATATATGCTACGATCGTGAGTTCGGGGTTCATGGCCGCCATGAGCAAACCGGCTAATATGAGTATGATCCCCAGCCGCGAACTGATATTGGTTATTTTAACTATGGCGCTGCGGAATTTGGCGGGAACATATCCTTCGTAATGCTGCACCGCGTGGCCCGCCTCGTGGCAGGCGATACCTACCGCGGTGACGGATGCCGAATCGTAGACTTTCTGCGAAAGCCGTATGACGTCTTCTTTGGGATCGTAATGGTCGGTAAGATCGCCGGATATGCGCTCTATACGCAGATACGTTATGCCGTTCGCCAGAAGCACCCTGCGGGCTGCCTCGGCCCCGGTCACGCCCTGCGCCGCAAGCACTTTGGAATACTTATTGCAGCGCGACGTGACGAGCAGCTGCGCCAGCAGCGAAACGATGAGCGCAGGCACTATGAATATCAGATAAGTCGAATCGAAATAGAACATTTCTTCTCCTTACGGCGTAAACGGTTCATATGACTTTGTTCCCGGCCAAAAACGCCTGAGCGGTCATCCTGCCCTTGCCTTCGGGCTGGAGCTCGGTAATGACTATCGCTCCCGCGCCGCAGGCGATACAGATGCCGCGTTTATCGGCAAACAGGATCTCGCCCGGTTCGCCGGAACTCCTGTCGCCGGCGGCAAGTTCGACGAACGCGCCGGAGCGGTCATCGAAATAACGCTTGGGATACGGCTGACCTTCCGGATGCGCGAATTTCGCCTTGAATACCTTTACGCGCTTGCCGGAAAGGTATGTATACGCGCCGGGCGCGGGGCAAAGCCCGCGGATGAGGTTATATACGGATTCACTCGGTTTTTGGAAATCTATGAGAGTTTCTTCTTTTTCGACCTTGGGCGCGTAGGTCGCAAGATCGTTGTTTTGCCTGATATGTCCCACCGGACCTTCGGCCGCGAGGTTTACATAATCTTCCAGCGCGTCGCACCCGAGCTTCGTTACGAGCCCGTAATACGCGCCGAAATCCATATCGTACGGAATGACGGCGGTCTTTATGAGAATGATGTCGCCGGTATCCATGCCCTCGTTCATATACATTATCGTGACGCCGCCCAGCGTGTCGCCGTTGATTATCGCGCGGTTGATGGGCGAAGCGCCGCGCAGCATAGGCAGCAGCGACGCGTGCACGTTCACGCAGCCCATCGGCGGTATGGAAAGCACCTCGGGCGGGAAGATCTTGCCGTACGCGGCGGTGATGAACACGTCGGCGCCCAGCGACGCAAGCTGCTCGCGCGATTCCTGCGTGCGCAGTGATGCCGGCTGATAAACGGGCAGACCCAGTTCCAGCGCCGCTTTTTTGACAGCGGACGGTTCGAGCTTATATCCCCTGCCCTTGGGTTTGTCGGGCGCGGTGACGACGCACAGCACCTGCGTGCCTGTGTCTACGAGCCGTCTGAGACACGCTTCGGCGATCTCCGGCGTTCCGAAAAATACTGCTTTCATATCGTTTGCGGTGATTCCTTCTTTTTTTCAGTCTTCGGTCTCGATCTCGTCCGGGTCGAGCATACGCTCGGCTTTGTCTATATAAAGCACTCCGTCGAGATGGTCCAGCTCGTGACAGAAGCAGCGGGCGGTGAGACCGGTGTCGGTGTATGTCCTTTCGACCCCGTTCCTGTCGAGCGCCTTGACCGTGACTTCGGCGGGGCGCCTGACAATTCCCCACTGACCGGGGCACGAAAGGCAGGCTTCTATTTCTTCCTGCTCGCCTTTTGTATTTACGATGACGGGATTTATGAGCTCAAGTATTTCGCTGCCGTTATCCACCAGCACGATGCGTTTGAGCACGCCGACCTGCGGCGCGGCGAGTCCAACGCCGTTGGCGTCTCTGAGCGTTTCGCGCATATCGTCGAGCAGGGTGAGTATGCGCGGAGTTATTTCTTCTACCGTGCGGCATTTTTTGCGTAATATGCCGTCGCCGTTTTTGCGTATGTTCAAAAGTGCCATATTGCCTCCGGAAAAACTTAGATTACCGGCGGGTTGATATCTATATCTGCGCGCACCGGTTTGGGAACGAGTTTACATATTTCGGCGTAGGATTCCGCAAGGAACGCGCGCGAAACGGATTTGTCTTTATATTTTATGATTATCCTCTGCCTGTATTTGTTGCGCAATCTGTATACGCCTTCGCGGTACGGGCCGAGCTTTATGACGGGAAGTTCGGAATATTTCTGCGCATGGATACGGGCTATCACGCCGCTCATCGCCTCGGCTGCCGAATTCGCGTCGGATTCGGTCTCGGCGGCGAAGGTGAACACCGCGATATCGCAGAAAGGCGGGAACACCACCGCGCGCCTGAGCGCGATCTCGCTTTTGTAGAACTTTTCGTAATCCTGCGTCATCGAAAGGCGGAGTATCTCGTTTTCGGGATTATACGTCTGGAACAGCGCTTCGCCTTTGCGTTCGCTCCTGCCCGAGCGCCCCGCCAGCTGGGTGAACAGCGAAAACGTGCGCTCGCCGGCGCGGAAATCGTTCATATAAAGCGACGAATCGGCGGAGACCACCCCTACCAGCCCCACTTTGGGGAAATCCAGCCCCTTGGCTATCATCTGCGT
Organism: Clostridia bacterium; assembly: GCA_017429165.1. GTDB lineage: Bacteria > Bacillota > Clostridia > Oscillospirales > CAG-382 > UBA1206. Next base: position 69,404 of record JAFRPL010000013.1, read on the forward strand.
GCCGAACAGCACGTCGTATTCGCCCTGCGCGAAGGCGCGAATGATGTTTTCGTGCGAATACTTTTCGGTCGTGGTGTCGGCGTCCATACGCACGCAGTTGAGGGACGGAAAATCTGACGCGAGTTCGTCCTGAAGCTTTTGCGTGCCGAAACCCGTGTGGCCGATATGCGGGCTGCCGCATTCGGTACATGCTTCGGGTTTGTTCATAACGTAGCCGCAGTAGTGGCAGATAAGCTTATTGCGCTTTGAAGCGTCGCCGTATGCGTGATATGTGAGCGACACCGAGCAGTTCGGGCAGGTGAAGACGTGCCCGCATTTCATACAGTAAAGGTGCGAATCATACCCGCGGCGGTTGACGAACAGTATGCTCTGTCTTCCCTCGCGCGCGATGTTTTCTATTTTTTCGGCGAGCTGCGATGAAATAATCTTGCCGTTTTCGGCGCGTTCGTCGCGGCGCATATCGAGAGCGCGGCATTCCGGCATTTCGGCGTCGCCCGCGCGTAACGGGAGACGGATAAGTTCGTATATCCCCTGCTGCGCCTTGAAGAAGCTTTCGACCGAAGGCGTCGCCGAAGCGAGCAGCATAAGGCATTTGTTGTGCGCGCAGCGGAACCGCGCTATGTCGCGCGCGTGATATTTGGGCATGTTTTCGGATTTATAAGTGTGCTCCTGTTCTTCGTCTATCGCGATGAGCCCGATATTGTCGAGCGGCGCGAACACCGCCGAGCGGGTGCCTATCACCACGTCCACTTCGTGAGCGAGTATCCGGCGGCAGGTATCCAGCCGTTCGCCGACCGAAAGCATGGAATGCAGCACCGCGAGCCGTTCGCCGAAAGCGCCGCGGAACACCGACACCGCCTGAGCGGTGAGGCCTATCTCCGCCACGAGCACTATGGCGGATCTGCCCGACGCTATGGCTTTTTTGCACGCTTCTATTATAACGCGCGTCTTGCCGCTGCCGGTCACGCCGTAAAGCAGCGCGGCTTTGGGCTCGCCGCTTTCCATAAGCGAAGCTATACGTTCGAAAGCCGTTATCTGGCATTCGTTCAGCGGGAGCGCGGAAACGTCTTTTGCCGTGCGCGGTTCGGAAATATAGTACGCGCGTTCCTCCGGACGTTCGTATTTTTCAAGTATACCGGACCTGCAAAGTCCGGTCAGCACCGACCTGCCTATGCCGAAAAGCTCTTCCGCTTCGCCTGCGCCTATGACGCCGCCGTCTTTAAGGAAAGCGACTATACGACGCTGTTTTTCGGTGCGCAGCGATTCGGGGTTTTCGGCGGCGTACGCCGCCTCGTCGCCAGACGCGAGCTTATACATAAGCGACTTTTTTTCGTTTATCTTTTTGCGGGATTCGCTGGTCATCCTAAGCGCGCCGAGTTTTGCAAGCGAACGCAGGAGTATCGAGACCTCCTCGCCGAATTCGGTGACAAGCGCGCTTTCGGACGTCCTGCCTTTTTCGGCGATATGATCGTAGATGAACCCGCCCTTGTCGTTTAAGCGCGTTTTGTCGTATTCGAGCGCCTCGAAATAAACGCGCGTCTCTATCTCCTGCCCCGCGGGCAGCACGGTGCGCACCGCCGCGCCGAACGTGCAGAAACAGCGTTCGCTCATAAAGCGGCAGAGCGAAAGCGTTTCGTCGTTCAGCGGCACGGGGTATTCGAATATGTCGGCGAGCGGCTTGACCTGCGGATATTCGCATTCGTCGGCGAGCGAAACTATGACCCCGGTGCGCAGTTTGTTGGAATTGCCGTACGGCACCGTACACATCGCGCCCGCGCGCGCTTTGGCGCGCAGTTCGGGACGGATATAGTAAGTGTATTCGCGGTCATAGCGCTGCGTCGCGTTGAGGATGCGCACAAAGGCGTAGACCTTTTCCATTTATTCCTGTTCGGCTTTGAGCAGCTCTTCGGGAAGTATTATCTTGAACTCCTCGTCGCAGAGCTTGCGGATGGTCACCGAAACGGCTTTTTCGTTTACGGCTTCGCCGGTCGGAAGTTTTACGTCCTTGCCGTGTTCTTCGCGCTTGAGTTCGGCTTCCTCGCGTTCCTTGTTCTGCTTGTCGTTGATATAACGCGCTCCCTTTGCGGTGGCTATGACGAGAGCGTAACGGTTGACTTTGTCGTTAGTCATTTGCTGAACGGAAGGGTACAACATTTTATTTATCTCCTTAAAAATGTAGAATATGTATTATTCCGGTAAAATTATATGCGGGATACCGCGCTTTGACGAAAGCTGCTCCGCGCGCACGATCTCGCGCACGTACTGCGCCGAAAGATCGCTTTTCCCGTCTTCGTTGACGATTATATAATCGTACTTGGGCATAAGCGAAAGCTCGTGACGCGCCGTGGAAAGCCGGCGGATGATGGCTTCCTCGGTCTCGGTGTTCCTGCCGCGCAGACGGGCTTCGAGCTGCTCGTACGAAGGCGGGCAGATGAATATCAGCACAGCGTCGGGCATTTTGCTCTTGACCTGGAACGCGCCGTCGGTCTCTATTTCGAGCACCACGTTTTCGCCCGCTTCGAAATGCGCTTTCATGGGCGGGAGCGGCGTGCCGTAATAGTTGCCGTTGTATTCGGTGTATTCGAGCATTTCGCCCCTCTTTACGCGGCGCATGAATTCGGCGCGGGTGACAAAGTAGTAATCCTCGCCCTCGCGCTCCATATAGCGCGGCTTGCGCGAAGTTGCGGAGACCGATTTGAAATAATTGCTTTCACCTTCCACAAGGTAATTGACAATGGTCCCCTTGCCCACTCCGGCGGGGCCGGAAATTATAAGCAGTAATCCTTTATTTATCATCGGCGGCGTTCATCCTTTCTATTATCGTTTCGGGCTCTTCTGCCGAAAGAATGAAATGCTCGCTGTCGGTGATTATGACAGAGCGCGTCTTTTTGCCGCAGCTGACGTCTATGGCGCGGTTGGCGTTTTTGGCGTCCTGGACCAGCCGGCGCACCGGAAGCGAATCCGGCGATACCACGCAAACCACTCTGGCCGCGTTGACGCTGCTGCCGAAACCGATATCGGCAAATTTCATTTTTATGCCTCCGTTTACTCTATGTTCTGTATCTGTTCTCTGATTTTTTCAAGTTCCGCCTTGGCGTCTATGACTATGGCCGCCATTTCGGTGTTATTGCATTTTGAACCCGTGGTGTTGATCTCGCGGTTGATCTCCTGCACCAGAAAATCCATTTTTTTGCCTATGGCGGCGGATTTTTCGAGCATATCTTCGAACTGCGCAAGATGGCTGCCCAGCCGCACGAGCTCTTCGGTGACGTCGCAGCGGTCGGCGTAGACCGCGCATTCGGTGAGCAGACGCGTTTCGTCCACCGGCGCGCCGCCCAACAGTTCTCTTACGCGCTCGCACATACGCGCGTTGGCTTCTTTGACCGAATCCGGCGCGAGGAGCGCGAGTTTTTCGCGCATACAGGCAAGCGACGCGAGCCGCGCCGAGATATCTTCGCGCAGTTTTTCGCCCTCTTTTTCGCGCATCTGCATATAAGCGTCGAGCGCCCCGCCGAGCACGGTGCGGACGTCGAGCCACACCGATTCTATGTCTTCTTCGGGCTTGCGCGCTATGAATACTTCCTGTTTCATCGAAAGCATACGCAGGTCGATCTCCCCCGCGACGCCGTAATCCTCTTTTATCTTGCGCAGCGAATCCATATAAGCTTCAAGATATTCGCGGTTCAGCGAAAGCTGCGTGGGATCGCCTTCTATATTGTCGATGGAAACGTATACGTCGATCTTCCCGCGCGAAACGCGTTCCGATACGGCTTTTTTTATGCGTTCCTCAAACGCGGAATACATGCGGTTGATACGCACGTTCTGTTCGAGATAACGGTTGTTGACGGATTTTATCTCACAGGTTATGTCCCTGCCGTTCAGCAATTCTCTGGCGCGGCCGTAGCCGGTCATGCTCCTTATCATTTCAGCTCCTCCCGCGCTTGAAAAGCGCGTAATACCTTGATATCATAAGTGTGAGCGCTATATCGTAGACGACGAAGATGAAGTTGCCCAGCAGATACACCCACCATACGAACCCCAGCGGCTCGTCGCTCGCCACGGTAAAATACATGCCGAGCCAGATTATAAGCGTGAGCATCACGTTTGAAACGACTATCTTTACCGCCCACATAAGCGGCTTGTTCTTTATAAGTTCGCAGAATTCTTTGATTATGGAATACAGGCCGCCGTAAAACACGAAAACTATTGCGGTGTTCTTGTTGGGCAGCAGCACGAACGCAAGCAGTCCGGACGCGGCGTAAACGCCGAGCGCTGTCACCCGGTCGCATTCTATGCGCGCGATTATGACGAGTATCCCGGCGGCGAACGCAGCGGTCATATCGAGCGAGGTTATCACGCTGCCCAGCGACATCAAAAGCACCGCGGAAGCCGAAAGCACTCCGGCGAGCGCTACGCGTTTAGTCTTTTTTTTCATAACGTCCCCTCACCTGCAGCAGCTGCACATAAGATCGGCGCAGATGAGCCCGGTGCAGATATCGCATCCGGTGCATCCTCCGGTATCGGCGGTGTTGTACGGCGAACTGCGGGCGGTGTTGGAAAACATATCGAGCATATTGCGGTATTCGGCGTTTGAAGGATCCAGTTGACATGCGAGCGTAAGATGCTCGCGCGCCTGCTGCAGCCATCCCTTGCGCATATATACCACGCCGGTGAGGAAATGCCATTCGGCGCTGTTTTTGTCGGGCTCGCGGTCGAGCAGTATCTCGGCTTCGGATATGCGGTTCTGATTTAGCAGGTCGCGTATGCGGGCGTAACCCGAAGACGCGCCCGAACCGCCCGAATAACCGGAAGAGTAAGTATCGTTCCCGCCGCCGGTATATGTACCGCCCGAAGCGCGCATCCTGGTGATCGTGTCGTACGCCTCGTTGATCTCCTTCATCTTTTCGTCGGCGAGATCGGCGAGCGGGTTGTCGACGTAGTTGTCGGGGTGGTATTTCTTTACCAGAGCGCGGTAAGCCTTTTTGATCTCCTCGTCGGACGCCTGTGGCGAAACGCCCAAGACTTTGTAGGGGTCTGTCATTTATCGGTTCCTTTCAGTTTATTCACCGCGGCGGCGAAACAATCCGCCGAGCCGAGCTGCGCGATATTGTAGACCAGTTTATCGTAAACGCTGCCGCCTGAACGTTCGTACGCGCGGCAGAACGCGTGGATGCTGTCGCGCAAAGTCTGCCCGATATCCCCGGCGGCGCCGATGACGGCGTCCGGAGAGCCGTAATACTCCGCAAGTACATTGAAATTGCCCTTTTTTTCGTCGCGCAGGACGTCCTCGAACGCGTCTATAAGGTAGATATATCTGCCGATATGGTAGCCGCATTCCCAAAGGATATCGCGTTCTTCCCCTTCGGTACCGTACGACGCGGCCAGCGCCGTGACGGTGGCAAAGGAATCCGAAACCAGATCGGGCGAAGGAACGCGCGATTTTTCAAGCCCGGCAAGCGACGAAAGCCGCTCTTTCACGTCTTCCGCAAGGCCCGGACACAGCGCCGAAGCGCGTTTGAACATACTGCGTGCGAACAGCGCCCTGAATTTTGCCGCTATGCGCGCAAAGCCGCGGTCGTCGGCGACATCGTCGAGCGCCTTGTAATACAACAGTATTCCGAAAGCCGCCGATGTGTAAAGGGCGGATTCGTTTTCGCACAGCATACATTTCTTTTTGAGCGAATACGGACAGCGGCGCGTTTCCGCACACGCTTTGTCGCCGCATACCGCCATGCGCACCAGACACAGAAAGACGAAATCGTTGTTCAGAAGCAGCCGCGTAAAGCGCGAAACGCGCTTGCCGCCGATACGGCAGATGCCGCAGTAGACCGCTTTGTAAAACTCGTTTTCCTTGACCAGGAGTTCGGAGGCGCGGGGCTTTATGTAACCGAACACGGCGACGCCTCCTTCTGAAAGTCATTATCTGCGCATATTACAGTTATTTTATTATAGTATAATAGCACAAACGAACCGAAAAATCAATAAATTTCGGTAAATTTAACGTTACATAAATTTTACCTGCAAATATTTTTACGCGCGCGCGTAAAAAACCCGTATCACGCGTTTGTTTTTGCAAAAAAAACAGTTGCAATTCCACGCCGGGTGATGTATAATATCATATTGAATAATTATATATGACGCCGTTTGCCGCCGTTCGGAACGTCCGGTTTCAGCGCCGGTGCGGCGTGGCGCATACAAGGAGAAGCAAAAACATGAAAAAAGTCTTTGAAAACGAAAAAAGGCCCGTTGTCCTTATAGTCATGGACGGCGTGGGCTACACCGAATCCGTTGTGGGCAACGCAGTGGCTGCCGCCAACACCCCCGTGCTCGATATGCTTTCGCAAAAATATCCGCATCTGCTGCTCAAAGCGCACGGCACCGCGGTGGGGCTCCCCTCCGACGCCGATATGGGCAACAGCGAAGTCGGCCACAACGCGCTTGGCGCGGGCCAGGTCTTCGCTCAGGGCGCCAAACTCGTTTCGGGCGCGATCGGTTCCGGCAGGATCTTCGCTTCCGACACCTGGAAAGAGCTCGTTGAAAACTGCGTTAAAAACGGCACGACTCTTCATTTTCTTGGGCTATTTTCGGATGGCAACGTCCATTCGCATATTGATCATCTCAAGGCGCTCATAATCAAAGCCAAGGAATGCGGCGTCAGGCGCGTCCGCATCCATACCCTGCTCGACGGGCGCGACGTCGGCGAGACCTCGGCGCTCGAATACATACTCCCGTTCGAAGAATTCCTGCGTTCGCTCAACTGCGATTCTTTCGACGCGCGCATCGCCTCCGGCGGCGGCAGAATGGTAATAACCATGGACCGCTACGAAGCGAACTGGAAGATGGTCGAACTGGGCTGGAACACCCACGTGCTGGGCGAGGGCAGACAGTTCGCCACGGCCGAGGAAGCCGTTAAGACATACCGCGCCGAGACCGGCAAGATCGACCAGGATCTGCCCCCGTTCGTAATAGCCGAAAACGGCGTCCCCGTAGGGCCCGTCAACGACGGCGACAGCGTGATATTCTACAATTTCCGCGGCGACAGAGCCATAGAGATCTCGCGCGCGTTCGAAAACCGCGACTGCAAATTCACCAAGAAAAAGGACGTGAAAGTGCTCTACGCCGGAATGCTCGAATACGACGGCGACGCGCATATCCCTTACAAATTTCTCGTCAACCCGCCCGAGATCTCCAACACCATGGGCGAATTCCTCGCGAACAAAGGCTACAAACAGCTCGCGATATCCGAAACGCAGAAATACGGCCACGTCACCTATTTCTGGAACGGCAACAGGAGCGGCAAGTTTTCGGAAGAGCTTGAGGAATACATAGAGATACCTTCGGATATCGTCCCGTTCGAGCAGCGCCCCTGGATGAAATGCGCCGAGATAACCGACGTGCTATGCGAAAAGATAGAATCCGGCGAGTTCGATTTTCTGCGCTGCAATTTCCCCAACGGCGATATGGTCGGGCATACCGGCTCGTTCGACGCCACTCAGATAGCGGTCGAAGCCGTCGACCTGTGCCTGGCGCGCATATTCAAATCCGTCGACAAGATGCAGGGCATATGCCTTGTGACCGCCGACCACGGCAACGCCGACGAGATGTACGAGCTCGACAAAAAGACCGGCCTTGCCAAGGTGAACAAAGAAGGCAAAAAGGCTGTCAAGACCAGCCATACGCTCAACAAAGTACCGTTTTACATATACGACAATTTCCACGCCGACAAATACCGTACCGTGGAATGCCGCGACGGCGAATACGGCCTTGCCAACGTCGCCGCCACGGTCGTAACGCTTATGGGAGAAGAAGCTCCTTCCGTCTGGAAGCAGAGCATTATTGAACTGAAATGATCATCAATTATATCAGACAAGGTGAGTTCCTCTACGCGATCCTTATGGTTTTCGCAGTAGTGACGGCGATGACTGTTCACGAATTCGCCCACGCTTACGCCGCCCACAAATGCGGCGACGACACGGCGTACGCTTTCGGCAGAATGACGCTGAACCCGCTCAAGCACATAGACGTGTTCGGCTTTATATCGATGCTGCTTCTGGGATTCGGCTGGGCCAAACCGGTGCCGGTGAATATGCGCGGGTTGCGCAAACCGCGGCGAGATATGGCGATAGTTGCGTTCGCGGGGCCCGCTTCCAATTTTGTGCTTGCGTTTTTATGCGTGGGCTTTATGCGGCTTTTGTTTTTGCTGGTGTCGTCGGGCGTCATATCTTTCGGCTCGACGTCGTTCGGCGGCAGGCTGTTCGATTCGTTCTATTTTCTGTTCGCCATATCCGCCATACTCAACGTGGGCCTCGGTCTGTTCAACCTCATACCGCTGCCTCCGCTCGACGGCTCCAAAGTGCTTTCTTCCCTGCTGCCGCATAAATGGAGCGCCAGGTATCTCATGCTCGAACGCTACGCGCCCATCATCATGGTCGTGATAATAGCGCTTTCGTATATGGACATCCTCAGCCCGATATTCTATCCGCTCGAATGGCTGCGCGACAAAATACTTTACGTATTCTCGCTGCCGTACGTCTTCGGCGCTTACGCCTATTTCCTGCCATGGTAGGGCTGAATCTGAAGCTGGAGCAGTATGAAGGCCCGCTCGACCTGCTGCTTTCGCTCATACAAAAACACAAGATCGATATTTTCGATATCCCCATTGCCGAGCTGACCGATCAGTATCTCGAATATATAGAATCCATGGAAAAATACGATATGCAGATCTCTTCGGATTTTATATTCATGGCGAGCGAACTGATGTATATAAAATCACGCATGCTCCTGCCGGTACAGCCAAAGGACGAAGATCCCCGTCAGCCGCTGGTGGACGCGCTGCTGGAATACGGCAAAGCCAAACAGGCGGCGGAATTCCTGAAAACTCAGAGCGATATCTATTACGACCGCTTTGTAAAGGACCCCGACGTGCCCGAAACGCCGCCGGTATACGAACGCCGCCATTCGGTGGAGCTGTTGACCGAGGCGTTCATAAACATAAGCCGCCGCATGCCCGCCGGATCGGAACAGCGCGTTGAACTGTTTGAAAAATTAAGACACGAAAAGTTTTATACAGTCGAGGAAAAGACGGCGTTCACGCTGAAATTCCTCGGCGACCGCAAGAGACACAGGTTCGGTTCGCTCTTTGAAGACTGCCGCACCGTGGGCGAGACAGTGGCTACGTTTTTAGCGTTGCTTTCGCTCGTCGGCAACGGCCGAATAGAGATAATCCGCGGCGATTCCGGCGAACCGGAAGACCTGGACCTTGTACTGTTGGAAGAAACGGAGGTAAGCGATGAGCAATCTGCCGATTGATAATGCGCTCGAAGCCGTGCTTTTCGCTTCCGGCTCGCCTGTGAGCGCAGAGAAGCTGTGCGAGATATTCGGCGCCGAAGCCGACGAAATAAACGATTCCGCACGCCGGCTCGGCGAAAAGCTCGCCGACGGCATGAGCGGCATCGAACTCGTGGTCGTGGACGGAGCGTATCAGCTCTGCACCAAGCCGTGCTACGCCGATTATGTAAAAAAAGCGCTGGAACTGCGCAAGACCCCGCCGCTTTCACGCGCGGCGCTGGAAGTGCTCGCCATAGTTTCGTACAACCAGCCCGTGACCAAATCGTTTATAGAAACGGTACGCGGAATAGATTCCGACAGCATAGTCAACACCCTTTGCGACAAAGGCCTGCTAAAAGAAAGCGGACATCTCGACGCGCCCGGAAGGCCGGTGCTGTTCAGCACTACCGACGCTTTCCTGCGCTGCTTCGGGCTCGAAACGCTCGACCAGCTGCCGCAGATAGACGTCGAAAAGCAGCTCACGCTCGACGACGAAGAAGAGATCGACGCCGTCCCCGCGCCCGCCGCAGAGACGGCGGAGGAAGAATAATGATCGCGCTCTGGATACTCTGCGGTATTCTGGCGCTGGCGCTGCTTGTGCTGATAATAAAGCTCGCGGTGCGCATCGAATACTGCGGCGGATTATATCTGACAATAAGCGTGGGGTTCATACACGTCACACGCGGCGTTTCAAAGAAAAAGACAGACGCGGAAGAACCCGAACAGCCGCCCGAAGAGCACAAAAAGAAAGAAAAAAAGAAGAAGACAAAAAGCGATACCGACGTTTCGCTCAAAGAACTGCTCCCTCTCGCGCGCGATACCGTGGCGGATGTGTTCGAAAAGACGAAGAAACACGTCAAGCTGGAACGCTATATACTTAAGATAAACGTAGCGACCGGCGACCCCGCTTCGACGGGCGTGCTATACGGCGCGGTGTGCGCCGCGGCGGGTCCGCTGCTCGCGCTGGCGCTTTCCGCAAGGCGCAAAACGCGCAAGGCGGGCGCGATCTTCACCGAGATAACCCCCGATTTTATAAGCGACAAGCCCGATATAATGCTCGATATCAAGTTTTCGACCCGCGTATGGCGCGGTCTGTGCATGACGATGCCGCTTATCAAAGGATATAAAAACTACCGCAAGCTTAAAAAGAAGAAGGAGAAACAAAATGAACGACATTCCGCTCAAACAGATAATTGATTCCACGCTCAGCCAGATCGGCAGCGTCGCCGACGTCAACACCGTGATAGGCGACCCCGTCACCACCGCCGAAGGCACCACCATCATCCCGTTTTCCAAGGTGTCGGTGGGCTACGCTTCGGGCGGCGCCGACTACGACGGCAAAAAAGAAGATTCCGAAGGCAACAGAAACGTGCATTTCGCGGGCGGCAACGGCGCCGGCGTTTCGGTGACGCCGCTCGGATTTCTCGTCATCAACAAAGACGGCACGGTGCACATGCTCGACCTCAAGCACCCCGAAACGTTCGAAGCTCCCGCCGATCCCGTGAGCAAGACGCTCAATTCGGTCAACGGGATAATTGAAAAAGCCCCCGAGATCGTAAACAAGATAAAAGACGCCATAGCCAAGCGTAAAGACGCCAAAAAAGCCGCCGAAGCCAAGGCCGAAGAAACCGAAGAGACCGAGAAATAGTTCATAAAAGCGCGCGCCCGCAAATATTATAAAGCGGGTGATGCGTTATGAAAATCCGGGTCGCGGCGTTCGCCGCGCTGATCTCCGCGGCGGTGATGTTCGCGCCGGTGCTGTCTTCGTATCCCATATCACCGGCGTCGCAATCGTACGCCGGGCGGGAGCCTGATCCGTTCTGTTTCGACGACGCGGATCTGGTAAGCGTTTCAGCGCAGGCGGCGGTGCTTATGGAAGCCGAAAGCGGCAGAGTGCTGTTTTCCAAAAATCCGCACCTCAGACTTCCCATGGCTTCCACTACGAAAATAATGACCTGCCTGCTTGCGTGCGAGCTGTCGGACCGCGACGAGTTAATAACGGTGACCGCCGAAACTACCGGCATAGAAGGCTCGTCGGTATATCTGACCGCGGGCGAAACGCTGACGGTAAAAGAACTGCTGTACTGCGCGATGCTGCGTTCGGGCAACGACGCGGCGCGTACGCTCGCCAAAGCGTGCGGCGGCAGCGTGAGCAATTTCGTTTCACTTATGAATCTGCGCGCGCGGTCGCTGGGGATGTACGACACCTGCTTTGCCAACCCCGACGGACTGCCCGAAGCGGGACATTACACCACCGCGTACGATCTGGCGCTTCTGACTGCAGCGGCGCTTAAGAACGACCTTTTCGCCGAGGTGTGCTCCGCCGTGCGCGTGACCGTATGCGGCGGAAAGCGTACGCTGATAAACCGCAACAAACTGCTCCCGCTGTATTCCGGAATGACGGGAGTTAAGACCGGATACACTCCCGAAGCCGGGCATTGCCTCGTCACTTCCGCCGCCCGGGGAAACGTGAAACTGGTGGCGGTGACGCTTAACGACGGCGATATGTGGTTCGACCACCGCATAATGCTCGACTGCGGGTTCAAGACTCTGCGCGACACGCTGCTTTTCCGCCCCGGCGAACTGCGCGCGGAGGCGGACGTCGCCGGGACCGACGGGAACACGGTGTTTTTCAGCAATCCCGAAACGGTGCGGGCGTCGCTTCCGCAAGGCGCGGAAATCACTTACCGAATAGAAAAGCCGCAGTTCGTATACGCCCCCGTAAAGCGCGGCGATACGCGCTGCCGGGCGCTTATCTACGCCGGCGGCGATCTGATAGCGATCGTTCCGCTGTGCGCCGAAAGCGACGCGGAATACGAAAAACACAACCTTTTTGAAAGACTTACAGGCCGGTAAATGGAAAACAACGAAGGAATAAAACTGCAGAAATACGTTTCGGACTGCGGGCTGATGTCGCGCCGCAAGGCCGAAACCGAAATAGAAAACGGCGCGTTCACCATAAACGGCGTCGCCGCCGTTCCGGGCAACCGCGTATTTCCGGGCAAAGACGCGGTGGAATACCGCGGAAAACCTGTTCTGCCGCAAAGCAAGAAGTATTACATCATGCTCAACAAGCCGCAGGGATACGTCACGACCACCTCCGACGAACTGGGCAGAAAAAACGTCTGCTCGCTCGTCGACGTAAACGCGCGGCTCTACCCCGTGGGGCGGCTCGACTACAACAGCGAAGGGCTGCTGCTTTTGACGAACGACGGCGAATTCGCCAACATTATGACGCATCCGCGCTACGAGCATAAAAAACGCTACCTCGTCACGGTAGCGGGCAGGATAGAAAACAACGCGCTGGATATGATACAGCATATCCGCGAGCTCGACGGCGAACCGATAAACCCGGTCTCCGTCAAACTCGTCGAACGCAACGAAAACGCGAGCAAGCTGATCTTTACGCTTTCGGAAGGCAAGAACCGCGAGATCCGCCGCATATGCGAAAAAGTTGATCTGAGCATTATGCAGCTCAAGCGCTTTGCGCTGGGTCCGCTGCTTCTGGGCGAGCTTGCGCCGGGAGAATGGAGACATCTTACACCCAAAGAGATAAAGGAGTTAAAACGCAGTAATGATAACGACAAAACAAAGGGCTTACTTAAGAAAACTGGGGCAAACGACCGACGCTTTGTATCAGATAGGCAAAAACGGGATAATAGAAACGACGATAGAAACACTGGACGCCGCGCTGACGGCGCGCGAGCTCATAAAGATAACCGTACTGGAAACGTCGCCCGTAAGCCCAAAAGAAGTGATGGCTGAACTGATGGAAAAGCTGAACTGCGAAGCCGTTCAGGTGATAGGCAGAAAAGTCACTGTCTACCGCCCGAACCCCGAAAAGCCGCAGATCACGCTTCCCCGCTGAACGAAGGCGCCGCATATGGACAAGCTTGAACTTATAAAATACGATCTTTACGCGCAGGACCTGCGCCGCATAAAGCACATAGAAGGCGTGGCGGAATCGGCGATAGAGATAAAAAACCGCCATTTCCCGTTTATCACGGACGAGACGGCGCTCTGCGCGGCGTATATGCACGATTTCACCAAGGAATATTCCAAGGAACAGCATTTCGCGATCTTCGAACGCTACGGCATAGAGCTCGACGACTGCGAGGCGCGCACGGAAAAGCTGTGGCACGCAAAATCGGCGTACGCGCTGGCGAAATACGTCTACGCGCTCGACGATGAGATCTGCACCGCCGTACTGTACCACACCACCGGACGCGCCGCGATGCAGCCGCTCGAAAAAGTGATTTATCTTGCCGATTATATAGAAAAAACGCGCACTTTCGTAGATTGCGTCGACGTGCGCGACACCTACGCGATGTTATGCGAAAAACGCGACAAAAACGCGCTCGACTCGGCGATATTGTATTCGCTGGATCTCACTATAACCGATCTGCTGGAAAGCCGCAGGATGATACACAAAAATACCTTTGAAGCGCGGAACCACCTCTTAAAGGAAGGAATTGAATGACAATGGAAAAGAACACTCACGAATATGCGCGCACCATAGCCGACGCCGCGGCTGCCGCTCTGGACGGCAAAAAAGCGCTGGACATAAACGTGCTCACCGTGGAAAAAAGCACCGCGCTCGCGGATTTCTTCGTAATAGCCGCCGGCACGTCGTCCACCCATATCAAAGCGCTCGCCGACGAGACAGAATTCAAGCTCAAAGAAAATCTCGGCGTGGAGCCGACTCACATAGAAGGCGCGGACGACAAGACGTGGATCCTGCTCGACTACGGCTGCGTGGTGGTACACGTCTTTACGCGTCAGGCGCGCGACTATTACAAGCTGGACAAGCTTTGGGCGGACGCAGGCGCATCCTCTAAAGAAGAATAACGTATCTGCAAGGAAGTATAAAGCTATGAAACACGAATTCAAACAAACAGAGCCCAAATGGCAGAAACGCTGGGAAGAAGCTAAAGCTTTCAGGACCGGCGAGGACTACGGCAAGCCGAAATTCTACGGACTGGTGGAATTTCCCTACCCTTCCGGCGCGGGTATGCACGTAGGACATATAAAGGCCTATTCCGGGCTCGAAGTCATATCGCGCAAGCGCCGTATGCAGGGCTATAACGTCCTGTTCCCCATGGGGTTCGACGCGTTCGGCCTGCCGACCGAAAACTATGCCATAAAGCACAACAAACATCCGCGCATTGTCACCGACGAGAATATCGCCCACTTTACCGAACAGCTCAAACGCGTGGGTTTTTCGTTCGATTGGGACCGTGTTGTAGACACCACCGACCATAATTATTACAAGTGGACTCAGTGGATCTTCCGCAAGATGTTCGACAACGGGCTGGTCTTCCGCGATAAAACGCTAGTCAACTACTGCCCTTCCTGCAAATGCGTGCTTTCAAACGAAGATTCCCAGGGAGGCAAATGCGATATCTGCCATTCCGACATAGTCCAGAAGAGCAAAGACGTGTGGTATCTGCGCATAACCGCGTACGCCGACAAGATGCTCGAAGGGCTCAACGAGGTCGACTTCCCCGAAAACATCCGCGTTCAGCAGGAAAACTGGATCGGCCGTTCCACCGGCGCGTTCGTCAACTTCAAGCTTTCGGGCACCGAAGAGACGCTGCGCATATACACCACCCGTTGCGACACGCTGTTCGGCGTGACGTTTATGGTAATGGCGCCCGAGCATCCGCTTATCGATAAATATTCCGCCCTCATCAATAACATGCCCGAGGTTTCGGCGTACCGCGAGGAATGCGGCAAAAAGACCGAATTCGAACGCACCCAGCTCGTCAAGGAAAAAACCGGCGTGCGTCTGGACGGGCTTTGCGCGATAAACCCCGTTAACGGCAAAGAGATACCTATTTATATTTCCGACTACGTAATGATGGGTTACGGGACCGGCGCCATAATGGCGGTCCCGGCGCACGATCAGCGCGACTGGGAATTCGCCAAGAAATTCGGCATTGATATAATTCAGGTCATCAAAGGCGGCAACATAGAAGAATGCGCCTACGACGGCGACGGCGAGATGATCAATTCCGGTTTCCTCAACGGCTGCACCAACAAAAAAGAAAGCATCGCCAGAATGCTCGCCGAGCTTGAAAAACGCGGCATAGGCGAAGCGGGCGTGCAGTACAAGATGAAAGACTGGGCGTTCAACCGCCAGAGATACTGGGGCGAGCCCATACCGGTCGTCCACTGCCCGCATTGCGGCATGGTGGGCGTGCCTTACGAGGAGCTGCCTCTGCTCCTGCCGGACGTGGAAAACTTTGAACCGGGCGAAGGCGGCGAATCGCCGCTTGCCAAGATAGATTCGTTCGTAAACTGCACCTGCCCGAAATGCGGCGGAAAAGCCAAGCGCGAGACCGACACCATGCCTCAGTGGGCAGGGTCTTCGTGGTATTACCTGCGCTATATAGATCCGCACAACGACAACGAACTTGCGGACATTGAAAAGCTGAAATACTGGCTGCCGGTCGACTGGTACAACGGAGGCATGGAGCACGTTACGCGGCATCTCATCTATTCCCGCTTCTGGCACCGCTTCCTCTACGATATAGGCGCGGTCCCCACCAAAGAACCGTACGCCAAGCGCACGGCGCAGGGGCTCGTTCTGGGGCCGGACGGCGTCAAGATGTCCAAATCGCGCGGGAATGTGGTCGATCCGCTCGACATAATCGACCAGTACGGCGCCGACACGCTGCGCGTGTACGTGCTGTTTATGGGCGACTACGGCTCCGCGGCTCCCTGGTCGATGACTTCGGTCCGCGGATGCAAGAAGTTCCTTGAACGCGTCGCGGCGCTCACCGAAATGATCACGGATACCAGCGACAAAAAAGTCATAAAATCGCTGCACGCCACGGTCAAAAAGGTGACGGGCGATATCGAAAGCATGAAGTTCAACACCGCCATAGCGCAGATGATGACTTTTGTCAACGAAGTCTACGCATGCGGCGGCATCGCCAAAGACGATCTCTTCACGTTCATCACGGTGCTCAACCCGTTCGCGCCGCACCTCACCGAGGAAATGCACGAAGTCCTGGGCGGAAAAGGTCTGCTTTCGCTTGCCGCCTGGCCCGAATACGACGAATCGATGCTGGCGGAAGACACCGTTGAGATCGCCGTTCAGGTATGCGGCAGGCTCCGCGCCACCATAGAGCTGCCCAGAGACTGCTCAAAGGAAGACGCCGCCCGCATAATCGCCGAATCCGGCAAAATCGCCGCTTTTACCGAAGGAAAGACCTTCGTAAAAGATATATACGTTCCCAACAGGATCTACAACATTATTATTAAGTAAAGGAGGAAACACCATGGCAGAAAAGAAAAAGTCCGGCTTTTGGAAAGACTTTAAGGATTTCATCAGCAAGGGCAACGTGATCGATCTGGCTGTTGCGGTAGTTATCGGCGCCGCGTTCAATAAGATCGTTTCTTCGTTCGTGAACGACATCATCATGCCGCTCATCAGCCTTGCGGTTGGCGGCAAGAGCGTTGCCGACTGGAAATGGGTCATCACCGAACAGGTCGTTGCCGCCGACGGTACCGTCACCACGGCTGAAAACGCTCTGCGCTACGGCGCGTTCATTCAGAACGTGATCGACTTCCTTATTGTCGCTTTCTCTATCTTTATCGTGCTGCGCGCTTTCACAAAACTTCAGAACAGAAGAAAGAAAGCCGAAGCTCAAGAAGAAGAGAAAAAAGACGCTTGATATGGGCGTTTTTATCGGTGCCGACGGCGGAGCGAGCAAGCTTATGCTGTGCCTTTCCGCCGGCGGCACGCGCCGTTTTTCTAAAGTGCCGCAATGCGTGAATCCCGTTGTTTGCGGGCAGAGCGTTTCGGCTGACATAATCATCGATTCCATGCTTGAGCTGTGCGAGCGTGAAGGCGTTCCGTCCGCCGCTGTAAACGGAGTGTTCGCCGGGATCGCCGGCGCGACCGAGCGGGATTATATAACCATGCTCAAAACGCGGCTCCAAAAGACTTTCCCTGCCGCCGCGTGCGGCGTGAGCCACGACGGCGAAAACATCATATACGCCGCTTTCCCCGAAAGCGACGGAGTCGCTCTGATATGCGGCACCGGTTCTTCGTGCTTCGTGCGCAAAGGCGGCGAGCTGTTCCGCATAGGCGGTTACGGCGCGTTCGACATGGACGGCAGCGGTTATGAAATAGGCCGCCGCGCAATAGCGTACACGCTCAAAAGCTATGACGGCAGAGCAAGGCGCACGCCGCTTTGCGAACTGACCGAAAAGCTCGCCGGCGGCAACTGCCTGCAAAACCTCAGCAGGCTGCTTTCGCTTTCGGTGCGCGAGACCGCACAGTTTGCCGCCGCAGTGTTCGAAGCCGCGGCCGAAAACGACGCCGTCGCCCTTTATATACTCGACGCCACCGCCCGCTACCTCGCCTGCTGTGTCGACGCGGCTTCGCGGTATTTCGAAAGTCGGTTCGACGTTTGTATCGCCGGAGGCGTGGGCACAAACAAAATCATTACGAAAAAAATCAAACAATACGCGCTTCCTCAGGCGAATATCTTTACATTGACCAAAGAGCCGGCGGAAGGCGCGGTGACAAAGGCAGAAAAGCTTTATGATGAAAGAAATAATTCTTAACGCGGCGGACGACGTCGCCGAAGCGATTTCCGAAACCGTTTCGGAAATGGCGGAGGAAGTTTCGGAAGCGGGCGCGAGCGGCGCTTCCACCTGGGACATAATAAAAGGATACTTAGTGGAATACGGGCTGCGGCTCCTTATCGCCCTGATCGTGCTCTTTGCGGGCATAAAACTCATAAACTTCTTTGTAAAACGCATCAGGAACAGAAAATCGCTCAAAAAACTTGACGGCACGGCCGCCACAATGCTCGGCAGTTTCTTGGGGATCTCGCTCAAGGTAATACTCTTCGTGACCGTAATCGCCATACTCGGCATTCCCATGACGAGCGTTATCACCATAATCGGCACGGTTTCGCTGGCGATAGGACTCGCGCTGCAGGGAAGCCTTGCCAACTTTGCCGGCGGGTTAATGATAATCATATTCAAACCGTTCAGACTGGGCGACTTTATAGACAACCATACCGACAGCGGTGTGGTCACCGATATGGGCGTGTTCTATACCACGCTCACCACGCCCGACAACCGCGTCATCACCGTGCCGAACAGCCTTCTTTCCAACGCCACGGTCGTGAACTATTCGGTTTCGGAAACGCGCAGAGTGGATCTCGATATCGCTGTGGCGTACGATACCGACACCGATATTGCCAAACGCCTTCTGTTATCGCTCGGCAAAGCCAATCCCCTTTCGCTTGAAGAACCCGAGCCTTTCTGTGCCGTCACCAAACACGGCGAATCCGCCGTAATGCTGACATTACGCGTGTGGTGCAAAAGCGCCGACTACTGGAATCTGCGCTTTGAACTTTTGGAAAACATAAAGAAAGCGTTTGAAGCCGCGGGTATAGAGATCCCTTACAACTATGTCAACGTTATAGAAAAGCGCAAGTGAGGTCAGATATGCACATTTCGTTAAAACTGCGCGTCTGCGCGGCAATACTTCTTGCGGCGATGCTGCTTTGCGCATGCAACACCGGAATAGAAAACCCTTCCGAAAACTCTTCCGTATCCGAAGTCAGCTTTGACCACGGCGAAGTTTCGCAGATCGAGCCGAATTCGGACGAAGAAGAAAGTTCCGGTTTCGAAATACAAAAAGAATATTCTCCCGCGCTGCGCGTGACTGAAGTTATGGCGCAGAATACCGTGACGGCAGCCGATTCGCAGGGGCGGTATCTGCCCTGGATAGAGATCGAAAACGTTTCGGCAAACTCCGTCAATCTTGCGGAATACGTGCTCATAACGCCCGACGGCGAATTTTCGCTGCCCGCGTTTTCGCTCGCTCCCGGCGGATATTACCTGCTGTTCTGCGAACAGCTCGCTCAAAGCGGCGTTCTGAAACTTACGCACGGCGGGTATCTTACGGACGAGACGGACTATATCTGCCTCAAACCCGACCGCTCGTTCCTTTGCGCAAACGGGAGCGAGACCGACACGCCCACGCCGGGCTACGGCGCGGTAAAGACCGCCGACGCGATCGTCTTTTCGGAGATCGCGCCCATAAACAACGTTTACCCCGTAAACGGCAAGCCCGTGCCTTTCGTTGAGCTTTACAACAGCGGCGACAGCGATATAGAGCTCGGCTCGTATTTCATTTCCGCGGATGAGGAAGACCGCTTTGCCGCCAAACTGCCCGATATAACGCTCAAAAGCGGCGAGTACGCCGTGATCGACTGCGCACAGATAGATTTCGACCTTCCGCTTTACGGGGGCACGCTGATGCTCACCCGAAACGACGGCGTGCTCGCGGCTTCGGTATCGCTGCCCGCCGCCAAGAAGAACCGTTCGTACGGCGACGACAAGGAGTGGAATTCCCCCACTCCCGGTCTTCCCAACACCGAGGAAAGCCGCATTTCCTATGCATTCGGCCGCAAAGGGCTGGTGATAAACGAAATAGTCGCTTCCAACACCAAATACTACGCCAAAGACGGCGAGTATTACGACCTTGTCGAGCTCAAAAACACAGGCGACGAGACCGTGGAGCTTTCGGATTATTACCTTTCGGATTCGCAGAAAAATCTCAAGCTGTATAACCTGCCCGCTCAGAAACTCGCTCCGGGCGAATTTTACGTCGCGGTCTGCACCGGGATAGACGGAAAATACTGCCCGCTGGGGATATCCAGCGACGGCGAACGCCTTATACTAAGTCGCAGCGACGGCACGGTGAGCGACGTGCTCGATTTCCCGCGCATCCCCACCGACCGTTCATGGGGCAGGAGCAGCGACGAATTCGTCTACTTTGCGACTCCCACCGCGGGCAAGGAAAACGGCACCGGGTTCGCGACCCTGTCTTCCGCGCCCGAAGCGAGCATGGAAAGCGGCTTTTACGAAGGACCGTTCGACGTGACGCTCGGCGGCGAGGGAAACATCTATTACACGCTCGACTGCAGCCGCCCGACCGAAAAGAGCAAGCTCTATAAGGGCGAGACGATAAGCATTACCAAGAACACCACGCTGCGCGCCTTCTGCAAAGACGGCGAGAAGATAGCGAGCGATATCGTCACGTTCAACTACTTTATAAACGAAATAGACCTTACGCTCCCCGTCATCAAGATGAGCGTGGTCGACAAGGACTTTTACGGTTCCGACGGTATTTATACCAATTACAAGGGCAAGACCGAGATCGAAGGCCACGTTGCGTTCTATGTCGACGGAAAAGAAGAGTTTTCGGTCAACTGCGGCGTCAAGATCGCCGGCCAGTACAGCCGTAAATATCCCAAAAAGAGCTACCAGCTCAAATTCCGCGCCAAATACGGCAACGGTAAGCTGAAATACGACGTGTTCGAAGACGGCGAGATAACCGAATTCAACGCGCTCGTACTGCGCTCGGGCAGCGAGGACTACGAATTCACCATGATGCGCGACGAATATGTGGGCAGCATGATAGCCGACTACGCGCGCGAAACGCTTGTGCAGAAATACCGCCCGTGCAACCTTTATATCAACGGCGAATATATAGGCGTATATTATATACGAGAAAAGATAAACCAGGATTTCGTCGCTTCGTACTGGGGCGTGGATCCCGACACGGTCTCGATACTGCAAAGCCATTCGTATATCGAGGACGGCCCCAACGGCGGCTGGAGCGCTTTGAACAAGTATATCCAGAGCCACGATCTTAAAACGGACGAGGAATTCGAGTATATCTGTGAGAATTTCTGCATAGAAAGCCTTATAGATTACCAGATATTCTACACCTGGGCGGATAACCGCGACGAAGGCAACACACGACTTTGCCGTTCGCCCGATTACGACGGCGGCAGATGGCATTATATCTTTTACGATTCGGATATGGCGTTCGGATTGTATCTGCAGAACAAGAACAAATCCACCGCCGATTTCCTGTTCGGAAAAGAAACGCCCAAGAGCGGCCACCACAATTCGCTCATATATAAACTTCTGCACAACAACAAGACGTTCCGTGATATGTTCCTCAAACGGCTCGAAGAGCTGTGCAATACCGCGTTCACCAACGAGGAGGCTGTGGGGCATATCGAATATATCCGCGACCTTATAGATCACGATATGCAGTACACCAAATACGGCGTGTCGTATAAATCTTGGAAAGTTTACGTCCCCAAGCTCATCAATTACGTCACCGACCGCGCCGACGTGCTGCGCAAGGAATTCACCGACCTGCTCAAGCTTTCCAAGAGCGACAGGGAAAAATATTTCCCGACCTATACACCGTGATATAAAACTTCACCTCCGGCTTTAAACCGGAGGTGATTCTTGTTTTTGTTCGGTCATACGGTGTAAATCACCGGGCAGACGTCGCGGGGTGTCGGGCAGATACAGTCGGCTTCATACCTTACCAGATCGGCGAGCGAGCCGAACCCGTAAAGCACGCCCGCCGTGGATATACCCACCTGCTTTGCGCCTATTATATCGTATTTAGTGTCGCCCACCAGCAGCGCTTCGCGCCTGTCGCGTATCCCGCATGAAGAAAGCGCATATTCCAGCACTTCTTTCTTTTTATATCTTCCCTTTTCCGGCGCGGCGCCGTACACGGCGTCGAAAAGATAGCGCACGCCAAGCATATCCAGCAGCTTTTCGGTATAGGGCTCGGGCTTGCTGGTCCCGGTGCAGAGCACTGCTCCGCTGCCTTTTATAAACGCCAGCATATCGTAAACTCCGTCATACAAACGGCACTTGAACATCTCGCCGCCGCTGTAGAATTCGCGGTAGCACGCCACCGCTTCTTCCGCCTGTTCGCCCGAAAAGCCGTAATGCTCGCAGAACGCCTCGCCCAGCGGCGGACCTATAAAACGCCGCAAAAAGCTCTGATCTTCCACCTCTACGCCGAAATGCGCCAGCGTTTTGACGAGCGAGCTGATTATCCCTTCGGAAGTGTCGGCGATAGTTCCGTCGAAATCCATAAAAACGTATTTGTAATTGAGTCCCATAATACGGCTCCCCAAGTTAGTATTTTTTGTATTATAACATACGGGCGCGCGTTTTTCAAGCCGCCGCAGTTGACAAATCGCGCCCGATAAGATATAATTTTAAAAACAAGCGGAAAGGACGCCGAAAATGGAAATACTCGCACTGTTAAAATCGCTTTCGGATGAAAAAAACGCCGCGTTCCAATACAAACTCACTCCCGGCATAGACCGCGAACGCTTTCTGGGCGTGCGCCTGCCGGATATCCGAGCGCTCGCGCGCAAAATAGCAAACGAACCCGAGACCGAAGCGTTCCTTAACACGCTGCCGCATTTTTATTTTGACGAAAATATGCTGCACGGCGTGCTGATTTCGCAGGTAAAAGATTTTTCCGCCTGCGTCGCCGCCGTGGAAAGGTTTCTGCCCTTTGTGGATAACTGGGCGGTATGCGATTCCACATCGCCGGTCTCTTTCGCAAAGAACAAATCCGCCGTGCTGCCTTACGCATTAAAGTGGCTGGATTCAAAGCATGTCTATACCTGCCGTTTCGGAATCGAAACGCTTATGCGCCACTATCTTGACAATTCGTTTGAACCCGAACTCCCCGCGCTCGTCGCATCGGTAAGGTCGGACGAATATTATATTAAAATGATGGTGGCATGGTATTTCGCCACCGCGCTCGCCAAGCAGTGGGAAAGCGTTATACCGTTTATTGAAAACCGCGCGCTGGACGAATGGACGCACAACAAAACCATACAAAAAGCACGCGAAAGCTACCGTATCACACCCGGGCAGAAAGAATATCTTAAAACGCTGAAAATCTAAAGAGAGGAAGACTGAACCGTATGAAATACGTCCTTGTTACCGGCGCGAACGGCGGTATGGGCAAAAGCGTATGCGAACTGCTGGTGCAGAACGGATACACGGTCTTTGCGCTCGATATGACGCCGCCGGAAAGCGCGCAAAACGTCTTTCCGCTGAAAGCGGATGTCACGGACGCCGAAATCATTAAAGAAGCGTACGAAAAAGTCAGTGCGCAAACATCCGCGCTTGAAGCGATAATACACCTCGCCGGGGTATACACTCTCGATTCGCTGGTCGAAATGCCGGACGAAAAGTATGAGCGCGCATTCCGCATAAACGCATTCGGCCCGTTTTACGTGAACAAGACGTTTCTTCCGCTGCTTTGCGCGGGCAGTCGTATAATAATAGTGACGAGCGAGCTCGCCGTGCGCGATCCGCTTCCCTTCACCGGGATATACGGCATAACCAAGACCGCGCTCGACAAATACGCCTATTCCCTGCGCATGGAGCTGCAGCTTTTGGGTATTAGCGTTTCGGTACTGCGCGCCGGAGCGGTGGACACCGGGATGCTTAGCTCTTCCACGCGCCAGCTCGACGAATTCATTAAAAACACAAGACTGTATTCCTGCAACGCAAAACGGTTCAAAGAGATCGTGGATAAAGTGGAAGCGCGCAAGACCCCGCCGGCAAAGCTTTCGAAAAAACTTTATTCCATCCTCACAAAAAAGCGTCCCCGCTTTGCGTATTCCATAAACCGCAACAAACTGCTCATACTGCTCGACACGCTGCCGAAGCGCGCGCGGTTCGCGATAATAAAGCGTGTGCTGAAAAAATAAGACAAAAGCGCCGGTCGTTTGACCGGCGCAATGTTTTTTCCTTTACGGTTCAGTCGAATACCACTTTGATATTCCCCAGATTCTGGGTGATCACCAAAGTCACCGCCTTATCGCCTTCCACGTCGCGCTGAGGGATATTGACGTTGCCGAGGTTTTCGCTTGACTGAGTGACCACGTTCCATTCCGCGGGGATATGAAGAGTCACGCGCCCGAGGTTTTCGGTGACGGTGATGATCCCGCTGCCGTCGTAAGCTTCGCGGTTAGTGATGAACACTTCCACATCGCCCAGGTTTTCTCTGACCGTGGCGCCGGAAAGATCCGAAGCGTCAAAATACAAAGTCTGTCTGCCTATTTTGCCGCCGGATGAATTGCCGCCCGAGATCTCATATTCCCTGCCGTTGACGGTCACTGTGTGCTTGGGCTTGAAAATGCTCTTGAACCCTATGGTGAGAAGCAGCGCCGCCAGAAGCACGATCCAGCTGGAAATGAAATTGCCTTCTGTTTTGCCCAATGCGTTGGCGATGGGCTCTTTGAACGTGATGAAAAGGAACGCGAGCGGGAAGAAAATATCCGTGAATTTGAGTTTGACTATCTCGTACACCAGCCACGCGGCGAGTATCACGCCGATGATGATGCGCCAGGGAGTGATGCCGAAGCCGAAACTGACTCCGACGCCGTCGAGAATAAGTACCACCGCCGCCAGCACCAGTACGATGCCCCAGAATGCCGGGCGGAAAGAGCGTTTGTCGGTTTTGCCGATCTTGAATTCCATTGTCATAACCTCGTTTCTTCAATGATTTCTCTTACTATTTTGTAATACATCCTGGAAATGAATATCCGTTTGTCGCTGCCCGAAAAAGTCGCTTCGCTCACGCCGGTAGGCGAACGGGAGATCGACCTGATGTGCGCGGTGTTCACGACGCAGCCCTTGGAAGCGCGGGTGAAATGACGCGGAAGCAGTTCCTCAAGCTCATTCAGCCGCAGCGGGCAGAAAAAGCTTTCGCTCGCGGTGTGCGCGCGTATTCTGCCGTTTTCGGTCTCAAAATACAGCACCTCGCGGTAGGGGATATAGCATTCCTCTTCGCCTCTGCGCACGGCGATCTCACCGCCGCGCAGCGCTCCGAGCACCGCGTCCTGAATTCGTTTTATTCGTTCGTCCACCCGAGAGGTGCGTATGATGATCTCCTCCGGCGCGCTGTCGTCAAGCTCGATACGCAGCTTCATTGTTTCACTTCCTTTTTACGTTTGCATTATAATATGCAAAAAACAGTTTGTAAATAGATATTCGCTGACAGGGAGAAAAACCGCCCTGACAGGTCAAAATCGCAGCGTAAGAGTTATCGCAAACCGGTCGAACGCTGTCGTTCAAACCCCGAAACGGTATTCTCTTTCGTCTTTGTCTCTCGGCACGAGCCCGAACGCGCGTATCACTTCGTCGGCGACTTCGTCGGGCGAAAGGCGGGTGTTATCGATCTTGATATGGTTTTTGTACCATACTTCGCCCTCGTTCGAATTCAGCCGGTGCGTGCGCGCGTCGCCAAGCAGATTCGCTCTGCTCCATTCCAGATCGCGTTTTGATGCCTTGCGCTCCATCCGGTGCGGCGTGGCGTTCCGCATAAGCCGCGTATCAATATCGGCAAAAAGCTCCACAAAATAAAAGTTTCCGCCGTTTCGGGCAAACAGATCGCTAAGGCCGTCGAGATAATCGCGTTCCTCCTGCATCTCGAACGCGCAGACATAGGTGAAAATGAGATCCACGTCGTGCTTTACCGCAAGTTCGAACGCCTTCTCGCGGAACGCCGCGTTGAATTCCTTCTGCGCCGGCGTGGCGAAGCCGAATATCTTATCCGATATCTCTATGCTGTCGTGATTAATCATCATATTGTAGCGGAGCTTGTCGCGCAGACTTTCCGCCACGGTCATCTTCCCCACCGCCTGCGGCCCGCAGATCACTATGAGATTTGCCATATCAGCATCCCCTTTCTGCAAAAAACGCAGTTTTATATATTATACATTTCAACACGCCGGTTGTCAATGATATCCGTTCCGCAATACGCGCTGACATATATCAAATCCGCAGCGTATTCATCCGTGCCGCAAAAAAGCGGATATTATTGCAAAAAGCACTTGCTTACACAAGTGCTTTTTTCATGGCGCCCAATCTAGGACTTGAACCTAGGACCCCCTGATTAACAGTCAGATGCTCTAACCGACTGAGCTAATTGGGCAGCTATTTTATTATAAGCGGAAACGGACTATTTTAAATCATAGTCCGTACGCTTAACAGGTGTCAGCGTCGACTTATCTTCCCGGGCCGTCTCCAGCCGAGTATTTTCAGCACGCACAAGCTTAACTTCCGTGTTCGGAATGGGAACGGGTGGACCCTTGCGGTTAAAGACACTGACTATTGGTGCACCTTCAGGGACTCGAACCCGGGACCCACTGATTAAGAGTCAGTTGCTCTACCAACTGAGCTAAAGGTGCGAATTCCCAACAGAAGGCGTTGTCAAAAAGGAATAGGAAAATCAGGACATGCAAGAGATCGAAGAAAATGTAGTTCAAGCCCTCGGTCTATTAGTATCGGTCAGCTCTACACGTTACCGTGCTTACACATCCGACCTATCAAACTTGTAGTCTACAAGTGACCTTACCAGCTTATGCTGTGGGATATCTAATCTTGAGGTGTGCTTCACGCTTAGATGCCTTCAGCGTTTATCACATCCGTACACGGCTACCCGGCTATGCCCCTGGCGGAACAACCGATGCACCGGAGGTACGTCCATCCCGGTCCTCTCGTACTAAGGACAGCTCCTC
>JAFRPL010000014.1 GCA_017429165.1 Clostridia bacterium
AAAATGATGTGATGTGTTCCGCTCACGCGCCGAAGGCGCACATCATGCCCGAAGGGCGCATCATTCGGCGCAGCCGTACATCACGTTCCGCTGTCAGCGGAACACATCGTTCGCCGAGTGTCCTTAAGAACACTCGGCGTTGACAGGTGCTTTTGTTTATTTGCCGCGGATCAATAATCGAACATCAGTATGGTGTCGATATCGGCTTCCATCGCGTCCTGGATCTTGCCGGCGATGGATTCGAAACGCGATTTCATATCGTCGGATCTGAGCTTGGCGATCTCGCTGTATATGCCGCCCCAGTTATAGATGGCGCCCAGGTCGAAACAGCGCGATTCAAAGATGATGTCGAGCATATCCTCGTCGTCCTCGGTATCGGCGTCCTTGCCTTTTAAGCATTTGTCGTAATAGACCGGAGTCACCAGATTCTTGGATTCGGCGGCGAGCGCTTCGATGACGAGCCCCAGATCATCGTAGTTTTCCGAAACGGCGGGGAGCGCCATGCACGAAGCGTTGCCGGTGGAAACGAAATGATAATATCTGTCCTGGTCGGCGGTATACTTGGGAACGGGCAGATACCCTATATGCTCCACGTCGCGGAAACCGACGATGTTGAACATGCCGCCCATATAGAACAGCTCGCGTTCTTCGCGGAACGCCTTGATGATGGTGGCTTCCCACACGTTGGAATACTTGCTGTCGAATTTGCCGGCGTTGGCGACCATAACGGTGCCTTCGTCGTTATATATCGCGTAAACATCGGTGAGCACGTCGTAGAACCGCGCCGTGTCGTAGGAAAGCACGGGGATATCGTCGGCGTCTTTTTCGGCAAGATGAACTCCGGAGGCTATAACGTGAAGCAGCGCGTTATAGACTTCGGTACCGAAGCCCCAGGTGTCGAATTCGTCGAGTCCGTTTACGCCGTCGGATTCGTGGGTGACCATCTTGGCCAGCTCGTACATTTTGTCGAAAGTCCATTCGTTGCTGCGGACGAGGTCGTACAGGTTGACGCCGGGGCAGTTGTCTTCAAGCACTTTTTTGTTGAAGAACATTATGAACGTGCCGTCGTTATCGAACGTGTTGATATCGCCGGCGGTGAAATAGACGCGGTTGCCGATAGAAAGGTCGTGCACGGCGTTCTGGTCCCACCAGGGGTTGCTGAGATTGATGGTGGGGATATCGTTCATATCGACGTAAACGCCGGTAAGCGTGGCCTGAGCCGCGCCGCCGAACGAATTGAGCACTATATCGTAGGAATTTTCGGAAGGCGCCTGGACCTGATTGTAGATAATGCTTGCAAAGTTGTTGGAATCGAAAACGCCTTCTATAACGCAGTTGTAGCGCGTTTCGATATTCTGCCTGACTTCGCACTTGGTCCTGTCGAGCACGTCGGCGGTAAGCTCGTCGTAGGTGTCACGCTGGATGATATCGCCGTTATAGGTCATAGATGTGCTGTTGGCTGCCCAGTTGACGGAAAGGACGCGTATGACTCTGCCGCCCAGATCCTTTACCGGGATATCCTTGCCGTAGACGTAATCTTCAGATACTTCCTCCGAGATCGGTTCGGCGGACTGGTCGGGCGCAGAAATGTCGGAAACGCCCGGAGTATCGGATTCGGTTTTATCCGAAGGCTTGTTTTCGTCGCCTTTGCAGGCAACGAACGATACGAGAAGCAGCATCACCGCAAGGAACAGACACAATGATTTTTTCATATTGCAAAAACTCCTTTATTCGGTTGGTTTTATTTATTATAACACATTCGCTCGGTTTTTTCAAGTATCGCCTTGATTATTGCCCGCATTTATATTATAATATCAAAAAAGGGGGGGAGAAGAATATATGAAATGCGGACTGTGTCCGCGCCGCTGCGGAGTTGACCGCGCGGTAAGCAGAGGATACTGCGGCTGCGGCGAGACGGCCGTGGTGGCGCATCATATGCTGCATCACTGGGAAGAGCCGTGTATTTCGGGCACGCGCGGTTCGGGCTGCGTGTTTTTCGCCGGCTGCCAGCTCAAATGCGTCTACTGTCAGAACAGGGCAATATCGCGCGCGGAGACGGGCACGGAATACGATACCCGTTCGCTCGCCGCGTTGTTTCTTTCGCTGCAGCGCGAAGGTGCGCACAACATAAATCTGGTGACCCCCGATCATTTTGCCCCGCAGATCTGTGCGGCGCTTGAAGAGGCGAAAAAGCTGGGGCTTGTTATCCCGGTCGTTTACAACTGTTCGGGCTACGTACTGCCGCAGACGCTTAAAGACGCGGCGAAATACATAGATATTTACCTGACCGATTTCAAATATATGTCAAACGAGCTTGCGTTCCGCTATTCCGCCTGCCGCGACTACCCCGAAAAAGCCAAAGAAGCGCTTGCGGAAATGGTGCGCGAACATCCGGCGCCGGTCTGCGCGGAAGACGGGACGATGCGGTCCGGAGTTATCGTGCGGCATCTCATCCTGCCCGGACATACCGAAGATTCCAAGCGCGTGATAGAATACCTTTACCGCACCTACGGCGACGCGATACAGATATCCATAATGAACCAGTTCACGCCCGTAGGACTTGAATCCTACCCCGAGATCGACCGTAAGCTGACCACTCTGGAATACGACAGAGTGGTGGATTACGCGCTTTCGCTGGGCGTGAAAAACGCATATATACAGCAAAAAGGCACGGCGAGCGAAAGCTTTATTCCCGATTTTTGCTGCAAATGAACGTTTTTTGCAGAATATACTTGCAAATCAAAGAAAAGTATTATATAATCAATCAACGGACCAAATAACAACAGAAAGGTGTATTCAAATGGCAGAGATCAAAAAGAAGAAAATCATTTCGGCTTCCACCGGCGAAGAAGTCACCGGCAAAAAGAAGATCAAAGAAGCGGCCCCCACAGGCAGCTCGGTCGGCTACCGTATAGGCGCTATAGTGCTCTGGGTGCTCGCGTTCGCGTTCGAAGTGCTGGCGATACTCGTTGCGCTGGGCAAATTCTCGTTCCACTTTATGCCTTCACTGTGGCAGCTCATCATTTTCCTCGTGCTCGACCTCATCTGCGTTGTGATCGGCTCGCTGCTCTGGAAAAAAGCCAACCACATAAGTCCCGCAAGCGAAAAGAACAAAGTCAAGTTCTGGCTTTGGAACAACCTTGGCGTAATCGTGAGCGTCGCGGCTTTCGTGCCGTTCATAATCATTATGCTTTCGAGCAAAAACAACGACAAGCGCACCAAGGCGATAGCCACCGTGGTGGCGATAGTCGCCCTGCTCATAGCCGGCGTTTGCAGTTATGATTTCAACCCCGTCTCGCAGGAAAAGAAAGACGAAGCCGTGAGCACTCTGGGTGACGGAACCGTTTACTGGTCGCCTTTCGGCCACGTATATCACACCCACGATGATTGCTCGCATCTCAACCACTCAGACACTCTCACCAGCGGCACCGTCGAACAGGCGATAGCCGCAAACCGCACCCGCCTTTGCAAATCCTGTGCCGCGCGCGACAACATCACCAATCTCGAAACCGACGACGCGACGGTAGATACGGAATTTGAAAAAGCCGAAAGCGAGATCGAAAAGACTTTAAGCTGAAAAGTACCGCAAACAAAAAACGGGCCGGAGCAGAAGCTCCGGTCCGTGGTTTTTTATTCTTCGGAACGGTCTATTCCGTTTTTGCGGCAGGTGAAATAAAGCGTTTTGCCGGTATCGGTGTAATATACGCTCACGCCCGAGGAACCGAGCGCGTTTTCCAGCGAAGGATCGAGCTCTTCCCTGTTTTCGCAGGTGACGACCGCCGCCGACGGCGAGCACGCTTTTATGAGGTTGGAAACGCTTTTGCCGTATTCGCCGTGATGAGGCATTTTGAGAAAGTCGCACTTCAGGTCGTATTCCGCAAGCATATCGTCTATGCGCTGCTTTTCTATATCGCCGGCGAAAAGCAGTTTTTTGCCGTATGCCGATACCGAAACGACGAGCGAACTGTTATTGTCTACGCTCTTGTCATAGCTTTTGTGCGGCGGCATAAGGGTGAGTTCCATTCCGCCCACGGCGACCGTTTCGTCGCGGCTCAACTTTATGAGCTCGGTGCCTCCGGCTGCGGCGTTTTCCAGTGCAAGGCGGTAAAGCGAATATTCGTTTATGTTGACTTCGCTGTCGTCGTAATCGGGCTCGTAAACTTTCGCGACCGGTATCGACGTGAGCAGCTTGGCGGCGCCGCCGATATGGTCTTTATCGAAATGCGTTATGATGAGGCAGTCTATCTTTTCGGCGCCGAGCGATGCGCACAGATCGGCGATACCCTTGCCGTCGCCCTTGTTGCCGCAGTCGATCACCACGCAGGCGCCGTCTTCGTAAAGGATGGCGCAATCGGCTTTGCCGAGCGGCGGGAAAACCACCTCGAGTTTTCCGCCCGAGCCGGCGAACGCCAGCACGAATATGCCCGCGATCACCGCGATACAGGCGGCGGCAGTTATTACGGTTTTTTTGTTTTTCACTTTCACACCCCGTATCACATATAAAACAGACGGTCCGATATGTTCAAAAACTCGCGTAAGTACGGAAACGGCACGAACTCGCCCGCTCTTTCGAATATAAATATATCGCACTTGGTGCCGAAATCAGCGCGCACAGTATCGCGCCCGTCGATCGACAGGCAGTCTTTTTCTGCGTCGCAGACCCATAGCCATATATCGGCGTGAGTGCTCGAGTCCGTAAAGCTGAGCACGCATCTGCCGAAATCAGGCACGAGCGATATACCGGTCTTTTCCTTGACGGCGCGCACCGCGGCGGAAAGACTGTTTTCGCCTTTTTTGACAAGCCCCGTGACGCAGCTCCACAAACCGGGATATCCGGCGTTTTCGGAACGCTTAAGCAGCAAATAATCGCCTTTGCTCCTGCGGATCCAGACATGGACGGAAGCGAAATACTCGTCTTCGCCCAAACGCTCTAACGGCGTTTTACCGTAACGTCTGGGCATTTTGTCGGCGCCGAAAACGGCGAGTTCGGTATTCGCTATGGCCTTGAAATTGAGCCAGCGCTGGACGTAACTGAAAAGGTCGTAATGGATGAGCGGATATGTCAGATCTGACGGTATGACCGAAAAGCCGCGCTTTTCGCCGACCTCGCTGGTTTCGGGGATTTCGCCCATTTCCTTTATGAGCGCAAGGTAGAGCACCGCGTAGTCGGTGCCTTTATCGGTAGTGATGGAAAACGCGCTGACCGGAACGATATCCGCCGAGGTGGCGCCGGTCTCTTCGTAAAGCTCGCGGCGCGCGGTCATAAGCGGAGTCTCGCCCGCTTCGCGGTGTCCGCCGGGAAGCTCCCACGTCGTACGCTCCTTATCGCGGCAGAAGATCCATTTCCCTTCGTAACGCGCCGCCATCACCGAAACGGAAACATCGTTTTCATCATATTCATTCGGCTCGAGATATTTTACTTTTAACACCGTTTACCTCAAAAAATCGACTGTTTCACATACATCAAAAAGCAAAACGGCGCGTGCTTGCGTTACCCGAAAGTATGCAAACGGCTGCCGCCCGGACTTTTTTCTGCCTGCACGCTGATTATATCATGCGGTGCCGGCATTTGTCAAGACTTATGAAAAAACGAGCGTTACGGACGGGCGTTTTACTAAAAAACATTGACATTATGCGTGCTGTGATGGTATAATAATAAATAATCAAAAAAAAGAGCAAAACGGACGAACGGTTTTGCCGCGCCGGAATGCTGCTGGGCGAAGAGG
This sequence comes from Clostridia bacterium, assembly GCA_017429165.1. GTDB lineage: Bacteria > Bacillota > Clostridia > Oscillospirales > CAG-382 > UBA1206. The sequence continues at coordinate 5,727 of JAFRPL010000014.1, forward strand.
CGCTTGACAAACTCGTTTCGACGCTCGCCGCGATATTCGGAACAGGCGGGGTCGCGGCGTTCGTTACCGGAGATGCGGGGCTTTTGACACCCGCAGAAACAGTCAAAGATCATATTACGGCCAAATAAGGCCGAACAAGCAAATACGGAGTGTGAAAAAATGAAAAAGCTAATGAAAAACAAGTCGCTTATCGCGATGATCGCGGCGTTACTCATCATCGTTGCGGTGCTCGTCATACCCAAGCTGACCGGCAAATCGCTGGGCGAGCTCATAAGCGGTCTGTTCGGCGAAGCGTCGCAGGGGCAGACCGAAACGAATTCCGAACCCGTTTCGAACGGCGGTACGAATTCGCAAGCCGACGTTTCGAATACGGCAGGCATAGACGAAAACGGGGTCTATACGTCGAAAGACGAAGTGGCGCTTTATATCCACACCTACGGCAAGCTGCCTCAGAATTTCATAACCAAATCCAGGGCGCAGGAGCTGGGCTGGGAAGGCGGTCCGCTTTGGGACTACGCTCCGGGCAAATCCATAGGCGGCGACGTTTTCAGCAATCGCGAAGGGCTGCTGCCTAAAAAAGACGGCCGGAAATGGTATGAATGCGATATCGACTACGACGGCGGGAACCGCGGCGCAAAACGCATAGTTTTTTCCAACGACGGGCTCATCTATTATACCGATGATCACTACGAGTCCTATACACAGCTCTATTAAGGAGGGACGTTCATGAACTCATATCTGCTGAACGGCAAAAGGATGAAAACGCGCGACGAGGCGTACGATCATATTTCCGAAGTGATGCAGTTCCCCGAATATTTCGGGCGCAATCTCGACGCGCTGTATGATCTGCTGACCGAGCGAAGCGCGAACGTGATCCTGAAAAACGCCGACGTCATGCTCAACGCGCTGGGCGGTTACGGATGCGAAATGCTCAAATGCTTTTGCGACGCCGCCGAAAACAACCGGAACTTTACGCTGAAAGTCAAATAAAGACCGAAAGAAAACCGCCGGAGCGCTGGCTCCGGCGGGATTTTTGTTTTATGTATTACGCTTTGCCGGCGTTTTTCTTTTTCATAAACAGCCACAAAGCCACGCCGGCGCCGGCGGTCACAATAAACACTATGGCTATAATGAGCCCGACCTGGCCGGATTTGTCGACTATTTCGGGTTCCGAGACCGTCGCGGTCGACGATGCGCCATCAGTTTCTTCCGACACGGGTTCGGATCCTTCGGCGGACGGTTCTTCTTCGGATAGTTCCGCCGGCTGCTGCCTGACGTAACCACACATGGCGCACCTGCCGTCTTCGTCGAATTCGTGCTCTTCCTTATCAGTAAGATCGCCGCATTCGCACCTGCCCCAGTGATACTGTTCGTCGTATTCCAGACCGTAGATATGTACGTGCGGAGGATCGAGCGCGGGGATGACTTCGCTTTCCTTGTAGCCGCAGACCGTGCAGACGTGTTCCCTTTCGCCTTCGACGCCGATATCGCTTTCGGTAACGACGTTCCATTCGCCCCATTCGTGCGCGAGTATTTCGGTCTTATCGCCGCAGGAGCATTCGGTCCAATGGCCTTCGGCAGAAGATTTCTGAACGTATTTGTGCGTGTGCTCGAGCGCGGGGACGGTCATATATTCGACCGCGCCGCAGACGGAGCATTTGCGCATCTTTTTGCCCTCGACGCCTTCCTTGGCGGAATTGACGGTCTGCCATCTGCCGAAACTGTGGTCTCCGCCGCCGAAAGAATATTCGAGCGTTGCGGTATTGCCGTAGACCGATACGTTCAGCGCGTCCGGCGACGCCGTGAGATCGGGCGCGAAGGAGAGTCCGTTATCCGCCGAAAGCGTTATTCTGACTACGTATTTGTCAACACAGACCGTTTTTTCGTCGGCGCTCCAGGGCTCGTCGTTCTTGAACCATTCCACCTTGTCGACAGCCACGCCTTCGGTGGAAACGGTGACAGCGGTCTGAGGTTTCTGACCCAAAGTGATACCGGGTGCGGAAGAAAACTCGATTTGCGAGATCATATTCGAAAACGCGCCGTATTCGAGAAGTATGACTAAATTGCCGTTTTCGGATACCGAGATATTCGGTTCGGGTCCGCCGGTCACGGTGACATCCGAGACCTGAACCGCGAGACTGGGTTCGATCTCCAGCGTGAGTACGAAATCGGCGTACGGCACGACCGTCTTTTCGAGCGCCTCGTCGACGTCGCCGCCGCCCGGAAGCATATAATGACCGGCCGTGACGCTGAAGATGATGACTTCGGTATCTTCGCCGGCGGTGAACGTGAATATAACGTTACTGGGCGCGCCGTTTTCAAAGCTTACAATGACGGCGTCCGCGATATCGCGGTATTTGTCGCCGGCGTGGAACGAAGGCAGGTCGACGTTTATCTTTCCGGTCGTGCCGTGCGAGACCGAATAATGATAGCCGCACACGGCGCAGGTATACTCTGTTTCGCTCCCCGTATCTACGCCGCCGTCGAATTCGTGCGCGCCGCTTTCGACGGTCTCGCCGCACACGGAACATACGAGCACGTGCTGTTCGTCGTCGGTGAAATAATCGTTGGTGTTGCCGGAATGGTCGCAAGCGACGGTGAAATCCGCGATGTAGACGGCGGAAGAGCCGTCCTCCGCGACCTGATAGGGAGCGCCTTCCGAGCCGAGCGCCCGGAATACAGTTTCAGACGTGAATACATGCGCGTCGTCGGTGAGCGCCGCGATCCTGACCGTGTAAGTGCCGTTGACCGCCGGCGTGCCGGGGTCAAGTTCTTCCGTGCCAGCGAGCCAGCTCACAGACGCGCTCAGTATGCCGTCCGAAGAAGTGACGACAGTCGTAGGGCCGAGCGGAGTGCCGTATTTGACGGTTCCGGTAAAAACGACCGAAAGGATCTCGGTCTTCTGCGCGGCGTCCGTTTCGGGGAACGTATACGTCACGTATATCACATCGCTGCTGAACGTGTTCCGGCCCGCTTCGGCGGAAGCGCCGTTGACCGACGCGGCGATAGAAGACAGATCGGCAAACGTTTTGCCGGGCTTTGCTTTGAGAAACACCTGTACGGTGTATCCGGTACCGGGATCGAACTCGCCGTCGAACGGGACGGGAGTCCCCTGACGGCACCACTGCACGCCGTTCTTGATATAAAACTCGTCGCCGTCCTGGCTGTAATCTATGGTATAGTCGGATCCGGCGGGGATCACCACGTTGTAGCTCGGCTGCTCGCCTGTAACGGGCGCGACCACGCCGGTCAGCGTCACTCCGGTAATGACGTCGGGGTCGGCGTCATCCTGGAGCGACACGGGCGAAACATAGTGCGCGAGCGCCGAAAACGGCAGCGCAAGCGCGATGATAAGCGCCGCGAACACAGATACTGTTCTTTTCATGCGTATACCTCCCTTGGATTAGTTCCGCACACGGGTGCGAGTATGTCTGTTATTGATAATATCATACAACTTTTGCCGTAGAATGTCAATAGCGCGTGCGCGGACGTTTTTATGCGTTCCGCGCTTGAAAAAGCGGATACGCCGTGTTATAATAAAGGCGCATAAAGAAAGGGGCGAAAGAGCATGCGGCTTTTCATAGCGCTGATACCGGACGAAGCGACCGTAGACGCGGTATGCCAAACGCAGTCCATGCTCAAGGCGGCGGGGGTGCGCGGCAGCTACACATCGCGCTCGAACATACATCTTACGCTGGCATTTATAGGCGAATACGATCATCCCGAAAAGATATTGCGTATACTCAGATCCTGCGGCGAGCCGTCATTTGCAATAGAGCTTGCGGGCACGGGCAGATTCGGCGACGTCTGGTGGGAGGGCGTAAAGGCGAACCGCGAAATGTACGCTTACGCGGCGAAAATAAGGGCTGAACTTGAAAAAGCGGGCGTGCCGTACGATAAAAAGCCGTTTTCGCCGCACATCACCCTGCTGCGCAGACCCGACCGCGATACCATCCCGGCGATAACGCCGCCCAAAGCGGTGACGGTATCGCCGCACGCGGCGCTGATGCGTTCAGACCGGGGTGAGCGCGGGATGATATATACCGAGATAAAATAAAGCAAAAGATCACGAACAAAACCGTTCGTGATCGCTTTTTTATACTTTTGCCGCTTTGGAAGCTTTTCTGCGCGCTTCGGCGGCGGAAGCGCATTCGCGCAATATCCTCAGTCCGTCCGAAACCACGCGTTTGGATTCGGGGTCGAGCGATGCGTAGGCGCGCACCATGGTTATGCTGTGAGTGCCCGCCATGATATCCTTGATGGCGGAAGTGCCGCCGGTGCCTATCACCTTGAACACGGCTTCGACCATCTTGCCGCGGTCGGCGACGGGCATTTCGCAAACCCAGCGTTTGAGCGTGTCGTCGACGAAACGGCTCATATCGGTCAGTTCTTCCACGCGTTCGAAACCTCCGCGCCGCACGCACCAGCTGTAAAGGTCGTGCTGCATAAGCGCGTGTTCGGTGCTTTTTACTATGACGGTCTCTTCGCGGTGGACCATTAGCATCCCTATGACCGAGGACTGCGGCAGGAACGTGCGCACCAGCGGCATGGTCTGTATATATTCTTCGGTATTGGCTATCTTATCCGAAAACCCCGGTCCGTCGTGACTGCGCACCGCTATGATGCGCCGCTTGGTCTCGGGGTCGCAGAACGCCGAAGCGTAGATAGCCAAGTTCCCGCCTTTGGAATGCCCGGTAACGCGTATGCTCCCGTCGAACAAGTGCGCCGAACGTTCGAGATATTTGACCGCGTCCATCTGCGCGGGGACGACATCCGAAAACGCCATGTTGAAGTCTTCTTTCCAGCCCAATACCGTGCCGTCTGTGCCGCGGAACGCCACGCAGATTCCGTCCGGCAGCACGAACGTCACCGCAGAAAACTGCTTTTCCGAAAACTCGTCGACAATATTTACGTAGTTCGCGGCGCCGATATTCGCGTAACGCGGAGCGCGCGCCATAAGGCGGCAGAGTTTTTCGTCGCCTTCTATGAGCTGCTGTTTTTCGCCGCTTGCGAACTGTTCGGCGAGCGCGGTATAAAGCTCGCCCAGCGGGACAGGACCGTCGGATTCGCCGAGCAGACCTTCGAGCGGCATATACGCCGCGCGTGAAAACACCAGCGCGTCGGCTTCGCTTAGCGGAACGTCGTCTATGGGCAGATCGCCGCGCCATTCTATGTAATCGAGTATATTAGCCATTTTTCACATCTTCTTTTATTACTGCGGCGATCACGTCGGCGGCGACGCCGGTACCGAAAACGCCGGGATGATAATCGTCTTCGACGAACAGCTCGCCGGCTTTTTCGCGGAGCGCGTAAAACGCGTCGCCCACGTCGGCGACAAGGCAGCCGTTAGCCGCGGCGGCTTCGTGATACGAATCGTGCAGCGCCAGCGTCATTTCTTTATACCCGAGCCCGGTGGAAGCCAGCTTTTCGCTGCCTTCGCGGTACGCCCAGGTGGCGTAGAGCAGCGGCTTCGCTCCGCATTCCCTTGCGCGCGCCGAAAGCTCCTTTACGCTTTGCATAAAGCTTTCTTTTTCGGTCACCGGCCCGCGGGACATTTCCTGAAGTATGACGTAATCCCATTTTTCCGTAAGCAGTTTGGCCGCGTTCGCGCCCAGTTCCGTGGCGGAGTTGAGCTGTTCCGAAAGCCGCGCGCCGCCGCGCACGTTGCGCACGACGTAAGCGTTCAGCCTTTCGGCGAGCTCTTTATCGAGATCGTTGCAGTAAGTAAAGCTGTTGCCCAGCATAAGGATCCTCATTTTTTAGCCCCCTGTTATTTTTCTACTGCGGTTATGCCCGTGCGGGCTATATCGAATTCGACGCCGTCAAACAGAGCGCAGAAACGTCCGAGATCTTCGCCCGTGCCGCACAGCTCGTAGACCGCGCCGGAAGCGCTTTGAGAAACGACGCGGTAATCCAGATCGTTTTCTTCGCGCTGAGGTAACGCGCCGCTGCGCACGCTTATAAGAAAAAGCTCGCGGCATACGGTGCGTTCGGGATCAAGCATGGCGACGCTGATGACGTCTTCAACTTTGCCGAGCTGGCTTTCGATCTGCTCAAAGGTGCGGTCGTCGCCGAGACATTCTATGGTCATACGCGAAACGCGCGGGTCGGTCGTCTCGCCGACGGTGAGACTCTTTATGTTGTAGCCGCGCCGAGCGAACAGGCCGGATATGCGCGTGAGAACGCCCGAATTGTTGTTGACGAACGCCGAAAAAATGCGCGTTTTCATATCTGCCCCTCCCATACGATAAGATAAGGCCCGGTTTTGGTTTCAGCGTCAAGCAGCGCGTTATCGAGCTCTTTTTCTGTCGACGCGTGCGCGTACGGCACGCCGAAGGCGCGCGACAGAGCGGAATATTCGATATGCGGCAGCTTGGTCTGGAATATCCTGCCGCCGTACTGCTCGTTCTGCCATTTTTCTATCATGCCCAACGAACCGTTGTACACGACAACCTGAGTCACGTTCAGGCCGTAACGCGCGGCGGTCGTAAGCTCCTGCATATTCATGCCGAAACTGCCGTCGCCGGCGACGTTGATCACCCGCTTGCCGGTGCCGACAGACGCTCCTATAGCGGCAGGCAGCCCGAAGCCCATGGTCCCGAGCCCGCCGCTGGTTATGAAGGTGCGCGGCTGTTCGGTGCCTATGCGGTTGACCGCCTCGATCTGATGCAGACCGACTTCGGTGGTCACTATGGCGCCGCGGCGGTGGCGTTCGATAACTCCGAAAAAGCCTTCCGCCGGCGGTTTTCCGCCCTCAAAGCCCTTGTACGGCTTTTCTTTTATATGCGGGAGCAGCGATCGCAGCGTCTCTTTCATATCGCCCACCACGCGGGTGTGATATTCGGCGTTCTTTCCGGTCTCGGCGGCGTCGATATCCATATGCAGTATCTTTGCGTTCGGCGCGAACGAGACCACGTTTTTCATAAGACGTTCGGAAAAACGTATGCCCATTGCGATGAACAGGTCGCACTTTTTGAGCGCGCGTTTTGCCTGTTCGCCCAGTTTCATCCCCACGACGCCGGCATATAGCGTATCGTACGCCGGGAACGCTCCCTTGCCCATTGCGGTCACGGCGACCGGACTGTTGATGCGGCGGGCCAGCGCTAAAAGTTCATTGGCGCTTTCGGAAGCTATGATACCCCCGCCCGCGCAGATGAACGGATATTCGCAGGCGTTGACCGCGTTTATCGCGTTTTCGATCTCCGCCGTCGCGGGATGGTATTCGCGCGCGGGGAGCGGCGTCACGTCGCATTCCTGAGTTTCGGTATCGAATATATCGGTGGGTATATCGACCAGCACCGGTCCTTTGCGCCCCGAATTCGCTATGAGGAACGCGCGCTTTAAGGCGCTTGCGAGCTCGGACGCGGATTTGACTATGAAATTGTGTTTGGTGACAGGCATTGTGACGCCGGTGATATCTATTTCCTGAAACGCGTCGTGTCCCAGCAGCGAAAGCTTTACGTTGCCGGTTATCGCAACTATCGGTATGGAATCCATATACGCGTTGGCGATGCCCGTGACCAGATTGGTGGCGCCAGGTCCGCTGGTGGCGAGTACCACGCCGACTTTACCCGTGGCGCGGGCGTAGCCGTCCGCCGCGTGGCAGGCGAACTGCTCGTGCGAGGAAAGTATATGCGTTATGCCGGAGCCGATCAGCGCGTCATAGACCGGAAGCACGCTTCCGCCGGGGTAACCGAATATATGCGTTACGCCGTGGCTTTTGAGGCACTCGACGACGATTTGCGAACCTTTCATTGTTTCACCGCCTTCTTTTAGTGGATTATAGCACAAAACAGGCGCGTTTGTCAATAAACGCGCAAGATATAAACGCAAAAAGAGCGCTTGATCAAAGCGCTCTTTTTGTAGTCATTGTTTGTCGTTTGCCTTTAACGCCTTAGTTCTGCTTCATAGCTGCGAAGCATTCACTGCAGTAAATAGGTCTGTCAGTGGTGGGCTGGAAAGGAACGGTAGCTTCTTTGCCGCATTTAGCGCAAACGCCGGTGAACATCTCGCGCGGAGCTTTGGCAGCGTTCTTTCTTGCCGCTCTGCATTCTTTGCATCTCTGCGGTTCGTTCTGGAAGCCGCGAGCTGCGTAGAATTCCTGTTCGCCTGCGGTGAAAACGAATTCTTTACCGCATTCTTTGCAAACCAATGTCTTGTCTTCGAACATGTTTGAGGTACCTCACTTGAAAATTTTATAATAAACCCTTGTTAGGGGCGTATTACCGCGTCTTGAACTTTTTGATCTTGGATTTTATTCGAGTTATTGCGTTATCTACGCTTTTGACAGAACAGCCCATTTTTTCGGCCATGGCGGAATATTTCATGCCGGAAATATAGAGTGAAAACGTTTTCTTTTCAAAAGGTGAAAGCTCGTTGACAAAGCTCATCATGCGCTGTCTGTCTTCGTCCCGGTATCTGTCGTCCGCGGCCGCATCGAGCGGGGCGGGAATATGATCCGGTACTTCTGCCGAATATACCAAACGGTTTGCGCGGTTATACTTGCGCAAGGCGCTGATCATGCTGCGCTTTACGCAAAGAGAGGCATAGGTCTGGAATGCGGAAGAGGTATTGTCGTATGTGCGGATCGCCTTTAAAAGCCCGATCATGCCTTCCTGAAAAAGGTCGTCGCGTTCGGAAGGGGGGACCTGAAAGGACGAAACGCACCCGTTCACAAGCGGGATGTAACGTTTATACAAGGTCTCGAAAGCTGAGTCGTCGTTGTTCCTTGCCGCAAGGATAAGTTCGTATTCGGCGGATTGTACAAAAGGATCTGAGTTGTTGTTTTTACGCATAATACACCGCCGAAAAATCTGCCTTTACAAATAGGCATTATATAACACGATTTTGGATTTGTCAATATTTTTTGCAAAAATTGTAAAATTTTTTAGAATAAACCGCGCGTTTTCAGTAAATATCCACCATGCAGTGCGGATCGCGGCGCAGCGCCTCCGCCGCCTTGTGCCAAAGCGCGGGTGCGGACATAAGCGTGCATTCCGCCTGAAGGACTTTGCCGCGCGATATTTCGCCCGGCGAAAGCAGCGCCTCGGCGCGCTCGTAGCGCTGGGATGTGCGCGCGAAACCGTGGGTGTGATACTTTTTGGTATACGTCCTGCCTTCGTTATCGGTAAGCGTATAGACTATATCGTCGCCGTAAAGGTAGTCCGGCACCACGAGCTCTTCTATTCCGTGCATCGAAGTGTTGGGTGTGGTGCCGCACCCCAGAAACAGGATCTTGCCGCCGTCGCGCGCGAGCTTGTAAAACGGCGAATTCGGGCCGACCGGCGTTATATCCAGCGCGTGGGATTCCAGATAATACCCGGCTTTATACCCTGTCGCGCAGCACGAATGAGTGGGATGCACCGAACGTTTTACGCCCGGAAGACGGCGGAAGTATTCCGGCAAGAACCCTACGCAGACCGGCGTGGTATTCACATCGAAGACCGGGTTTGCGGCGGTGACGTTCGCCCACGAAAGCGCGGGCAGCACCAGCGTGCCTTTTTCGCCGAGCGCCGCGCGCAGAGCGTCTATGACTTCGCCGGGGTCGACGTTTTTGCCGAGCTTGGAAAAAGCGGTATGCACGAGCAGCGAATCGCCCTCGCGCACGCCGAGCGCGCGCAGATCGGAAATCATTTGTTCTTTCATTTTGCCGTCTCCTTATATACTCCGGTCTCGCCGGGGTAAAGAATATGCGTCGCGCCGTTCAGCGGGACGAGCGCAGGGTCGACTTTATAGTCGTACTCACACGACATATTGCACACGCAGACCGCGCATTCTTCGCCGAGCGTGCGCTTTATGACGATGAAGCCGTCGTTGCATTGAGTCACTTCGGTATCGCCCGAGACGAGGCATTCGTTTTCGCGCCGCATACGCGCGGCGGCGCGGACGGTCTGAAGTATGCCTTCGTCTTCATTTCCCCACGGGAAAGGCCGGCGGTCGAACGGATCCCTGCCGCCTTCCAGCCCCGCTTCGTCGCCGTAATAGACCGACGGCACGCCGGGCAGGCAGAACAGCAGCCAGAACGCCGCTTTGAGCAGTTTTGCCGCGCGTGCGCGGTCTTCGGGCGCAAGGCGCATGGCGGCGAGTTCGGAGCCGCTTTTGCCGTCCGAGCTCTGACCGCCGAGCAGTGTGAGCACGCGTTCGGTATCGTGCGTGCCGAGCATATTCATAAGGCACAGCAGAGAGCGGCGCGGATAATGCGCTGTCTGCGTTTCGATCGCCGCTTTGAGCGGAGCCGCGTCGTGTTTGCTGAAATATTCGAGTATAGCGCTTCGCACCGGATAATTCATCGCCGAATCGAGCCAGGCGCCGCAGAAATACTTTTTGCGTTCGCTGTACGCCACCTTGTCGGTGACGTCTTCCCACACCTCGCCTATAATTATGGCTTCGGGGTCGCACGTTTTGGCGGCACGGGTTATCTCTTCCAAAAAATCGTTGCTGTATTCGTCCACCACGTCGAGCCGCCAGCCGTCGACTCCCATCGCCATATAATGCGGGATGACCGTCTTGCAGATAAAATCGCGGTATGAGCGCACTTTGCGTATCTTGGGCACGTTGGTCAGCCCCCACCAGCAGTCGTAGCTGCCGTCGGGACGGATATCGAACCATTCGCGGTATGGCGAATCTTCGTTTACGTAGGCGCCGCCGTACTGATCGAGTCTGTCGAAATACACCGACCTGTCGCCGACGTGATTGAACACGCCGTCGAGTATGAGTTTTATCCCCCGCGAGTGGCATTCCTTAACGAGATGCACCAGCGCCGCGTCGCCGCCGAACATCGGATCGACCGACATAAAATCGCCGGTGTCGTATTTGTGGTTGGAATAGGCGGTGAATATAGGGCTCAGGTAAAGCCATTCGCACCCGAGCGATCGCAGATAATCGAGCTTTTCCGCCACTCCATAAAGCGTTCCGCCGAAAAACATATTGTTTTCTACGGGCATGCCCGGATATTCGGCGTACTGCGGCACGCCGCCGTACCAGTCGTCGTTCATCACGACGTCGGGGCGTACGGGGACGTCGCCGCCGCGCGCGAAGCGGTCGACGAAGACGTGATAAATGATCCCTTTGGGCGGAGCTATGAGCGGGTACTTTTCGGCATAGTAGACCACGCGGTCGTGCATCACTACCCTGCCGTTCGCCGAAAGCACAAAGGTATAAACTCCGGCGTCGAGCGGCGGGAAATCTATGCTTTCGCCGCGGCAGGCGGTTTCGTGTACGCGCACGTTTTCGTAAAGCAGCGCCAGACCCACGGTCCGAGCGCCTTCGACGACCGCGCGAAACTCGCTGCCCGAATATTTGACGAGCGAACGCGTTTCGGCGCCGCCGGATATGAAACGGACCGGCAGATCAGCCATTGTCTTTGCCCATTCCCCAGATGTTTTCGGCGTATTCCTTTATGCTGCGATCGGAAGAAAACTTGCCCGCTTTTGCGATATTGATCGCGGAAGAGCGGTTCCACGCGCCGATATCGGAATACTTGCGGTCTGCGACGCGGTGCGCTTCGGTGAAGAAAGCGAAATCGGCGAGACACATATACGGATCCGAAACGCCGTAGGAATAAAGCAGATAATTGGCGATATCGCTGAACGAGCGCCCGTTGTATCCCGCCTGAAGCGAATCGATCGCGGCTTTGAGATCGGAGTTTGAATTGTAATAATTCGCGGACGAATAACCCTTTTTCCAAAGCTCGTCGACTTCGGAGGCGGTATGACCGAAGATGAAGATGTTGTCGGGGCCGACCGCTTCCGCCATTTCGACGTTGGCGCCGTCGAGCGTGCCGAGCGTGAGCGCGCCGTTGATCATAAATTTCATGTTCCCGGTGCCGGACGCCTCTTTGCCTGCCAGCGAGATCTGTTCGCTGAGCTCGGCGGCGGGCATGAGCCGCTCGGCGAGCGATACGCAGTAGTTTTCCAAAAACACTACCTTCAGCTTATCACGCGTGAGCGGATTTTTATTGATATCCGCCGCGAGATAGCAGATAAAGCGGATGATATCCTTGGCGATATAATAACCGGGCGCGGCTTTGGCGCCGAAGATAAACGTCTTGGGCGTGACGTCGAGCGACGGGTCGCGCTTGAGATTCACGTACAGTGAAGCGATATAAAGCGCGTTCATCAGCTGACGCTTGTATTCGTGCAGACGCTTGACCTGAACGTCGAACATCGACGCGGGATCGATGATCTCGCCGGTGGTGCGGCGGATAAAGGCGGCGAAATCTTCTTTGTTCGCGCGCTTTATCTGCGAAAGGCGTTCACACACGGAAGCGTCGTCGGCGAACGTAGCGAATTTTTCCAGCTGCGAAGCGTCTGTGCGGTAACCCGTGCCGATACATTCGTCGAGCAGGGCGCTGAGGCGCGGGTTGGAAAGGCAGAGCCATCTTCTGTGGGCAATGCCGTTGGTCACATTGGTGAGCTTGCCGGGAAACGCGTCGTCGAAATCGCGGAACACGGTGTTTTTGAGAATATCGGAATGCAGTTTTGAAACGCCGTTCACCTTATGCGAACCGATGACCGAAAGGTTCGCCATGCGCACCTGGCCGTGGCTCAACACCGACATACGGTCGATCTTATCCCAGTTTCCGGGGAATTTTTCCCAAGCTTCGGCACAGAAACGACGGTTGATCTCTTTGATTATCATGTAAATGCGCGGAAGCTTGAACCTGAAGAGGTCTTCGTTCCAGCATTCGAGCGCTTCGGGAAGTACCGTGTGGTTGGTATAGGACACCGTGGCGACCGTCATGCGCCAGGCGTCTTCCCACGAATAGTTGTGCACGTCTACGAGCAGCCGCATGAGTTCGGGTATGACGAGCGCCGGGTGGGTGTCGTTTATGTGGATGGCGACTTTTTCGGGCAGGTTGTCGAGCGTCTTGTACTGCTCGATATGTGCGAGCAGTATGTTCTGCAAAGACGCCGAAACGAGCAGATACTGCTGGCTGAGGCGCAGCAGCTTGCCTTCGTGGTGGTTATCGGCGGGATACAGCACGCGTGTGAGCGTTTCGGCTATTGTGTTGTCTTCCACCGCCTTCAAGTACTGCCCCTGCGAAAACGCTTCCATATTGAAGTTCTTTATGCCTTTGGCTTTCCAAAGTCTGAGCGGCGCCACGGCTTTGGAATGATAGCCCGAAACGAACATATCGTAGGGCACGGCTTCGACCTCGTCGTAATCGCGGTAGGTGATCTCGAGCCGGCCGTTGTTCCAGTTTTCCTCTACCCTGCCGCCGAAACGCACCCGGACCGATCTGTCCTGACGCGGTACCAACCAGGCCTCGCCCGAAGGAAGCCAGATGTCCGGCAGCTCGAGCTGCTCGCCGTCGACTGTCTTCTGCCTGAAGAGCCCGTATTCGTAGCAAATGGAAAAGCCGCGCGCCTGATACTGCATAGTGGCGAGCGAATCCATAAAACAGGCGGCGAGTCTTCCGAGACCGCCGTTGCCGAGCCCCGGATCCTGTTCCATTTCGCAAATGTTTTCGAGTGAAAAGCCCATTTCCGAAAGTACCTGGCTGTAAACTTCGGTAAGTCCCAGATTGAATATGTTCATGCGCAGCGAAGGTCCAAGAAGGAACTCCATGCACATATAATACACCTTTTTGCGGTCTTTGGACTGGTCGCGGAACGCCTTGTTTTTTTCGGCGAGTTTGTCGCGGACCGTGAGCACGGTCGCTTTGTATACCTGTTCCGCAGTCGCCTCGGCAGGCGTCACCGCGAAATAGCGCGATATTTTATCGGTAATTGCGTTGCGTATATCTTTTGCGGTAGAATTCATAACTGCTCCTGAAAAAAGAATTGATCGGTTATAAGCCGTAGACCTGCTTAATATACTGTTTTGCGGATTTTTTCCACGAAAAATCCCATCTCATAACTGTCTTGACAAGGGTCTCCCAGCTTTCTTTGCGGGAATACCCTTCGAGCGCGCGCCCGACCGCCTGATACAGTTCCCACACCGAATATGGCGCGAACGTGTACCCGTTGCCGCCGCCGGGGCAGCCGATATCATGGATGGAATCGTAAAGTCCGCCGGTCTCGCGGACGAGCGGCACCGCGCCGTAGCGCGAAGCGATCATCTGCGCCAGCCCGCACGGTTCACTGCGCGAAGGCATGAGGAAGATATCGGCGCCTGCGTAGATCTTTTTGGCGAGCGATTTGTCAAATGCGAACCGCACCGCCGCTTTGCGCGGATATCTTTCGGCAAGGCAGGCGAAGAACTGCTCGTAATAGCTGTCGCCGGTACCGAGAACGATCAGCTGCAGTTCCTTTTGAAGGATATCGTCGGCGGCGAGCGTGATAAGGTCTATGCCTTTGTGGTCGACGAGGCGCGATATCACCGCCAGCACGGGGATATCCGGATCGGCGGGCAGCCCCATAAGCTTTTGCAGTTCTTCTTTGTCGGCGCGTTTGCCCTTTAAGCTGCGCGCCGAATAGTTGGCGTACAGCTCGGTATCGGACGCGGGGTCATAGTACGAAGTGTCTATGCCGTTGAGTATGCCGCACAGTTTGCCTTTGTTCTGCTCGAGCACGTAATGCAGTCCGTGCGAAAACTGCGGCGAAAGGATCTCCTTGGCATAGGTGGGCGAGACAGTGGTGACCCTGTCGGCGCAGACTATTGCGCCTTTCATGAGATTTATGCAGCCGTCGTATTCCAGCACGGCTTCATCGGAATTGGGGATATCGAACACGTCGCCGAGTATGGCTTTGTCGTATATGCCCTGATACTGGATATTGTGTATGGTGAACACGGTCTTTATGCCGCTGTATTCCGGCACGAGCCCGTATTTGTATTTGAGATACACCACGGTGAGCGCTGACTGCCAGTCGTGGGCGTGAAGGATATCGGGTATAAAATCTATGCGCTGCAGCGATTCGAGCGCGGCGCGGCAAAAGAACGCGTAGCGTTCGCCGTCGTCGAAACTGCCGTAAAGCGACTGGCGCTTGAAATAATATTCGTTATCCAGAAAATAATAAGTTATACCGTCTTTGATCAGCGAAAGCACGCCGCAGTACTGACGGCGCCACGCGAGCGGGACGTCGAAATGGCACAGGAGTTCCATCTTTTCGCGGTAGGTCTCGCCTATCTGCGCGTAAAGCGGTATCATTACGCGGATATCGGCTTTATCGCCGTATTCTTTTTTGAGCGCGGCGGGCAGCGAGCCGATGACGTCGCCCAGGCCGCCGGAAGAAACGAACGGTACGCATTCCGAAGCGACAAAAAGGATCTTCTTCATAGTATCTTCCTCCGCTTTTTCTCAGACCTGCGCGAATTTGGATATGTAAAACGGCAGCGTTTCGTAGCCGGAAAGGTTCCTGCCGTCGCGGATGATGGCGTTTTTATCGGTGATGACGGCGTTGAGCAGGCAGTTTTCGCCGACGATGGTATCCTGCATAAGGATGCAGTTTTTGACGTGAGTGTTCCTGCCCACGCGCACGCCGCGGAACAAAATGGAATTTTCGACTTTTCCGTTGATGACGCAGCCGTCGGCGATAAGCGAATTATGGACTGCGGCTCCTTCGGAATAGACCGCGGGCGGCGAATTGCGCACCTTGGTGTACACCGGTCTGCTTGTGTTGCCGAACAGTTCGTGCCGCACGTCCTCGTTGAGCAGGTCCATACTGCACATATAATAAGACTGCATGGAATCTATAGTGGCGAAATACCCTTCGTGGCGGTACACGTTGACGCTGCAGTTTTCGATATTGCGCTGGATTATATCCTTTATGAAAGCGGTGTAGCCGTGCGCTTCTGCGTCGAGCACCGCCGTTTCGAGAAAGCGGCGGTTCATAACCCATATATTGGTGCAGACGTCGCGGAAACCGCCGCTGCGTTCCGTGAATTCCTTTACGGAAGTAAGCCGGTCGTTTTCGTCGCTTTCGGTGACGTAGACGCCGCTCACGTCGCCGGTGAGGAAGGTCTTTTTGATCATCATGGTGGCGTCCGCGTGCGACGCGATATGGGCGTCTATCATATCGCCCAGATCTATGTTGCATATGACGTCGCAGTCGCTCAAGACCACGTAATCCTCGGTGCAGCCGCTGATGAACGAAATGCTGTTTCTGAGCGCTTCGAGCCGCGTGGAATAGAGCGACGCGCCGGGGTTGGCGAACGCCGTGATGAACGGGGGCAGTATCTGTATGCCGCCCGAACGGCGCGCGAGGTCCCACGATTTGCCCGAGCCGAGATGGTCCATAAGGGACTGATAGTTGTAATGCGTTATTACGCCCACGTGCTCGATGCCGCTGTGGACCATATTGGAAAGCGTAAAATCTATGAGCCGGTAACGGCAGCCGAAAGGCACCGACGCCATGGTGCGGAGCTTGGTCAGCTCCGGCACGTTTTTATCGTGGATATTGGAAAATATGAGCCCTACTACGTTTGCCATTCTGTCACGACCTCGCTTTCAGGATATTTTCAATGTATTCTTCGTTCACGTCGGTGTCGTCCGGGATCGTCGAGCGTTCCGGGATGTTGAGTTCGCCGCCCACGAGGGTTATACCCTTGGAGATCTCGCGGTTGACGCCCACGGTGGAGCGCGCTCCGACGACGGTGTCGGAATCTATGACGCTGTAATTGACCGTGGCTCCGCGGCAGATGCGTACGCCCGACATTATGACGCTGTCGCGCACGCAGGCGCCGGGTTCGACGCGCACGTTGCTGGAAAGCACGCTGTTTTCGACGGTGCCGAATATCTCGCAGCCTTCGGTGATCAGCGAATTGCAGACCACCGCGTTGCCGCCCATATAATGAGGCGGATCGGCGTAGTTGCGCGAATAGATGCGCCACGACCTGTCGTTGAGATCGAATTTGGGGCGGCTGCCTAAAAGGTCCATATTGGATTCCCACAGCGAATCCACCGTCCCCACGTCTTTCCAGTACCCGGTGAACGGATAAGCAAAGAGCCGTTCGCCGTCGGCGAGCGCCTTGGGAATGATGTTCTTGCCGAAATCGTTGTCGCTCGTCTCGTCCGCCGCGTCGGCTTCGAGATACGAAATGAGCTTTTCGGTAGTGAAGATATACACGCCCATGCTGGCGGTGGTGGAATCGGACACCTTGGGTTTTTCTTCGAACTTATAGATCCTGCCGGTCTCGTCCGCGGACATTATGCCGAACCGGTAGGTCTCTTCCTTGGGAACGTCGAGCACCGCTATGGTGCAGTCCGCCTGCGACTTTTTGTGGAAGGCGAGCATTGCGTCGTAATCCATCTTATAGATATGGTCGCCCGAAAGGATGAGCACGTAATCGGGAGAAAAGCGCTTTATAAAGCGCAGGTTCTGATATATGGCGTTGGCGGTACCGGTGTACCATTCGGAATGGGTCATCGCCTGATAAGGCGAAAGCACCGTTATACCTCCCCAGCTGCGGTCAAGGTCCCACGCGCGGCCGTTGCCGATGTATTCGTTGAGCATCAGCGGCTGATACTGAGTCATAACGCCCACGGTGTCGATGCCCGAGTTGACGCAGTTGGAAAGCGGAAAATCTATTATTTTGTATTTGCCGCCGAACGTGACCGCCGGTTTTGCGGTCTTTTCGGTCAGCAGACGCAGACGGCTGCCCTGTCCGCCGGCAAGCAGCATCGCGATGCATTCTTTCTTTTTGTTCAACCTGTAAACCCCCCGCTCAAATATATGATATGTGCCGGAAATTCGCGTACGCCGGCCGCGGGAAAGCACCCCGCGCCTTTGGCAGTTTTATTTTAATTCCTATTATATAAAAATGCAATACTCTTTCGTTCAAAAAACAAACGCGCCCTCCGTTTTTTTGCGCGGAGGGCGAATTTTAACAGATTTATAATATTTTACAGTATATTTGTTAATATATCACTGTTCCTCTTCAAAGCTTTCCTCGGGTTCCGAACTCTCTTCAACGGATTCAAAATCGCTTTCTTCCGTCGATCCGGCCTCGCTTTCTTCGGGCGGGACGTACTGCGAATCCTTATCGATCTTGGCGAACAGGTTCCAGCCGGTCCCGGAAGAATACGCGGCGAACACGCCGCCCGAGCATGGCGTGACTTTTTCGAACACCGGAGGCAGCACGTAAGCGCCGGTCGTGTCGATCATACCGAAACCGGTCTCGGTCTGCACGACCGCGAGCCCTTCGGTGAACGGATGCGCCGAGATCAGGTCGGGAGTGGTGATCCAGTTGAGCGAATTGGTGGTAAAGCCGTATTTGCCGTCGCGTTCGTAAAGTATGCAGCCGTCGGAATAGCCCGCGATGACGTAACCGTTCAGCGTGCGCGCCAGGTTGCAGCCGGTATCCATGAGACGTTCTTCCCAGTTTTTGCCGTCCTTGACGCGGACGCGGATATATCCGTCGCAGAAATAGAAGTACCCTATGGATTCTATGCCGCGGGATTCGGGCGGATAGTAGATATCCGAAAGCGTGTTGTCTATAGAATCGCCGGAGTGGCGGAAACGTGTGGAATAGAACACGAGCCGGTCTTCGCTGTGCGCGCGTTTGATGGTGCAGGCGATGCCGCGCTCCACGCCGTTTTCTATGAACGGATAGAACGCGAACACCTCTTTGCAGCCGTAAGCGTAGCTGTCGCCGTCGTCGCCGTAGAAGTTATAATATTTCTTCTTTTTTACATAATACCGCTTTATGGGCATAAGCTGCTCGCACAGATACACGGGGACGTCGAACTCGAATCCCGTCGCGTCGGAATAGACGTTGTAGTTCGAAGGCGCAAAGCCGTTTTCGCCGTTGTAATAATAATACGAATCGCCTTTTTTGAACACCGGATGTCCCGCTTTGTCGCGCGCGCCGATGAACGCGTACCCCGCGGCGAGCTCGGTTATGTCGTTGAAAGCGCTGTCGAATATGCGCCCGTCTTCCAGGAAGATGAACCCCATCCGCACCGCCGTCACGGCGGACTCTTCCGCGGGCAGAGGAGCGTCTATTAAGACGGTCTTTTCGGTATCCGAAGAATAGCGGCGGTCGAGCGGAGCGTAACTGCCGGGAGCGAACGTTTCGGCTCCGTTTATAAACGCGGCGGCTTCGTCAGCCGGTTCTTCGGTCCCGGAGCTTTCTTCCGCCGAGCTTTCTTCGGCGTAAGAGAGTTCTTCGGAAATTTCGGGCGAAGTCTCTTCGGAATTTTCCACGGTGCTGTATTCGGGCGCTTCATCGGGCAAAAACGGCAGCGAGCGCGAAGACGCCAGAAATACGGCGCCGAACGCCACGCCGCACATTATCGCGGCGGCTATTATGAATTTCAACGCGTTCTTTATCATTTGAACAGTTCTCCAAAAAACGGAAACGTGATCTTGCGATCCTTGCTAATATAATACCACAGTTAAAAAATATTTCAATGACAAAAATGTAAATAAAAAGCGCAAGCGCCGCTTGGGCGAATAATAGTTGCGGCGGAGCGTTCTGCTCCGCCGTTAAACGTCGCCGTTTTTCAGGTATATCGTGAAGTGCCTCAGTCTATCTGCTGCAGCAAACGGATATAATCGCAGACACTGATCTTTATTTCTACGTCATATTGAACGTATAAATGCCCGTCGTTCAGTTTGAAATATGTCGTATCCCGATTTGAAATATCCGCGTTGTCGCGTAGTTCGGTTTTTAAAAGCGACAAGACTTCGTCTTTGATCTTGCTGTCTATCTCTTGATCCGGTACATAAGTTTTCAGGCACTCAATGTCATTTTTATCCATCGACGGCTCGAACTGCGCGTTGAACTCTACTACGGATCCGTCGGTGTTGACTTTTATAGTAACAATGATATTTGTCTTTTTTTCAAGAGCCGTTTTCACAAAATAGTACGAATACACTTTTCCGCGGCTTTCGTTTTCCGTTGGCTTATCACCCGTATTACTCGGTTGCTGCGTATATTGCCCGTCTTTATCGTAGGAAGCCAAAACTTCTTTGGCAATCTGCAGACAATCGTCGTAAGAACGGTCGTCCGTTTTTGTTCGATAGCCGTCAGGATACCGTATTGAATAAAGCACGGTCTTTTTCGTTTCGCGGTTTATCCAAAAGCTTACCTCCGCGCCGTCTGAAGCGAAGCCGCGATAAATGTCGGCGTCGCACTTGCAAACAGGGGTTATAAACGTTGCTTCGTATTGTCCGACGATTCTTTCACCGTTGATAACGGTTTCATACGTCCGAGCATCGACATCAAGCACTTTGCGTTCGTTCGACAGATCTATATCGTTGCTGATCGAAGAACAGAAGGAAGCGCCTTCCGTATAGCCGACGACCAAAAAGTCCTTTTTTTGCGTGCAGGAAAACAGCAGGCATAAGCACACAAATATTAATAACGCTGAGAAAAATCTTTTCATAATTGTTTTTATCTCCTTTCATCCTTTAGTGCCGCGGCATAATCGACTTCGAGTCATTTACAATTATATTTAATCATAGGAGCTTCGTTTTGTCAAGGTACAAAACGCACCCGGGAGGCGCGCTATTATTGCAATCTGCAAAAATCCGGAATAATAATATATTATATATTTTTTTTGCAAAAAACTATTTACAAAACGAAAACGTTGTGATATAATACGGCTTGGTACGCGGAAAAGCGCGCCTTTCGGCGACGCTCAGTCGTGCGGTCCTCCGCCGGCGGCTTAGCGTTTGCGTAAATAATACAAGAAGGAGGAACAAAACAATGCTCGCACCCGAACTCAAGCAGCAGATCATCAAAGAGTACGCTGTTCACGAAGGCGACACCGGTTCGCCCGAGGTACAGATCGCCATCCTCACCTACAGGATCCGCGAACTTACCGAACATCTCAAGCGCAACCCCAAAGACGATCATTCGCGCAGAGGCCTGCATCAGATGGTCGGCAAGAGAAAGAAATTCCTTGCTTATCTCACCGATATCGATATCACCCGTTATCGTTCCATCATCGAGCGCCTCGGTATAAGAAAATGATCCGCAAGGGCTGCCGGGTCTTCTCGGCGGCCCTTATTTCCTGCAAATTTTAAGAAATTCGGGGAAGTTCAACGGGTTTAGCAGTTAAATATGCCGCAAAGAACGCTTTTGCTTTGCGCCGTGTTTAAGTGTTAAACCGCGCTCCTTCCTTGATGATACAACAAAAAACAAGAAAGGAAGAAAAAAATGTTCGAAAACTACAAGGTATTCAATTATACCCTCGCAGGCAGACCGCTCGTAATAGAGACCGGCAAGATAAGCCAGCTTTCCAACGGTTCCTGCCTCGTCCGCTACGGCGACACCGTGGTGCTCGCAAACGCCACCGCTTCCGCCGCCCCCCGCGACGGCATAGACTTTTTGCCGCTTTCGGTCGATTTTGAAGAACGCCTCTATTCCGTGGGCAAGATCCCCGGCAGCTTTCTTAAAAGAGAAGGCAGACCCAGCGAAAAAGCCGTGCTCGCCAGCCGCGTCATCGACCGCCCCATACGTCCTCTCTTCCCCAAGGATCTGAGAAACGACGTGGTGCTTTCGCTTATGGTGATGTCTGTCGACCCCGACAACTCGCCCGAGATCGCCGCGATGATAGGCGCTTCCATTGCCCTTTCGATCTCCGATATCCCCTGGAACGGCCCCATAGGCGGCGTGTTCGTAGGCTTGGTCGACGGCAGGATCGTCATCAACCCCACCGCCGAACAGCGCGCAAAGTCCGAGCTCGAACTTACCGTAGCCGGCACGCGTGAAAAGGTAGTCATGATCGAAGCCGGTGCCAAGGAAGTCGACGACGACACCATGTTCGAAGCCATTATGAAAGCCCACGAGGCGATAATCCCGCTCGTGGAATTCATCCAGTCCATCAAAGACGCCATAGGCAAGCCCAAGTTCGAATATCCTTCGTGCGAGATCGACCACGATATGTTCGACAAGATCGAAGCGCTGGTGGGCGAAGACGTCAAGCTCGCGCTCGACACCGACGACAAGAAAGTCCGCGACGCCAACCTCAAGCCGCTTTACGAAAAAGTTTACGAAGCGCTTGCCGAAGAATATCCCGATTCCACGCTGCAGATAAACGAATGCATGTACAAGCTGCAGAAGAAAATAGTCCGCCACTGGCTCAAGGAAGAACGCCGCAGAGTCGACGGCAGACGCATGGACCAGATCCGTCCGCTCGCCGCGGAAGTCGGCCTGCTGCCCAGAACTCACGGTTCTGCCATGTTCACCAGAGGTCAGACTCAGGTCGTTACAGTCGCCACTCTCGCACCGTTGCGCGAAGCGCAGCTGCTCGACGGCATAGACGAAGAAGAGACCAAGAGATACATGCACCATTACAACATGCCCGGTTATTCGGTAGGCGAAGCAAAAGCCTCCCGTTCTCCCGGCAGACGCGAGATCGGCCACGGCGCTCTTGCCGAGCGCGCGCTCGAGCCCGTTATCCCCGCGCAGGAGGATTTCCCGTACGCGATCCGTCTGGTATCCGAAGTCGTTTCGTCCAACGGTTCCACTTCTCAGGCCTCGGTATGCGGTTCCACGCTCGCACTTATGGACGCCGGCGTGCCTATCAGCGCACCCGTCGCGGGCATTTCGTGCGGTCTCATCACCGACGACGACGGCGGCTGGGCGACCATGATAGACATTCAGGGTCTTGAAGATTTCTTCGGCGACATGGATTTCAAAGTCGCCGGCACCAAGAAAGGCATCACCGCCATCCAGATGGACCTCAAGATCGACGGTCTTACCCCCGAGATCATAAAGAACGCCTTTGAAGTCACCAAGAAAGGCCGCTTCTATATAATCGACAACGTCATCCTGCCCTGCATAAGCGAGCCCAGACACGACGTTTCCGAATACGCTCCCAAGATGATCTCCACCAAGATCGATCCCGAAAAGATCCGCGAAGTCATCGGCACCGGCGGCAAAGTCATCCAGAAGATCTGCGCCGACACCGGAGCAAAGATCGATATCGAAGACGACGGCAGCGTGTTCATCGCCGCTGTCAACAAGGACAACGCTTACAGAGCGCTCGACATCATCAACGCCATCGTTATGGATCCCGAACCCGGCGCCATCTACACCGGCAAGGTCACCCGCATAATCCCCATCGGCGCGTTCGTCGAATACGCTCCCGGCAAGGAAGGGCTCGTCCACATTTCCAAGCTGGATAAGAAACGCGTGGAAAAGGTCGAAGACGTGGTCAATATCGGCGACACCGTCAAGATCATGGTGCTCGGCGTCGATAACAAAGGGCGCATCAATCTTTCCAGAAAAGACGCCCTTGACGTTTACGAATAATACCCTTACAAACAAAGAAACGAGGCAAGGTTTTTTACCTTGCCTCGCGTTTTTAATATATCTATAACAAAACATTTATCCTTTTGATTTATTTCTCTTCCTCAATATAACCCGCCGCTTTTGCTCTCGCAACGGCCTGTTCAATAGATTCATCAAGTTCTTTTTCAACGTGATAATACATTGCGATTTTAACGAGTTCCAGTATCGCTTGGCGAATCTCGCCTGCTATGTTTTCCTTTTTAGGATCGCCGTGTTTCTGACGTTTCAAGCCGGAATCTTCCCAAAGATTGATCTCAGAAGCCACCTCTCCACATTCCTCCAGCAGACGAGTAGCCATTTGATATGGTTCAACGCCTTTAGGAAAATGTTTGTTCTGGGCTTCAGCCATTTTATAAAAACGATGCATATTCATTATCTCTCTTTCAGTTCGGCGCAGCCGAATTTAGCTCGCGTCAGCGAATTTAGCTCGCGTCAGCGAATTTAGCTATACGAAGTATTATTTAGCTCGCCGTAAGGCGAATTTAGCTGTTTTCCTTTATAAACCCTTTCAGCTCTTCTATCTGTATCTTTACGCTTTGCGGGGCGGGGCCGCCGTAGGACGTGCGCTTTTTTACGCAGTTGAGCAGGTCGATCTCTTCGTAAAGGTCGTTTTCAAAGAGCGGCGAAAACTTTTTATATTCCGTGATCGGCAGCGTTTCGAGCGTGTCTCCGCTCTGCACGCAATGCGCCACGATCTGACCGCTTATCTTATACGCGGTGCGGAACGGCACGCCCTTTTTCGCCAGATAGTCGGCGAGGTCGGTGGCGTTGATAAAGCCCTTCTGCGCCGCCGCCAGCATATTCGCGGGCTGCGGTTCGATGCTGCTCAGCATGGGGATGAACACGCCGAGGCACAGCTTGACAGTGTCGAGCGAATCAAAGATCGCCTCTTTGTCTTCCTGCATGTCCTTGTTATACGCGAGCGGAAGCCCCTTGAGCAGCGTGAGCAGCGCGGTGAGGTCGCCGTAAACGCGCCCGGTCTTGCCGCGGATGAGTTCGGCGATATCGGGGTTCTTTTTTTGCGGCATTATGCTGGATCCGGTAGAGAAGCCCTCGCCAACGGTGACGAACGAAAACTCGGCGCCCGCCCAGAGCACGATCTCTTCGCAGAAGCGCGAAAGGTGCATGGCGATCAGCGCGAACACCGCCGCGAGCTCAACGCAGAAATCGCGGTCGGCGACCGTGTCGAGCGAATTGGCGGTGGGAGCCGAAAAGCCCAGAAGCTTTGCACTGTAACGACGGTCGATGGCGAACCCCGTTCCGGCGAGCGCGCAGGCGCCGAGCGGGCATTTATCCATCCGCGCGAGCGCGTCTTTGAGCCGCGAAAGGTCGCGCATGAACATCTGCGCGTAGGCGAGCAGATAATGAGCGTACGAGACCGGCTGAGCCCGCTGCAGATGAGTGTAGCCCGGCATTACGGTATTCGTATGCTTTTCCGCTTTAGCGGCGAGTTCTTCGATAAGCGAAACGAGATGTCCGCGCACGGTATCGCATTCGTCGCGCAGATACAGCTTTATATCGAGCGCGACCTGGTCGTTGCGGCTGCGCGCGGTGTGCAGTTTTTTCCCGGCGTCGCCGATGCGATTCGTCAGCTCGCATTCCACGAACGAATGGATATCCTCGGCAGCGGGATCTATGGCAAGCGCGCCGCTTTCGAGTTCGGCGAGTATGCCCCTGAGCCCCGCGACGATGCTTTCGCATTCGCTTTGCGAAATGATGCCGCAGTGCGCGAGCATTTCGGCGTGCGCGCAGGAACCCGCGATATCCTGGCGGTACATACGTTTATCGGTTTTTATGGAAGAATCGAACTCGTCGGCGGCGAAGTTCATTTCACCCGCCGTGCGGCCCGCCCAGATCTTTGCCATCATAACACCCCTTATTTTTTGGAATTCTTACGCTCCACGGCGGCGACCATGGAAACGGGAAGTCCCCACAGGTTGATGAATCCGTTGGCGTCTTTCTGATCGTATACGGCGTCTTCGCCGAAGGTGGCGATCTCTTCGGAATAGAGCGACCAGTCGCTCCACACGCCGGCTTTGATTATATTGCCCTTGTAAAGCTTTAACTTTACTTTGCCGGTAACGCGTTCCTGCGTCTTTGTGACGAAAGCCGAAAGCGCCTCGCGCAGAGGCGTATACCACTGGCCGTTGTAAAGCAGATCGGCGAACGATACCGAAAGCTCGGCTTTTTTATGCTGCGTCATTTTATCCAAAGTGATCGTCTCGAGGTATTCGTGCGCGAAATAGAGTATGGCGCCGCCGGGCGTTTCGTACACGCCGCGGCTCTTCATGCCTACAAGACGGTTTTCCACAAGGTCCAGAAGTCCTATGCCGTTGGCGCCGCCCAGCTTGTTGAGCTCGAGTATTATTTCTTTGGCGCTCTTCTTTTCGCCGTTCAGGGCGACGGGACGGCCTTTTTCGAATTCCAGCGTGAGCTCGGCGGGAGTATCGGGCGCGTCCTGCGGCGAAACGCCCATTTCCAAAAAGCCCTTCTTTTGATAAAGCGGCTCGTTGCCGGGATCTTCGAGATCGAGACCTTCGTGCGAAAGGTGCCACAGGTTTTTATCCTTGGAATAGTTGGTCTCGCGGTTGATCTTGAGCGGGACGTTGTGAGATTCGGCGTAATCTATCTCTTCCTCGCGGCTCTTAATGTCCCATTCGCGCCAGGGAGCGATTATCTTCATGCCGGGGGCGAACGCCTTTATGGCAAGCTCGAACCTCACCTGGTCGTTTCCCTTTCCGGTGCAGCCATGGCAGATGGCGTCGGCTTTTTCGGCGACGGCGATCTCGGCAAGCCTGCGCGCTATCACGGGGCGCGCCATGGCGGTGCCAAGCAGATACCCTTCGTATTTTGCGCCCGCCTGCACGGTGGGGATTATGACCTCTTCCACGAATTCCTCGGTGAGATCTTCCACGTAAAGCTTGGAAGCGCCGGTCCTGAGCGCGCGCTCCTCGAGCCCTTCGAGCTCGTCCGCCTGACCGACGTTGCCGGCGACGGCGATAATTTCGGGATCGTTATAGTTTTCCTTGAGCCACGGGATGATGACCGAGGTATCGAGCCCGCCCGAATAAGCGAGCACTATTTTTTTGATATTTTCTTTTGCCATTATGAATTACCTCCACCGGAAAAATTTAAGTATTATATATATTATCACGCGCGGTCCGAAAACGCAAGAGGAAATTGCAATATTATTCAGGAAAACGCGTTTTTTGTGATGATTTATTCATGATGCAAAGTTTTATACCGCGTTTTTGTGGATATTACTAAAAGAAAAAGCCGCGCTTTTCTTAAAAAAGCGCGGCGCGGTGCCTCAGCGATATCACGGACCGGTGCCGGCGCCTCTGAATTCCCATTCGCCCGACTCGGTCTTTGCGTACCAATAAAACCGGTATTTTTCGTACCCGAAAAGACAGCTTATGATATTGCCGGGAAAATATTCCGCTAACGTTCTGTGCTTGAAAGTCACGCCAAACAAGAGAAAATCGGTATGCTCCTTATCGTATTGACGTTCAATTATACTTATGTCGTCGCCCAGATAACGTATGGAAACGAGCTTTGCCGATCTGAAGCCGTCGAACCTTTGAATAATATCGTCGACGGCGAATTCGAGTTCTTCACGCGCGTAAAGTGCGGATTCGAGATTTTCCACCGTGTACGGTTCAAAAATCTTTATCAGCGCGAAAACGGTAAATATGACCAAAGCGGTCGCAACGACGCCGATAATAACGCGGCGCGCGACTTTTTTCTTTATCCTTTTTATTGGAGCGCCGACCGCCGCCGGGTCGATTTTGCCTGAAACGCTTTCGGGCTTTTCGCTCTTGAACTCTTTCAGCGCGTCGGCGCATTCCGGGCAGGTTTTAAGGTGTTCTTCAACAAAAGCAATACTGCTTTCCGAAAGCATGCCGTCCGCATAAAGCGGGAGCAGATCTTTTAATATATCACATTCGTTTTTCATTCTATTCCCTCCATCCGTTCAGCTATGGCTTTTTTCGCGCGGTAATAAGTGACGCACGCCCAGTTCGCGGTCTTTCCGAACAGCGCGCCTATTTCATCGTAACTCATCTCGGCAAACACCCGCCACATAAAAACCTCTTTATACATTTTAGGCAGATCGTGCAGCGCGCGTCTTATGCGCCGGACATCGTCGCGGTCTATGACCGCCGATTCCACGCTCTGACCGCCGTCCGTTAAAAAGGCGCTGTTTGCGTAGTCCTCCAGACTGACGACCCTGCCCTTCTTTTTCATATATGTCAGATAGCAGTTATCGGCGATACGGCAAAGCCATGTGAATATGCCGCATTCGCCCCTGAAACCGCCTATTGATCTGAGCGCTTTGAAGAAAGTCTCGCAGGTGACCTCTTCGGCTGTATCCTCGCTGCCTGATCTGCGTAAGACATAGCGGTAGATGGGTTCGAAATAAGTTTTATATACGTCTTCAAAATCCAAAGCTATTTCGTCCCCCTTCCGATACTATAGACTCTCGAAACGGCAAAATCTTACAATTTCAGTAAAAAAAGCCGCGCTTTTCTTAAAAAAGCGCGGCGCGGATCATTCGAAATATATCTTTACTGCGTTCCAGACGTCTTCGGCGATATCGGATACCGGTCTGTCGCCGTCGATGACGACTACGTTTTCGGCGTCCTTGGTGAGCTCGAACGATTTGAGATAATTCCCGCGCACGGCGGTTTGGCGCGCGAGCGTTTCGAAAAGCTCGGTGCTTTCGCGGTTTTTGCGAATCCGTTCCATGGCTTTTTCCGGGGTGATATCTATAAACAAAGTGATATCGGGGCGCAGTATGCCTGCGGCGACCGAATTGGCTTGCATCACCCATTCCATAGGCATATCCACGCTGTGATACGCATACGAGGAAAAATAATATCTGTCGCATATGACGGCTCTGCCGCTTTGGACTATGCCGAGCATGCCGTATTCTTCGGAAAGCAGGTGGTCGAGCCTGTCGGCGACGAACAGCGCCGCTATGACGCGGTTATCGGCTTTGGCGTTGCCGGAAAGAATACTGCGTATAAAGCGGCCGATCTTTTCGTCGGTCGGTTCGCGCGTGGGGTATACGGGTATCCCAATAGCGGAAAGCCGGCGGCAAAGCAGGTTTTTCTGCGTTGTCTTGCCGCTGCCGTCGATCCCTTCAAAGACTATAAAAGGCGCGCGTTTTTGTGTTTTCATACGATGACCTCCTGTGCTCGTCCCGGCGCTCACAGCGCGCAGAGCGGCAGTATTACGCTTTTTTCGGGCACGCCGCCGTTTGCCAGAAGCGCTAAAGCGGCTATGTTGAAATTGGAGTTTTCCGCCATGCGGAACAGTTCGCTCGTGAGCGCGACGAGCGCGTTTATATCGCCTTCGCCCGCAAGCGAGCAGACCGACGATACTTTCCACACCGCGTACAGCGCCGCCAGAGCCGCGAACGCGTGATAGATATCGTAACGCAGATCGCCGTAGAACGGAAAACCGTCGTAAAAGACGTGATTGACGAGCACCTGCTCGCACATGATTTCCCATCCGGGAAAGCGTTTTAAAAATTCTTTTTCCATTCCCCCGTATTCGCTCGCGGCGCACGCCGCGGCGTAACGCTCTATGGGGTAGCGTTCCGCAAGCCGCGAAAGCATATATGCGGCGGTTTCAAATCCGCTCGTATCGCGTTCGCCTGCCGCGCGTTCGGGGGAAAGCGAAGCGCATTCTTCAAGCGCGCGTTCGATCCCGCTTATTCCGCGTGCGGCGAACCCGTCACGCAGTACGGCAGCGAGTTTTTCGCAGAACGCAAGGCGTCCGGAGACCGTATATTCCCTGTTTTGCAGCGCGGAAACGAACAGTTTGCGCACCGGAACGTAGAAACGCGTTATCATGTCGTCGCTCCGTTTGGGGAGTTCATAGGCGAATTCCAGCGGTATTCTGACGAACCGCATGCGGTCAGTTTTTTCAAAGAGCTGTTCACACACGCGCTCGCACGAGGCGGAAAGAGCGCATTCGTCGGCGCGGAGCGTGCGCGGACTGCGAGGATAGTAGCGGCAGACCGCCGAAAGCGCGTCCTCGCCGCATTCGCGCTGAAGCATACACAGTCCGTCGGGCCGCAGCATGGGGCAATCGCCGGTGTAGGTGCGCGAAAATTCGGCGTAACGTTCGAGAGTGGCGTCGCGCAATATGTGCAGCGAGCGGTCGAGCCGTTCGCGCAGATCGCGCCCGCATTCCATCCCTACGAGCTTGAAATAATCGCGCATCGAAACGGTTATGTGCCAGCCGAAGCAGCAGTTGCGCGTGCATTTTTCGGCTTTGCAGGTAAATTCCGGATAAATATCGGGTACGGTGAAGATGCGTTTTTCCGTATGGTTTCCTCTTTTCGGGCAAAGTCTATTTCATAAACGACCGCAGCAGCGGGTACAGTTCGCGTTTGAGTTTGGGGATCGCCCAGCGTGAAACGAAGCTCGACCAGTATGTGTAGCCGCCGAGCGTGAGCGAGCGCGGAGTGGCGAGATAATCGTAATAGCCGTTGACCTGATCTACCGGTACGGTCTTTTCGCCGGTAAACGAGCCGCGCAGCCACAGCGTGATATCCACGAGCGATTCGCCGGGAACGCCCACGAACAGATATCCGCCGAACCGCAGCGCCGTCACCTGAACGGGTATCTCGCGGGAAGCGAGCTCTTCGTCGGTATAGCCGCCGCCGGAAAACACCATCGAATAAAAATGCCCTTTTCTCCAGCGTTCGTCTATGAGTTTTTTGATCTCGAACGCAGGTCTTCCCTCTTCCAGCGCTTTATCGAGCGCCGCCTGAGCGGATTCGACGCGCCCTTCGTAATCGCTCGCTTCCGCGCGCGAGCGTGGAAAATCGTCTTTTACCGGCAGCTTTATTTCAAACGTTTCGGTCCTGAAAACCGCTTTGGTATCCACGGGACGCGAACGCCCGCGAAACTCGTTTATCATCTTTTTGCCGATAAGCGCGGCGATACGGCGGCATTCCTCCGCGGAAGCCGTGTATGTGCATTTGTTTGCGCAATCCTTTTTGACCGCCAGATCGGCGCACGGTCCGTTTATGTACATTCCGGTCCCGCCGAATTCGCGTTCCAGGATCCCGGTCAGATACCCCGGCCAGTCGAAATCGTAGCGGTATTCTTTCAGGCGGTCGGGGTTTTCGCTGTGTTCGAACAACACCGCCACGTCGGGGTGCGCCGCGAACCGGCTGAGCGTGCCGAGCGTTTTGCCCGCTTTGTTTTTGAAAACGAAAAGATACGCCTTTTCGTCGACCGCGTTATCGAAATAAACGCCTTTTTCAAGCGATTCGAGTTTGGGCGCGTATCCGCGCAGCAGCATCACTGAAGGATCGTTCGTGTACGGGACGCCGTCTTTATCGAATTCCAGCCCGCGCCAGACCGTGACGCCGCCGAGACCTTCCACGTACTGTTCGCGGTTCATGGTGAATTCCGTGCCCATATGGATATCGCACGCGGAACATTCGCATTCCTCGGCGCGCGACAACATGGCTCTGACTTCTTCGGCGGAACGCGAAATGATCATATCCATCGGCTCGCCGCACAGTTCTTTTCCGCCCGGGGCGGCGTGGATCTGCAGCTCGTGAAACCATATGCTTTTTTGCGGAATGCCTGTCAGTTCGGAAACACGCGCGGTAAAGCGGCGCGCTTCGGTATGAAACGTGCCGGCGAGGTCGAACGCGCAGATAAGCGCCTGCTCCGAACCGCTTTGCAGATACAAAAATCTGCCGTAAAGTCCGGTGCCGTATTCCCACTGCTCTTTGAACGTGCCTTTAAGCGATATCTTGCCGAATGCGCATTTCATAAAACGCTCACCTCAAAATGTTTTCCGCGGCGGAAGCCCCGGTGACGGCGAAAAGATCTTTCGGCGCGAGCGCCAGCTGACAGCCGCGCATCCCCGCGGATATCGTCATGATTCCGTACCCCAGCGCGGAGGAATCTATATACACGGGGTACTTTTTGCGCATACCAATGGGCGAACAGCCGCCGCGCACGTATCCCGTAGCGGGGAGCAGTTCTTTTACCGCCAGAAGCTCGAACCTTTTGTTGCCGCTGACTGCCGCTGCCCGCTTGGTATCGAGCGCGGCGCACACCGGGATGCAGAACACGGCTATGCCGTTTTTGTCGCCTCTGCCCACCAGAGTCTTGAATACCTATTCGGGCGGGAACCCCACGGTATGCGCTATGGTCTCGCCGAGCGTGGCGGAATCTTCCGTTATATCGGGATCGTAAAAGCGCGGTTCGTACGCCACGCCCGCTTTTTCGAGTTCGCGCATGGCGTTGGTCTTGGGCAGATCCTTTTTCATTTGCGGAAAACGCCTTCCTTGAGTTTTTCTATCTGGATATCGGTAAGCGCCACCGTTTCAAAAAACGCAACTCCCGCGGCGCCGGCGCGGCGGCACGCTTCGACCTGTTTGGTCGATTCTATTACGGGAAGATGCCCGTACATGGGCGAGATGCCCGAAACGTTGGGCGCTTCGCCGTACTGTTCCACCATAAAGCGTATCTGTTTTTCAACGTCTTTTGCGTCGGAAAGGTACGCCATGGGGAAGATATAGTCGAGCCAGCGCTGTTTTACCCAGTACAGCCAGTTCTGGCACTTGAGCTTTATTGCCTCGTTCGGGTCGCCGAACACGGCGGTGGAAAGCTTGACGTTCCTGCCTTTTGCGTTGAGATCCGCCACCATTTCGACAATGCGTTTGACGTAAGACGTGACGCGGGAGGCGCGCCAGTTGACGAATTCGGTCCATTCGGGGTCGTTGACCGAGTTTATCTTGTCGATATCTATGCCGCTTTCGGCGAAGAACATACACTTGGTCTGTTCTTCAAAGCCGGCGGAATGATCGATATCCTTTATTACGGGATAGCGTATATAATCGAGCTGTATGCCGTCGAAATCGTATTTTTCGAGCAGCTCGCGGTACAGATCCACGAGCAGATCGTGCACCTCCTGAAGAGCGGGGTTGAGGAATATGAAGCAATCCCAGCCGTCGACATATATGCCGCCCGAGCGCGTGCGCGCAATGAGATCGGGGCGCAATCTGAGCATGGCGTTGTCTTCGCCTTGCACGCCGAAGAAGAAATCCTCCAGCCACGCGTGGATCTGCACGCCTTGCTTTTTGCCCTGCTTTATGAATTCTTCGATGATATCGCAGTCGGCGTTTTCGAGCTCTTTTCTGAGCGGCAGCCACGGCTTGACCGTCTTGGCGGCGTTGGCGTAACCCTCGTAGTTCGTTTCGATAAGTATCATATTGAAGCCCGCGTCTTTTAGCCTGCTTACCGTAGCTTCCACCTGTTTCGCGCTAGTCTCTTTGGGGCGGTGCCAGATGGCGCGTATCTCGTCTTCTCTGGTCTCGGCGGTGAGATAATACGCTTCTTCGGCCGCCTCTTCCGCGGCTTTTACGTCGCCTTTTTCGATAGCGGCGGAGGCGCGTTCGATCTCGCTCACCGCGCGGTCGATATAAAAGCTCTGATTCGACATCACGAGCTTTTCAAAGCGCTGCTTTATAACGTCCAGCTTCTGCTTTGCGCCGTATATTCGCGAAGAATCGTCGATAACTATATCGAGCACGCCCTCTTCCCTGTCGAACTCCGCCTTTGCGCCAGCGCAGAGCGAACGCACGGCCTCTGCTCCTTTGCCGTGGCCGGATATGACGTATCCGTTCGCAGGGACGGCGTTATCGTTGGAGCCGACGCGGACCACCACACCGTCTTCGACGACGGCTTCAATTCCGTAAGGATTGGTCCCGGTGGACGGGATATTTTCGTAGACAACTATTTCGTCCGCCAGGCGCGGACCGTTGATGTGAGAGACTTTGAACTGCGGCATTTGATTTACCTCCGGTCATTATTATAACGGCTTTTTGCTTATGAGCGAATTGCGGCGGGGATACGTTTTGGGAGTGCGGGCGACTTTTTCTATGACCACGAGCGTGTGAGTATGCCCCGAAGCGGGGAGCGTGTATTCGTTTATATTCGCAAGCCGACCGCCAAGGGCTTTGATCGCGTTCGCCGCCTCTTCGGCTTCTTCTTTTCCGGCGCTGCCCTTGAGCGCGACGAACACGCCGTTGGGCTTTACGTACGGCAGACACCATTCGCACAGCACATTGAGCCGCGCGACTCCGCGCGCGAGCACTGCGTCGTATTTTTCGCGATGTGCTTCGAGCCGCGAAAGCTCTTCCGCCCTGCCGCACAGGATATCTATATTGTCTATACCGAGTTCGCGCGCCGTTTCTTTTATGAACGCCAGTTTTTTGGCGGTGGAATCGAGACAGGTCACGCTGCACCCGGAAGCAATGGCGACCGGGAACGCGGGGAATCCGCCGCCGCTGCCCACGTCGAGTATATCCCCTTTTACGCGCGGTTCGGTGAGCGCGTAAAGCGAATCGGCAAAATGCAGCTCGGCGGCCTCTTCGGGAGTGGTTATGGCGGTCAGATTCATAACGCGGTTTTTCTGTTCCAGCTTTTCGTATACGCTTTGCATGAGCCCGAGCTGTTCTTCGTTGAGCGAAACGGGCGAAAGGCGGCGGATGATATCAGTTATCGACATCGCGTTTTCCTTTCTGCGCAAGCCATATGAGCAGCACCGAAACGTCGGCGGGCGAAACGCCCGATATGCGCGAGGCGCGCCCTATGGATTCCGGGCGCAGTTTGTTGAGCTTTTGCTGCGCTTCGAGCCGCAGGCCCTTGACCGTGGAATAATCGACGTCCAGCGGGAGCAGTTTTTCTTCGAGCTTGGCGAACCGTTCGACTTCGGCGAGCTGCTTTTTTATGTATCCTTCATATTTGATCTCGGTCTCGGCGCGTTCGGCTATGCGAGAATCGTATTCCGTTCTGCCTTCGAGCGCATAGATATCGCGCACGGTGATATACGGGCGGCGGAGCAGTTCGGAGGCGCGGATGCCGCTTTCGCCGGGTTCGTATCCTTTTGAAACGAGCAGTTCGTTGAGCTTTTTGCCCGCTTTGAGCGTGAGGTGCGAAAGCCGTTCGATCTCCGCTTTGAGCGCTTCCTCTTCCGCAAGGAACGCGGCGTAAGCTTCTTCGCTCACAAGTCCCGCTTTGTATCCCTTGGGAGTGAGGCGCGTCTTTGCGTTATCCTGCCGCAGATACAGCCGGTATTCGCTGCGGCTGGTCATTATGCGGTACGGTTCGTTGGTTCCTTTGGTAACAAGATCGTCTATGAGCGTGCCTATATACGATTCCGCACGCGAAAGTATGAGCGGCTCTTCGCCTTTTATTTTCAGCGCGGCGTTTATGCCCGCCACGAGTCCCTGAGCAGCCGCCTCCTCGTAGCCCGAGGAGCCGTTGAACTGCCCGGCGCCGTAAAGCCCGGGGATATCGCGGAATTCCAGCGTGGGCGCCATCTGCAAAGGATCGGCGCAGTCGTATTCTATTGCGTAGGCGGTGCGCATTATGCGTGCGTGTTCCAATCCCTTTATGGAATGGATTATCTGCCTCTGCACCTCTTCGGGCATGGAGGAAGACAGCCCCTGCAAGTACATTTCCTTGGTGTCGGAGCCCATGGGCTCGACGAATATCTGGTGCCGTTCCTTATCGGCGAAACGGACTACTTTGTCTTCTATGGAAGGACAGTAGCGCGGTCCCGTGCCTTTGATGACGCCGCCGAACAGCGGCGAACGGTGCAGGTTGGCGCGGATGATATCGTGAGTGGTTTGATTCGTATAAGTTATATAACAGCTTTTGGTGTTGGGCGTTTCGCCATTTGCCGTGAAATGATACGGTTCGGCGTCGCCCTCCTGCAGCTCCATTTCGCCGTAATCGAGACTGTCTGCGTGGACGCGCGGCGGAGTGCCCGTCTTGAAGCGCACGATCCTGACTCCGTGAGCGATAAGGTCGGCGGTGAGGCGCGTGGCGGGCAGAGTGTTATCGGGGCCGGAAGCGTAAGATTCCTCGCCCACTATGATTTTTCCGCCCAGCGACGTGCCGGAGGCGATTACGACCGCTTTGGCGGCGTATTCCATGCCGAAAGCGGTCTTTACGCCGCATATCGCGCCGCTTTCATCGGTGAGTATACCCGTGACTTCCGCCTGGACGAGCAGAAGGTTCTGCGTGTTTTCCAGCACGTTTTTCATATAATTGCGGTATTTCACGCGGTCCGCCTGCATGCGCAGCGA
This sequence comes from Clostridia bacterium, assembly GCA_017429165.1. Classification (GTDB taxonomy): domain Bacteria; phylum Bacillota; class Clostridia; order Oscillospirales; family CAG-382; genus UBA1206. The sequence continues at coordinate 41,047 of JAFRPL010000014.1, forward strand.
ATGGACGGCGGGCCCTTTTGAGCTGTTGAGCATGCGCGACTGAAGCATGACTTCGTCCGCCGCGCGCGCCATTTCGCCGCCGAGCGCGTCTATTTCGTAGACCAGATGTCCCTTACCCGTTCCGCCGATGGAAGGGTTGCAGGGCATATTGCCCACAAGGTCCATATTCAGCGTGAACACCGCGGTGCGCATACCCAGCCGCGCCGAAGCGAGGGCGGCTTCTATGCCGGCGTGGCCGGCGCCTATTACCGCTACGTCAAATTCGAGTTCGTTCATAATGGTTTTTTCCTTCTTATTTGCCTACGCAGAAATGCGAGAAGATCGAATCGACTATTTCTTCGGTGACCGCCCTGCCGTCGATCTCTCCCAGGGCAGCGAGCGCGTTTTCTATATCCATGCCGGCCATGTCCTGCGTAAAGCTCTTCAAAGCGGCGAGCGCATTGTTGACGCACGCGACCGCCTTGTCGAGCGCGGCGCTCTGACGCGCCGAAACTATTATCGCCCCGTCGTCGCCGCATTCGCCGGCGCCGCACAGCGTTTCTATGGCGTTTATGAGTTCTTCCCTGCCGTCGCCCGTGAGCGCGGAAAGTTCTATTTCATATTTGAAAATCCCCGGCTTTTCACACATTGCAAGGTCGCTCTTGTTGAGCACCGCGATCGTGAGATCCGCTTTGCCCGCTTTCTTTACGGCGTCGATGATCTCAAGATCGGCTTCGCACACGCGGCTTTCGAGCACCAGGATGAGCAGTTCGGCGTCGTTTATCTGTTCGAGCGAACGCGCCACGCCGAGCATTTCGATCCTGTCGGCGCTTCTGCGTATACCGGCGGTATCGGAAAGGTCGAGCACGACTCCGCCCGCCGTGATCTTTTCGGTGACGACGTCGCGCGTGGTACCTTCAAGCTCGGTGACTATGGCGCGTTCCTCGCCCGCAAGCAGATTGAGCAGCGAGGATTTTCCGGTGTTGGGCCTGCCGATAATGGCGGCCTTGACGCCTTCGCTTATGGCTTTGCCGTATTTGCGAGTTTTGCGCAGCTCTTCGAGTTCGGCGAGTATCGTTTTAAGTTTTTCTTCCATCTCGGGGACCGATACGTCGGTCATGTCCTCATCCGGGTAATCTATATACGCGTAAACGGAAGAGGCGAGCAGCGCCAGGCGCGAATAGATATCGCCTATTTTTTGAGCGAGCGAGCCGCCGAGCTGCATCAACGAAACGCCCAGATGTTTTTCCGAAACGGCGTCGATAAGTCCGCCCACGGCTTCGGCTTCGGAAAGCGAAAGCTTGCCGTTTATAAAGGCGCGGCGGGTGAATTCGCCTCTGCCCGCGGGGACGGCGCCCGCCGCAAAGCACGCCGAAAGCAGTTTTTGCGTTACGAGCACGCCGCCGTGACAGCAAAGCTCGGCGGTGTCTTCACCGGTGAACGAGCGCGGAGACGCGTAAAGTACCGCCATGCCGTCGTCGAACGCGCCGTCCGGCCCGGAAAACACTCCGTGGACCACGGTATTCGGTTTGTATTCGGTAATCCTTTTGCCCGAAGAAGGCGCGAACACGCGGTCCGCTATTTCAAAAGCGTTCTCGCCGCTTACGCGGACCAAAGCGACTCCGCCCTTGCCGCGCGGCGTGGATACGGCGGCAACCGTGATACCGTTCATAATATGTTACCTCCCGCGGCGAATTTGCCCGCGTGTTTAAGCCCGGCAAAATCGCTCCTCCGCAGCGCCTCGTAGACAGCCACGGCGACCGAATTCGCAAGGTTAAGCGAGCGTATCTCGCCGAACATGGGGATGCGCACGCAGTCTTTTATGTTTTGCATAAGCAGTTCCTCCGGCAGACCTTTGGTCTCCTTGCCGAAGAAAAGATAGCACCCTTCGGGGTATTCGGCGTCGGTATAGCACGCCGGCGCTTTCGTGGTGAAATAGCGGCAGACCGCGCCCGGGTTGAGCGCGCGGAAACGCTCGATATCGTCATAGTAACGCACGTCGAGATACTGCCAGTAGTCGAGTCCCGCGCGTTTGAGGTTTTTATCGGTTATCTCGAATCCGAAAGGTCGTATAAGGTGCAGGACGGAATGAGTCGCCACGCAGGTGCGTGCGATATTCCCGGTGTTCTGCGGTATTTCGGGTTCCAGAAGCACAACGTTCAAAGCCGCCAAGGTCGTTCACCTTTCCATATGATTTCATTGTATTTTACCATATCCGCGCGCACTTTTCAATTCTTTTTTACGTTTTTGGATTTATTTTACAAAAAAGTATGTATTTTTTGCTTTTTATATGTTATGATATAGGAAAATAGGAAAACCATTGCGCGCGTGCGCGGGAAAAACGCAAAAAGGCAGGTCAGATATGTCACTCATTTCAAAAGTTTTCGGCACCTACAGCGAAAGGCAGATAAAAAAGATTGAACCCGTGGTGGAACAGATAGAGGCGCTCGCCGATAAATACAAAGCCATGACAGACGACGAGCTGCGCGCTCAGACCGACGTGCTGCGCGGCAGACTCAAAGCAGGCGAGACCAAGGACGATATTCTTCCGGACGCTTTCGCCGTCGTGCGCGAGACCGCCGACCGCGTGCTGGGCACCCGGCATTACCGCGTCCAGCTTATAGGCGGCATAGTCATACATCAGGGGCGCATAGCCGAAATGAAGACCGGCGAAGGCAAAACGCAGGTCGCCACCCTGCCCGCGTATCTCAACGCTCTTGACGGCAGCGGCGTGCATATCGTCACGGTCAACGACTACCTCGCCAAGCGCGACAGCGAATGGATGGGCAAGCTTTACAACTTTCTCGGGCTTTCGGTCGGGCTCATCGTAAACGGGATGAAGAACGAGGAGCGCAAAGCCGCCTACGCCGCCGATATAACCTACGGGACCAACAACGAAATGGGGTTCGACTACCTGCGCGACAATATGGCGATATATAAAGAGCGCGTGGTCCAGCGCGGACACGTCTTTGCCATAGTGGACGAAGTGGACTCCATACTCATAGACGAAGCGCGCACGCCGCTCATAATATCCGGCGCCGGCAGCGAATCGGATCCGCTTTACGAAAAGACCGACGAGCTCGTGCGCAGGATGAGCTGTTTTCGCATAAAAGAAATAGACGAAAAGCAGGGCGCGGACGATTACGGCGCGGATTACGTGGTGGACGAAAAGGCGCACACCGCGGTGCTTGCAAAATCCGGCATAGCCAAAGCCGAAAAATACTTTGGACTTGAAAACCTGGGCGACGCCGAAAATCAGGAGTATATGCACTACATTAACAACGCCATCCGCGCGCATGGCGTTATGAAAAAAGACGTGGATTACATCGTCAAGGACGGTCAGGTGCTGATAGTCGATTCGTTCACCGGCCGCATAATGTACGGCAGACGCTATTCCAACGGCCTGCATCAGGCGATAGAAGCGAAGGAAGGCGTAAAAGTCGAACGCGAAAACAAGACGCAGGCGACCATAACGTTCCAGAACTATTTCCGCCTTTACAAAAAGCTTTCCGGCATGACCGGCACGGCGCTCACCGAAGAAAACGAGTTCCGCGAGATATACAATCTGGACGTGGTGGAGATCCCCACCAACCGCCCAATGATACGCAAAGACTACAACGACGTCGTATACAAGACCGTAAACGGCAAATATCACGCCATAATAGAGCAGATCAAGGAATGCCACGCCAAGGGCCAGCCCGTGCTGGTCGGTACCGCGTCGGTCGAAAAATCCGAAGCGGTCTCTGCGCTGCTCAAAAAAGAAGGCATAAAGCACAACGTCTTAAACGCCAAATACCACGAAAAAGAAGCCGAGATAATCGCCCAGGCCGGCAAGGTCGGCGCGGTGACGATATCCACCAATATGGCGGGGCGCGGCACCGATATCAAGCTGGGCGGCAACGCCGAATTCATGGCGAAATCCGCACTGCGCGACGAAGGCTTTGAAGAATGGCAGATAAACGAGGCGACTGCGTATTCGCACACCGACAACCCCGAAATACTCGAATACCGCCGCCGTTTCCGCGAACTTGAAAAGCAGTTCGAAGCAGAGATAGCGCCCGAAGCGGACAAAGTCCGCGAAGCCGGCGGTCTGTTCATACTCGGCACCGAGCGCCACGAAAGCCGCCGCATAGACAATCAGCTGCGCGGCCGTTCCGGACGTCAGGGCGACCCGGGCGAAAGCCGGTTCTACCTTTCGATGCAGGACGACCTTATGCGCCTGTTCGGTTCGGATAAAATGCTGGGCGTGGTGTCGGCGCTGGGGCTTCCCGAAGATCAGCCCATAAACGCCAAGCTGCTTTCCAATTCCATAGAATCGGCGCAGAAACGGCTCGAAGGCATGAACTTCGAACGCCGCAAGCGCGTCATTGAATACGACGACGTCATGAACCAGCAGCGCGAGCTGATCTACGCTCAGCGCCGCGACGTGCTCGACGGCAAGGACCTGAAAGCCATGATATGGAAGATGGTCGAAGATTACATAGACGGCGCCGTGGCGGAATACTGCGCTTCCGACGTCCCCGACGAATGGAACTACGACGGGCTCAGGACTTATTTCTTAGGTATCCTCTGCGGCAAGGACGATTTTGTCTACACGCCCAACGATATGGATACAATAACCGCCGAATCTATACGCGACACGCTGATTACCCGCGCGGAAAAGCGCTACGCCGCGCAGGAGGCGGTCTTTACGCCCGAACGGTTCCGTGAGATAGAACGCATCATACTGCTGGAAAACGTCGACCGCAAGTGGATGGACCACATAGACGCGATGGACGACCTTGAGACCGGCGTGGGACTGAACGCTTACGCTCAGCGCGACCCGGTGAAGGAATTCAAGATATTCGGTTCGCAGATGTTCGACGATATGATCCACGACATCCGCACGGATACCGTCCGTATGTTGCTGACCGTGGCTCCGCGGCGCACGATGGAGCGCAAGAAGGTGCTAACCGCCGCCGACAATATGAATGCGGGCGGAGGCGACAAAAAAGTCACCGTCACCGCGGTGAAACGCAAAAAAGTGGGGCCCAACGATCCCTGCCCCTGCGGCAGCGGGCTCAAATACAAAAAGTGCTGTATGGCAAAGGATATGAAAGGAAACGGCTGAGTTATGGGATTCGGTCTGTGCGTGCTCGGATATCTGCTCATAATATTCGATTCTTTCTACGCGGGCGTTATAGGCTGGCCGCTTCTGGCGTGGGGATTTTTCAAGCTGGGCAAGGTGCGCAAAAGCTTTTTCGCTTCATGCGCGCTCTGCGCCGTTTGCACGCTGTATTCGGTATGCGAACTGCTGGATCTTGCCAAGATCATAACGCTTGACAAGACCGGCGAGCTGTATTTCGCACTGCATCTGGCTTATATCCTGCTGGGCGCCTGCATACACCTGATCTATCTGCTTTCGGTCCGCGATATCGCGCTCGAAGGCGGCGATATGAAGATAGCCATGAATGCGCTGGCCTGGCTGGCTTTTACCGAATTTTATTACGCGCTGTGCATAATTTCGGCGTATCTGGTAAAAGGCGGGGCGACCGGTTCGGAGTTCGCGCAGATAGTGGGCAACGTGACGATAATCATGAAATACCTTATAGGATTCACCAACCTGTGGTTCCTGTACGGCTGTTATACCAAGATAACCACGGCTTCGCAAATGGAAAAAGACGAAGAGACCATGCGCCGCATAGCCGAAAAAGAGGAACAGAAACGCCGCAAACGCGAAAAGGAATGAGTTTATGAACGACGCTGCCGCGACCAAAAACAGAATACGTTCGCCGCTTTTGTTTATAGGGCTGTTTTTCCTTATCAACCCCTATTTCGCCATGCTCGATATCCTGCCCGATTTTATAGGATACGCGCTGATCTGCTACGCCGTGAGCGACCTTGCGAAGCTGGAATACCGTATGGAATCGGCGATGAAATATTCGGCGTATCTGGGGCTGCTTTCGTTCGCGCGCGCGGCAGCGTTCGTGCTTTCGCTCGGGTCGGACGACAGCATGCGGCTGCTTCTGACTTTCAGCTTCGGCGTGGCGGAGATACTGCTCGTCATCAGGTTCGCTTCTGACCTTTTCGGCGGGACCGAGTATCTGCTCGAACGCTACGACGGCTACGAGGCGCTGAGGCGGCTCAACAACGCCAGATTTCTTACGCTTCTGTTCCTTATAGTGAAAGTGGCGCTGGGCGTGATACCCGAGGCGGCGGTGCTTCTGGTGCAGAAAGTGCTGTTTTCCGACCTTATCGACGTCGACGACATACCGCTTTACAATGATATCGCAAGCTACAAGCCGTACGCGACCGCGCTGTTCATTCTGATCACGATCATACTCGGCGTGTGGTGGTATATAGAGATCTGCCGCTATTTCGGCGCGGTGCGCAAAGACGCAGCATTCGTCGCTGCGGCGACTAAAGCCGCCGAATACGTGACCGGCAGTTCGAGCGAGAGCATCGATAAAAAGCTCAGCGTTTCCTATGTGTTCGCGATCGTGGGGATCGCGGCTTTCGCGTTAGACGTGCGGTTCGAACGCGTCCCCGTACTGCCCGCTTTTCTAGGAGCGCTCATATCGGCGTACGCGATTATCCGCGCCAAGCGCGTGCTTAAAAAGACGCTTGCGCCTTACGCGTTCTGCGCCGCGGCGACGGGGCTGGCGCTGGATATATGCTTTATACTGTTCGGCAGCACCGACACGGTAGGTACGTTGACCGAAAGCGCGGTGCTTGCGGCGTCGGGCGCGGCGTTCGCCGTATGTTCCGTGCTGTTCGTGCGGCGCCTGTGCTATTCGCTGCGCGAATTGCACTTCGATTTCGGCTGCGAAAAAACTTCGCTCAAACCGCTCGTGTACGCCGAGATCTTATATACCGCATACGCCCTTATGAACATAGCCGCTTTTGCGATGCCCGTTCTTTACCCGTGGCTGCTTTTGCCCAGGATACTGCTTTCTGTCGCGTTCATAGCGGTATTTCTGCTCACCTACCGCCGCATATGCGAAGAATACGTCGCCATAGTAAGCGACACCGAAGAAGAAACTTGAAAAAATACGGTCGTTTTTTGTCCGATTTTCGGCTTTTCGACAGTATTATCATACAGAAAACGAAAGGAGAATACCGCTATGACAAATCGCAGCAAGACAGCCGCTTTTGCGGCGGCGATACTGATGATAGCACTCGTTTTTTCTTTACTGCTCGTTTCGTGCGGGAACGACGTTCCGTCGAAACCCGTGACGAATCCGGTGCCCGAAAACTATATATGCCTGAGAGAAGACGTGGAATTGGATCCGGGCACACTGTACGTGACGTACCTTTACGTTAGGAGTTCGGACGAAAACGGCACAGTCGGCGACGACGTGTTCGTCGAAGGCGTTACGGGGTTCAATGAGTTCGATACCGCGCGCATAGAGTTTTACGGCAGATACTGTATCGCCGAAGAAAGAGTCTTTGACTACGGCACCAGAGAAAACGCATATCAAATAACGTGCAAATTCGTCATAAAAAAAGTCGTCAGCGCGAGAAGATCGAATTACGAGGCAGGCGAGCCGGTAATGGACAAACCCATTATCTACCTGTATCCCGCCGAAGAAACGGTCTGTTCGGTAAAGCTCATGCTTAACGGAAAGCTGACCTGTACCTACCCCGAATACGGCGAAAACGGCTGGGAAAACTTTGTTGCAAGGCCTGACGGAACGCTCGTGTTCCCCGACGGAAGCGAATACTATGCCCTGTACTGGGAAGGCGTTTCGGACGGCGCGGGATTCGATTTCACACGCGGAGCGTGCGTGGCGGGAAAAGACACCGCGGCGTTCCTTGCGGAAACGCTGCCCAAGCTGGGGCTTACCGCGCGCGAAGCGAACGAATTCATAATCTACTGGCTGCCTCTGATGCAGAAAAACGAATACAATCTCATATCGTTCCAGACAAGCGCTTACACCGAAAACGCCGTGCTGTGCGTCACGCCCGAACCCGACGTTTGCATAAGAGTCTTTATGGCGTTCATGCCGCTCGACGAAATGATCGATATCCCGCCGCAGGAATTTTCCGCGCCCGAACGTTACGGTTTCACCGTGGTCGAATGGGGCGGCTGCGAAGTGGGAAACAAATAAACGAAACAAAAAGCAAAATCCCGCGCAAGAGGTAGATGTCTTGCGCGGGATACTTTTTATTCTTATATTTGCCTGTTTTTGAGCGAATCGAGATAATCCTGCAAAATTATTTCCGCCGAAAGCGAATCGACCATTCCCTTTTTGCGCCGCGGCGCCAGGTCGGCGTCGTTCATGAACGCGTGGGCGCGCACGGTGGTGAGCCGTTCGTCAAAATATTCGGGCGCCATGCCCGTGATTTGCGCGAGCGCGGCTCCGAAACGGCGTGTGCGTTCGGCGCGGAAACCTTCGGTGGAATCCATGTTCCTGGGAAGTCCTATGACGACGGATTCGCCGCCGAGCTCTTTTATCTTTTCGGCGCACTTTCTGACGGCGTCGGCAAGTCCCGTGACTTTTACGGTACAGACGGCGGTCGCGAGAACGCCGTCGCTGCGCGCGACGCCGACGCGTTTGTCGCCGAAATCTATTCCAATATAAACCATTTTTTCACCTCGCATAAAACGGACATAAAAGCCGATAATAAGAACGTCGGAAGGATCGTCAGGATGAGACGTTTTAAAGACGGCTGCTTTACGCGCCGCGATACCGCATACTGCGCGCTTTCGCGCACACTCGATCTGCGGACGGGAACGCCCCGCAGCGTGCGCGACGAATTCGGCGAGCTTTTTGCGGCGGAGACAGATACGGAATACGTTTTTTTGCGCACCGCGCGCGATTTTCCCCAACAGTGCGGGAACGATGCGCGTGACGTCAGCAGAACGTAGGATCCCCACGACGCATACAGAGAGGCAGACGGCTCTTTGAGTTTACAAAGAGGCGATATCCGCCTCTTTGTTTTTTTATGCTTTTTATCTTCTTCTTTCTTTCAAGAACGTCTCGAGCCGCGTGACGGCGTCTTCGAGCGTTTCGGTGCGCGCAAGATAGACTATGCGCAGATGGTCGGGTCTGTCCCAGTTGAAGCCAGTGCCGGCGGTCACGAGAAGTTTCTGCTCGCGCAGCAGATCGAATACGAATTCCTGGTCGTCCTTGATGCCGTACATTTCGGTATCGAATTTAGGAAACACGTAAAACGCGGCGTCGGGTTTGACGGCGGAAACGCCTGGTATGGAATTGAGCGCCTTGCAGATGAATTCGCGCTGTTCGAAAAGTCTTCCGCCGGGCTTTATCATCTCGTCGCTCGACTGATAGCCGCCGATAGCGGTCTGGATGACGCTCTGCCCCGGAACGTTGGAGCAAAGCCGCATCGCCGCGAGCAGATTGAGCCCTTCGATATATCCGCGCACGTAAGTCTTGTCGCCGGCGAGGCACATCCAGCCGGAACGGAAGCCCGCCACGCGGTGCGATTTCGAAAGTCCGTTGAAGCACACGGTGAAAAGATCGGGCGCAAGCGACGCGAGCGGAGTGAATTCTATGTTGTCCATAACAAGACGGTCGTAGATCTCGTCGGCGAAAAGGATGAGTCCGTGTTCGCGCGCGATATCGACTATCTGAAGCAGCATCTCTTTGGAATACACCACGCCGGTGGGGTTGTTGGGGTTGATGACAACTATGCCTTTGGTGCGCGGCGTGACCTTGCGGCGGATGTCTTCGATATCGGGGTACCAGTGGTTTTCCTCGTCGCAGCGGTAATGGACCGCCTTGCCGCCGGCGAGCACCACCGAAGCCGTCCACAGAGGATAATCGGGCATGGGGATGAGTATCTCGTCGCCGTCGTCGAGAAGCCCCTGCATGGACATGGTGATGAGTTCGCTTTCGCCGTTGCCGGTGTAGATATCCTCGACCGTGACGTTGGGGATGCCTTTTAGCTGGCAGTACTGCATTATTGCTTTGCGCGCCGAAAACAGCCCTTTGGAATTGGAATAACCTTCCGAAGCGCGCAGGTTGTAAATGAAGTCGACTATCACCTCGTCCGGCGCTTTGAAACCGAACGGCGCGGGATTGCCGATATTGAGCTTAAGTATGTCTATGCCGTTGGATTCCATGCGGATCGCTTCGTCCATCACGGGCCCGCGGATATCGTAGCACACGTTGTCGAGCTTATGCGATTTGCCTATTTCTCTCATTCCGGGACTCCTCCCCATTATCTTTTGTGCTATTATATCACCCCCGAACGCATAAATCAAGACGTTACGGCAAAAAAAACGCGCGGAGCGGGACGTTAAAAATCTTGCAAAGAGGCGCTTTTTATGGTATAATTAATAAAAATAAACTCAGGAGCGTTACGGCAATGAAAAAACACATAGCGTTCATACTCGCATCTTCGCTTTTTTTCGCCTCGGTCGTGCCGGAATTATCCGCTGCGGCGGCCGGAACGGCTAACCCCGCTCCCAACGTCATCCCCGCGGTGACCGAATGGACCGGCGGAGAAGGAACGTTCACCGTAAAAGACGGCGCGCGCATCGTTCTAAGCGAAGACGCCGAAATTTCGGAAGCAAAAAAAGACGTCATCCGCGGCTATTTCGACGACATGCTGTTTTTGAGCGTGGATTTCGCATCCGGACCGGCGCGCACGGGCGACATCGTGCTTGCGCATTCTTCGGACACGTCGCTCGGCGGCGAAGGTTATACGATGGACGCGACCGAAACGAACGTGATCATAAGCGGCACGACAGAGATATCGCTGCTGTACGGCATCATCACGCTGATACAGTCCTGTTACCACGACGGGTATATGCCCTGCGGGCACGTCCGCGACGTGCCGCAGTACGGTCTGCGTTCGGGTATGATAGACGTGGCGCGCACCTGGATACCGCTCGATTACGTGGAGGAGATAACCAAATACTTTGCGTGGTTCAAGCTCAACGAGATACATCTGCATATAAACGACAACTCGTCCGACGGCAACGGTTATTTCCGTCTTGAAAGCGACGTACCGGGGCTGACCGCCGAAGACCATTACAGCAAAAAGGATTACCGCGAATATCAGCTTCGCATGCGGGAATACGGCGTGAGCGTCGTCACCGAGATAGACACTCCGGCGCACAGCAAATGCTTTAAAAAAGCCGTCCCCGAGCTAATGCTCGACGATTCGCATCTTAACATAAGCAAGCCCGAAACGCTGAAATTCGTCTGCGATCTGTGGGACGAATACGTCGCCGGCGAAGAGCCCGTGTTCATAGGCGACACGGTCCATTTCGGCACCGACGAATACCCCGACGGCCACAACGAAGAAATGCGCGCCTACACCGACGCGCTGATGAAGCACCTGCGTTCGCGCGGGTATACGACCCGGTTCTGGGGTTCGTTCGGCGGCAAGGGCTTCAACGGCAGCACGCCGGTTTCAGGCGATTCGCAGTGCAACTACTGGGCGGTGGAGCTTTCGGACCACAAGGTCCTGTGGGATATGGGCTACGACATTATAAACACCTGCGGGCCCATACTCTACTGCGTTCCGGGAGGAAACGGATTCGCAGATTATTTCGATCTTAACAACCTTTATTCAAAGTGGTTCGTTAACATTCTGGGCATATACAACGGCAAAAAAGTCGCCGAAGACGACAAACAGCTGCTTGGCGCGTGTTTCGCATTGTGGAACGACACCGTGCGGCCGGCGACCGGTTATTCCATGTTCGAGATTTTCGACCGGCTCCGCTATCAGGTCTGCCTTGTGGCGGAAAAGACCTGGACCGGAAGCAAGACCGCAAAGATAAGCGCCGAAAACTTTATTTCGCGCTTTGAAAAACTGTCACGCCGCGGAGGCAACGCAGACCCCGCGCGGCGCAAATACGCGATCGACGCCGATGTGACGAAAGCTCTCGAAGAAGACAAAGCGATATCGTACGGCTGGCCGTATTATATGAGCGCCGACGTGACCGTGACCCAAAAAGGCGCGGTGATAACCGAAGGCAAAGACGGAAAACTGTTCGTCAACGCGGCGGGCAAACTGAGCTTTGAACGCGGCGGCGTGACGTATATCTTCGACCGCGGAGTGACTATTGGCGAAAAGACGAATATACGGCTTTACGGCGACAGGACCTCGACCGTGCTGATAGTCGACGGCAAGTGGGTCTCCGAACCCGTGCTGGCTTCCGGCGGAAAAGCCGCGGAATACAGTTCGTCGTTCGTGCTCCCGCTCGAAAAAACCGGCGGCGAAAACTGCGTAGTGGAAAATCTGACTCTCGCACCCGAGGGCGGATCGCTCAACGACCTGCTTTTCGAAAGCAACGTGGCGCTATACAAAAAGGTCACGGTCAGCGGGCTTGAAGTCAACGACGGACGGCTGAACGAACCGATGGCGGTCGACGGCGATATGAACACGCGCCTTTCGTTCGACAGGTCGAAAGATACCCAGTGGATGGTAGTCGATCTCGCCGACGTTTACGATATTTCAAAAATAATCATACACTATTTCGAATCCGTGCAGGCGTTCGAGCTATATGTTTCGGAAGACGGCGAAAACTTTGAAAAAGTCTTTGAAGCGAGCGGAAAAGAAGAAGGCCGGCGCGTGACCGAGACCGTGGAATTCAAGCCGGTCAGGGCGCGTTACGTCAAATACGTCCAGCTCAAGCGCTGGTACGCGAGCCAGTACAACACCTATTACAGCGGCGGCATCAGCGAATTCGAAGTCTACAAGGTCGCTTTCGATTATACGCCGGTGCTGGAAGCCGCCGAACAGTGCGGCGACACGGAGATCAATCTGAAGATCCGCGCCATAAAACGGTATCTCGCCGGCGAACGGGTCTTCGCCATACATCTCAAGGCGTTGTGCGACGAGCTCGAAGCCATGGTGTACGCTTACAATCATCCGGGCGAGGAAAGCTCCGAAGAAAGCTCTGCCGAAGAAAGCATGGCCGAAAGCGGGCCCGAGCAGAGTGAGGAAACAGCCGCACCGGAAGAAAGCGGAGGCAAGCCCGGACTCATCATAGGCATAGCGGCTGCCGCGGCGGCGATATGCGCGGCGGCGTGCGCGCTGATTTTCAAAAAGAAAAAGAAGAAATAAACGGAGACAGACCATGGACATTATTGCAAAACTCACACAGGAACTTCGCATAAGACAAAGTCAGACCGAAGCGGCGGTAAAGCTGCTCGACGAAGGCAACACGGTGCCGTTCATAGCGCGCTACCGCAAGGAAATGACCGGCTCGCTCGACGACGAAGTTCTGCGCAATCTGAGCGAGCGGCTGGCTTACCTGCGCTCGCTGGACGAACAGCGCGAAAAGGTGCGCGCTTCCATAACCGAGCAGGAGAAAATGACCGACGAGATTTCCGCCGCGCTGGACGCCGCCGAAACGCTCACCGAAATAGAAGACATCTACCGCCCGTTCCGTCCCAAGCGCCGCACGCGCGCTTCCGTGGCTAAGGAAAAAGGGCTGGAGCCGCTTGCGCTGCTGATATACGCGCAGGACGAAAAGACGACCGGCGTGCTCAAGATCGCCGAGCAGTATACAAACGAAGAAAAGGGCGTGGCTTCCGCGGAGGACGCGCTGCAGGGCGCTCTGGATATCATCGCCGAAACGATTTCCGACGACGCCGAAGGCAGAAAACGCATACGCTACGTCTGCATGCAAAACGGCAGTATACGTTCCGCGGGCGCAAAGGACGACCTGGGCGTTTACGGTATGTACGCCGACAAAGTTGAAAAGCTGAACAAGGTCCCCGGCCACCGCGTGCTTGCCATGAACCGCGGCGAGAAAGAGGAATTCCTTAAAATATCGGTGGAATTCGACCGCAATATGGCGATGCGCATACTCGCTTCCATTCACGTAAAGAACAACGGCGAAACGGGACAACTGGTGCTCCGGGCCGCGGACGACGCCTACGACCGGCTTATATTCCCTTCCATAGAGCGCGAGATCCGCAACGAGCTCACCGACAAAGCGTCGACCGACGCAATAAAGGTGTTCGCCGAAAACACGCGGCATCTGCTAATGCAGCCGCCGGTCCGCAACGCCGTTACCATAGGACTCGACCCGGGCTACCGCACCGGCTGCAAGGTCGCCGTAGTGGACGGCACCGGCAAGGTGCTGGATACCGGCGTGATCTACCCCGTTCCGCCGCACAACAAGATCGCCGAAGCCAAGGCGAAGATAAAAACTTTCATTCAGAAATACGGCGTGACCTGCATAGCCATAGGCAACGGCACCGCCTCGCACGAGACCGAGACGTTCACCGCCGAGCTGCTTAAGGAAATGAACGCCAAAGGCGTTTCGTACATGGTGGTCAGCGAAGCCGGCGCAAGCGTTTATTCGGCTTCCAAGCTTGCGCAGCAGGAATTCCCGGATTTCGACGTCACTCAGCGTTCCGCGGTGTCTATTGCAAGACGCCTGCAGGATCCGCTCGCCGAACTGGTTAAGATAGACCCCAAAGCCATTGGCGTGGGGCAATATCAGCACGACATGCCCGAAAAACAGCTGGGCGAAGCGCTCGACGGAGTGGTGGAAGACTGCGTGAACTCGGTGGGCGCCGACCTCAACACCGCTTCGACGCCGCTGCTTGCGCGCATTGCCGGAATAAACAGCGCCATAGCCAAGAATATCGTCGCCTACCGCGAAGAAAACGGCAAGTTCATATCCCGCGCGCAGCTCAAAAAGGTGCCCAAACTGGGGCCCAAGGCGTTTGAACAGTGCGCCGGGTTCTTGCGCGTGACCGACGGCAGGAACGTGCTCGACCGCACCGCCGTCCATCCCGAAAGCTACGACGCCGCCGAAGCGCTCTTAAAGCATTATTCTTATACCGATTCCGACGTGGCGCAGGGCAGGATAAGCGGGCTTTCGGAGCGCGTTTCCACCGACGGCACTTCGGCGCTCGCCGCCGAGCTTGGCATAGGCGAGCCCACGCTTATAGATATTGTAAAAGAGCTCGAACGCCCCGCGCGCGACCCGCGCGACGAGCTGCCGCCTCCCATGCTCCGCACAGACGTCATGGGCATAGAAGATCTCAAACCCGGCATGGAGCTCAAAGGCACCGTGCGGAACGTAATAGATTTCGGCGCGTTCGTGGATATAGGCGTCCACCAGGACGGACTCGTCCACGTCACGCAGATCTCGGAAAGATATATCAAGCATCCGTCCGAAGTGCTCAAGGTCGGCGATATCGTCACCGTCTGGGTGCTCGCCGTGGATACTCAAAAGGGCCGTATATCGCTCACCATGAAAAAGCCGAAATAAACTGTTATCTAAAAAAAAGTGCCGGAACCCGTAATGGTTCCGGCACTTTTTCGTTTGCTTATTCAGTTTTCAGCCCCGCTTCATACGAGGCGCGGTCCTGCGTTCCCAGCTGGTCAAAGAAAATGACTACGCCGTTTTCGTCTTCGACATAAGTATATTCCACTCTGCCGTGCCAGCCTTCGGTGTATTCCGGTTCGTACCGGCGGAAGAGACCGTCTTTGATCGGGAAATATCCGTCTCCCGTGCCTTCGTACGCCGTAAGATACCAGACGTTGCTCACGTTATCGGTACCGCCGTTGTTCAAAGGACGGCTGAACATTACGATCCCCACGCCCGGAGCGTACCAGCATTCCATACGTCCCGAGCGATAACTCAATCCGGCGGGTAAATTGCTCAGCTCCATAACGACGTGCCGGCAGTTTTCAAAGGTCCCCGCAGGTGTCTCCACGCGCTCTTCGTCGAGCACCGTGAGCTCGAGCTTGCAGACGTTGCTATAAATCGCGACTTCACGTTTTTCCGTGTATCCGGGTATCCATTTATCCGACCACGCACAGCCTGCAGCGTCCTGAACTATATCATACAGCATATTGTAAAGCAGCCGTTTTCCCACGCCGTTTTCGCCCATGTTGCCGCTCATATTTTTCCATTCAAATGAAAACATGCGTCCGTCTTCGCAGATCACAGTCATGCCGTCTTCGCGCCGGGCGAAACGTCTTTGGAAGAAATTCCAGCGTCCGCATTCGGTGTATTCGGGATTGAACTCGGGATCGGTATTCAATATGCGTTCCATGATGCCGGCAGCTATGCGTGTATGCGTCTTTTCGCGTTTGGTCTTTGCGAGCGGCAGCGCCTTTGCAAAGCATTCCCTCATATCGACAAGACGTTCTTTTTCGTTTTCGCACACGGCGTAATTCTGACGCGCGTTAAGCATATTGCCCGCCCACGCGGTCTCGTCGTAACCGGTGCGATGCGAGAATCCGTACGCGGCGGCGACAGCCTTGCCGCCCTTTGCTCCCGTGATCTCCAATACGCTCTCGAATTCGCCCGTCATAAAAGCGTTTTTGGTGACGTATTCCCAATGGTTGCCCGCGGCGAGCGGCAGCAGGCCCGAACCGCCTTCTATATGATATTTCTTAAGGAAATGCTCGCTCACGATGGTGTTCGTGATCTTTTGATATACCATGCCCACGCCCGGGCAGAACGCCGTTTCGTGTACGATCTCGGATGCGTCAGCAACTTCGAAAACGCTGCAGTTTTCAAAAACTCCCGCGGGAGTCTTAAAAGTCGCGTCGGTGCTTTTGCAGGTGAGCTTCGTTATGCCGTCGGAAGCGGTCTTTACGTCGCCCGCCTTCATATCGGGATCGATAATAAGGCTATCGCACAGACTTACCCAATATATGCCCGGCTCGCTCACAGACCACAGGTTGCCGCGGCTATAGCCCGGCTCCTGCCAGAACCAGAGCTTTCCGTCTATGCTGCGGTATTCGTCGCCGTACGCCCTGAACGCCAGAGAATCATCGTCTCTGCCCAGCCCTTTTTCGCGCACTTTTTCTTCTATACGTATTGCAGCGATAGCGTTGGCGTAATAAACGTCAGTCGGTCCAAGCACGGATAGCACCGCTTTATAGCTTTCGATACCCTCTTCATAACGTCCAACGTCGCACAGCCTGACGCCCAGCCAAAAATGCAGATATCCCAGCGTTTTCTTCATCCCCAATCCCTGTACGTAGGGGATCTGTTTTTCTTTTATAAGATCTATGATCTCTTGCGCGTGCGCGCTCTTATTCTCGGTTTCACCACCGAGTACGTTCATCATAACGTCGTCGTTGCGGCTTTCTTCGGCGTGTTTCTTTATTCTTGCCAGCGTTTCGTCGTTTCTGGTTCCCGGGATCCACCAATATCCCATCATCAGCACGTCCGAAAGCGCGCGGCTCTTTTCTTTTGAATCCTCAAGCGCTTCCGCGCTTGCGAGGACTTCTTTGAATTCCTCTTCAAAGCCGGAGCGGTCTTTTTTGAGCCGCCACAGTTTGAGACGTTCGATCTGGCGCATAACTTTGCGCACCATTTTCTCGTTTTCGTCGTATTCTTTTTCCATAATACCGTAACCCTTTCTAAGCTGTTTTCTTCCTTCGCTGAGCCGCCATTTAACGGTCCCTTCCGGAAGAGACAGTTTTGCGGCTATTTCGGCGACAGACAAGCCTTCGAAATAATGGAGCTTTACGGTTTCCCTGATCTTGCCGCCCAGCGCTTCGACGGCTTCGTGAAGATCGGAATACACGCTCTGCTCGTTTTCAAAAGCGACGCGATCGATACTTTCGGGATCGGCGTCTTCAAGTAAAGAAAGACTGATATCGGGGATGGCGGCGTGATAGTTTTCCACAACTCTCCTTGCGCAGTTTTTCGCTATGGAACATACCCACGGTCTGAACCGCGAAGGATCGCGCAGCGCAGAAAGATTCATCCACGCCGAAACAAAGGCGTCCTGCGAAGCGTCCTCGGCGGAAAACGCATTTCCGGTGACTTTGTACGCGGTGCCTTTGACCGCTTTTTCATGTCGTTTCACAAGCTCTTCATAAGCCGAATCGTTCCCTATAAGAGTAAGTTCAACGAGCGTTGCGTCGTTCATTGCGGAAACGTTTTTCATCCTTTTTCCTTTCTTTGACTTGTTTGTTCTTTTGTCGCCTTTCACCCATAAGATACGAAAAAGCGCAAAAAGGTTGGGTCACGGTAAATATTTTTGCTTCTTTGCCGTTCTTATATATGATAATAACACAAAATCCGCCGTTTTTCAACTGAATGTTCGCTTGGAATACCCCCACAAACGCTGCGAGGAAGAGGGGGTATAGCATAAATTCCGCAGCTTCCATCTCATACTCCCGCGCTGCCTCCGCCCCAAGAGACACCCCAACGAACCGTCGGTTTGCCGGGGATCCCGAAGCCACACACGCGGATTTCCTTACACCCTCCCCGCTCCGCCGCCCAAGCCGGTCCCTCGCTTCGCTCTGCCCGGCGGCGCGGGGAGGGTGTATATAAAACACGTAGCCGACCGTTTAGACAAGCTCAACCATACATTCCGGCGGGCGTAACCCAACGCTCCGGCGTCATTTCCGCCTTTCCCGCAAACGTTCCGGCGTGCGTGACCGAACGCTGCGGCGTCACAAGGCAGAACGCAGTAAAGCGAGGGAATTTTGTCTGAAAACGAGCGTCGCCGTACGACTGTACGGCAGTCGAAGTTTTCAGACAAGCACCTTCTTTACGCAAAACGGGTAAGCAAAAAAGAAAGCTATGCCTTTTTTAATTGGCATAGCTTTGTAAAAACCTTTTTTAAATCGGTGCGTAAATTCACCGCTTTAATGCGTTCTGCGGCATCAATAGCCCATGCCGCCCATACCGTTCATCGCGGGATTAGGCGCGGGGTTTTCTTCTTTCTTATCTGCAACGAGAGCTTCGGTGGTGAGCACCATGGAAGCTATGGAAGCGGCGTTCTGCAGCGCGCTGCGGGTGACTTTTGCGGGGTCGATTATGCCGGCCTTGACCATGTCGACGAACGTTTCGTTATAAGCGTCGAAACCGGTGCCTTTCTTGGCTCTCTTGACCTTGTCGACCACGACACTGCCTTCGAAGCCGGCGTTTTCGGCGATCTGTCTGACAGGTTCTTCGAGCGCGCGGAGCACGATCTTGACGCCGGTCTTTTCGTCGCCTTCGGTGGTCTTGAGCAGCTTTTCGACTTCGGGGATAACGTCGATGAGCGCGACGCCGCCGCCCGCGACGTAACCTTCTTCGACCGCCGCACGGGTGGCGTTGAGGGCGTCTTCTATGCGGAGCTTCTTTTCCTTGATCTCGGTCTCGGTGGCTGCGCCGGCTTTGATGACGGCTACGCCGCCCGCGAGCTTGGCAAGGCGTTCCTGAAGCTTTTCACGGTCGAAATCGCTGGTGGAAACTTCTATTGCGGCTTTGATCTGCGCGGTGCGCGCCTTGATCTCGTCCTTATTTCCGGCGCCGTCGACTATGATGGTATTTTCTTTGGTGACCTTGACCTGCTTTGCGCGGCCGAGCATATCGAGCGTGGCTTCCTTGAGTTCGTAACCCAGATCGGCGGAAATTACGGTGCCGCCGGTGAGGATGGCGATATCCTGAAGCATTTCTTTGCGTCTGTCGCCGAAGCCGGGAGCTTTGACCGCGACGCAGGTGAACGTGCCGCGCAGGCGGTTGACTATGAGGGTGGAAAGCGCTTCGCCTTCGACGTCTTCGGCGATTATGAGCAGCTTTTTGCCGTTCTGAACGATCTGTTCGAGCACGGGCAGGATCTCCTGGATATTGGAGATCTTTTTATCGGTGATGAGTACGAGCGCGTCGTCGAGCACGGCTTCCATCTTTTCGGTATCGGTGACCATGTACGGAGTGATATAGCCGCGGTCGAATTGCATACCTTCGACGAGATCGTAATAGGTCTCGGCGGTCTTGGATTCTTCCACCGTGATAACGCCTTCGGCGGTGACTTTTTCCATTGCTTCGGCAATTATTTTGCCTATTTCAGCGTCGCCGGAAGAAATGGTGCCTATGCGGGCGATATCGTCGGTGCCGTGAACGGCGGTGCTGGAAGCGGAAATGGCTTTGACGGCTTCGTCAACGGCTTTCTGAATTCCCTTTTTGACTATCATGGGGTTGGCGCCGGCGGCTATGTTCTTCATGCCTTCGCGGATGAACGCCTGCGCGAGCAGCGTGGCGGTGGTGGTGCCGTCGCCGGCGGCGTCGTTGGTCTTGGTGGCGACTTCGCACACCAGACGTGCGCCCATATTCTCGAACGGGTCTTCGAGCTCTATCTCTTTTGCTATGGTAACGCCGTCGTTGGTGATGAGCGGCGAGCCGAATTTTTTATCGAGAACCACGTTCCTGCCCTTGGGGCCGAGCGTGATCTTTACGGTGTCGGCAAGAGTGTTGATGCCTTTCATCAACGCCTCTCTCGCTTCGATATTGTGTCTGAGTTCTTTTGCCATAATGCGGATCCTCCCTGTAAGTTTATTCTACCACGCAAAGAATATCGTTTTGTCTGACTACGATATATTCTTCGCCGTCGAGCTTGATCTCGGTGCCGGAATATTTGCTTGTAATGACTTTATCGCCCTTTTTGACTTCCATCGGGACGAGCTTGCCGTTTTCGTCGCGCGAGCCGGGGCCGACTTCTATAACGTAAGCGAACTGGGGCTTTTCTTTCGCGGCGCCCGCCAGAATGATGCCGCTCTTGGTGGTCTCTTCGGCTTCTGCCATTTTGATGACGATCTTATCGCCGAGTGGTTTGAGTTTCATTGATATTCCTCCTTAAAAAGCTGTTTATTTTGCATATAATATAATAATCACAAATTACGTAAATTCAATGTCGAAATTGTTACATTTTTATGTTTTTTGCTTGTAGAACTGGTAAAAGCCGCATTTGATCGTTCCGTTATAAAGCGTGCGCACTTTGTCGGCGCGTCTCCCGAAATGACGTTCGAAAAGCGGGTCCGGCGATATGAAATACAACTGCCACATAGGCGCGGAACGCGCTATGGCTTTGCCCGCCGCGGCTATAAGTTCCGCCGCACTCTCTTTATCCATCATGCGTTCGCCGTAAGGCGGGTTGCAGACGATGGTGCCGCGCGCGCCTTCCACGGGCGGGATGAACGAACGCACGTCGGCGTATGAAAACTCCACCCATTTTTCCACTCCCGCGCGGCGCGCGTTTTCGCGCGCGATCGCGAGCGATTCTTTATCTATATCCGAACCGAAGATACGCATACCGGGTTCGGTCACCTTCGCGCGCGCCTCCTCGCGGGCGAGCTCAAAGGCGCTTTCGGGGATCAACCCGTACCGTTCCGAAGCGAACGCGCGACCGATACCGGGCGCGGTATTCGAAGCGAGCAGCGCTGCCTCTATGGCTATGGTCCCCGAACCGCACATGGGATCGACGGTGAGCACATTTGCGCGCGGGCGGGAAAAGTTCACCATTGCCGCCGCGAGCGTTTCGCGTATGGGCGCCAGGTTCGCCGCCGGGCGATAGCCGCGTTTGTGCAATCCTTCGCCGGTGGTGTCTATCATAAGATGGGCCGTGTCGTTCATCAAAAAGAACACTATCTGTTTTTTGGCCCCGGTCTCGGGCAGGCGTTCCATACCGTAGACCGAACCGAGCCGGCGGCACACGGCTTTTTTGATTATCGCCTGGCAGTCCGGCACCGAAAACAGGCGCGATCTTAACGAATGCCCTTTTACGGGGAACGCGTCTTCGCGCCCTATATAATCCTCCCACGGCAGCGCGCGCGTGTTTTCGAACAATCCGTCGAACGTTTCCGCGGAAAACGCGCCGAGTTTTATGAACACACGTTCGCTGTAACGGAAATTGACGTTGCAGCGCGCCATGGCGTCGGCGGGCGCTTCGAATTCTACCCTGCCGTCGGTCGTCTCTATTCGTTTGTATCCGAGCGCGTCGATATCCTCGCCCGCGAGCCGCTCGAGCCCGAAAAGGCAGGTGGTGACGAAACGCATGCTTTTTTCCTTTCATTCAAAAAGCCCGCTGTGCGGGCTTTTTGCTCCGAATCGATTATATTCTCAGTCTGCCGACACTATTACGCCGTAGTCGTCGCCGTTCTTTCTCTTATATACAAGATTGACCGCGCCTGTCTCGGCGTTTTTGAACAGATAGAACTCGTGCGAAAGCAGGTTCATCTGCAGAATGGCTTCTTCCACGGTCATGGAATCGAGAACGAACTTTTTGACTTTGGAGATCTTGAATTCTTTGTTTTCTTCGTAAAGAGTGTCTTCTTCGCTCGTTACGGGCTGGATCTGTTTTCTCTTTTCCAACCGGGTACGGTTCTTGCGGATCTGGCGCTCAAGGACGTCCATCGCTTTGTCGAGAGCGCATGCGGCGTCGGTATCGGTCTCTTCTGCTCTGAAAATCGTGCCTTTGCCGTGTACGGTGATCTCCACGCGTTCGCCGATCTTTTCTTTATACAAAGACACTATTGCTTCGGCGTCCTTGTAAAAGAATTTGTCGAGCTTTGCAAGCTTTTTTTCGAATCTCTGTTTGACGTCGTCGGTGAGTCTGTACTTGCGCGCGTTGAATTTGATCTTCATTTCGGATTCCTCCTTTTTTATATGTAAAAGGAAAACGCTTATCGGTCTTCCCACTGTGTATATTATATCATAAGCGCGCGCAATTGTCAATGAACTGCGCGTCGAATTTGTGTTTTGCAGCGACAAATCGCGGCAAAAAAACGGCGGTTTATGCCGCCGTGACGTTTTCAGTGTTTATTGCGCCTGCCGGATCTTGCGCGTTTGACGTCGCCGCCCTTTTTGAGGTCGCCGAGCTTATCTTCGGAAACGTTTTTGAAACGCGTGATCATACTTTCGAGCGAGTTGTCGGAGCTTTTGGGCGCCCTGAGGAAATTTTCGGGCGGGAGGGATGCCGCGCCGGCCGCCGTCTTTTGCGGCAGACGCTTGAGCGAAAGCGCGAGGCGCCCGTTTTCGTCGGACGAAACGACGGCGCATTCGATCTCCTGACCTTCGGTCAGAAAATCCTTTATATTCTTCACGTGGCTTTGCGATATCTCGGAAATATGGATCATTCCGCTCGCTCCGCCTTCGACCGCGACGAACGCGCCGAAGCTCGTGATCTTTGTCACTTTGCCCTTAACGATTTTTTCCAAAAACAAGCTCCCCGTATAAGACGGCTAATTAGCCATATCGTTGTAGAAGATTATCTCTCCTTCTCGGCGGTAGCCCAACTCGTCGCGCGCGACGCGCTCTATGTATTCGTCGGTGACAGGCGTGTCGAGCCGCACGTTGATCTCGTCGATGATATCCACTACTTCTTCGACCTGTGTCTCCAACGCTTTTTTGTTCTGTTTGAGCGTGTTGAGCTTCATTTGAATATTGATTACGGCAAAAACGAGCAAAATGAGAATGAACGCTATTGCCGCGCGCACTATGAAATTGGTGCCGGCTCTTCTTTGCAAGTCTTTACCTCCTTTGCAAACATACTACATACCGAATCCGTTCCCCACGCCGCGCAGCTGGCGCATGCGCATCAGCCGGGAAGACGCCGCTCTGCGCGCCGAACGGTACGCGAGAGCGAACGCGGAAACGCATTTGTTTTTAAGCTTTACGAGCGCGGAATGCATTTTTTCGACGGCGCGGGCGCTCAAAGCGCCGAGCGTAAGGCGGTACGCCGCAAACGCGGAACACGCGGCAAGCAACGCGTAAAACCGTATGCGCCCGTTTGAATAATTGAAATACAAAACGCACATCGCAGCCGAAAACAGCAGGCAGAACGAAAGATCGTGAAAAAACAGCAGCACGCGGCCGTTTTTGGTGAACGCCCTGAAAAAGCGCAGCGCGTCGTACAGCACGCCGAACACGGCGCCGCATATCAAAGACGCCCAAAGCAGCTGCCACGAAAGCTGGACGTTAAATACCATGCCTGCCGAACAGGCGCGAAATGAACGTCTTCTGCACTGCGGGACGCGAAAACACCGCGGAATCGATACGTCCGGTGACCGCCGATTCGCCAGTTTCGAGCGTGAGTCTGGTGACACAGAGACCGGCGCCGCCCACGTAAAGCAGGTCGTCGCCCGTTTCGAAAACCACTTCGGTTTCGGAAAACTCGCGCAGGCCGGTTATTCCGTTGACGCTCAAAAGCGAACGGTCTTCTATTTTAAGGATCTGTTTGTTTTCGTTCATATACGCGCCACCTCGCACAGTAAAAGGTATGCGCAAAAGGCGGCGGATATGATACTATTCCACTATTTCGTACATCTCGGCGGCTTTTTCTTTGGACTGCGTTTCGAGTATCTGTTTTACCCTGAACGAGGCCTTGCGGCTGCCGTACGTCACGGTGATGATATCGCCCTCTTTGACGTTATAAGAGGCCTTAGCGATGCGACCGTTTACCGTGATGTACTCACTTCCGCAGGCATCCGCCGCGACTGTGCGGCGCTTGATGATGCGCGAAACTTTTAAAAACTTGTCTAATCGCATAAAGGCCTCTCACATTATCCTGTTGGATGTCTTAGCCGTTGACAGCGTCCTTAAGTCCTTTGCCGGCAACGAACACGGGGGCTTTGGAAGCGGCGATCTTGATGGATTTGCCGTTCTTGGGGTTTCTGCCTACGCGGGCGTTTCTTTCTTTAACTTTGAAAGAACCGAAACCGGTGATCTGAACTTTGCCGCCTTCAGCAAGGTCTTTCTGAATAGCTTCGAAAACTGCGCTTACGGCAGCTTCTGCTTCTTTCTTTTTGAGATTGGCCTTTTCGGCAACGATGTCGACAAGATTGGTTTTGTTCATTATATGAACTCCTTTCGTATTTATTTTGCATATTCTTGTGCATAACAAGTATATCACTGTTTTTTGCGTTTGGCAAGAGGAAAATGACTTTTTTTTGCAAAAAATGGGGCTATTTAGCGGAAAAATCACTGATTTTCGGTGATCCATCCCTTTTTAAGCATAAAATCGCATATTTTTTTGCCTTTCGGGAGCAAACGTATCTCTTCGGCGGCAACGCCTTTAAGCGCCAGAAGCGCCGCGATATATACGATAACGCCCACGATACCGCCGGCGCACATCACCGCAAAAGCGCCGATACGCCTTTCGGCGTTGATGACGGCGGACGCGCCGTAGACAGTTCCCACGGCGGCGATACCGCACAGAAGCGCGGCGACAAGCGGCTTGGCGAACAAGCCGGTGAAAGAGCGCTCGATATATCCCAGCCGTTTAAGGAAGAACAGGTTGAGCAAAAGCGCGACCGCATAGCAGACGACCGAGGCGACGGGAGCGCCGTAGATGCCGACCGCGGGCACGCGGATAAGCACTATTTCCGTGACGGCAAGCGCCGCCACGCCCGTGAACACCGATACGGTGGTCAGGTGCGATTTTTTGACCGCCGGAAGCAGCGAATTGGTTGTGGAAAGCAGCGATATGAATATTATCCCCAGCGAAAGTATGCGCAATCCGTTGGCCGCGATATCCACCGCCCAGAATTCAGCCCCGTTCCAGACGAACGAGCTGCCGCCCCACGCGGAACCGTAAAGGAATACCAGCACGGGGCGCGCCACCGCGAACATCAAAAATGCGCACGGCATTCCTATTATTGCCGAAATGCGTATGGAAAGATTCATATATTCGCGCGCCTTTTTCACATCGCCCACCGTGAACGACTGGGTTATGGCGGGAAGTATGGAAATGGCTATGGGGTAAACGAATGTCGCGGGCAGCAGGTCGGAGACCGAAAGCGCGAGCGTGGTATACGCGGTGTAGAGTCTGCCTGATATCGCTTCCGTGACTCCGGAGGCGATAAGTCCTTTTTTGATGACGATAGTATCGAGAAAATTAGAAAGATACAGCGCGGTGGAAGTCGCCGCCACGGGCAGCGCCACCTTGAGCAGGTTCTTGTATACGGTGGGATAGTCGTCGCATTCGAGCGAAGATATCTCGCGGTGTTTCTTTTCGTATAAACGCTTGGCTATTATGAGGTATATAAGACCGGCGAGACTTCCGGCGGTTATGCCCAGTATGGCGAACGCCGCTTGGACCGGCGCGGAATAGTTGTGCGATACCGCGTAATATGCGGCGCCGAGCCCCACCGCCATTTTGAAAAACGATTCCAGCAGATGATAGATCGCCGTGGGCATCATTATGCGGTGGCCCTGGAAGAATCCCCGCAGCGACGACGACACGCAGACCAGGGGCAGACAGGGCGCCACGAGCCGTATGGCGAGCGCCGCGTCGGCGTGTTCGGAATAATCGGCTATGACGTTTGCGCCGAGCAGCATTGCGAGCATGAGCACGGCGCCTATGGATCCGAAAAGCAAAGTGCCCGCCCAGAAAACGCGGCCTTCTTCTTTTTTACGTCCCTTTGCCGCCGCCACGGCCACCGCACGCGAAAGCGCCACGGGCAGCCCGGCGTTGGAAAGCATAAACAGCATGGCGTATACCGAATATGCCGCGGTGAACATTTCCATATTGTTCTGCAGCATGTTCCCCAGCGGGATCTTGAACACCACGCCTATCACTTTGGATATGAGGTTCGAAACGGAAATTATGAGCGCTTCGGTGAGAAACGTTCCCGTATTCTTTTTCATCAGGTCTGACTTCCTTAAACGTATTTATCTTTGCTTTTCGAAAAAGCGGCGTATAGCGTCTTCGCCCACGTTTTCTTCCCTTTCGAGATATTCGTAAGGGTACTTGGGGAACGCTATGCGGCATATCTTTTCACCGTCCGGGGAAACGAGTTTGGTTATGGCGCCCGCGCCGCAGGCGAACACGGTGGAAGATTCCTCCATCATCATAACGTTATAAACGCTTTCGTGCCCGGCAAGCGAAAAGCCGGTGTTTTCGCCGTTGCCCACGGTGCGTTTCTGGCGGTAGAGGTAGTAAGGCGCGTAGCCGTGCGCGCCGAGAGTTTCGCCCGCGTACGAAACGCAGTTCCGCGCAAGCTCGCCCACCGGATCGAACACGCCGTTATCGTTTTTGATCTCGGAAGCGTTCTTGATGGAAAGCGTGTGCACGGTTATGTTTTCGAACCCCAGCGCCATGACGTCTTCCAGCGTTTTGGCGAAAGTCTCGCGCGTGTCGCGCGGGAGCCCCGCGATAAGATCGGTGTTGATAGTGGCGAATCCGCATTTTGCCGCCGCTTCGGCGCTTTGGAAGAACTGCTCGACGGTATGCTTTCTGCCTATGGCGTCGAGCACGCACTGGCAGGTGGATTGCGGGTTGACCGATATCCTGTCCGGTCCGCCGGCGCGGATGAGCGCGAGCTTCGGCGGCGTGAGCGTATCGGGTCTGCCGCCTTCGAACGAATACTCGGTGACCTGCGACATGGGGATGTTCTTTTCAATGGCGCGGAATATATCGCAAAGCTGTCCGTCGCTTAAAAACGACGGCGTGCCGCCGCCTATGTAAACGGCTTTGGGGACAAACCCCGTTTTTCGGATGATATCGCCGGTGCGCTCTATATCGCGGCAGAGGCGTTCGACGTACTGCGGTATGAGCGAGAACAGTTTTTTGTTGGAATACGAAACGAACGAGCAGTAATCGCACCGCGTGGGACAGAACGGTACGGAAATATACACACCGCAATGCTCTGGCGTTATTCCGGAAAGCATCTCGGTCTCTTTGCGGGCGGTGGCTATGGAAAGCCGGGTCTTTTCCTCGCTTACGTCGTAATCGTTGGTGAAAAGCCGCGTGACGCGGTTTTCGCCGAAACCGCGTTCCAGGTAATACCGTGCGCGCTTGACGGGGCGGAGCCCGGTGAGATATCCCCACGGCGGAACGAATCCGAACAGCTTTTTGCCGGCGTTGAGCATCGCCTTGCCGGTTATGGCGGCGGCTATTGATTCGTCGTCGGCAGGGACGGTGAAGACTATGTCTTTTTCATAGCTTTCACCGAAAGATTCGCCCTGCGGCGAATGCAGGAACGCCGACGCGTACAGCGTGCCGTCGGGCAGGCGTTCGAGCGTGAAATCCGCCGAATAGGGCGAAGGGTCGTTCGTCGGGAATTTGGCCTGCGGAAAATACAGCAGACAAAGCGAACGGAAATGGTATTCGTTAAGGAATTCCGTTTTGTTTATTACGTTTACTCTCATTATATCCCTTAAAGCTCCGAACTGTCTATCACGAGGGTGACGGGGCCGTCGTTCTGAGCGTCGATATGCATGTGCGCGCCGAAAACGCCCGACTGCACCGGCATATACGCCGAAAGTTCGCGCTTGAAAAGTTCAAAATATTCGTTCGCGCGTTCCGCGGGGCAGGCGCGCATAAAATCCGGGCGGTTGGAATGCTTTACCCTGCCGTAGAGCGTAAAATTTGAAATGACCAGAGCGCCGCCCGAAACGTCGGAGACCGATTTGTTTATCTTGCCGTTTTCGTCGCGGAAAATGCGCAGCCGTCCGATCTTGCGGGCGACTTTGACTACGTCGGGTTCGGAATCCTCGCCGCAGAAACCCGCGAATATGAGGAGCCCCGTGCCGACCTCGCCGGTTATTTCGCCGTCGACGCGGCAGACCGCGCCGTTTACGCGGCATACTACTGCTTTCATACTATTTGTTACCTCGCGTCACGTCGCGCACGCCCTGGATACGTTTGAGCGACTTTAATATGTTGTGAAGATGCTCGATATTGCTGCATTTCACCACAAGGTGGAGTATCATATCGTCGCCGTTTTCACGCGTGGTGAGCGATACAAGCGCCACTTTGAGATCGGTCAGCGCTATGGTGATATCGGCTATTATGCGCTGCGAATAGACGGCGTAGACGTTGATGCCCGCTTCGAAATCGCCGAATTCCTGTTTTTCAACGGCCTCCGCCCACGAAGCGACCACCCATCTGTCCTTGTCCTCGGGGCGCTTGAGCCCCGCCACGACGTTTTCGCAGTCGTATTTGTGTATGGAAACTCCGTAGCCCTTGGTGATAAAACCTATTATGCTGTCGCCGGGCAGCGGATTGCAGCATTTGGCGAACTTGACTTCGCACCCCGAAACGCTGTCGATTATGACGGACTGCGATTTATCTCCGCCGGCGCGGCGCTGAGCGATCTTGGCCTGCTTTTCCTGCTGCTTTGACGCCAGCTCCTCGGCGGTGACCGGGTTGACCACGCGGTCGAATTCGTCGCGCAGCTTGGCGGATATGCGCGATATGGCGATACCGCCGTAACCGATGTTGTTATACAGATCATCGGCGTCCGCCATCATCATGCGCTCGGCGATGTTTTTTACTATTTCGTCCTTCTGCGCCTCGGTGAACGGTCTGCCGTAACGCCTGAGCTCGCGGTCGATCTCGTACTTGCCGACGATGATATTTTCGGACCGCATTTCTTTTTTGAAGAACTGGCGTATCTTGTTGCGCGCCTCGCCCGAACGGACCATCTTGAGCCAGTCGCGGCTTGGTCCCTTGGAGGCGGAAGACGTGAGTATTTCGACGATCTGACCGTTTTCGAGCACATAATCTATGGGGACGATGTTGCCGTTGACCTTGGCGCCGACCATCTTGTTGCCGACCGCCGAATGTATGGCGTAAGCGAAATCTATGGGGTTGGAACCCGCCGGCAGCGAAACGACATCGCCCTGCGGAGTGAACACGAACGTCTCGTCGTCGAACAGGTCGATCTTGAGCGGACGGAAGAATTCGTCGGCGTCGTCGGGGTCTCTTTCGGTCTCGAGCAGAGTGCGGATCCACTTGAGCTTTTTATCCACCAACTCTTTCGCCTGTTCGCCGCTCTTGTATTTCCAGTGCGCCGCAAGGCCGTATTCGGCGACCTCGTGCATTTCCTCGGTGCGGATCTGGACTTCGAACGGTATGCCGTCGTGCCCTATGACCGTGGTGTGCAGCGAACGGTACATATTCGCCTTCGGCGTGGAGATGTAATCCTTGAACCTGCCCGGCATCGACTTGAATTTTTCGTGTATAACGCCCAGCACCGAATAGCATTCCATTTCGGTCTTGACTATTATGCGTATGGCGTAAAAGTCGTAGATCTCGTCGAACGTCTTGTTCTGATTATACATCTTGCGGTAGATGCTGTATATGGATTTAACGCGGCCTTCGAGACGGTAGCTTATCTTCTGTTCGGTCAGACTTTCGGCTATGGTCTCCTTGGCGTTCTGCAGGAATCCTTCGTTTTCGGAAAGCCGCTGTTCTATCGAACGGCTGATCTCGTCATACCCGACGGGGTCGAGATACCTGAGCGCCAGCGTTTCGAGCTCCTGCTTTATCATCTGGATCCCCAGACGGTGCGCCAGCGGCGCGTAGACGTGCATTGTCTCGAGCGCGATGGAGCGCTGTTTCTGCTCGGAACGGTATTCCAGCGTGCGCATATTGTGAAGCCTGTCGGCGAGCTTTATGAAAATGACGCGCAGATCCTTGGACATTGCAAGGAACATCTTGCGCAGGTTTTCTATGGATTCGTCCTGCTTCTTTTCAAAGGGTATGTGCACCAGCTTGGTCACGCCGTCCACGAGATTGGCGACTTCGTTGCCGAACGATTTGCGAATAATGGAAATATCGGCCTTGTCGCCGCAGTCTTCGACCGTGTCGTGAAGCAGCGCCGCGCATATGGAATCTGTGTCGAGCTGCAGGTCGGCGACGATCTGCGCCACCGCGATGGGGTGCGTTATGTAAGGCTCGCCCGATATGCGTTTCTGCCCCGAATGGCATTTTTCGGCAAAATCGTAGGCGCGCCTTATTTTGTCGAGATCGTAATACATCGGACCTTTTTCCGATATCGATCTGTAGAGTTGTTCAAAAGTCTCTGCCACTTGAAAAAGCTCCTTTTAAGCGTTTGATCTCAGTTGGCCCTCTTCTTTATACGGCGCAGTATCTCGCTCTTTTCGAGGTCTATCTTGGCGGAATACGGCATCAGCTTGATTTCGATAATATCGTTGCCGCGCACGTGCGTGGTCTCGGCGAGTCCGAACTCGTTCATCACGTCGATGACGATCTTTATCGCGCAAAGGTCTATATCGGCGTTTTCGGTGGAGGCGAGCTTGTGTTTGAGATAGCGCACCGACACGCATTTGCGTTCGTTTTCGAGCTCGCGCTTGAGCAGACGGAACACCTCGCGGAAATCGTTGACCGTGGGGAGCGCCGAAAACGGCACGGGCGAAAAGTCGGTCGTGCTGCACACGCTGGCGTATATCTCGCGCGAGCGCTTGACGCGTTTGCTTTCTTCCTCGCAGGGGCGCACCGCGCGTACAAGAAGCTGCGGCGATACCACTCCGCGGTATTCGTTGAGACCCAGCGTACAGGCGAGTTCGCATTCGTCGCCGCGCACGAACGGGAATTCGCAATGACTCATACCGAAATAAACGGCGTTGACTTCGCGGCGCGTGCGGCGGTCGCGCAGTTTGATACGTATGTTTTTATCCGCGGAAATAGGCGTGATCTCGCTTATCGTCACCCTGCGCACTATGAACTGCGGCACCGCGTTGGTGAGCCCGAACGGTTCGAGCAGCTGCAGTTCGGCGGCGTTTTCGGACGTGATCTCGTCGAAGAACAGCTCGCAGTCGATGTTGAGCGGCTGTATCGTATCGATATGTTCGAGTTTCTCGCGCGAAAGTTTTTCAAACCTTTCAATAAAAGCGTCCAGGTTTTTGCGTTCGATCGAAAGCCCCGCGGCGAGCTCGTGGCCGCCGTATTCTATGAGCAGGTCGGAGCATTCGGCGAGCAGGTCGGTGAGATTGAGCCCTTTGACCGATCTTCCGCTTCCCTTGCCTATATCGCCGTCGAACGAAAACAGTATGGCGGGCAGCGAATAGCGTTCGGATATCTTGCTGGCGACGACTCCCACCACGCCCTGATGCCAGTTGTCGGAATGGAGTATATAGCTATATCTGTCGCCGCGGAACGCGCCGATCATCTGAGTGGCTTCTTTATATATGCGCTGCTCGGTGGTCTGGCGGCACACGTTGATCTCGCAAAGCTCGGTCGCCATTGCCTTGGCTTTTTCGTAATCGGTCTCGAGCAGCAGATCGAGCGATTTGCGCGCCGACGCGATACGCCCGGCGGCGTTGAGGCGGGGAGCCAGGACGTAACCGACGGTGGAAGTGAACACCTTCTTTTTGCCGTTGCTTTCGCCCACGCCGGTGCAGTCCATCAGCGCGCGCAGGCCCACGCGGCGGGTGTCCGCCAGCTGCTTGAGCCCTTTATCCACTATGAGCCGGTTTTCGTCGGTTATCGGCATAACGTCGGCTACCGTGCCGATCGCCACGATATCGGCGTATTCTTCAAAGATCTTTTCGCTGTCGCCTTCGAGCGCGCAGAGCAGTTTGAACACCACGCCCACTCCGGCGAGCGCCTTGAACGGATAATCGCAGTCTTCGCGCCGGGGGTTGACGACCGCGCAGGCGTCGGGAAGCTCTTCGCGGCAGTTGTGGTGGTCGGTGACGATGACGTCCACGCCCAGACTGCGCGCGTATTCTATCTCTTCCCTGGCGGTTATGCCCGTGTCGACCGTGATGATGAGGTCGGTGTCGCGCGCGATATCGCCTATGGCGGCTTTATTGAGCCCGTAACCTTCGGAAAGGCGTTCGGGGATAAAGCATCTGCACCTGGCTCCGCGCCCGGTGAGATACAGATACAGCGCGGTCGTGGAAGTCACGCCGTCCACGTCGTAATCGCCGTAAATGCATACCGACTGATTTTCGTCGATGGCTTTTCTGATCCTCTCGCACGCTTTGTCCATATCCTTGAGCAGCATGGGATCGTGCAGTTTGAGATCACTCTTGTTCAAAAAGCTGCGCGCGGAATCGGGCGTGTCGTACCCGCGCGCGACGAGGACGCGCGCCGTGAGCCGGCTTATGCCCAGCGCATCTGAAAGAGATTCTTCTTTTCTTTTATCTGTTTCGGAAACGAACCAGTTTTCACCCAACAATACAATTCACCGCTTTTCGTAATTCTTGTTCTTCATATAAAGCCGGTCATTCATCGGCTGCGCTTGTGATTATCTTGATATCGTAATCGCCGGCGACGTATATCCCCGCGAAGATGTCGTTCCACGCGGCGAAACCGATTTCCACCGGAACCGAATATTCCTGGCCGGGTTTGAGATCGATATACGAAAGGTCGGCTTCGAGCGCGAAATCTTCAAATGTGAGCAGAGCCAGCGCCGCGGGCGGGCCGAACACCGTGACGTTTATCACCGGATCGGCGGGGACGACAGATATGGAATCGGGTTTTCCGGTAAAGACGCACAGATCGGTATACAGACTCAGCTTGCGATGGACCATATCGTTGAAGACGATGGTCGCGGTGACGTCGGTCACGCCGTCCGCAGACTGTATGCCGCCCGGGAAAACGATCTTTTTGACAATGTTTATTTTGTTTTCGGGATCGGGAACGAGCGTGTTTTCCGCCACGTCGATCCTGATCTCGTCGAGACGGTCGACGTCTTCGGCAAGCCCCTTGACTTTGATATAGTCGCTGGAAAGCGTTATCGTCGCCGATTCGGTGCTGTAATAGCCGCCCACGAAATGCACGCGCACCGGGACGTCTTTGGTCTTGTAGACCGGCACCGAAACTTCGACCGACGGGTCGAGCAGCACGATATAGCTGTTATTGATGACCGCGTTGGACGAGGAGCGCAGCGAGACCGAGGCGTTGGATTTTACCGAGCCGCTGATCTCTCCCGGCACAATGCTCGCATAAGCGTATTCGATGTTGGCGAGCACGCTTTCGGGTCCTTCCACCGTGACGGTAGTGGGATTTATGGTGTAGTCGCCCAGCGTGAGGTCGGCGGAAAGCGTATAATCGGTTATCTGCACGCGGACGGGGATCTCCGCCGCGATGCACCGGTCGATGAAAACGACGGCGCTTTCGACGCTCTTGGAAGCGACCGCGAGTTTGTTTTCGTTAGGCAGCACCACGTATATGGGGAGCGAATTGTTGCCCGCCTGGGTGACGCCCGAAACGTCTATATACGCCTTTATGTCGTCGGCGCGGAGCATGTTTACTTCGGACTGAGGCCCGGACACCGTCACTTTTATATTGAAGCCGAAATCCGAAACGACGGTGTAGCCCTTTTCGGCGCGCAGCTCGCTTTCGCCTTCGGCTGTGACGGCGACGTTGAATTCTTTTTCGTAATTCGGCGAATCGTACCCCAGCACGTAAAGCCAGAGCACTATGGCCGAAAGCACCGCGATCACTATCACGAACAGGGTGAACGCCCTGCTCTTGGTCTTTTTGGCGCCGGCGGGAGCGGAGGAAAGGGAGTTAAGCATCGAAACCGCCCTCCTCTTCGTCGTCCTGTTCGGGATCGCGCAAACTGAAGAAGCGCTGTTTGAAGCTCTTTTTGATCTTAGGATCGATAAGCAGCGCCTGCAGGTATTTTTCGAGTTCCGCGCCGGTGAAGCCGCGCTTGAGTTCGCCGTTTTCGGCAATGCTCACGGTGCCGGTCTCTTCGCTGACGATTATGACGGTGGCGTCGCTGTTTTCGGAAATGCCTATGCCGGCTCTGTGCCGCGTGCCCAGATCCTTGATGATATCGGGATTGGTGGAAAGCGGCAGGAAGCAGCCCGCGGCGAGTATGCGCAGACCGCGTATGATGACGGCTCCGTCGTGGAGCGGCGCTTTATTGAAGAATATATTGCCCAAAAGGAACGAGCTGATCTGGGCGTCGATGACCGTACCAGTCTTTATGACGTCGCCCAGCTTGGTGGAACCTTCTATAACGATGAGCGCGCCGGTCTTGCTTTCGGAAAGGCGGTCGACCGCGGCGGTGAGTTCGCCTATGGCGGCGCGGTATTCGGTCACCGCGGAATTATTGAGCTTGCCGCGGAATCCCTTGAGAGGTTCGCTGCCCATTTTTTCGAGCATGCTGCGCAGTTCCGGCTGGAACACTATGAGCAGCGCGATCAACCCTACGTTGACCACGTTTTTGAGTATAAAATACGTTGCGCGCATATTGGCGAGCTCGCTTATGAACAGCATGACGATAAGGAACAGCACGCCGATGGCGAGCTTGCCCGCTCGGCGTTCGCGTACGAATTTGAAGAGATAGTAAAACACGAACGCGACGATGATGATATCGAACACGTCGGCTATCCCCACGGATCCCAACTGATTCAAAATGTAATTGAAATCGAAATACATACGGTCAACTCCTTAACTTACTTTTATGCCGTCTGCGAAACCGCGCTTTTTGAAAAGATACGGTTATTCTTTGAAAAACAGTTTTGCGAAACCGCGCACCGCGCTGCCGCGGTGGCTGACGGCGCATTTTTCGCTTTGAGTCATTTCGGCGAACGTCTTGCCCGCGGGCGGATAGTAGAAAACGGGATCGTAGCCGAAATCGTCGAATCCGCGCCGCTCGAACAGGATGCTGCCTTCGCATTCGCCGCGCGCCGAAAGAGTTCCGCCGTCCGGGAACACGGCGCAGAACACCGCCACGAAACGCGCGGTGCGTTTTTCTGCCGGGACGTCTTTGAGCTCCGAAAGCAGAAGCGATATCTGCTCGTCGTCGGTGTCCAGCCCGCCGTAACGCGCCGAATACACGCCGGGACGTCCGTCAAGCGCGTCCACGCACAGCCCGGAATCATCGGCGAAAGTGATCTTGCCGGTGGCGCGGCACACCGTGCTCGCCTTGATGAAGGCGTTTTCTTCAAAAGTCGTGCCGGTCTCTTCTATTTCGCCGTCAAATCCCGCTTCGCGCATGGATATGAGCTCGTACTTCCCCGCCGTGAACGGGGCGAGCATTTCTTTGATTTCAGAAACTTTGTGTTTGTTTCCGGTGGCGATGACTATGGTTTCCATATAACGGCGCCTCCGTTTATTCTTCGAACATGGCGTTCACGAAATCGCGCCCGCTGAAACTCTGCAGGTCCTCGGGGCCTTCGCCAACGCCTATGAGCTTTACGGGGATGCCGAGCGAACTGCGTATGGCGAGCACGATCCCGCCCTTGGCGGTGCCGTCGAGCTTGGTGAGCACTATGCCGTTGACGTCGGCGGCTTTAGTGAATTCGCGCGCCTGCGAAAGTCCGTTCTGCCCCGTGACCGCGTCAAGCACGAGCAGCGTTTCGCGGTGAGCTTCCGGATATTCGCGGCTTATCACGCGGTTTATTTTTGAAAGCTCGTCAATAAGGTTCTTTTTGTTGTGCAGTCTTCCGGCGGTGTCGACGATGAGCACGTCGATCCCCTGCTTTTTGGCGGCGGCGCACGCGTCGAACACCACGGCGGCGGGATCGGCGCCTTCGGCCTGACTGATCATGGGCACCGAGGCGCGTTCGCCCCAGACCGCGAGCTGTTCTATCGCCGCGGCGCGGAACGTGTCGGCTCCGCACAACATGACTTTTTTGCCCTGCCGCCTGAGCATCAGCGCGATCTTGCCTATGGAGGTGGTCTTGCCCACGCCGTTGACGCCCACGACGAGTATCACGGTCTTGCCGGAAACGTCGAGCGGCACGTCTTCGCCTATCATTTCGTCGAGTATCTGCCTGAATTCCTCTTTTGCGGGAGCAGTCTCTTTTATCTTCTTTTCTTTAAGGCGTGCGCGCAGTTTTTCGGTTATTTCGTCCGAAGCTTCCACGCCCACGTCTGAAGAGACGAGCAGATCGAACAGCTCTTCGTAAAAATCGTCATCTACCTTATCGGTGGACGAAAACAGCGAATTCACGGGTTTTATGAGCAGATCGCGCGTCTTTTTGAGCCCCGCCTTGAGTTTATCGAAAAATCCCATTTTTACTCCTTGCCGTCTGTGTAATCCTTGAATCTTTCACCCAGCGTATCGAGATCCAGTTTAAGGAATTCCGAAACGCCTTTTTCGCGCATCGTTATGCCGTAAAGCGTATCCGCGCGTTCCATAGTCCCTCTGCGGTGGGTGATGAGCAGGTACTGCGTCTTGCCGCAATGGGCTTTTATGTAATCCATAAGCTTGGCCTGGTTGACTTCGTCCAGCGCCGATTCGATCTCGTCGAGTATGCAGAACGGCGCAGGGTTGATCTCCTGCAGCGCGAGATAAAGCGCTATCGCCGCAAACGACTGCTCGCCGCCCGAAAGCAGGCTTATGGACCGCACCGATTTTCCGGGCGGACGCAGGATGATATCTATTCCGCAGCCGAGAGGGTCGGAAGGATCGGTGAGTTCGACGCGGGCGCTGCCGCCGCCGAACAGCTCGGTGAACACCCTGCCGAACGCGCTGTTGATGCGCGCGAACGTGTCGAGGAACACGTCTTTCATTTTGGTGTCGAGCCGCGAAAGTTCGTTGTCGAGCTTGCGCCGCGTGCGGTCGAGGTCGTCGATCTGCGCTTTGAGGAAATCGTAGCGCTCCTTGAGTTCGCGGTATTCATCGACCGCTTTGACGTTTATCACGCCCATGGCGCGGATCTTTGCCTTTACGCTGTTTAAGCGGGTAGGCATCTTTTCGCGCTCTTCCACGGGCAGACGGAACGCTTCGGCGTCGGAATAAGTGAGCTCGTATTCGTCCCACAATTTGCCGGAAACGGAATCGTACTCGTCCTGAGCCGCCTGCTTGCCGCTTTCCAGCCGCGTGTGGCTCTGGAACGCCTGCTCGCGCCGGATCTGCGCCTCACGCAGGCGCATTTTCCGTTCGGGAACGGTCTTTTCGCGCTCTTCGAGCTCTTTGTCTATATCTTTCTTTTCGGCGCTTATCGCCGTCTTTTCGTTTTCTATGTCGGCGAGCTTGCGCAGGTTGGTCTCGAACGTTTCGGCGCCCGTGCGTATAGCGGATTCGCATTCTTCGGTCTCGGAAGCGATCTCGGCGAGCTTTTCTTCGTCCTCGCGCACGCGGCCGAGTACGGTATCGAGTTTATCCTGTTCGGCTTCTCTGCGCGCGCCGAGCGTGACCAGCTGCATATTCACGTCGGCGATGGAAGCGCGGATGTCTTCGCTCGCGGCGTTGGCTTTGGCTATGGCTTCTTCCGCCGCTATGACGTTCATTTCGCTTACGTTCTTGGCTTTTCTGATCCCGGCTTCTTCCGCCTCGAGCTCTTTGAGTTCCGACGCAAGCGTCTGTTTTTCTTCGTCGTTGCGGCGGTCTGATTCGAGCATTCCGGTGAGTTTGCTCTCTTCCTCGCCGCGGGTGGCTTCGGCGAACGAAAGATCCGTGCGCGCCTGTTCCGCCTGAGCGGAAAGCTCCTCGGCTCTTGCGCTTTGACGTGCCAGCTCTTCTTTGAGCGAATCGAGCCGTTTTTCGGCGCTGCGCTTGCCCAGTTCCGCCTGCATGAGCGCGGTGTTGAGCTCGGATATCTCGGCGTCGAGTTTATCGATATCGGCGCTGCGGGTGAACAGGCCGACTTTCTTTTGCGGCGAGCCGCCGGTGTAGGAGCCGCCGGCGTTGATGATCTGCCCGTCCTTGGTGACTATTTTGACCGAATAGCCGCATTTCGCCGCCATTACCGAGGCTTTGTCCAGATCCTCGGCGATGACCGTCCTGCCGAGCAGTTCGTCGGCTATGCATTTATATTCCTTGTCGCAGATGATGAGATCCGAAGCGACGCCGACAAAGCCGTCACAGTCTTTGATGCGCGAAACGTCGCATCTTCTTCCCTTTACCGTGTCGAGCGGGAGCACGGTTATCCTGCCGCCGCCGGTGGTCTTGAGATGATTGATGGCGGCTTTGGCGTCTTTTTCGGAACCCGATACTATGAACTGGACCGAAGCGCCCAGCGCCGTTTCCATGGCGACTACGTATTCGCCTTCGGCGGAAAGGAGCGAAGCGACCGTACCGCGCAGGTCGATTGGCCTGCCCTGGCATTTGATGCGGCCTTCGGACGCCTGGCGCATCACTGTCTTGACGGAATCGGAATAACCTTCAAACAGCCGTTCGAGCCTGAGCAGCGATTCGCGTTCCTGTTCGGCGGCAGCCGACCTTATGTTGGCTTTGTTGACGAGGGACACGTGTTTTTCGCGCTCGGATTCGGTCTTGGCTATGGAATCGTTTATTTCGTTTATGCGCGCGCGCACGTTTGAAAGGTCGTTCGTTATCTCTTTTTCGCACGCGGAAAGCGCGTCGCGGCGGGAGGTGAGTTCATCAAGGCGCGCGCGGCTTTCTTCGACGAGTCCGGTATTGTCGCCGCCGCGTTTTTCGGCGGAGGCGATGAGCGCGCGGCACGATGAGGTGCGCTTGATGATCTCGGTGAGGCGGTCGTTGGCGGCGGAAATGGCGGCGGTTTCTTTTGCGCGCTCTTCTTCCGCACTTCTTGCGGGCTCCATTATGCGCTCGCGCTCGCGCTCGAACTCATCGCCCTTTTTCTTAAGCTGTTCCGCCGCCGAAGCGATATCTTCCATCGCCTTGCGGCAGACCGCGGCGAGTTCTTCGGAAGCGGCTTTTCTGCCCGAAACGAGCGCAGATTCGCGCGCGTTGCTTTCGATCTTTTCGCGATAATGTCTGGATTCGGTCTCGAACACGGCGTTGCTCTGAGTAAGCACCGCGGATTCCTCAGAAAGCTGTACCGAACGTTCGTCCAGCGCGGAACGGCGCTGGAGCAGCGCGTAGCCGTGGTTGTTGAACTCGTCTTCCTCGTGCTGGACGGCGTCGAGCTCGTCGCCCGCAAGGTCAAGCTCCAGTTTGGAAGAAGCCAGTGCTTTTTCGGCGCTTTCCAGGTCGCCGCGCAGCATATCTATTCGCTCGAGCCATATGGTGACTTCGAGCTTTTTCTTTTCTTCGCTCAGAGCTATGAATCTGCCGGCGTTTTCAGCCTCTTTGCGGAGCGGCTCCACGCGGGATTCGACTTCGGCGAAGATGTCGCGCACGCGGTCGAGGTTTGAATCGGTATCGCGCAGTTTGCGCTCGGTCTCGGTCTTCTTTATGCGGAATTTGCTTATGCCCGAGGCCTCTTCAAAAATACTGCGGCGCTCGTCGCCCTTGACCGAAAGCACTTCGGCGATCTTGCCCTGGCCTATGACCGAATAACCCTCGCGGCCTATGCCGGTATCGTAGAAGAATTCGTATATATCCTTTAAGCGGACCTGTTTTTTGTTTATATAATATTCGCTTTCGCCCGAGCGGTAGTATTTGCGCGTGATGACGGCTTCTTCGGCGTCCCAGACGCGCTGGCGCGGGGTGAGTCCCGATTCCTCGGGCTCGTCCGCTATCACTCCGCGGTGCGCCATATATTCTTCGGAAGTGTCCAGAAACAGCGAGACCACCGCGTAGTTGGCGGCGGGACGCTTGGGCGTTCCGTTGAATATGACGTCTTCCATTCGCGCGCCGCGCAGGCTCTTTGCCGACATTTCGCCGAGCACCCAGCGTATGGAATCGCTTATGTTGCTCTTTCCGCTCCCGTTGGGGCCGATGATGGCGGTCATACCGCCCTCGAAAGTCATTTTGGTGCGTTCGGGGAACGACTTGAAGCCCTGCATTTCAATAGCTCGTAATTTCACTTAATATCCTCACATCATATTTATTGAGTCCCTTGTACCGGACGAAATTTATCTTTGCGCCGAATTCGGCTTCGAGCCGCTCGCGGTTGATCCCTTTATGCCCGATGCATTTGGAAAGCTCGCCGTACGGGACGACCGCCGTGAGCGAAGACGCGCGCGCGCCGGAAGACGCTATTTTTTCGCGTATTATCCCGTAATAGATCTCGCCTTCCGCAAGCTCGCCCAGCGCCGGATGGTTCGCGCCGAACGGCGCCTCCGAGAGATTCCCGGAAGAATGCAATCCTATGCGGAGTATCTCCACGCCCGAATCTATGAATACCCTCGCGCACGCGGCGGCGCGGCGGGCGGCTTCTTCGTTTGTGAGCGGCGTGTATTCGCCCGCAAGAGTCATTTCGTAAAGCGGAGTGTCTTTGAACACCACCATCGGATAGATGCGGCAGGTCGAAGCGCCGAACGCGACTATGTCGCGCGCGGTCTTTATTTCGCTTTGCTCGTTTGCGAGCGGCATGCCGACCATCATCTGACCGCCTAGTTCGAAACCGTACCGTGCGAGCAGTTCGCACGCCTTTTCGCTCTGTGCGGCAGTATGCCCGCGCTTTGACGCGGCGAGCACCGCGTCGTCGGTGGACTGGATCCCCAGCTCGACGGACGTGACTCCGTTTTCTTTAAGGATGCCGCAGATGCGGCCGTCTATGTAGTCAGGCCGGGTGGAGCAGCGTATGCCTTTGATATTGCCGCCAAGATATTCCCGCGCGCATCTCAGGAACGCGATCATGCGCTCTTCGCCAATCCCCGTGAAGCTTCCGCCGAAAAACGCGATCTCCGCGTCGGAGCCGCCCAGTGTGGGTATCGCCTGTTCTACCGTCGCACGGATGCGGCGCAGTTCGCTTTCGAGATCCGGCTCCGCGCAGTCGACGCCGGTGATGGCGCGCTGGGAGCAGAACACGCAGGCGTTGCGGCAGCCCATATGCGGTATGAAGACCGCTATGTTTTTATGCGTTTTCATCGACCGGGAAAAGCTTGAGCGCCTCTTTTGCCGCCATCTGCTCGGCTTCGCGCTTGCTGTGGCCGACGCCCGTGCCCAGCACGTTGGAATTGAGCCGGGCTTCCATGGTGAAGACGCGGTCGTGAGGAGGACCCTTTTCGTCGACGAGCACGTATTCCAGAAGCTCTTCGGGAGTTTCCTGCGCGATCTGCTGCAGGCGGGACTTATAATCCTCGTTGCCCTTCTTCATTGTCTTGCGGATAGCGTTTTTGATCTTGGGAAGTATGAACTGTTCGGCGTTTTTGATGCCGCCGTCGAGATATATGGCGGCTATGACTGCCTCGAAGGCGTCCGACAAAATGGAAGGACGGCTGCGGCCGTTGGTGACGATCTCGCCGTGGCCGAGCTTGATGTAGCTGCCCAGGTCGATATCGCGTGCGAATTCCGCCAGCGTTTTTTCGCACACGACGGCGGCGCGCACCTTGGTGAGGTCGCCTTCGTCGAACGAGGAATAGTTTTTGTATATATGGTCCGAGACCACTATCGAAAGCACCGAATCGCCCAGAAATTCCAACCTTTCGTTGGAAGAAGGCGCGCCTTCGGCGCCGCGCTTTTCGTTGCAGTACGAAGAATGCGTCAGCGCGTTTTCCAAAAGCGACTTGTCCTTGAATTCATAACCGATAACGCGTTCAAGTCCGCTCTGGTCTTTGTATTCATAACGGTCGTGCATTGTGTGAAACACCTCTGATCTTATACCGGTCTGCGTTCAGCCGTTCTTTTCAACGCCGTTTTCTTCGCGCCAGCCGCATTTCTGATTGCTGCAATACACTATATTGCGCGCTTTTTTCTTTAGCAGCATGGCTCCGCAGCGCGGGCATTTTTCGTCGAGCGGGATATCCCAGCACGAAAAATCGCACTTTGGATAATCCTCGCACGAATAGAACGTACGGCGGGTGCGCGTCTGTTTTATGAGCAAGCGTTTGCCGCACTTCGGACATTTTACGCCGCTGTCCTTGACGACCGGCATGGTGGTTTTGCATTTGGGATAGTTGCGGCAGGCGTAATACGGGCCGTACGTCCCCTTGCGCAGCACCATGTCGCCGCCGCAGTTGGGGCATTTTTCGTCGGCTATGACCTCGGGACCTTCGGGTACCGGTTCGGGTTTCTTTTCGGTCTTGCCGTCGGGGGCGAGCCGTTTGGTGTTCTTGCATTCGGGGTAGTTGGGGCAGGCGGCGAATTTGCCGAACCGGCCTTCCTTGACGACCATTCTGGCGCCGCATTTGTCGCAGATTATATCGGTGTATTCGACCGGCTTTTCGTAGCTGACCCGATCGATATGCTCGCTTGCGTACGAAAGCTGCTTGACGAAATCCTTGTAAAAACCGTCTATGACTTTGAGATAATCCTCTTTGCCGGCCTCTATGGCGTCGAGATCGGTCTCCATATTGGCGGTGAAATCGTAATCGACTATTTTGGGGAAGCATTCCATCATCAGCCCGTTGGTGACTCTGCCCAGTTGAGTGGGCTCCAGGAATTTTCCGCTGTGCTGGACGTATTTGCGCGCGATGATTGTGCTTATAGTGGCGGCGAACGTGGAAGGTCTGCCTATACCCATATCCTCGAGCGCTTTGACGAGCGAGCCTTCGGTGTACCTTGCGGGCGGCAGAGTGAATTTTTGTTCCGGCACGAGCTTCTTTTCCACGAGTTTTTCGCCCTGGGAAAGCGCCGGCAGTTTGCCGTTTTCCTCCTCGTCTTCGTCGTCGGTGTAGCCGTAGACCGCCATATAACCCATAAACTTAACGGTCCTGCCCGAAGCCTTGAAGGTGTGGCCGCCCGCTTCGATATCGACGTTGACGGTGTTGAGCTCGGCGCTCTTCATCTGGCTCGCGATAAAGCGTTCCCAGATAAGCTTATAGAGGCGGTACGCGTCGCCTGAAAGGCGCGAACGCACTTTTTCGGGGGTGAGCGAAGGATCGGAAGGACGGATCGCTTCGTGCGCGTCCTGTATTCCCTTTTTGGCTTTATATACGTTGGGGACCGGAGGATAGAACGATTCGCCGTACTGCGAGATTATGAAATCCTTTGCAGCCGCGCGCGCCTCGTCCGAGATACGCACCGAATCGGTACGCATATAGCTGATAAGACCGTGGATCCCGCGTTCGCCCAGATTGACGCCTTCGTAGAGTTCCTGCGCGAGCATCATCGTGCGCTGCGAGGACATCGAAAGGCGGCGGTTGGATTCCTGCTGGAGCGTGGAGGTGT
This sequence comes from Clostridia bacterium, assembly GCA_017429165.1. Lineage (GTDB taxonomy): Bacteria > Bacillota > Clostridia > Oscillospirales > CAG-382 > UBA1206. The sequence goes on from JAFRPL010000014.1 coordinate 84,322, forward strand.
TGAACGGCGGCAGCGGGCGCTTGACCTTGACCGATTTTTTGACTGACGCCACGGTGTACGCCGCGCCTTTGACGGCGTCGAGCACCTTGCGCACGTCGGATTCGTTTTTGAGCTCGCGCTTTTTATCAGCCCTGCCGTAATAGCGCGCGGTGAATTCCTCGCCTTTTCCGTTGGCGAGCAGCGCGGTGAGGTTCCAATATTCCTCGGGAACGAAATCCTGTATTTCGTTTTCGCGTTCCACTATGATGCGGGTGGCGACGGACTGAACGCGCCCCGCCGAAAGACCGCTTTCGATCTTTTCCCACAAAAACGGCGATATCTTATAACCCACGAGACGGTCGAGTATGCGGCGCGTCTGCTGGGCGTTGACGAGATTCATATCTATTCCGCGCGGGTTCTTGAGCGCTTCGCGGAACGCCGACTTGGTCACCTCGCCGAACGTGATGCGCCTGGTCTTTGCGGGATCGAGCTCCAGCGCCTGTTCGAGGTGCCAGCTTATCGCCTCGCCTTCGCGGTCGGGGTCGGTCGCCAGATATACGATATCGGCTTTCTTGGCGTCCTTTTTGAGCTGGTTGATTATTTCGCCTTTGCCGCGTATGTTGATATACTGCGGCTCGTAGTTGTTTTCGATATCTATCCCCAGCTTGCTCTTGGGAAGGTCGCGCACGTGGCCTACCGAAGCGGCTACTTTGTAGCCCTTGCCTAAAAAGCTTTTTATTGCGGGGATCTTGTTGGGGGACTCGATGATGATGAGTGCGTTGTTCATTAGATATACTCCTGTATTTGAGTGGAATGGGCTGCTTTTTATATCAGACGAGCACGTAGCGCCCGTCGTTTTTCTGTGATACCACGCCGTAGACTTCAAGTACGGTGAGCGTGGACATCACCGTTCCCGCGTCCAGACCGCTGGCCGAGACGACTTCGTCTATGAAAAGCCCGCCTCCGGCGCCCTTGAGCGCGGTCACGACCGTCACTTCGTCCGGTTCGAGCTTGCCGATCTTTTCGTACGAATAACCGTCGTGGATCTCTTCCACGCCGGTCGCCGGCGAAACGCGGCTTTCGGCGCGGCGCGGCTGTACGCCGGTATCGTACCGCTCGGTGCGGTAGGATTCGGCAGTGATGCGGATCTTGTCGGGATACATAAGCTCCGCGGTGGCAAGCACGTCGGAAGGCCTGTACGCCAGCCGCACGCCTTTCTGGAGCAGCGTATTGGTGCCGACCGACTGTTTGCTGCCCGAAAGGCCGGGAAGCGCGTAGACTTCTTTGCCCTGCATGATCGCGTCGTTGGCGGTGATCAGCGCGCCGGAACGTTCGCCCGCCTCGGTGACGAGCGTGGCGTTGGATATGCCCGCTATGAGCCGGTTGCGTTTGGGAAAGCAGTTGCGCGCATAAGCGCTGCCCGGCGCGTATTCGCTCAGCACGAGCCCTTTTCTTACGATGGTATCGTAAAGCCGGGCGTTTTCGGGCGGGTACGGGCGGTCGATCGCCGTGCCGAGTATGGCGACGGTGTAGCCCGATCTGCTCAGACATCCGCGGTGAGCCGCGGCGTCGATGCCGGAAGCCATGCCGCTGACCACCACCGCACCTGCGGCAGCGAATTCGCCCGCGAAATATTCGGTAATTTTGCCGCCGTATTCAGTCATCGAACGCGTGCCGACGACGGATACGAGGTATTCGGAATTGAGGTCTTTTATCACGCCGCGGTAATACAGCATCGCGGGCGGGGCGTTGATGGCGCGCAGCCGTTCGGGAAAGAACGGATCGCCGTAGCCGAGCACCTTGACGCCGGTGCGCTCGCATTTTTCGAGTATTGCGAGCGATTCGGTGAGATCCTTGTCACCGAGCACACGCCTCTGACGGTCCGACAGCCGCAGCTCGGACGGGTATTCGTCGAGCGAATATATCTCTTTGGCGCCGCTGTAACGGCGCAGCAGCTCGCCCGCCGCGCGCGTTCCCGTGCCCAACGCTTGCGCGAGCCATATATTATATAATAAACGTCGTTATTCACGGCAGCGTACCATTTCCCACATTATCACCGCCGAAGCGGCGGCGACGTTGAGACTTTCCGTCCTTCCGGACATGGGTATGATGACTCGCGAGGTGCAGGCCGAAGCGAGCGGCCCGCTTATACCGGCGCCTTCGTTGCCGAAGACGAACGAATCTTCTTTTGAGATCGGGAACGTGCCGAGAACGCGCGTTTCGCCGTAAAGGCAGGCGGCGTAGACGTTTTTGCCGGAGCTCACCATTGCATCGACCGCCGATACGGCGTCGTCGAGCACGACGATTTCGCTTGTGAACAGCGCGCCCATTGAAGCGCGCACCGTTTTATACGAATAAATATCGGCGCAGTCGCGCGTGACCGCCACGCAGTTTATCCCCAGCGCGGCGGCGGTGCGGATCATTCCGCCCAGATTGCCCGCGTCGCGCACGGATTCGAGTATGACGCTGCCGGCGGGCGGGACGGTGTTCTCTTTTACGTTATCAAGATATTCCGCAACGCAGAATATCCCCTGCGGAGCGCGCTCGGCGGAAAGGCGCGAATATACGCTTTCGCTCACAAGAGTGACTACGCCGGCGCAGGGCGCGAAAACCGCGCCGTATTTTTGCAGCGCTTCGCGCGTGACGAACACCTCACAGGGAGTCTTGCCGCTTTTTAAATATTCCTCCAGCAGATGCACTCCTTCAAAGCAGAACCGGCGTTTTTGTTCGCGTTCCCGCCGTTCCGCAAGGAAGGCCGCCTGCTTGATCCGCTCGTTTGCGCGGGAAACGATCTCTTCCATTTTTATTCTCCGCGTCCGCGCCCGAAGCGCGGACTGAAAAAAGCACTACTATAATATAATAGTATGCTTTTTTGCTCTTGTCAATATTTTTTGCCTAAAATTACGCGTTCTATACCGTTAAAATCTTTTACGGCGGCGGTCTTGTAGCCATGCGACGCCATTATGGCGGAAACGTCACCCGCCTGACCGTAACCGATCTCGTAAAGAAGCGTGCCGTGAGGCTTGAGCAGCAGCCCGGCGTATCCGGTGACGGCGCGGTAATAGCGCAGTCCGTCTTCGCCGCCGTCGAGCGCGGTGCGCGGTTCGTACTGGATCTGCTGCTGCAGAAAATCTATTTCGCTTTCGCGTATATACGGCGGATTGCAGACTATGACGTCGATCCCTTCGGGGACGCGTTCGCGCAGAGCGCGGTAGTCGTCCTCGTCGAGCGCGTCGAAGCGCATCACTTCCACACCCGGGAATTCTTCGGTATTGCGTTCGGTATAGGGCAGCGCCTTGTACGAAAGCTCGAGCGCGTATCCTTTCGCGTCCTTACGGGACGCGGCTATGGCGGCGGAAATACATCCGCTGCCCGAACAAATATCGGCGAATACGCCGTTTTGCGGGATACAGGGCAGAGCCGCCTGAACGAGCGTTTCGGTATCGGCGCGCGGGATGAAGCAGCCCTTGCCGACGTATATCTTTTGCCCGTAGAACCAGCAGTTGCCTATTATGTACTGAACGGGCACGCCGTAGCCGAGCTGATTCACCGCGTCGTTCATCTTGAAGATGATATCCTCCGGCAGTTCCTCGTCCGCCTTGAGTATAAGCTCGGACTTGTCGACGTTCATATAATGGCACATCAGGATGTCGCACAGAGGCGGCGCCTCTTCGCCGAACAGCTGTTTTAGATTGTTCTGCGTGCTTATGCGGTATTCACCTATCGTCGTCATCGGTATCTCCGTTTTCGGTATTTTCAGCCGGATTTTCTTCGGATGTTTTTTCTTCTTCTTTTGTTTCGTAAGGGATCTCGAAATCGGCGAAATCCGTATCGTGAAGCGCAGATTTGACCGAGACTATGGCGACTTCTATCATACTGTCGTCGGGTTCTTTGGTGGTGATGCGCTGCATCCAGAGCCCAGGCGCCGAAAGAATGCGTGTGAGGATGTTTTCGTGCCTGCCGGCGTAGCGGATGAATTCATAGCCGAGCCCCACCACGGGGAGCAGCACCGCCAGCTTGAGCAGCACGCGTATATAGCCGATATCGTGCGGAATGAACGAGCCGGCGAGTATGGAAAGCGCGAGCAGCACGAATATGAACGAAGTCCCGCAGCGCGGATGGAAGCGCTTTTGGGCGCGCACGTTTTCTACGTTTAGCTCGAGCCCTTTTTCGTAGCAGAAAATGGATTTGTGCTCGGCGCCGTGATACATAAACAGCCGCTTTATATCAGGCATGAGCGAAACGAGCGCCAGATAAGTTATGAATATGGCTATCTTGAACACGCCTTCGACCAGCGAAAACGCCCAGCCCAGACTTACTACGTAGTTATCTATGAGCTTTGCCAGCCACATAGGGACGAACATGAACAGAAGCAGCGCAAGCGCCACGCCCAGCACTCCGCCTATGACGCCGACGATGGTGAGCATATGCTTGCCGAAATGCTTATCCACCCATTTATCGAACTTGGATTCGGATTCTATTTTGTCGAGCCCGGCCATTTCCATAGACGAAGTGAGCGTTGAATACGAAAGGATGAGCATTTCTATGAAATTGACCACGCCTCGTATGACCGGCCAGCCGAACGGCTTGAATTTGTCTTTTGCGGCCTTGACTTTTTTTGTACGCACCACTATGCTGCCTTTTTCGTTGCGCACCGCTATGGCCATATCGGAACGCGATTTCATCATTACGCCTTCCATTACCGCCTGGCCGCCGACCGTTCCCAGCCGGCAATTCTTGTTTTTATCTTTACTCATGCGTTTACCCCCTTGAAATGTTCACAATTTAGTATTATAATACATCCGTAGAAAAAAGTACAGTATAATTTGTAAACATTTTCAACTTATTATATTTAATTCGGAGAAAAATGGAAAACACTCTTTTTACGAAAAAAGACGAATCGTTCGTGTGCGCCAACTGCGGGCGTAAAGTCCCGGAACTCGGGTACTCTTCGCGCAACCACTGCCCCTACTGCCTGTGCTCGCTGCACGTGGACGTAAACCCCGGCGACCGCGCGAGCGGGTGCCGCGGGATAATGGATCCGGTCGGCGTGACGGTGGACGGAAAGAAGGGGTTCGTCATAACGCACAGATGCCGCGCGTGCGGATTCGTGCGCAACAACAAATACCAGAAGGACGACGACGTCGATCTGCTCATAAAGCTTACGAACCCTTACAACGTGACGGAGAAAAAATATGAAAAAGCCAAAGGTAGACATTAAAGACATCAAATATTATGTAAACGTCGTGCTGATGTGCCTGCTCGCGTTCGCGGCGGGTTACGTCGTTTCGCCGCACATGGGAAAATACAGTTCGTTTTTGCTTCTGATCCCAATTGCGGCGGCGAGCGGATTTGTGCGGACAAACGTGCTTGCAAAGGCCGCTGTCTTTGCGGCGTGTGCATATCTGCTCAGCAGCCTGTACGGCGGAACGCCGCTTCGGTGCGCGCTCTGCGCGGCGCTGTGCGCCGTATGCGCAGTCGCATGTCACTATGCGGCCGAGCTCATACTCGCAAAAAAAGCTCTGCTCGCGCTCGCGGGCGTTATAATAATTATGTTGACTGTCGTCCCGCACGTGTTCGTGCTCGGCTCACCGTTCGAAGCCGCCGAAAGCGACAGGAGCATAAACGAATACTTCGCCGCGAATTACGACGCCGATGAATACCGGCTTTCCGAGCTTCAGTTCGATTTTTCGAGCCGCCGTTTTTACGCCCAGATAACGCCCGAATACGATCTTTCGGTAAAATTCCCCGTATGGTATTCCCGCGCGGGGCTGACCGACGAATGCCTGGACTATCTGAAAGCGCGCGCTATGAACGACGCCCGTATCAGGATCGTAACCGCGCTTCGTGCGAAATACCCCGACGGCAGGTACGAAGTGGTCGCCGAAAAAGCGGTTAACGTTTTTGAAAACGGTCTGCAGCCCGGGAATATGGTGTTTTCGATCTATATAAGCGCTTACGTCACCGACGCCGAATTCGTGCGGCTGGCGCGCGCGTACACCGCCGCGGCGAAAGACGCCGGCGCTGATTTCGCTTATCTGGTCTTTTACGGCGGACACGCGGGCAGTTATTACCGCACTCTGACGCTGCGCGGAGAGCCGGAATTCGAAAAATGCACGCCGGAATTCATATCGCCGCTGGTGCCCACGCGTTTCTTCGAGAAGTTCGCGGGGCCGAAACTTGCCGATCTGAGCTGAGTCCGGAGCGCCCGTACGCATAAAAAAATGTAATATATATGCAGATTTGTTCAATTTTTCTTAACTTTTTTGCGATATACTCTTGACATTTTGAGGTCGTTGTGTTAGAATACGTCATGTATAGACGGCGTACCGTATGTTTTTGCGCGTCTTACACGGCGTCATGACCTGACGCGCGGTAACATACGCTGCTCCGTTCGTACAGTCATTTCAAATAATAAACTCAAAAAAAAAATAAAAGAAATGGAGTTTTGAAAATGAAGAAAATCCTTTCCCTTGTCATTGCGTTCGCTCTCGTTCTGAGCGCGATCTGCACGCTCGTCGTTTCTGCGGAAGGCGATCCTTATACCGTAGAAGCCGACAATGACGCTGTCGATCCCGGCGATACCGTTGTGATCTCCGTTATCTTCAACAATGTCACCGTTAAAGCCGCCGGCGTCAAAGCCGTGGTTCCCGAAGGCCTTACGTTTGTAAAAGGCAACCTCGTCAACGGAACCATTACTTTCGGTGATCCGGATGAAGACGATTACATCGAACCCATCGTCAAGACCAATATGACTCTGAACGGCGACAAGATCGATGCTGCCGGTTTCACTTATGCCGAAGCTCAGGTCGTCAACGGCACCGTCCTTAAGCTCACCCTCACCGCAGGCGAAAACCCCGGCACTTACACCGTGAACATCACCGTCAGCAACGAAGGTGAAGATCCCGTTGAATTCCCCGTTGAAATAACCATCAACGGCGAAGTTGAATCTTCCGAAGAACCCTCTGATGAACCTTCTGAAGAACCCTCCGAAGAACCCTCTGAAGAACCTTCTGAAGAACCCTCCGAAGAACCCTCCGAAGAACCCTCTGAAGAACCCTCCGAAGAACCCTCCGAAGAACCCTCCGAAGAGCCCTCTGAAGAACCTTCCGAACCCATTGAAGAATCTTCCGAACCCGTTGAAGAGTCTTCCGAACCCGTTGAAGAATCCTCTGAACCCGAACCCGATGAATCCGAAGAATCGGTTCCCGTTCCTCCGACCGGCGATGCAGGCCTCATAGCTCTTGCGTTCGCTACCGTCATCGCTCTCGGCGCTACCGTTATCGTTAAGAAATCCAAATAATTTACGGTAGCCTTTAAAGCAAACATATGAGCACCGCCCCGGACTCCGCATAGAGTCCGGGGCGTTTTTTTGCCTTTTTGCGGCAAAAAGCGGTAAAAGATAACGACGAATCATATTGACAACGCGGCGTCGGTATGGTAAAATCCAGTTAGGCAAAAACTTATTATAAAAAAGAGGTAATTATTTATGAAACGTACAGCTGTTATCACGGCGCTCGCTCTGGCGGCGCTATTATGCGTGTTTTCCGTATTCGCGGCGGGCGGATTCAGCGCTCCCGAAGAGATACGCGCAACTAAGGGCGAAACGGTCAAAATCGTTTACAGCGCCGAAAACGCCGCAGTCAATTCGCTCGGCGTAAAATACATACCCGCCGAAGGATTCGAATTCAAAGACGGCGACTGGGCGTTCGAAGACAAAGAGCTTTCCCCCGAACTCAAAATGGGCATCGAGCAGGACGGCGAAACTCTTCACCCCGCGGTATGCGCTTTTTCGGAGCTGACCACCGTCAACGGCGCTTTCTTCGAGCTTGAACTCGTTCCGCTCGAAAACGCCAAAACCGAGACCGATATCGAAGTTCAGCTTTCGTATCTCGACGATAATATGGAAAATCAGCGCGAAACGATCACAGTCAAAGTGGTGCTCGGCGACGAGGGCGAAAATCCCGAAGATTCCGCCGCTGAAGGATCGCAAGCCGGCGAAAAGGACGGCAGCGGCAGCACCTGGATCTGGATCGCCATAGCCGCGGCCGTGGTCGTCTGCGCGGTCTGCGCGGTCCTGTTCATACGCAAAAAGAAGAGTAAATAACGAATAAACGCGGAGGGTCATCCAAATGGAAAAGCTGAGAATAGGCGTGGTCGGCGCGGGCAATATTTCGTGCAACGCGCATCTTCCCGCATATCAGAACGTCCCCAACGCCGCAGTATGCGCCATAGCCGACCTCGATATAGAGCGCGCGCGCAAAGCCGCGGAAAAGTTCAACATCCCCAAGTATTACGGCAGCGTTGAAGAAATGCTCGCCGCCGAAGACATAGACGCGGTGGACGTATGCACCTGGAACAGCGGTCATGCGCCCGTGAGCGTGGCCGCCGCTAACGCCGGCAAGCACGTCATATGCGAAAAGCCGCTCACCGTAAGCGTTGAAGAAGGCCTGCGCATAAAGAACGCCGTGGAAAAATCGGGCGTGAAATTCATGCTCGCGGTCCCCGGCAGATTCGGCAAAGCCAATATGTACGTGCACGATATGCTCGTACGCGGCGAACTGGGCGAAGTTTACTGCGCCAAGACCGCTTACGTGCGCCGCCGCGGGACACCCAGCGGCTGGTTCACCGATATGAAGACCGCCGGCGGCGGTCCGGTCATCGACATAGGCGTGCACGGCATAGACGCCGCGTGGTACCTTATGGGCTGCCCCAAGCCCGTCAGCGTTTCGGCCTGCACATACAGCTATATAGGCGATTATCAGACCAAGGGCGTCGACCGCTGGCACGGCACCCGGTGCCCCGACAACAAGTTCGACACCGAGGATTCCGGCAACGGCATCATCCGCTTTGAAAACGGAGCTTCCCTGCTCTTTGAAGCGAGCTGGGCGATCAACGGCGCGCCGCATTCCGACACACAGATCTTCGGCTCCAAAGCGGGCGTATCGCTCTCGCCGCTCACCGTTTACGGCGAACGCAACGGCTTCCTTTCGGACGACGTCATCACCGTGGGACCCGAAGGCAGCAAGTTCGAACGCGAGCTGTATCATTTCTGCGACTGCGTGCTGAACGGCAAAGACGTGGTCTACCCCATAGATCAGGCGGTAATGATGCAGAAGATGCTCAACGGCATCTACGATTCCGCAAAGAGCGGCGGCGAGGTATTGCTGTAATGAAGACCTGTATTTCGACATATTCGTTCTGGCGCACGATGCGCGACGGCTGGACTATGTTCGACGTCATGGACAAAGTCAAAGAGCTGGGCGCCGACGGCGTGGAATTCGTGCTGGACGACACCGTGCCCGAAGGATCGACGCTTGAAGAACGCGCGATAAAGCTTGCGGAATACGCGCGCAGCTTAGGGCTGGAAACGCCTATTTATACCACGGGCGCAAACTTCTTCCAAAAGGATCCCTCGGCCGAGATAAAGCGCGTGGAGCGCCACGTGGACGCCGCTTCCGCCGCGGGGATAAAACTCATGCGGCATGACATAACCGCGGGGTTTTACGCCGGTTACGAAGGTCTGCAGACCTTTGACGCGGTGCTGCCCACGGTTTCCGCCGCCATACGCGAAGTCGCGTCATACGCACAGAGCAAAGGCGTGACCACCTGTTCCGAAAACCACGGCAGACTGGTCCAGGACAGCGACAGGATGCTAGCCGTGTTCAACGCGGTGGCGCATCCGAACTACAAATATCTGTGCGACATAGGCAATTTCGGCGGAGTGGATGAAGACTGCGCAAAAGCGGTTTCCAAGCTGCTTCCCTTCATAGCGCACGTCCACGCCAAAGACTGTTTCTGGCGTTCGGGCAAAGAACGCGACCCGGGATTCGGCTGGAACAGGACGCGCGCCGGGAATTTCCGCCGCGCCACCATCTACGGCCAGGGCGACGTTCCCGTGTTCCAGATCCTTTACAACATACGCGCTTCGGGTTACGACGGGTTCGTATCGCTGGAGTTCGAAGGCATAGAAGAAAACGTCATGGGCGTTACGCAGAGCTTTGCGAACTTAAAGCGCGATATTGCAGAGATCAATTCGGTATTCGACAAATAAAACAAAAAAGAAAACGGCTTTCCGCATCTTTTGCGGAAAGCCGTTGTTTTTATGCTTTTTTCGGGATCAGATCTCGGTGATGACTATCTCGACTTCGCGGCCGAGTTTCGCGCTCTTGTTGATGCCGTCGATTATCGCCTGGTTGTAGAGTATCTGCGACGTGGGGACCGGGGCGGGAAGGCCCTGGCGGGCGGCGTCTACGAACGAACGGATCTTCATTTCGAAAAGTCCTTTGCGGGTATGAACGAGCGGTATGACCGTCTGCGCCTGTTCGCCGCATATATCATGGTACAGGATCATCGGGCCGCCGACCGAGCCGTTCCAGCAATCGGTAGACGGGATGCGGAGCGCGCCTTCTTTACCGAAGATGAGCGTGTCGCCGGGGGTGTCGGGATGCATCGCCCACGCTATTCTGAAATCGAGTATTATGCCGCCTTCAAGACGGACGAACGCGGCGCCGAAATCGTCGACCGAGAAGCGCTTTGCGTCCGCGCCGTTGTATTTGGGGTTTTTGCCGAAGAAATCGGAAACGTAGCCCGAGACCGTGAGGGGCTTGGGATATCCCACGGCGTTGAGCACCATATCGAGCGAATAGCAGCCGATATCGCCGAGCGCGCCGATGCCGCCGGTCTTGTCTTCGATAAACGTGGAGCCCGGTATTCCCCTGCGGCGGCCGCCGCCGGTCTGGATGTAGTAAACTTCGCCCAGAGCGCCGGATTCTACGATCTTTTTGATCATCTTCATATTCTCGTCGAATCTGGGTTGGAAGCCGAGCGAGACGAACGCCTTGCTCTTCTTTTCGGCGCGGCAGATCTCGACCGCCTCATCGAGCGTGACGGTGAACGGCTTTTCAAGAAGTACGTGGATATTCCTTTCGAGCGCGTATATAGTGGGATCCTTATGCTGCCGGTTGTACGTGCAGACGGAAACGCCGTCGAGCTCTTCGTTATCTATAAGCTCTTGGTGCGATTCGTAGCAGCGGACGTTCGTAAGACCGTAATGATCGAGTTTTGCTCTCGCCTTGCCGGGGATGATATCCGCGGCGGCGACGATCTCGACGTCGGGCTGACTCATATAGCTTTCGATATGGGATTCGGCTATCCAGCCGGTGCCGATGATGCCTACTTTGAACTTTTTGCCCTCGCCCGATACGGCTTTTTCTTTTTCGGGCTGTTTGAATTGACTGAGAACTGCGTCTGACATTGTTTTTTTCCGCCTTTCGTATTTGAATGATTATGATTCGCGGCGCTTGGAAATACGCCGTGAATGCGGGAGATGCGGTTTTTTCTCACATGTTGATTATACCATTTCGAGGCGGCGTTTGTCAATACCGCGGCGCATAAACACGCAGCCGCGGACCCGTTTTTTTTCGCAGGTCCGCGGCGTTTGACGGAATATTAGTTTACGTGTTTAACAGCGGAAGGAACTGCGTCAGTTACTTTCGTTGAAGACGCTGATGATCTCGTCTATGCTTTCCTTGAAACGCGCCTCGTTCTGGTCGTAAAGCGCGGTGAGGCCTTCGGTGCGCTTTGCGCTCATAAGCTGGTTCAATATATCGTAGACAGTGTTGCCGCTGCCGCCGATCTTGCCGATCTGATAAATGGCGCCGGTCTCGCACCCCGCGGTGTTGAAGATGAGGTCGATCATCTTTTCGCTCTCTTCATCGGTGAGTTTCTGGCTCTTGAGCACTATCTCGTAATAGTTGAAAGCCAGCGAGTTGGGATAATCTTTCCAGCTCAAGTACCCCAGCGTGTCGAGCACGCTTCCTATATAATGCAGTTCGCTTTCGGGCTGGTTTGCGGCTATGGCTATGGCGTTGGCGCCGAAACTGTTGAGCAGACTGTAATACTGACCCTGATCGGCGTCGTACATAGGCGCCGGCACTATGGCGAAGCTGTCTTCCATATCGCTGAGCTTGAAAATGTATTCCACTATGGCGGCGTAGAAGATATGTCTGCCGTGTTTGAAATTGTCGAACAGCGCAAGCATGGGCTCGTTGGGCCAGGGGGTCTTGTTCCAAAGATCGTTGCCGCTGATGTAATGCTCATTATCGACCATAAAGCGCAGTACTTTGTTGACGACTTCCTCTGTCTTTTCGCTGTAGAAAGTCAGTTCGGGCAGCCCCTGCTTGTCGGTGCCGAGTATGCGTATCCCCGAACCGTAAAGCATAAGCGCCATATCGTCGTACTGTCCCGCCCAGCCGATGCGGTCGAGATAATCCATGCCGTCTTCGTTGATATCTTCCGAAAGACTGCGCGAGATCTCTATGCATTTGTCGATGGTCCACTGATAATTGATCGCGAGCTGAACGGGATCCTCGGTCCCGAGACGTTCGCACAGCGAACGGTTATAGATTATGCAGGTGACGGCGTTCTTTGTACGGAACGCGATATCGCCGTTGGTGAAATACAGTTTGCCGAACATTTCGACGCTGTCGTTGAAAGTCTGGTCCCACCAGGGGTTGGTAGGTTCAAGTCCGGGGACGTCGTACAGGTCGTAGAGCTCGCCTCCGAGCGAAAGCGTGCCGCAGTCGTAAAGCGCTATGTTGACCGCCTGGAATTCGTCGGACCCGCCTTCAATAGCGCTGCGCACCTTGGCAAGCGAGGTGTTCCAGCGGCGCGAGATATCGCAGTGATATATCTCTTTGAGCTCCACGCCCAGCCGCGCGCGCAGCAGGTTCTGCCGTTCGAGCAGCGCGTTGTTGATGGCGTCGGGGAACGCTTCGTCGCCGGTCAGCCCGGTATTGTAAACGATATCCGAAGGCGGATCGACGTCGTTATCGGAACTGAAAATCGTAAAAGTTCTCCCCTCGTAATCGTCGCCGGTGTAAAGATCGTAGATCTCTTCGGGAGTAAGACTTTCTTCACGGCTTTCGGGTCCGGCGGAAGATTCGGGCGCGTCGGATACCGCGCCGCTCTGATCGGCCGCGGAAGAGCCCGCATCGTCGGAAGCATTAGTGCAGGAAACCAGAAGCGCGAGCAATATGACGAGCGCCATACACGCCGCGATTATTTTTCTTGACATGGTATACTGCCCCTTTCTTTTTGCATATATTATACATTACGGCGGAGTTGTTGTCAATATGCAAAAGCGCAAACAACAAAAGACCGCAGGCGCGTTTTGCGCGTTCCGCGGTCTTTGCGTTTTGAAAAGTCACATTGTATAATTATCGAAATAACCCTGGATCCATACAATGGGCGTACCCTTGTCGCCCGAGCCGGAGGTGAGGTCGCACAGCGAACCGATAAGGTCGGTGAGACGGCGCGGCGTGGTCCCCTGCGAAACCATCTTGCCGACGAGGTCGGCGTCCTTGTGGCTTATGCGGTCTTTGATCGCCTCTTTGAGCGCTTCGCCCGAAAGGCCGGCAAAGTCGTTATCGGCAAGGTATTTGAGCTTGAGCTCATTGGGCTTGCCTTCGAGCCCTTCGGTATATGCGGGCGAAACGACGGGATCCGCGAGCTCCCAGATCTTGCCGACGGGATCTTTGAACGCGCCGTCGCCGTAGATCATGACTTCTATGTTTTTGCCGGTGGCGGTTCTGAGCTTCGCGGCGATGTCCGCAACGACTTCTTCGCAATTGCGCGGGAACAGTTTTACGGTGTCTTCGGTGGCTTTGTTGCTGCCCAAAAGCCCGAATTTATCGTTATATCCGCTGCCGTCGACCGGCGCGGTCATTATCTCGTCGAGGCAATACACAGTCGCGGCGCCGGCTTCTTTGAGCAGACGCTTGGTGCGCGCGCGCGTGTGGATATCGCAGCAAAGGACGTTTTTGGTATATTCGAGTATGCTGCGGCAATCGTTGGCGAGTATGACTTCAACTTCGCAGCCGCAGGAGCTGATAAGATCGCGGTAAAACTCAACGTAATCGACCCCCGTGAACGGATGCCTGACTATGCCGAAATACTCGCGGTACTGTTTTTCGGTAAGGACGTCGCTCCAGGGGTTGACTCCCTTGGCGTCGAGCGAATCCATATCTATAAGGTGGTTGCCCACTTCATCCGAAGGATAGCTGAGCATAAGGTATATCTTTTTTGCGCCGCTCGCTATGCCCTTTAAGCATACGGAAAATCGGTTGCGCGAAAGTATGGGGAAAATGACGGCGAATTCGCCCGACGGGAACTTGGCGCGGATATCCTTTGCTATCTGCGAAGTGTTCGCGTAGTTGCCCTGGGAACGCGCCACGACCGCTTCGGTAACGGCGACGACGTCTTTATCCCTGAACGGGATGTTTTCGGACTCGGCGGCTTTGAGAACGCTTTCCGCAACTATGGAGGCGATATCGTCCCCGGCGCGTATGATAGGCGCGCGGACGCCGCGAGAAACTGTGCCAATGAGTCTTTCCATAAAAAATGCCCCTTTCGTGCAATAAAAATTACATTTAATTATAACGCTGCTCAAAGTGCGTGTCAATAGTTTTTTTGCAATTTGCTTTGTGCAAAGTTCCATTATTATTATACGCATTGCGTGATTTTTGTAGATTTTTCCGCTTGAAATGAGCGGCTTTCGGGAATATAATAAAAATAATAACAGTCAAAATGCAAGCGCCGGAAAGTCTTAATTCGACAAAGCGGCGCTTTAAATACGAATAAAGAGAGATTTTTGCCATGGAAATATTGCTTTCGATAGCTGTCGCGCTGCTGGCGGGGCTTCTGGTATCGAGACTCACCAAGCTCATAGGCCTGCCCGACGTCACCGCGTATCTTATAGCCGGCGTGCTCGTAGGGCCGTTCTGCCTGGGACTTCTTGGCGTGAACGGGCTCGGATTCATATCGTTTGAAAACGTAAAACAGCTCGACGTGATATCCAACGTCGCGCTCGGGTTCATAGCTTTCGCCATGGGCAACGAATTCCGCTTGAAGCAGCTGCGCGCCATAGGACGGCAGGCGGTGGTCGTGGCGGTGTTCCAGGCGGTAGCCGCTACCCTGTTCGTGGATATCGCGCTCGTGGCGCTCCACTTCGCCATTCCCGAAACGCTCACGCTCGAAGCCGCGATAACGCTCGGCGCCATAGCCGCGGCGACAGCTCCGGCGGCGACTCTGATGGTCGTGCGGCAGTATAAGGCGCAGGGCCCGCTGACCGGCATGCTTTTGCCGGTAGTCGCGCTGGACGACGCGGTGGGGCTCGTCATATTCGCGGTGTCGTACGGCATAGCCGAATCCATGACTTCCGGCGTGGTGAGCGCCGCTTCGATGATACTCGAGCCGATCGCCGAAATTACGCTTTCGCTGCTTCTGGGCGCGGCGCTGGGGTTTGCGTTTTCGTATGCGGAGCGGCTGTTCCATTCGAATTCCAAGCGCCTTGCCATATCTATAACGTTCGTCATACTGACCGTGGGCATATCGCTCCTGAAATTCGATCTCGGCGGGTTCAGGATATCGTTTTCGCCGCTGCTTTCGTGTATGATGCTCGGCACGGTGTTCTGCAATATCTGCGATTTTTCGGAAGAGCTCATGGAACGCTGCGACAAATGGACTTCCCCGCTGTTTGTGCTGTTCTTCGTGATAAGCGGCGCTGAGCTGGAGCTTGACGTGATAGCGCAGCTCGCCGTCGTGGGCGTGGGCGTTGTGTATATACTCGCGCGGTCGCTCGGCAAATACCTGGGCGCGGATATTTCGTGCAACTTCATGAAATGCGGACCGACGGTGCGCAAATACCTGGGGATAACGCTTCTTCCGCAGGCGGGCGTGGCGCTGGGCATGACGATAACCGCGCAGAACCTGCCGGGCAGCGGTTCGCTGATACGCAACGTAGTGCTGTTTTCGGTGCTCGTTTACGAAATAGTCGGCCCCGCGCTGACCAAGATGGCTCTTCTTAAAGCGGGCGAGATATCGCCCAAGCCCGAATCGGTACGGAACAAGGTAAAGACCGAAATAAGGCCCAACGCAAAATAAAAAACGCGGTGCGTTCCGTTTGGAACGCACCGTTTGTTTTATGAATGGCTTACGATTATTTCTTGTCCTTTATAAGTTTGGGGATGAAGAACAGGACTGCGGTCAGTGCGAACACGCCGAGCATGATGTACCAGGCGGCGCCGAGGGTTATGCCTCTGACAACGATAGCGCCGATGAATACGAACAGCTGGCCGAGGCAGTAAATGCCGAGGAAGACGAGCATAACGATCTTTTTGACGGCGGAAGGAATGCCCATATCGATTATGCAGGAAACGGCGTAGAAAGCATAAACGCCGAGAGCAATCATAAGGAACACTTTGGCAACGCCGAACAGCGCATGGAGCTTGAACGCTTCGAAAGAAAGGAGCGTAGCGTTGGGGTCAATAGTGGGAAGGAATACGAACAGAGCAAGGACGCTCGCAAGAATGAAAACGATCCTTTCACGGTAAGTAAGATGCTTGAATTCTTCTTTGGGAGCGGCGGCAGCGCCGAGCTTTGCTCCGCAGTTTGCGCAGAATTCAGCGTTATCGGGCAACTGAGTGCCGCATTTCGGACAGAACATAATATAACCTCCTAATTTAAGTTACCTATATCTTAACACATTTTTTTTGAATTGTAAATAGGTTTTGAATAAAATTTTATTGACACGCCGTTTTTTTGATGATAAAATGACTGCGAAAGGAAGAATTGATTATGAAAAAGATCGCATTATGTCTGGCGCTCGCAACGCTCATGTGCGTCGTCCTCGGCGCCTGCTCCAAACCTCAGGAAGACGCCGGTTCAAGCGAGCCCGAAAGTGCTGCCGAAGAAAGCGGCATGGATTTCAACGCGGAAGGAAATGAAACGGAAATGAAACAGTACGAAACTTCAAACCCCGTCGTCGCCATTAAAATAAAAGACTACGGCGTAGTCGTCGCCGAGCTTTACCCCGATATCGCTCCCCAGACCGTATACAACTTCATATATCTCATCAAAAACGGTTTTTACGATAACAACACCATCCACCGCATGCTGCCCGGATTTATGCTTCAGGGCGGCGACCCCAGAGGCAACGGCACCGGCGGTCCCGGCTACTGCATCAAAGGCGAATTTACCGCCAACGGGTTCGAAAACAACTTAAAGCACACTCCCGGCGTGCTTTCGATGGCGCGCGCCACGCCGTATGACAGCGCGGGCAGTCAGTTCTTCATTATGTTAGGGAACGCCGACTGGCTCGACGGCAGCTACGCCGCGTTCGGCAAAGTCATAGAAGGTATGGAAGTCTGCCGCGAGATAGAAAAGATACCCTATTACAACACCAAATCCGGCAAGCTTACGGAAAACCTGACCATAGAAAAGGTCGTTGTCGACACCAAAGGAGTCGACTACCCCGAGCCCGAAAAATTGCCCGAATACTGATATAACGAAAAAACATAAACCGCCTCATACCGGAGTATGAGGCGGCTTTTTTAGTTTTGTTTTTCAGACCTCGGTCCTGCCTTCGAACGCTTTGGAAAGCGTTACGCTGTCGGCGTATTCGAGCGTAGCGCCCACGGGGAGTCCGTACGCCAGCCTGGTGACCTTTACGCCGAACGGTTTCATGAGCCGGGCGATATACAGCCCGGTGGCTTCGCCTTCGACGCTGGGGTTGGTGGCGACGATGACTTCCTTTACGCCGCCGTCTATGCGGGCGAGCAGCTCTTTAATTTTGAGATGCTCGGGCGTTATGCCGTCCATGGGCGATATGACACCGTGAAGCACGTGGTACACGCCTTTGAATTCGTGCAGCTCTTCTATGGCGCTCGCCGAGCGGGGATCTTCGACCACGCATATGACGGACTTGTCGCGTTCGGGCGAAGAGCATATGCGGCAGGTTTCGGATTCGCAGAAATTCTGGCACACGGGGCAGAGGCGGAGCGACTTTTTGGCTTCGGATATCGACTTGACAAGGTCGTCCACCGCGGGCTGTTCCATGGAAACGATATGGTACGCCAGCCGCATGGCGGATTTTCTGCCTATGCCGGGCAGCGAATTGAGCTTTGAAGCGAGTTTTTCGAGCGATGGAGTCATAATATCAGAACAGGCCCGGCATCCCTGCGGCGCCGGTAACTTTTGCCATGGCTTCGGCGTTGGCGGATTCGACCGTCTTGAGCGCCTCGTTGACGCCGGCGGTGACTATATCCTGCAGCGTTTCGACGTCGTCGGGATCGACGATCTGCGGATCGACGGTTATGGACTTGATCTCGTTATTGCCCATTATGCACACGGTGACCATGCCGCCGCCCGCCTGAACGGTGTATTCGCGGGTGTCGAGCTCGGCGCGGGTCTCTTCCATTTCCTGCTGCATCTTCTGCGCCTGTTTTATCATCGCGTTCATATCCTGAGGGCCGCCGCCCACACCTTTGGGAAGTCTTACTTTCATTTTTTTTATTCCTCCTGCAATTCGTTGACTAAGCTCGGCGCGCTTTCGCGGACGCGCGGGCCGGTGACGGTGACCGCGTAATCGCGGCCGGTGGCAGCTCGTGCAGCCGCTCCTATCTGTTCGGCGTTCGCGACATCCGAAAGTATGGATTGCGCGAACGGATTGTTGCTGTGTATTATGAGCAGGCCGCCCTGCACGCCGAGTTCTGAAGATTCGATAAGCTTGCGTATATCGGAACGGTTGGAAAGATGCTCGCAGAGTTCCGAAACGAATTCGAACGGTTTTTCTTCGGGCTCGGCAGCGCGAGCGGGGGGCGTTTCGGGCGACTTTTCGGCGGGTTCCTTTTTATGCGGCGTTTCCTGCGGAGCGGGCTTTGCCGGCGCGGGCGCCGGGGCGGGGGCAGGCTTTACGCTTTGAGACGCCGAACCCGACGCGAGCGCTTTTTCGAGCGCGGTGACGCGGGCGGCGAGCGCCTGAGGCGAATCCGAAAAACGCGCGTCGCACAGTTTTACCAGAGCGAGCTCGGTTATGAGCCGCTTGTTCATCGCATAGCCGACGAGCCGGTTGCGCGCCTCTTCGGCGACCGACGCGAAATAGGCGAGCCGGTCGTTTTCGAACGACGACGCGAGTTCTTTGATTTCCGCCGCGTCGGAATTGGACATAAGCCCTTCGGCTTTGCCGCCCTGCTTGACGTAAAGCATATCGCGCACGGCGGCGAGCATATCGTCGAGCAGCACGGTGAGCGATTTTGCGGAAGCGTAGTATTCGTCGAGCAGCGAGAGGCAAGCGAGTATATCGCGGGAAGCGACCGCTTTGAAGAGCTTGACCATGGTGCGGTCTTCGGCGAGCCCCAGCTGAGACGCCACGATTCCTTTATCTATAACGCCGCCGTTCGCCGCCTCCACGCACGATTCGAGCAGCGAAAGCCCGTCGCGCACGGATCCGTCTGCAAGCCGCGATATGAGCATTGCGGCTTCGAAATCGAGCATAAGGTTTTCGCTCCTGCTGACGTACATAAGCCGTTCGGCGATGTCGCGCGCGGGGACGCGCCTGAATTCAAATCGCTGACAGCGCGAAAGTATGGTGGGCGGTATCTTATTAAGTTCGGTCGTGGCGAGCACGAACACCACGTGTTCGGGCGGCTCCTCGAGCGTCTTGAGCAGCGCGTTGTAAGCGCTGGCGGTGAGCATATGGACTTCGTCGATTATATACACGCGACGCTTGAGCGAGGCGGGCGGATAAATGAGCTCGTCGCAGATGGAACGGATATCGTCGACCTTGTTGTTGGAGGCGGCGTCGAGTTCCAGCACGTCCGTGGCGGTGCCGTTTTCTATGGAAAGGCAGGCGGAGCATTTTCCGCAGGGTTCGCCGTTTTGCAAATCCAGACAGTTCACGGCCTTGGCGAGTATCTTTGCCGAAGTCGTCTTGCCGGTGCCGCGGGTGCCGCAGAACAGGTAGGCGTGGGAAATACGCCCGGTCTCGCACTGGCGCTTGAGCACGGTGCGCACGTGGTCCTGACCTATGACGTCCGAAAACGTCTGCGGACGGTATTTGCGGTACAGCGCTTTATACATCTTTACCGACTCCCTTCTTTTTTTATAAAACGGCTGAAATACATAATACGGTCATACATTCCGGCATTGTGCGGCAAACACACACGGGAATACGGTTTCCGCCTCGGGACAGGCGCTCTTGCGGCACATCCGCCTGCTTGCTTAATGCTGCTTGATCCCTCACCTGACATGATTCACAAGAGCAGATCGCACAAGACCCATCCTTCAACGGCTTCCGCCGTACGCAGCTGCACGGTTGCCGACCTCTGCCGGCATTTGACCCCTGCTGCAGCGGATTGCAGGTAACAGGGCACCGCTGACTCCCCGGCAAGCATGACCGTATTACGTATTTCAGCACCACGCATTATATCACAAACGCGCAAGGTTTTCAATACCAAAATATAAATAATATAACGGCGCGGCAAAAAATGGACTGGTATGGTATTGCATAAGAGGGTAAAACGTGGTATAATATGCATTATCGGTAATGCATACGGTTGCCGCATTACCTTCTTACAAAAAAGCAACCGATCCATTTTTAGTTAAATATGAAAAGGAGGAGTAATAATGAGAAACAACAGTTTTGTTTTGGTATTAATGGTTTTGGCGTTGGTTGCCGGGGCGCTGACTTCGTGCGGCGCCGACACCGGTATTGGATCACATTCGAGCGTTGAGGTTCCAGAGACTTCGAGCGTTTCCGATACGCAGTCGATATCTTCGGAGACGCCTTCACAGGAGCTCAGCGTTCCGGCTGCTGAAAGCAAGACGGAAAGTGAAGCAGCTACTTCTGTTTTGCTGGGGATTTCCGTTATCGATGACGGTACGAAAGAATATGCCGTGACGGTCGAAGATAACAAAGTCTTTGTGACCGCTGAACCGTTGCGCGGCGTCGCGGATATTTCGCCTTACGGCGATCTTAGCGCGATTCTCGTGACTACCGATACCGGCGTATATGTAATTGACCGGCAAGGCAACGAGCTGTTCGACGCCTCGAATTATCGATCTGTAGAAAGGGCGCTTTACGGCGCCGATTATATCGTGACTTCGCGCATCGAACCGGAAAATAAATATATTATCGACAGCAAGGGAAAAATCATAGCAGGCCCGTATCCGGTGATTTTCCCCGTATATCTTCCCGACGTGTACTGTGTTTCAGCGGAGCACGACGGTAAATATGAGGCGATCGCCATAACGGAAAAAAATCCGGCCGAAGCCGTTTATATCGCGGATCCGGACGTGATCGCAGCATATATCCCGGCGCTCGACGGCGCTCTTGCAGATTTTGCGAAAAAGCTCGCCGCAAATAAAGCATCGACGTTCAAAGAGCTGTGGGGCGAAGCAAGATACGAAGCCGCCGAAAACGCGAACTCGAAGCTTGCCGAGGATTGCGATCCCGACGAGCTTGACGGAGCGGACAGGGACGCGTATATCATGCGCAGACTGCTTGCGCAGTCCGCCGGCGAGTGGCGTTTTCACGAGGCGGAAGAGTTGATCCTGTGCGAAAGCTACAGCACTTGTTTTACGGCTGACGGCGGCGGATTGAGAATGAGCATAAACGCAATATACCGCAACGGGACGTTTGTCGTCACGGATGTTTATTATTTGGATTATTGATTTAAGTAAATCCTTACTATGTCGAATAAGAATAGATAGTCTTAAGATGGTTGCGAATAAGCCCTTTAGTAGCATTAGCACTATATTAACGGAGGTGCTTCATGAAAAAGAGCCGAACAGTTATGGTTTTAGTAATTTTTTTAATATGTATTGTAATGCTTATTTGTTTTATTCCCTTCGGAAAAATTACCGAACTAAAGACCACACCACAACCGATAAACGAGATAAATTATAATAATTATTTAGAGGACAATCGCTTTGATTATAAAGGCGATTCCATGGCTTGGAATGGTTCGAGTTTGTTCAAATCGCTCCTTACAGTTTGTATGGGAAATAATGAGCAATTAGAACTTGACGGCGTTTGTGCTCCTTTTCAGTTAGCGGACGGCGGCGTTGTATATCGTAAAGATCATACGTTGATGTATGTTGATATTGATACCAAAAAACACAATCATATCGCCGATGGCGTCAATGGATTTATGGTGTATAACGATTTGATTATTTACAGTACTGTTTCTGACGAGTCGAAAGATTTTCGGAATGAGTTGCGTAAATATGACATGTCGCTGAAGACGGATATGCTTATTTATGAAGGCGTAGCGGATGAAAGCGTAGCGGAATTTTACATCCACGGTGAATCACTGTTCGCGGTGGATGAAAACGCTGTGCTTATAAAAATACCGCTTGATCGTGATGAATCAAAAGAAATTATTCGCTTGCCGATCAAAGCGTATCCACTCTTCTTTATGCCATTGGGAGATAAACTGCTGTATGAGTTTGCCGGCAGTATGTTCATTCTTGATATTAGTACTGGAATAGAAGAACGAGTCATAATAAATGAAAGCACTTACGTTAATGATAAAGTGAGGTTTATTTGCAACGACAGCCATATTTACGTTTCATTCCAGGCGACGAAAACGAATGGATCGATAGTTCAAAATATCGATGATGAAAATAACGGTTTGTGGTCTATAAATCCCACAACGCTTCAAAAGAACAAGATATGTTCTGAAGTGTTCGACCGCCTGTATCTGTTCGGCGATAATTTGCTGTTTGGCACGATAAATGATGATCTTTACAGTATTGATACCGCTTCGAAGCATATTGCAAAGATAACAGAATAAAACAATGCGGCATGTACTTCCGTTACAACGCCGACGGTGTGAGGACGTACAAGAGTCATTACGATCATAACAAGCTTCACACAAGTCGATAATGCATACGGTTGCCGCATTACCCTCTTATAAAAAAGCAACCGATCCATTCGCGAGGTGTCCTAAAGGACAGTTTATAAAAAACCGGCTGAGGCAAGGATCATTCCTGACTTCAGTCGGTTTTTTTGTCGCATATCGGTGCAAGCAGGACGTTTGTGTGCCTTCCGTCCGGAAAAAGTGATGTTTGCCCTGCGGGCAAGTGATGAAGTTCGCTTTGCGAACAATGATGTTTTGCTGCTTTGCCGCAAAATGATGTGATGTGTTCCGCTCACGCGCCGAAGGCGCACATCATGCCCGAAGGGCACATCATTCGGCGCAGCCGTACATCACGTTCCGCTGTCAGCGGAACACATCGTTCGCCGAGTGTCCTTAAGAACACTCGGCGTTCCCGACAGTAGTTATTTTATCAGCTTATATCCGGTGAATTCCGCTTCCGCCACTCTCACTCCCGCGTCGTCTTCCACGCGCACGCGGTAAAAGCAGGTGTGCCCGCCGTCTTTTATGCATTCAGCGCGGGCGATAAGTTCTTTTCCCTTTGGCTGCGCGAGGAACGAAATGCTTGAAGAAAGCGACATTGTGTATGGCTTATCCAGCCCGTTGGACGCCACCGCGTAGGCGAAATCGCACAGCGTGAACACCACGCCGCCCATAGTGCCGCCCATGGCGTTCTGGTGCCTTCGGTCAAGCGTCATGCGGCATTCCGCAAAGCAGTCTTCGGCCTTTGTTATGACGATCCCTGCCGCTTCGACAGCGAAAAGGTCTTTTGAAAAGCGTTCTCTTATTTTTTCAAGTTCCATAAACGGTATCCCCTTTCTTTACGCTCATATTATAGCGGCTTTTTTTGTAATAATCAACACTTTTGCGCACAGCGGATCCATTATTTTGCCAAGAAGCGGAAAATATTAAAAATCTGTTGACAGAGCGTAAATCTTGTGTTATAATCACAACGTGATATTCTATCGCGTGTCAATATCAAATATAAAAACGAAAGGACTTTACCATGAAAAGAATCGCACTTTTCCTCGCACTCGTTATGGTTCTTTCTCTGCTGACCGTATTCGTCAGCGCGGAAGCAGCCCCCGAATGCGACCTCAGACCCGTTGAAGTCGACGCGACCAACGCAAAAGTCGAAGTTGACGGCGCAACCATCGAGACCGACGCAAACGGCACCGCAAGAGTCACTCTTACCAGCGCGGTAGCTACCGTCAAGATCATCTTCAAAGACGCCGAAGGCACCTACGAAGAACTCAAAGCCAACATCAGAGACGAACAGAAGTACATAAGATATTACTTCGATCTCGGCGACGGCATAACCAACGTAGAGATCCACGGCCATTATGTCCGCGGCGACAAGGACAACGCCGACCTCTATCTTTCCGGTATGCAGAACGCTCCCACTTATTTCGTGCTCGGCGGCGCAGCCACCGACAACTACGGCGTTTGGGATATTTCCAAATACCTGCTTGACAGAGCCGACAGAGGCTACGTCCCCGAAGACGGCTGCATCCAGTTCACCGACAACGAATACCGTATAGAAGGTTCCGTCGGCAGCGTGTTCACCATTTATTACTACGATCTTGCTGACGATTACGACGAGGACGAATTCGGCCGCGTACCTCCTGATGATAACGTCATCGAGATTTCCGAAGAAGAATCCACCTCCGCCGAGGAATCCACTCCCGCCGAGGAATCCACTCCTGCCGAGGAGTCCACCCCCGCTGAAGAATCCAAACCCGCGGAGGAATCCACCCCCGCCGAAGAATCCAAACCCGCTGAAGAATCCAAACCCGCCACCCCGACCACCGGCGACGCAGGCATCATCGCTCTCGCAGTCGTTTCCGTGCTCGCTCTCGGCGGCGCAGTCGTTATAAAGAAGAGCAAATAATAAAGTTTGAGCTTTCCAAGGTCCGCAGGCAAAACGCCTGCGGACTTTTTTGCATTTTTGCGCATTGACATGAAAACGCGCGTGTGTTAGAATATAGGCGGTGATTTATATGAGCTTTTTTCCCGTGACCAAAGCCGAGGCGGCAGACCGCGGCTGGGAAACGCCCGATTTTGTAATAGTGACCGGCGACGCGTACGTGGACCATCCCTCGTTCGGGACCGCGGTCGTTTCACGCGTGCTGGAAGCCGAAGGCTACAGCGTGTGCGTCATACCGCAGCCGGACTGGCGCGACACGCGCGATTTTACGCGTTTCGGCAGACCGCGGCTGGCTTTTCTTGTAAACAGCGGCAACGTTGACAGCATGGTGGCGCATTACACCGCCGCCAAAAAGCCGCGCTCTTCGGATTATTATTCGCCCGGCGGAAAAGCGGGCCTGCGCCCCGACCGCGCTGTGATAGTTTACTGCAACCGTGTGCGCGAAGCGTACGGCGACGTGCCGCTGATCATAGGCGGCGTGGAAGCCAGCACGCGCAGGTTCGCGCACTACGATTACTGGACCGACTCGGTGCGCAGATCCATACTAATAGATTCCCGCGCGGATCTCATTTCCTACGGCATGGGCGAATCGTCGCTCAGGCGCATAGCGTTCCTTCTGGACAAAGGAGTTCCTGTTAAAAAGATATGCGACGTGCGCGGCACCTGTTTTATGACAGACGACCTTGAAAACGTGCACTTCGATGCCGAAGACATAGGCGATTACGATATCCTGAAGACCGACAAAGCGGCGTTCGCGCGCGCTTTCAAGCTGCAGCACGAAAACCAGGACAGCGTCTACGGCAAGGCGCTTGTGGAAAAATACGGCTCGCGGTACTGCGTACAGAATCCCCCTATGCCGCCGCTCACGCGCAATCAGCTCGATTTTGTGTATTCCCTTCCGTATATGCGCGCGTGGCATCCCTGTTACGACGCCGCGGGCGGCGTGCCCGCAATTGAGGAAGTGAAGTTTTCCATCACTCATTGCCGCGGATGTTTCGGCGGCTGCAATTTCTGCTCCATAACGTTTCTCCAGGGGCGCACGGTCACGTCAAGGAGCATCGCTTCGGTGGTCGAAGAGGCAAAGCTCATAGCGTCCATGCCCGATTTCAAGGGATATATCCACGACGTGGGCGGCCCTACCGCCAATTTCCGCCACGCATCGTGCGAAAAGCAGAAGACGCAGGGCGTGT
Source organism: Clostridia bacterium (assembly GCA_017429165.1). Taxonomy (GTDB): domain Bacteria; phylum Bacillota; class Clostridia; order Oscillospirales; family CAG-382; genus UBA1206. The sequence continues at coordinate 110,139 of JAFRPL010000014.1, forward strand.
GCAAAAACCGCCAGTGCCTTTTCCCCGCCCCGTGCCCAAACATAAACGCCGACCACAGCGAATATCTGGAGCTGCTCGAACAGGTCGAGGCCGTTCCCGGAGTCAAGAAGGTGTTCGTCCGTTCCGGCATACGCTACGACTATATCCTGTGCGGCAAAAACGACAAATTTTTAAGACATCTCGTGTCGCACAACGTCAGCGGTCAGCTCAAGGTCGCGCCCGAGCATATATGCGACGGAGTGCTTTATCAGATGGGCAAGCCGGGCGCCGGCATGTATGAAAAATTTGTAAAAAAGTTCTTTGAATATTCGCGCGCGTGCGGCAAAGAACAATATATAGTCCCTTATCTCATGTCGTCGCATCCCGGCTCGACGCTCGACGACGCGATAGAGCTTGCGCTTTATTTGAAGAAAAACAAGCTCAATCCCGAACAGGTGCAGGATTTTTACCCGACTCCCGGCACCGCTTCCACCTGTATGTACCACACGGGGATCGATCCTTTCACCGGAAAAAACGTATACGTCGCGCGCGACTACGCTTCCAAGCAGGCGCAAAGGGCGCTTTTGCAGTTTTATAAAAAAGAAAACCACGCGCTTATAAGGCGCGTGCTCGCCGAACACGGCAGAGCCGACCTTATCGGCTTCGGCGAAGACAAGCTCGTGCCGCCCGCCGTACGTTCCGGAGCGCCGAAAAACGCCGGCGCGCAAAAAAAGCATAAAAATAATGGAATAAAACACAGATAATTCATCACGCGGCGCACCCACATAAAAGCCCGCCTTCTGCGCAGAATAAATGCGGCCGTGCAAATAAGCGCGGCACGAAGGCAGGAATGGAAAATGGAATTCAAAAAGCGAGTTTGGGCATTTTTTCTGCTTTGCGCCATTCTGTTCGCCGTATGCGCTTTCACGCCTTACGGTTCGCTCAATCCTCTGGCCGCGCCCGCGGCGCGTCCCGTGCTGCTGCCCGGCGGAACTCCGTTCGGCGTCAAATTCTTTACGCGCGGAGTGATAGTCGTCGGGGTCACCGATATCGAAAGCTACGACGGCGTTGCGTCGCCCGCCAAAGACGCGGGGATACGGACCGGAGACGTCATAACCGCAGTAAACGGGATGCAGGTCAACACCACCGAGGAGCTCGCCGAAGCGGTCAACGCGAGCAAGGGCGCCGACACGGTCCTGACCGTGCTGCGCGGCGAGGAACAGTTTACGGTGACGGTGAAGCCGAAACGTTCGGTTTCGGATAACCTTTACCGTTCCGGACTGTGGGTGCGCGATTCCACCGCGGGCATAGGCACCGTGACGTACGTGGACCCTTCCAGCGGGCGGTTCGGAGGTCTGGGGCATGGGATCTGCGATCCCGACACCGGCAATCCGCTGCCGATGCTGAAAGGAGTGGTCTGCGAAGTAACCGTGACCGGAGTGATCAAAGGCAGGCGCAGCGAGCCGGGCGAGCTGACAGGTAAGTTTTCGCTCAAAACTCTGGGCGCGCTGGACAAAAACACCGAATGCGGCGTTTTCGGCGTGCTTGACGATACCGGAGCGTTTGCTTTTTCCCCTATGGAGATATGCTATTCCGGCGAGATGAAGACCGGCAAAGCGCAGATACTCACCACGGTTGAAGGCGTAGCGCCGCGGCTTTACGAGATACGTATAGTGCGTATTTACGAAAACAGCGGCTGCACCAAGAATTTTCTTCTGGAAGTGACCGACAAAGCGCTGCTCGAAAAGACCGGCGGTATCGTCCAGGGGATGTCGGGTTCGCCGGTCATACAGAACGGCCGCATCTGCGGCGCCGTCACGCACGTTATGATAAGCGATCCTGCGCGCGGGTATGGCATTTTCATAGAAAATATGCTCGATTCCCAGGAGTAAAACAAAAAACGCGGAGCGCGAAGCTCCGCGTTTTTTTGCGTTCATCTCAACGAAAGATAGTATTTTTTGAACTTCCACAAAAGCGCGGCGCCTATGACGCCCGCGTCGCCGTGAAGCGTGGTGACGCCCACTTTCTGCGGATGCAGCAGGTACGGGCGCAGGAATTTGAGCACAACGTCGCCCTGATTCATTATGCCGCCCGCAAGCGATATGTACTGCGGCGCAAAGATGAAATCCAGCCCGTTTATGCCGGTCGCGAGGTTCTTTGCGAACCGCCTCAGCACGCGTTTCGCCACGGGGCATCCTTTTGCGTACGCGTTGAAGACGGTGCGGCCGTCCACGCCGTTTGCGCATTCCCGCGCAAGTACGGAACCGGGGTCGGATTCCGCCGCTTTGCGCGTCATTTTGATGAGCGCGGTGGCGGAAGCGAATCTTTCAAAACAGCCCTTTTGCCCGCACGGGCATTTTTCGCCGCGCGGATCTATTACGAAATGCCCCAGCTCGCCCGCGTCGTTGGTCACGCCGCGCATAAGGTCGCCGTTGACCACGCAGCCGCCGCCGATGCCGGTGCCGACGGTGATCTCGACCATATCGGTGCATCCCTTGCCCGCGCCGGCGTGCCAGTCGGCGATCAACGCGCAGCTGCCGTCGTTTTCGAGATACACCTCCACGCCGAAGCGCTTTTGCAGAATATCGACAATGGGCAGGTTGTAAAACGGCAGGTTCCCCGCCGTGACGATGCTCACGTTGGCGTCGTCTTTGTCGCCGGGACATCCCACGCCTATGCATTCTATTTTATACATACCGAAAATGCGCGCGCATTCCGATATGATATCGTCGATTATCGCCTGTTCGCCGTCGGCGGAACGGGTGCGGAACGAATTTTTGTAAACGAGTTTGTGCGTCGCCGAAAGCACGCCCGATTTTATGTTTGTGCCGCCTATGTCGAGGCCGAGATAATATTTCATATACATGCTCCTTCCACCTGAAAATGATACAACAAACCGAGGCAAAAGTCAAGAGCATAACTATTGACAAAGAGTCAAAAAAGATATAAAATATAAGCGCATAACAAGCATCACTGCAAGGAGGGTGCGCAATGGCCATAATAATAGGCATAGACGTAGGCGGAAGCACCACGAAAATAGTAGGGTTCCGTGACGGCGAACTGCTTGAACCCATGCTCGTAAAAGCCACGGATCCGGTAGCTTCGGTATACGGAGCTTTCGGAAAATTTACCAGCGAACGCGGAATAGACATACCGTTGGTCGAACGCGTAATGATAACCGGGGTCGGCTCGACCTACATCACCGGCAATATTTACGGCATACCGACCGTCCACGTGGACGAGTTCGCGGCGATAGGCCGCGGCGGGCTGTATCTTTCGGCGCTGGAGGAAGCCATAATCGTAAGCATGGGCACCGGCACGGCGCTGGTATACGCAAAGCAGAAACGCGCCGAATATCTGGGCGGCACCGGCGTGGGCGGCGGCACCATGATAGGCCTTTCCAAGGCGCTGCTGCATATGCAGGATCCGGGTCAGATATCCGAGCTCGCGCAGAACGGCGACCTTGAAAACATAGATTTGAAGATCCACGACATAACGTCCAAAAACATCATACCCACCCTTTCGGCGCAGGCGACGGCTTCCAACTTCGGCAAAGTTTCGGAGATCGCCACCAACGGCGACTACGCGCTGGGTATAATCAATATGATATGCGAGACAATAGGTATGATGGCTGTCTTCGCGGCGCGCGCCAAAAAGATAACCAGCATAGTGCTTACGGGCAACCTTTCCACGCTCGAGCAGGCGCCGCGCCTTTACAGCGGTATGGGCGTGATGTTCGGAATGGATTTCATCATACCCAAAAACAGCGAATACGCCACGGTCATAGGCGCGGCGCTGCTGTATTTCGACAAATCGGCGAAAGAGGGCAAAAAATGAAAAGGACTCTTTTGATACTGCTTTGCGCGCTCGCCGTATTCTGCTTCGCCGCGTGCGGCGGAAACGAAAGCGCGGGCAAAATAAAACAGCCGGATCAAATAGATACGGCGGCGCTTTTGGATACGCTTATAAATGAATTCAACGCGGGCGCGGGCGAAAAATACTGTTCGGAACCGTTTGAAAACGCGTATCTTTTCGACGACGACATACTCGCCGGCAAATACGGCGACCTGGTTTCGGATTATCCCGACCCCGAAACGATGGTCAGATACTGCGCGTTCTTTTCGGACGAGCCGTACGGACCCGAGTTCGGCGTGTTCGTTTTTGCTGCCGAAACAGACGCTGCCGATATGCAGAAATATGTGGAAAACCGCATAGCCGCGCTCAAACGCAACGCCAAAAACTACCCTTCCGTGGACACTTCGCTCATAGACAGCGCGTACGCAGCGGCGCGCGGCTGCGTGTTTTACTACTGCGCTCTTAACGATACGGATAAACGGTTCGAAAAAACGGTGCTCGACTCCGTTACGGAAAGTGAATAAGAGGTCGTATGTTTTCTAAGAAGATATTTTCAATGCTTTTGGAAAAAGCCAAAGGTCCGCGTTCGTGGCGCCAGTTCGCCGCAGACTGCGATATAAGTTACGTCCAGATGCGCAAGCTCGTTCAGGGCGAGCAGGAAAACCCTCCCCGCCCCAAGCTCATACGCAAGCTTGCCGACCACGCTTTTGACGACGTGGATCTTGAAGATTTTATGTTCGCCGCCGGAATGGTGCGCGACGACGCCTCGTTCATTGTGCGAGAAAGCACGAAGCAGGACGCCTTTTACGCCGATTACCGCGCGCTTTCGCAAAAGGACAAGAACACGGTGAACGAATTCATAAAGTTCCTGTCTTCGCGTTCCAAACGCGCGGCGGAAGGTTCAGAAGAACAGTAACGCAAGTATAAACAGGACCAGTATATCGTTGCTTTCGCTGCCGTCGATCAGGATCAGCACACCTATCGCCGCAAGTATAAGGTCGTCCGTTTCGAGACGCCCCAGAGCGCCGCGGAACCTGTTTATGAGTCCCGCGCCGGGCGGAGGTGCTTCGGGCGCCGGCGGCGGAGGAGGCGGCGGCTGGTTTTGCATATTGTAAAGCTGACCGTCGGAAACGACGGTGGGCCCGAAAGCGCCAGCGGGCGTTTCGGGCGAGGGGTCGCCGAAACTGCGCGTATACATCGTATCACTCCGTTTTGTGTTTTTTATAGCTGCCGAGAATTTCGGCAAAAACGAGCGCGTTTTGCAAAGCGTCTATTTTATGCCGCTTTTCTTCGCGCAGCAGCGGCTTGAGCGCCGCAAGGAACGCGGCGCGGTCGTCGCGCGGGGGCTGTGCGGCGGGGACGGACGGCGCAGCCGGTGCCGGAGCGGGAGACTGCTCTTTGCTCTGCAGAGCCGAAGCCATTGCGCTTATCTTTTCCATTGCCTCGGCGTCGCTTAATATCTGCCGGAGTTTTGCGCCGAAATCACTTTCCATATCCGTTTTTGCGCAGCGCGTCCATTATGGCTTCGCTCTTGCCGCGGCCTGCGCGTCTGAGCAGCGATTCGGCTTTGGAAACGCTCATCCCCGCGAGCGCCTTTTTGAATTCGGGAGCGTCGGCCGAAAGTTCGCGCACGCGTTTTTCGTCGCCCCCGGCGGCGCGCGCGATCTCGGCGACGAGCGACGCGAAAGACGCGTCGTCCATGGCGAGTATGCGCTCGAGATCTTTGTCGTTCAAAGGCATAAGATACCATCCTTTCGGTGATAATATATTCGTTGTTTGTCAGTTTTATATCTGGGAGGGAGCAAAAATGATCAGATGCAAGCCGGAACGGAATCCGCGTCAGGCGGTGATCATTATCGTCTGCTGCGCGACGGCGTTCATTGCGGTCGCTGCGGCGGCGTGCATAATAGAAAGCTACAAATGGCTTATCGAACTTCTGCTTCTCGCGGTGACGGTCGCCGGCGTTTACGTCGCCTACCGCTTTTCGATGACCGAGATGGATTACGAGATCTGCGACGGAACTTTCACCGTATACAAGAACGTGGGCCGCAAACGCACGGCGGCGTGTTCGCTGGACCTTTCGACCGCCGTGACGCTGCTGCCGAAGAACGAATTCGAATCCAAGCAGAAAAAACGCGAGCTGCCTTATATAAATACGCGGTTCAATTTCAATCAGAATATAAGATGCCCCGCTTCGTACGTTTACGTCTGTGAATTCAACGGCAGGAACATAGCCGTGGAATTCGAGCCGAATTCCATATTCGTGAACGCCATGCTCGAAGAGATCGAAAACAGCAAGCGCGGCGAAGGTGACGGCGATATCTGATCAGCCCGCGTCTTCCCGGCCGCCGGCGCCGGAGTATTCCGCGCCGAGACGCGCCCAAGTGAGCGGCCCCACGATCCCGTCCGGGACCAATCCGTAATACTTCTGGAACGCCTTGACCGCGTTTTCGGTCTTCGGGCCGTACATACCGTCGATATTCAGCGGCGGTATTTCTTTTACTCCCCGGCGGATCTCGTTGAGCGCGTTCTGTATATATTTCACGTCTTCGCCCGTGCTGCCCGCTTTGAGCGGCCTGCCGGGATACGGCGGAAGCGAAGGCGGCAGTTCTTCCGCTATGTCGTAATAGACCGATACCACGGCGTTCCAGGTGGATTCATCCACCTTTCCGCTGACGTCGACGCCGTAAAACCGCTGGAACGCGCTGACGGCGCGCCGCGTATCTTCGTCGTAAACGCCGTTAACGGTGACGGGAGGTATGGTGTCGGCGCCGAAATATCCGCTTATCTGCCGCAGATATATTTCCATGCGCAAAACGTCCAATCCGCGCATGCCTATATCCAGTTCCCTGCCCGGAAAGCCCTCGTTGACCACCGTGAAGTTTTCGCTTTCGGTCTCGGCGAGCTTTTTTACGGCGGTGTAGATATATACGACGCGATACCACGTTTCTTCGTCGGTCCTTCCGGTCTCCGGCAGGCCGAAAATGCGCTGGAATTCCTTTACCGCGAGCGCGGTCTGCGCGTCGTAGACGCCGTCGGCTTTTTCTATGAACGGTATAGCGGGATAATCTATAGCTATGCGGTTGAGGCGGTACTGGAGCCGCGCCACCGATTCGGATTCGCTGCCCGTCTGCAGCACGCCGGGGAAAGATCCGGGTATGGCTTCCACCACGCGCGCCTCCTTGGTGAAAACGTCGTCGCCGTAATAATAGCGCAAAATATCGAGCGGCGTGTAATACTGTTCGGCGAGATCGACCGAGCCCCATTGCGAAAGACCTTCGCACTGGGAAATGTATCCGTCGCAGTAGCGCGAAAACACCGGCGCCAGACTCGTGGGCCGCGCGATATATTCGGTGAACGTTTCGTCCACCAGATCGTCGGTGACTTCGAAAGTCGAGCGGTTGTGGATATACGCCTGATCGTAGGCGGGCGAACTGGTTATATCGAATCCGTACCCCTGCGAACGGTACCATTCGGTATATATGCGGTTGAGCGCCAGCGTGTTCTGAGCAAGCAGGTTGGCGCGCAGCGCCGATTCGGGCCACGTGGGGTAGATCTCGCTCGCCGCCACGCTTTTGAGGTATTCGGTGTAGGGGACGGTCACGTCGGGCGCGTTTGAATCCGGCGCGCCGAGATGGACCGTTATGTTCTGCGGAATGAGCACTTCGCGCGCGGAAGGATATATCGCCGTCTGCAAAGCAGGCCCGGCGGCGTTTTTATCGCGGGCGCCGTAGAGGGCGTGCGGCGGGATATCGATAACGCGGACGCGGTTTTTGGGGTCGTCGCAAGTGCGCGTAAGAGTGCATTTCTGCACCGTGGTCACGCCGGGGAAGATCTGCACGCCGCGGATTATCAAAGGTACGTACCCGGGCATTGAAACGCGGACGTCGTAAGTCGTGTAGGGCGCTTCGGCGCTGTCCGGCCGGCGCGAAGCGGCGTAAGAATGCGCGGGCAGCGCAAGGCGCGCGTCGCCGCGGATATCGGTATACGCGCCCGAGACCGCCCTGCCCGCGTGCGCGGTCTGCACCGAGGCGCCGCAGACCGGAGTGTTACCGTTTTTGCGGTCGACGTGTAAAAAGAACGTTCCCATATTCATATCGTTTGCCATCGTATCACTCTCCGTTACCGATTTTATGCGAAATAGCGCCGCCGTGCCACGCGCAGCGCGTTATTTTTGTGCAAAAAAAGCGCAAAAGAGTGAAGAAAAGTGTTGAAAAAAGGCGCAAAGTATGGTAAAATTCATATTTTGTGAGGAGATTTTTTATGATAAGAAACGATTTGAGAAACATAGCCATAATAGCGCACGTCGACCACGGCAAGACCACGCTCGTCGACCAGATGCTCAAGTACGGCGGTCTGTTCCGCGAAAACCAGCAGGTAGAGGAACGCGTGATGGATTCCAACGCGCTTGAGCGCGAACGCGGCATAACCATACTCGCCAAGAACACTTCCACCTTTTACAAGGGCGTAAAGATAAACATAGTCGATACGCCGGGCCACGCCGATTTCGGCGGCGAAGTGGAGCGCATACTCAAAATGGTCAACGGCGTGCTGCTGCTGGTGGACGCCGCGGAAGGCCCCATGCCCCAGACGCGCTTTGTGCTTAAAAAAGCCATAGAACTCAACCACCGCATTATTGTGGTGATAAACAAGATCGACCGCCCCGACGCGCGCGTTTACGAAGTGCCGGACGAAGTGCTTGAGCTTTTGATGGAGCTCGACGCTTCCAACGATCAGCTCGATTCGCCCGTTATATTCTGCTGCGGCAGAGGCGGCACCGCCTCGCTCACGCCCGAGGATCCCGGCACCGATCTGGCCCCGCTGTTCGACACCATACTCGAACACATCGCTCCGCCCGAAGGCGACGAGACCGCGCCCGCGCAGATGCTCGTTTCGTCGGTGGACTACAATGATTACGTCGGCAAGATCGCCATAGGCCGCATAGAGCGCGGCACGTTCCGGCTCAAGCAGGAAATTTCCGTGTGCGACTGGCACGACAAGAGCGTAAACAGAAGATCGCGCATCACTTCCCTGTTCCAGATAGACGGACTTGGCAGGACTCCGGTGGAAGAGGCGAAAATAGGCGACATAGTGTGCCTTTCCGGCCTTGACGACATAAATATAGGCAACACCATTACCGATAAAGATTTCCCCGAACCGCTGCCGTTCGTAAAGATAGGCGAGCCCACCATGGAAATGACTTTTTCGGTAAACAATTCGCCGTTCGCGGGGCAGGAGGGCAAGTACGTCACCACCCGCCATATACGCGACTATCTGTTCAAGGAAGCCATGAAGGATATGTCGCTCAAGGTCTACGAGACCGATTCTTCCGACAGCTACAACGTCTGCGGCAGAGGCGAGATGCACCTTTCCATTCTTATGGAAAACATGCGCCGCGAAGGGTACGAGTTCTGCGTTTCCACGCCGCGCATAATCTACCGCGAAATAGACGGCGTGAAATGTGAACCCGTTGAGCGCGCCGTGTTCGACGTGCCGTCGAACTGCGTTTCCACGGTCATGGAAAAAATGGGTTACCGCAAGGGCACGCTCGAGGTCATGCAGCCCAAGGGCGACAGGATGCACCTTGAATTCTTCATACCCACGCGCGGGCTTTTCGGGTACAAGACCGAATTCCTTTCCGACACCAAGGGCGAAGGCATCTTCTCGTCTGTATTCGAAGAATATCAGCCCGTAAAGGGCGAGATAGCGCGCCGCTTCACCGGCTCGCTCATAGCGTACGAAGAGGGCGAATGCACCAGCTACGGCATATTCAATTCCCAGGACCGCGGCCCCATGTTCGTCGTACCCGCCGAGCGCGTTTACGGCGGGCAGGTGGTGGGCATTTCCACCAAGGGCGACGATATAGTGGTGAACGTGTGCAAAAAGAAACACCTCACCGCCGTCCGCTCCACCGGCGCCGACGAGGCGCTGCGGCTTACCCCGGTAACAAGGTTTTCGCTGGAAGAGGCGCTGGAATTCATCGCCGACGACGAGCTTATAGAGATAACGCCCAAGAGCATGCGCATAAGAAAACGCATACTCGACAATTCCCTGCGCATGAAAGAAAAAATGAAAGACAAGAAATAACGTCGATAACCAAAACGCCCCCGCATACGGAATGATTTTCCGCATGCGGGGGTGAACGTTAATTGTGAATGCTTTTTAAGCATTCAACAAGAAATGAGCGTCAGTCGTATGTGTATTTCTCAGGTATGGCGATTATTCTTGCGTTGATATGTATCTCGCCGCTTTCGTTTACTGCTTCTCCGATGAAATTATACACCGGCTGGAGGACAGTACATCCTTCGCTGTATTGATTCACATACAGCAGCTTGACTTGGTTTATGACAATACTATCCGCCTTTCCGGTATAATCAGGCGATCCTTTCCAATCGATAGAATATCCGTCCGGGTCCTTGACATTTTTCAGAGCGGTATTCAACGGTATCATATCCAAAGTGTCTATCTGTTCATAATCGAAAGCGGTTATTCTAAGTTGTTCAAGACCGTCGATGTTAAAATACATGTCAATACCGCCGTTGCCTACTACGCGCGTACCGTTTATCAAGCGGCAGAACGAAAGTCGCCGGCCCTGTATTTCCGGGCCGTTTGGTTTTGAAACGGTTTGCGTTGAGGTGATCCCCACATATTCGTATTCCCCGTCAATGAACTGCAATTTACTGAATATCTCCCGGGCGGCAGACTCAAGCTCTTCCACGGTTTGCGTCATTTCCCGGCTTTCATAATGATTATCATTATTATACATATAAACCAATGTGGGTAATCCGATCTCGCCCAGCGTACAATATACGTCGATTTGTTTTCTGCCGCGGCTGATGTGAATACCTATCGAGTCTTTCACGTTAGTCACAGGCTCGACGCCGGTCACTCCAAAACATTCCGCCAAACGCTTTACGTCTTCCGCGTTGAATACATGCGGAGTTATCTTATATACAGGGAACGCAGTATCGAACGTATCTGTATTGTTCATTTCGATTTTTGTTGAACGAGAAACTATATCGCTCCAATCTTGACCGTCCCCGAGCGTTTGATCCCCGAAAGAGACGCGTTTATATATTTTTTGCGCATTTATAAAATAAATAACAGAAATCAGCGAGATGATAATTATAATGCCAAAAATCAAAACAATGCGTTTTTTATTGAATACGGAACGGGAGGCGGATTCGGTTTCGCACAGCAGTTCTTCATCCACGTGCGCAAAAGAATCGTATAATTCCTTGCTGTTCATTATTTGCCCTCCAGATATTTTCTGTACTTTTTCCTCATCCGCGTCAACGCGGTGCGGACAGCGCCTTCGGTAATGCCGTAGATCGCGCCGATCTCACCGGCGCTTTCGGAAAAATAATATCGGCGCACGAATATGCCGCGATCTTTTTCCTTGAGCGTACGCAGAAAAACGTTCAGCGCAGCGTACAGCTCCTCGTCCCTTAACGCGCACGTTCGCGGTACGCACCCCGAAAGCTCGTAAAGGATCTCTTCGTTTTCTTCGTAGAGCTCACCTATATCCGCGCCGAGCAGCGCCGCTATCTCGCCCGCGGTGCGCCTGTCGTAACGCCTGGCGTTCGTTTCCCATTTAGACACCGTCTCGCGCGAGACGTGGAGACGCTGTGCAAGCTGTTCCTGCGACATCCCGGCAGAAGCGCGCAGCCGTGCGAGTGCGGGCCCGTTGTTCATCAGATCAACTCCTTTGCAAGTTTGTCTGTAATATATTTAACCATATCCGCAGAGTTTTGTAAAGGTACAAATCGTTACATATGCAAAAAGCTCCCCCGTGCGCCGGGATCAAAGCCGGTACACGGGGGAGATCCGTTCATAGGAGGTCGTGAAAAGAATATTACCTTTCCTTAATTGCTTGTGTGTTTTATTTATAGTAATTCTTCAGCGCTTCAATGAATTCTTCGCCGCAGATTCCTTCTTCGGCGCCTATCAGCGTTAAAATATTTTTGTGCTGTTCTTCGTCAAGAGGAATAAAAACGTACGCTGCAATCTGATAGTAATAATCCGCAACAGGAGTCAAATCCAAAATATCAATGCCGTCTATGGTTTTCTGAAGGAAGAACGCATATTCTTTGCCTTCCTGCGGATAAATACCATCTTCGTTTATCCAGCGTGTTGACAAAGGAAACAGCGTTTTCGTTATTGTTCCTTCGCTGATCGAACCGGATCCTTTTATTATATCGTTCGCCCGGACAGTAAGCAACGAATAATAATTAGTGCAAGGCACGCCGTCATAAACATATGATACTTCTACCTCCTCGACTTTTTCTATGGTACCTATAAACACCTCCGCTTGATTTTTCAGTTTTTCCTCTGTTATAGGAGCCCATATTGATTCCTGCGATTTCGGCACGTCCAGCGGCTCCACGACGCGCACGACAAAGTCGCCGTTTTCGGAACGGTACAAGACGTTATCTTCAACTTTTGCGCCGAAAGATCTGCGCACCGCCGGAACGGCGAATACCGCCGCGGCAACTATCACCAGCGCCAGTGCCGCCGCCGCGACTCGCGCCGCGCCGGAGCCGTACAAAAAGCTCAGGCGGCTTTTATCGGTCTTATTGATAAGCCGTTCCACACGGCGGGAATAATCTTCGGAATGCGCCGCGCCGTTTGCAAGGTACGGAGCTTCGTATTGAATTTCGCGCGATTTGCGCGCGGCTTGAATGAGTTTTTCGTTTTTCATAATTGAACACCCGGCTCCTCTTTCAATAATTTTATAAGTATTTTCTTTCCGCGGGCGAGGCGCGTCTTGGCTGTCTCGCGTTTGAGCCCCAGCTCGCGGGCGACTGTTTTGACGTCTTTTCCGTCGGCGTAATGCAGTATGAGCGCGTCGCGGTACAGCGGAGGGATTTTTTGCATTTGCGCAAAGATATCGTCGGCGCTCAGCCGGCTGTCTTCCGCCAGACGCTCTATCTCGGCGTCGCATTCCCCTATATCGCCCGCTTCCTCCAGCGGCGTTTCGGCGGCGAGCCGTTTTTGCCGCTTTTCATAAATCCCGTAAGCCCGGCTGCGGGCGGCGCGCCAGGCGTATGCCGCGCGCTGTGCGGGCTCAAGCCGGTCCACCACGTTAAAATCCCGCGCGATCGCCGCAAGAGCTTCGTACACGGCTTCTTCGGAATCGTGAAAATTATGCAGTATTTCGTCGGCGGCTTTGAACATGAGCTTTTCGTATTCGTTCACAAAAAGCTCGAACGCTCCGCCGCCGTCTTTGAGTCGCCGCATCGGATCCACTCCTTTTGCAATTAATCTGCCCCGCGCACCTAAGCGCCGGACGCGAAAGGTCGACGTCGGGGGGCGAACAAAGGAACGCGCGCTTTCCTTTTTGCCCCTCTATATATATAGACAGCCGTTTTTGCCGTTTGGGTTCAACTTTTGCAAAAAAAACAGAAAATTTTTCGGGGGACGCGTGCGTCCCCCGATATTTTATAAAATTGCTTAACCGACAAGCGTTTCCAGTTCGTCTATGAGCGAATCGAACACCTTGAGCGCTTCGGCTATGGGTTCGGGCGAATCCATATCCACGCCCGCGCCGCGCAGCAGCGAGATGGGATCCTTGCGGCAGCCGGAAGAAAGGAATTCAAGATATTTTTTCACGGCGGGCTCGCCTTCCTTGAGCACCTTCGCCGAAAGCGCCATCGCCGCCGAAAAGCCGGTGGCGTACTGATAAACATAGTAGTTCATAAAGAAATGCGGTATGCGCGCCCATTCCATGGATATCTCTTTATCCACGACCATATCGTCGCCGTAATACTTTTTGTTGAGCGCGTAGTACATGTCGCAGAGCGCGTCCGCGGTGAGCGAGCCGCCGTTTTCGACGTATTCGTTCATCTGCATTTCGAATTCGGCGAACATCGTCTGCCGGTAAAGCGTGGTGCGGAACTGTTCCAGGAAATGGTTGATAAGGTACGCCTTTTGCTTTTTGTCGGTCGTGGTGCGCAGCAGATACTGCATGAGCAGCGATTCGTTGAACGTGGAAGCCACTTCCGCCACGAAGATGACGTAATCGGCGTATGCGGGCGACTGGTTGGCGTTGGAAAGATACGAATGTATTGCGTGCCCCATCTCGTGCACGAGCGTGAACGCCGAATCGAGCGTGTCGTTGTGGTTGAGCAGGACGTACGGATGCACCGGCGTGCCGCACGAATAAGCGCCGCCGCGCTTGCCTTCGTTTTCGTAAACGTCTATCCAGCGGTTTTCGAACCCTTCTTTTATGTGCGAAAGATATTCTTCGCCCAGCGGCGCGAGCGCTTTGAGCGCAAGCTCCTTGGCGTGTTCGAAGGTTATCTTTATATCGGCTTCGGGGATCAGCGGAGTGTAGATATCGTACATATGCAGCTCGTCCACGCCCATTATCTTTTTGCGCAGGCGCATGAACTTGTGCATGGAATCCATGTGCTCGTTGACCGTGGCGACGAGGTTTTTATAAACCGAAACGGGGACTTCGGTGCGGAACAGCGCGCGTTCCATGTTGTTGGCAAACCCGCGCGCCTTGGTATAGAACGAAAGCTGTTTGATCTGACCGTCGAACAGCGCAGCCATGGTGGCCTTGTATTTTTCGTAAGTTTCATAGACCGAAAGGAACGCTTTCCGGCGCGTTTCGACGTCGGGCGATTCCATAAGCGGGATAAACGAGCCCTGCGTTACCTTGCGGACGTTGCCTTCGGCGTCCGTTATATCCGGGAACTTCAGATCGGCGTTGCGGAACACCGAAGCCACGTTCGTGGGCACGCCCGAGATATCGCCCGCCATGGCGAGCAGTTTTTCTTCGGGCTCCGAAAGCGTGTGCGGTTTATATGCGCGCTGACGGTCGAGCAGGCGGCGGTAGTATTCCAGCCCCGGAGTTTCGGCATAGAATCTGTCGAGCGTTTCGTCGGGGATCGAAACGATCTCGGGGGTCTCGAACGCGAGCAGCGCGGAAACGCCGTTGAGCAGCGTGCGCGCCTTGCCCGTGAACGCCTGGTATTTGGAATTGGATTTGTCTTCGTCGCTCTTGAGCATGGCGTAGACGTAATAGCGTTCCACCGTGCTGTTGAACGTTTCGCTTTGGCGCAGGTATTCGAGCAGGTCGGCGCCGCACGCCGAGATCTTGCCTTTGAACGAGGCGAGCCCGTTGGCTGTTTCGGTTATTTTCGCGCCTTCCGCTTCCCAGGCGGCGTCGTCGGCGTAAAGGGGCGTAAGGTCCCAGGTGTATTCGGTCTTGGCTTCGGATCTTTTCATTTTTATTCCTCCGTTAGGTGTAATAATGTATAATTATTTTTGTTGACTTTGGGGATGATATTTGTTAGAATATCAAGCGAAAGGTCAAGTGCAAAAATATGACGGATATAAAGAAAAACAATATAATACAGCTTACAAAACGCCTTGCGATGATGTTCGTGGGCGCGATCATATACGCCGTCGGGGTAGCCTTCTTTTTGAACCCGCACGGCATAGCTCCGGGCGGACTCACCGGCGTTTCGGTCATGATAAATCACTTCTTCCCGCAGATAAACACCGGTATACTGGTGCTGCTCCTGAACGTGCCGCTTATGATCGCGGGGCTCATACGGTTCGGCAGGGATTTTCTGGTTTCGACTATATGGGCGACGGTGACTTCTTCGCTGCTCATATCGGGAATGGAAGATATAATCGCGCATTATCAGCTCGTCCTCACGCAGAACATGATCCTTTCCGCTCTTGCGGGAGGCGCCCTTATGGGAGCCGGAATGGGTATGATATTCCGCCGCGGCGGAACGACCGGCGGTTCGGATATCGTAGTCAAGTTCCTGCGCCAGAAATACCGTCATCTTAAATCCGGCGTGCTCTTCATAATAATAGATTCGTCCATAGTCGCCGCCTCGGCCGTGGTTTACCGCGATATAGACATGGGGCTGCTCGCAGGCGTTACCGTAGCGGTATCGTCTTACGTCTTCAACACCATACTCTACGGCAGCGATTCGGCGCGGCTTACGTTCATAATATCCAACAAGCCTGACCAAATAGTTTCGCGTCTGCTGGAAGAACTGAACATAGGCGCCTCGTACGTCAACGGGCAGGGGGCGTTCACCGGGGCGGACAAGCGCATAATAATGTGCGCCGCCAAGAACCGCACCTTCCCGCTGGTAAAGCAGATAGTCCACGAGGAGGACCCGCACGCGTTCCTCATAGTTTCCTCCGCCAACGAGATATACGGCGAAGGGTTCAAGGTGTATTCGAATACCGAAATGTAAAATCAGATAAGTTCGTATTCCTCGCCGCCGAGCGTTACCGTTTCGGCGGCTTTCTTTTGTTTGCAGACCGCTTTTTTTGCGCTTGCAGGGCGCGGGAGCGGCCGCACGGACGCCGCTTCGACGATATCGCTGACCACCGCCGAAGCCGTGGCGGATCCGCCGGCGCCGTGGCCGTAATACGCCGTTTCGCCGACCAGGTCGCCTTTGACGCAAATGCAGTTGAACACGCCGCTGACCGAATGCAGCAGGTTGGCCTGTCTTACCGCGCATGGGCGCACGCAAAGCAGCGCGCCGTTATCGGTGAGTTTCGCCGTGCCCACGAGTTTTATCTTCAATCCCTTTGCTTTGGCTTCGGCGACGCTTTGCGCCGTGACGTTCGTTATGCCGCGGATCTCGGCGCAGTCTTCCATACGGTACTTGCCGCTGAAAGCGCACGACGCGAGTATGCAGATCTTACGCGCGGCGTCGAGCCCTTCGATATCCGCCGAAGGGTCGCGTTCGGCGTAGCCCAGCGCCTGGGCTTCTTTGAGCGCAGTTTCATACGACGAGCCTTCGGTCTCCATTTTTTCGAGTATGTAATTTGTGGTGCCGTTGAGTATGCCGTTTATCTCGGTCACGGAGTTCACCGCGAGAGTGTCGCGCAGAGTGCGGATTATGGGGATGCCGCCGCCCACGGACGCTTCGTACAGATAGCTGACGCCGTTTTTGCGCGCGGCACGCTCGAGTTCGGCGCCGTGTTTTTCGACCACCAGTTTATTGGAAGTGACCACCGATTTTCCCGCGTTGATGCACGCCAGAGAAAAATCGAACGCCGGTCTGTCGCCGCCCATCGTCTCGGCGACGACCTTTACGCTTTTATCCTTTAAGATCACGCTTATGTCGTTCACCACGCGGCTTGCGAATTCGCTGCCCGAAAAATCGCGCTTATCCAGAATGTATTTTACTTTTATACCGCCGCAAAGGCGCTTGTAGATGCCGGCGTTTTTTTCAAGGGCGTCGTATACCGCGCCGCCCACCACGCCGAGTCCCATTATCGCAATGTTCGTCATTTTACGTCGTCGGTGTAGGAATACACCTCTCCCGCTTCAAAATACTTTGTCTCTATGCCGGTCTCGCCGCCCGTGAGCCGCGCGAGATAAGACATTCCGTCGCGCTCGCTGCCTTCGTGCCCCAGCGTGATCACGGCGCATTCGAACCCCAGCTCGGCGGCGTCGCGCACGTATTCCAGACACTTCCATTCACATGTCTCGCCGCACACGACGAGCTGGACTTCGCCGCGCTGTATCGGTTCGTGGGTTATCGCCCCGCAGGCGCCGAGCATAAGGCAGATCCTGTCGGTGCTGAACGAAAGCGAACCCGTTACGCGGACGTGCTTTACGCCGCAGTTTTTTTCTATGAGCTCGGCGAGTTCAAACGGCGTGAGCGGCTCGTCGAGGACCGCCATACGGCGTTCGTCCATGCGCCAGCCGATCCCGAGCTTATCGAGGAATCCGGCGTGGATGAGGTCGGGTTGAGCGGCGTGCGCGTGGTCGTGGTAGCGGAACACCGCCATCCCCGTGCTTTCCAGAAGCTCGCGCTTGGCGATCTCCACCTTATCGGAGGCGAAATTGTCGAAATGGTCGTGGTATGTCGGCTCGTGCGTTACAAGTACGTCGGCGCCCCACGCGTGCGCGTCGCGGATCACCCGAGGAGTGGCGATGAAACAGAACGCCGCCTTTTTGACGGTGCGTTCGGGGTCGCCCGCCTTGAAAGTGTCGACGGTGGGTTCGCAGGGATGAGCGGACAGAGATCTTAAAAACTGGAGCAGTTCAACGGCTTTCATAAAAGAATGCGCCTCCGGATCTTTTTTTGCGCGCCGCGCGGCGCGCTTTTGCAAAATGTATATTTATTATATACTTTTTCACGGCTCTTGTCAACCGCGAAACGGCGGAGCGCGCCGCTTTTTTGCGCGTGCGCGCAATATTCGCACATAACGGCATTAAAATTTGAAAAGCTCTTTACTTTTTGACATTTTCGTGTATAATTGAAACAGGTACAATTTTAAGAGAGGAAGTTTGATATGAAGTACATTGTCAACGGTCAGATCATACTCAAAGACAGGATCGTTCAGGGCATGGCGCTGGCATATGAAGACGGCGTCATCAAAGGCGTGACCGACGCTCAGTCGGTTCCCGCGGGCGCCGATATCATCGACGCCGAAGGCGGTTACGTCGCCCCCGGTCTTATCGACGTGCATATCCACGGCTATCTCGGGAAAGACGTCTGCGACGGCGACCCCGAAGGTCTGCGCACCATAGCGGGCGGACTCGTTAAAAACGGCGTCACGGGCTTTTTGCCCACCACCATGACTGTGGATATGAAAGTCATCAACGCCGCGCTCGATTCCGTGCGCGCGGTCAAAAAAGAATCCGAATCCTGGAACGGTTCCGCCATACTCGGCGTACACGCCGAAGGTCCGTTCATCAACCCCAAGAAAAAGGGCGCTCAGGAAGAACGCTTTATCTTGAAACCCGACGCGAAATTCGTTACAGATAACTCCGACGTCATCAAATATATCACTCTCGCCCCCGAAATGGACGAAGATTTCGCCGCAATCCGCGAGATCACCGAAAAGACCAACGTTGTCGTTTCGATGGGTCACACCAATGCGGATTACGCCACGGCGTACGCTTCGGTAGACGCGGGCGTGCGTTCGACGACGCACCTGTTCAACGCCATGTCGGCGCTTGGCCACCGCAATCCCGGCGTGGTGGGCGCCGCGCTAACCCGCGACGTTTACACCGAGCTCATAGTCGATACCTACCACGTCGACAAGGCCCTGTTCCCGATGATACTCAAGCTCAAGGGCAACCGCCTGGTCTTCATAACCGATTGCCTGCCCGCCGGCGGACTTCCCGAAGGCGAATACACGCTGGGCGGCCAGAAGGTGTTCTATTACGGCAACCTGTGCAAGCTTGAAGACGGCACCATCGCCGGCAGCGTGCTCAAGCTGAACAAGGGCGTGTGGAACGTTTACAAGAACAGCGACGCTCCGCTGTGGCAGTGCGTGCGCTGCGCTTCGCTCAACCCCGCCACTCTGCTCGGCATTCGGAACAGAAAGGGCTCGCTCGAAGTCGGCAAGGACGCCGATATCATGATCACCGACACCGAATTCAACGTTCAAAAAACCATCATAGGAGGCACAGTACGCTATGAAGCTTAAAGTTTTATCCGAACTCGACACTCAGTTCCAGCCCCTTGCGCTGGTCGTCCGCGAATTCCGCAAGAATACCAAGGGCAGAAAAGGCCAGGATCTCGTTATAGCCATCGAACGCAACAAGGGCTATATTTCGGCTTACAAGACACGCATCTACAAGGACGGCGAAGGCAAGGACGAAGTGAACTTCCGCTTTGTTGAACGCATAGTCAAAGCGCTTCTGTGGGTCAGAGGCGGCTATAAGATAATCATCGCCGGCAGCAAGACAGTGGGCGAAAAAATAAAAGAGGCTTACCAAAAAGGCGGCCTGCGCGATTTTGACAACGGATTTATGGCGCGCTGCTACGAGCATCCTTTTGAAGTCGTGGTGACCGATCTCGAGCACGCCCCCGTCACCGCCGAATCCGCCGCCCCCGTGGGCAGACATCTCGACGGCTGCCGCATAGGCTTCGACGCCGGCGGAAGCGACCGCAAAGTATCGGCGGTCATCAACGGCGAATCGGTGTATTCCGAAGAAGTCGTGTGGTTCCCCAAGATCAATTCCGACCCGATGTATCACTACAACGGCATACTCGAAGCCATGAAGACCGCCGCGAGCCATATGCCGCGCGTGGACGCCATAGGCGTTTCTTCGGCGGGCGTTTACGTGGACAACCGCATAATGATAGGTTCGCTGTTCCTGAAGATATCGGACGAGGACTTTGAAAAGCACGTCAAGAATATGTATCTCGACGTCGCAAAGCAGCTGAGCAAGGAAGCCGGCAGAGAGATACCCATAGAAGTCGCCAACGACGGCGACGTCACCGCGCTCGCCGGCGCAATGGATCTCAACGACAACGAAGTACTGGGCGTGGCGATGGGCACTTCCGAGGCCGGCGGCTACGTGGACGCCAACGGCAACATCACCGGCTGGCTCAACGAGCTGGCGTTCGTGCCCGTGGACTTTTGCGAAAACGCGGCTGTCGACGAATGGTCCGGCGACTACGGCTGCGGAGTCAAGTATTTTTCGCAGGACGGCGTGATCAAACTGGCTCCTCTCGCCGGGATCGAGATCGACGAATCGCTTTCGCCCGCCGAAAAACTCAAGGTCGTGCAGAAACTGATGGCTGAAGGCGACGAGCGCGCCAAGAAGATTTACGAAAACATAGGCGTGTATTTCGGCTACGGAATAGCGCTTTACGCCGAATTTTACGATATAAAACACGTGCTCATAATGGGCCGCGTCACCAGCGGCGAAGGCGGCGTGCTGCTTCTGGGCAAGGCGCAGGAAGTTCTGGATAAAGAATTCCCCGAGCTTGCAAAACAGATCACGCTCCATATCCCCGACGAATCCTCGCGCCGCGTAGGTCAGTCGGTCGCCGCGGCGAGCCTGCCCGAGATAAAATAAGCGAATCATTTAAAAATACCGCGTTCACATACGTGAGCGCGGTTTTTTTCTCAAAAACCATTGACAAACGGGGGGGGAACGTTATACTGTTATTGCAGAATAGATTATTCATCAAAAAAAACAGAAGGAGCGCTTGATATGAAAAAACTCATCACGTTATTATGCGTTTTGCTCGTTCTTGCCGTCTGTTCGGTCGAGGCGTTTGCGGAAAGCGAAAACGGGGCGGACCGGCTCGGCGAATACAGCGCCGCCTCTGTCGGCGAAACGGTCCTGCAGCAGCTGAACGCCAAAGACGGCGACACCGTGTTGAAAACGTACAACTGCGGCGTGGTAATGACTTTCGGAAAATATCCTTCCGTTGAGGACGTACTGCTGAACGGCAGGTATCTTCAGATCATATACGCCGTAAAAAGAAAAGGCGCCGCTGAAAACGACTGGAGCTTCTATTCTTATTATGACGGCGAGCTGGTCAGGATGTATGACAACGACTCTTCTTTTACGGGCGTCATACCGGTGCTCAAGTATTTGAAGGATGACGATTTTGTAAAAGAAACCACCGGCGCAAAAGTGGTAATAAACAAGTTTTTGTTCTTCAACCCCACGATGCACCAGGGCACGGCGATTTACTATCAAACAGACAAGGGAGATTACGTTTATTACAACAGATCGAACACCGGCCGTTATCTGTTCACGTCGGAGCGGTTTTTTGCAATAGTTGGAGAAGCGTATTCCAAAATGGGACCCGACGTTCCCCCGGGAGGCGGGAACTATATGGAGACCGTCGATTTATCGGCATACGATGTCGATTCGCCCGATTTCAAGCTTGAATCGCAAAGCGGTTCAAGCGTGATAATATGGGTGGTAATCGCCTTGGCCGCGAGTGCTGCCGCGGCGGTCTTTGTGATACTTACGCTCAAAAAACGCAAGGCGAAAAACGCCTGAGCCACCGGATAAACAAACGAATAAAATGAAACAGACCCGCTGCGGGGCTTACCGCAGCGGGCCGTTTTTTGCGTTTCGCCTTATATCCGGTTTACGGAGTTCACTGGCCGTCGACGACGGGCGGGCTTTCTTCGGAGGTCTCGGGTTTTTCGGGAGCGGCGTATCCGAGCCCGCAGTATTCGCACGAGACGCGGATGATGCATTCGTTGAGCGGTTCCACGTCGTATTCGCCCACGGAAGCTTCGATATGCGAATTGCCGTAGCCCGAATGATCGGTGAGGAATATATAGGTCCCGCCGGTCATCACCGCGTAGCTGCGGAGCTGGACTTCGGTCTCTTTATCTATGCCCGAAGACGCCACGGGGATTATGCGCACGCCCTTCGCGGCGGCGTCGGTGAGCGTCTTGACGATCTGGGAGTTGATGCTCTGGATCTCGTCTTCGGTGTGAGGAGGAGCGTCGAGCACGAGGAAGCAGAGCTTGACGGCGTTTTCGCGCCAGGCGTGGCCGTTGACGGCGTTTTCGAGCGCGGTGTGCACCGCCTCGGGATAATCGCCGCCGCCTTCGGAACGCTGCGCTTTGATCTGTTTGAGGCATTCTTCGATATCGGAGCGGAAATCGAAATATTTGACTATATAATCGTCGCCTTCGTCGCGGTAGAAGTTGACCGAAACGCGGATCGAAAGCGCCTGGCCGTTTTCGGCTATGCGGCTTATTACGTTGGCGAGTTCGATCTTGAGGTATTCGAGTTCGTCGCCCATACTGCCGGTGGTGTCGACCATGAGCATAAAGTCGAGCTCTTTAATTTCGGCGGACGCGGAATCGGTTTCGATTTCCACGCATTTGCCGCAGTCGGCGGAGGTGACTTCGAAGGTCTTGCCGCAGGCTCTGACCGCCGCCAGGGACTGTTTTTCTTTTTCGGGATATACGAGATACGCTCTGCCGTCGATATCCGTCACGGCGGCGAATATGACGTCGCCGGAGCGCGAAACGAGTTCGGCTTTGGCGCCGTAAACCGAAGAATCGCCGTTTTTGACGCAGACTTCTATTACGTTATAGGCGAAAAGTCCGCGGCGTTCGGAATACTGCATCCAACTATCTTCTTCCGCAAACTTTTTGATCCATTCGCCAAGCTTGCGCACGTCGCGCCATTCGCCCGCGGTGAGCGTGCCGGCGCGGAACTGTTCGTCAAAACCGGGTATTTCTTCCCAGTCGACGCCGTCGACCGGGTAACCGGTCTCGTAATAAGTTTTTCCGTCGGCGGTGTGGTAATACGTCTTGCCGGTGCCCGAGGGAACGACGTAGCCGATTTCCGGATCATAAACGCCTGTCGGCGACTCTTCCGCCCATTCCGTGCCGGAATGCTCGCGGCCGCCGATAGTGCCGTCGGAATAAGAAGGATCGCCCGGAACGGTCTCGATCACGTCGTCTTTCGAACCGTGTTCGGTACCGTTTTCGGTATTTCCGCCTATGACGCCGTCGTTATACGGAACGCTCGTTTCGGTCCGGCTTACGCCGTCGACGACGCCATCCGTAACGCCGCGCCTGAGCGCGAACGCGCCTATAACGCCCGCTGCAAGCACGCATATAACGAGCATTGCCGCCAGTGCCGGGCGGAAACCGCCGCGCTTTACGGGGTTCCTGCGCGGCTCCGCCGGCGCTTCGAGCGCGGCGCCGGGAAGCACGCGTTCTTTTTCGGGGACATTGAGCCCTTCGTATGAATTTTTGATTTTTCTTTTGATACCCATAACGCTTTTCTCCTTTTTCAGATCAACGGTATTCGGATTTGAGTTTTTGAAGCGCGCGCTTGTATTTTTTGCGCACGGCTTCGGCGGTGAGCCCCAGAGTTTCACCTATTTCGGCGTACCTGAAACCTTCGGCGGTTTTGAGCGTCACTATCTGCCGTTCTGTCTCCGGCAGGGACGAAAGCAGGTCTTTCAGCTCGCATTCGGCGGTGAAATCGCCCTCTTCCGCAACGATCGCCTGGCTTTCTTCCACGGGGACGTTTCTGAGCCTTTGGGCCTGGATATCCAACGCGGCGTTGCGGGCGATCGCCATGACCCACGCGCGTGCGTTGCCCTTTTCGTCAAAGCTCGCTGCGTGCCGCGCCACTTTGAGAAAAGTGTCCTGCATGGCGTCTTCGGCGTCGGCGCGGTTATTAAGTATGGTAAGCGCCAGCGCGTAGATCTGTCTGCCGAGCTGTTCGTAAAGCACGTCAAGACGCTGCATATTCCCCTGCGAAATTTCGGTTATCGCCTTTGCGCACAAGGCGTTCGCCGAAAAGATCGGCTGCATGGACTCACCCCGTTTCAGGTCTTTCGTAATATAATACCGCGAAAAAAGGAAAAAGCGGACAAAAAATTTTGTTCCGCTTGAAATTTTATCATATTTTTTCGGATTTGTCAAATCAGGAAAAGCATTCCGCCATCGCGCGGGCGAGCAGGCGCGCGCTTTCTTCGGCTTCTTCGAGCGTGTTCCCCTGCGAACCGACCTCGATTATCAGCGCGCCGGGCGAGATATCCTGGTTGAACGAGGCCGAGCGCAGATATATCGGGCGCACCAGCGACGGCGATATGGCGTACAGCGCTTTCCACAGTTTGACCGCGTTGGCGAGATTGGTCTTCCAGCCCGTGTGTCTTCCCGCTTTTTCGTCGGTGCCCACGACTATCATTATTTGCGCGGCGCGTCTGCCTTCCACCACGGCGACCGCCGCCGCGGCGAGTCCGCCGCTTTTGACGCTGTCGCGGTGGATATCTATTATGTACCGCAGCGTGGAATATTTTTTCATCCATTCCTCGCACGCATCGCGGCTTTTGGAATACGCCGCCGAAAAATCGTCTTTGTCGTACATATTAAGATCGTGCAGCGCGAACACGCCGTATTCGCGCAAGGCGTCGCACAGCGCTTCGCCGGCGGCGACCACGTTTTCGGCCACGTCTTCGCTGCGGAACGAATACGAGCCGCCGTATCCGCCGGAAGGCGAATAGCTTTCGGTCCCGTGGGTGTGGTATACCAAGACCGTGGGCGGAGTCCCGCGGATTTCGCCTTCGGTGCGCGGCAGCTCCGCTTTGGAAAGGTCTAACTTATAGCTTGTCTCGTTTTGCAGCGTGACTTCACCGGACGAACGCCGGCTAAGATCCAGACTCACCGGCAGAAACAGCCCGCCGCTTTCTTCGGACGCCGCCGTCTCTTCGGAAGGAGCGCTTTCGCTTTCTTCCGGCGCGGGCGCGGAAGGCGCCCGATACGAATACGAGGGCTTTATGACGCCCAGTTTTTCGAGCCGCTCGGGGGTATCCTCCGGCAGCAGGCTCACCAGATACGCCGCGCCGAACATAAGCCCCAGCAGCGCCAGCGCCCCGGCGCAGCATATGCCGAAATACGCGAATATTTTACGTTCCGCCATTCTTATCACCCGCAATGAATATATGCCGCGGCTAAGCGGTGTATTCCTGCATTTCGGCGAGCGTGAGCCCGCGGTGGACCGCGAGATTCACCGCGTCGGCGAGAAAGCGCGATATCTTTTCGGTCATAACGTCGCATTCCTTGGGCGAAACGAACATCCTGCCTCCGGTCTCGAACACCGCGCGCTCGGTGGCTTCGTCCATACGGCCGCCGGCCTGTTCCAGCAGATCGTACGCCAGAGTGGCCGCGTCCACGACTGTGGGAACTCCCACCGCTATGACGGGGATCCCCAGAGTCTGCCTGTCGAGCCCGCGGCGGTCGTTATAAACGCCCGAACCGGGCGAGATGCCCGAATCGGTGATCTGTACCGTTGTGCCTAGCCGCGCCAGTTTACGCGACGCGAGCGCGTCGATGACTATGACGCACGAAGCGCCGCAGCTTTTTGCGGCGCACCGCACGAGCTCGCTGCTTTCTATCCCCGTCTGCCCCAGCACCCCGGGCGCGAACGCCGCCAGATCCCCGAAACCGGCGCCGGCGAAAAGCGCGGGATCAGAACCCTTTATATGCCTGGTGACGAGCATCTTCGAAACGGCGCGCGGTCCTATGGCGTCGCCGGTAATGGAACCGTTCCCCAGCCCCGCCGCGAGCACGCAGCTTTTTTCGCCTCCGGCGGGCATGGCGCGCATAATGAGCTCCGCAGTGACCGCCGCCGCGCGTTCGAACTCTTCCCTGCCGCATTCCCAGATCCTGCCTATATCGGCGGTCATATACACGCCGGCGCGCTTTCCGCTTTTTGCGTCGTCGTGCGCGAGCGTGACCGTGGCGATCTCTACGCCCTTTGAAATTTGCTTTGTCGAGCTGCACCCCGGCAGACCGTTTTCGGCAAGCTCGCTCGCCAGATCCGTGCGTACGGCGAACATCAAAACACCCCTCTTTGTACGTTATTATTCGCACTCACGCCGCAAAAAATGCAAAAAGCTCTTGTATTCGCGGCAAAAATATGTATAATGCTATTTGGGAGTTTGTATTATGAAAAAGACAGACGGTTTCGGCATTATCGCCGCAAAATACGATATATACAACAGCGCCGATTACGACGCCTACGTTTCGTTCGTGCTCAAGGCGTTTGAAGAGGCGGATATCCCCGTGACCGAGGTGCTCGACCTGGGCTGCGGCACCGGCGAACTTTCGGTGCGGCTGGCAGACGCCGGCAAGAGCGTCACCGCCGCCGATATTTCGGAAGATATGCTTTCGGTGCTCGTTTCAAAATCCGCCGGACGCGATATCCAGCCCGTTCGCCAGGATATGCGCGGTCTTGACCTGTTCGGCACCGTGCAGGGGTGCGTTTCGGCGTTTGACTGCCTGAACTATCTGCTCACGGCGAAAGACCTTGAAAAAGCGATGAGTTCGGTGGGGTTCTTTATGGAAAAAGGCGGCGTGTTCGTCTTTGACGTCAATACCGAATACGCCTACTCATGTATATACGACGGCAAAAGCTACGTTTACGAGACCGAGGACAGCATGCTCGTATGGCAGAGCGGATACGATGCGAACACGCGCAGATGCCGCTTTTATCTGACTTCGTTCGACGAAACGGAAGGCGGGCTTTATTTGCGGCGCGACTGCGTGCACGCGCAGAAATTCCACCCGCACCGCACGATCTCCGCGGCGGCAAAGCGCGCCGGGTTCGATATTCTGGGAGTCTACGGCACGCCCGGATTCACGGCGCCGGAAAAAACGAGCGCCAAGAATTATTACGTCCTTAAGAAAAACAGGAGCTTGTGATGGCAAAGATACTGAGAGCTATGACGCGCGACGGCAGCGCGAGGATACTTGCCGAAAATTCCGCCGACATAGTAAACGAGGCGATACGGATACACGATACGTTCCCGGTCTGCACGGCGGCGCTGGGGCGCACGCTGACGGCTGCTTCTATGCTCGGCTCGCTTTTAGGCGAAGACGAGGACGCGCTGACCGTGAGCTTCCGCGGCGACGGGCCCGCGGGCAGGATAGTCGTTTCGGCCGACTGGAAAGGCAACGTACGCGGATACGTTCAGAACCCGCACGTGGACATACCGCTCAAGCCCAACGGCAAACTTGACGTTTCGGGCGCGGTAGGTAAAGGGCAGATGTATATCTTACGCGACGCGGGCGGCAGCGAACCGTACGTGGGCATAGCCGACATAGTGAGCGGCGAGATAGCCGAAGACATAGCTTCGTACTACGCGAAAAGCGAGCAGATACCCACGCTGTGCTCGCTGGGCGTGCTGGTGGGCACCGGCTGCAAATGCCTGTGCGCGGGCGGCGTGCTGATACAGCTGCTGCCGTTCGCCGACGACGCGGTGGCGCAGAGGCTTGAAGAAAACGCTTCACGTCTGCCGGGTGTGACCAAACTGCTTTCGGAGCACACGCTCGAAGAGACGCTCGGCATGTTCCTCGAAGGCGTCGAATACGACGTTTTCGATTCGATGGAATGCGCCTATGAGTGCAAGTGCAGCCGCGCCAAGACCGACGC
Source organism: Clostridia bacterium (assembly GCA_017429165.1). Taxonomy (GTDB): domain Bacteria; phylum Bacillota; class Clostridia; order Oscillospirales; family CAG-382; genus UBA1206. The sequence continues at coordinate 137,641 of JAFRPL010000014.1, forward strand.
CGCTTTGCGGGCTTTGGGCAAGGAAGAACTTTTGAAAATGGCGGATTCGGACGAAAAGGCCGAGATCTCGTGCCAATTCTGCGATAAAAAATACGTATATTCGAGATCCGAGATAAAGAAAATAGCGGAGGGATTAAAATGACAAAAGGCAGAAAAGTTTACGAAAAAATACGTTCCGTCGCCGATGCGGCGCTGTTCTTCGACGACGTCTGTATGTACTGGGCGACCGGATTCTATTCCACCGACGGCGTAGTCATCGTCGACCGCGAAGCCACCAAACTCTGCGTGGATTCGCGTTATTACGAGGCCGCCTGCAACGCCAAAGAAAACGGCGGTCTGTTTGACGACGTGGAAGTGATATTGCTGGACAAAGGCGTTATTGACGCGGTGAACGCCAACGCCAAAGGCGAAACTTACGCGGTGGATTCAGAACTTGTGACCGTGGCGCGTCTGGAACGTCTCAAAAAGGCGTTTGAAGGCAAAACCGTAATAACGCAGGAAAATATATGCAAAGCCCTGCGCATGATAAAGACGCCCGACGAGATTAAAAAAATAAAGACCGCGCAGGCGATAACCGACGCGGCTTTTGAACACATAACCGGGTTCATACGCAAGGGGCTCACCGAAAAACGCATAGCCGCCGAACTGGAATTCTTTGTAAAGAGCAACGGCGGCGACAATATGTCGTTCGACACGATATGCGTTTCGGGCCCGAACTCTTCGCTGCCCCACGGAGTGCCCGGCGACGCGGAAATATGCGAAAATTCGTTTTTGACCATGGATTTCGGCGTTAAATACAAGGGATATTGTTCTGATATGACTCGCACCGTGGTGTTAGGCAAAGCGACGGATGAGATGAAACACGTTTACGGTACGGTGCTCGAAGCCCAGCTTGCGGGCATCGCCGCCGCCAAAGGCGGGATCAGCGGAAGCGCGATCGACGCCGCCGCGCGCGATATAATAAAGGCGGCAGGCTACGGCAGGTATTTCGGCCACGGGCTGGGACATTCCGTGGGCATAGAGATCCACGAAGACCCCAGATTTTCGCCCAAATACGAAAAGAACGTGCCCGCCGGTTCGGTGATGACGGTGGAACCCGGCATTTATCTGCCCGGCAGATTCGGCGTGCGCATCGAAGACATGGTGTACGTCACCGAAAACGGGTGCGAGGTTTTGACAAATTCGCCCAAAAATCTTATTGAACTGTGATTTATTTCAAAAAAAGCATTGACAAAACAGAATATTTGCGTTAAAATTTGCATAGTATTGAACCAAGAAAGGAAAATCTGTATATGGTAACAGCAGGCGATTTCAGAAACGGCCTCACCTTTGAAATGGATGGCAACGTAATGCAGGTCATCGAATTTCAGCACGTAAAACCCGGCAAAGGCGCCGCTTTTGTCAGAACCAAAATGCGCAATCTTATAACCGGCGCAGTCGTTGAACAGGCGTTCAACCCCACCGCAAAATTCCCCGCCGCGCAGGTCGAAAGAAAAGACATGCAGTACAGTTACGCCGACGGCGATCTGTATTACTTTATGGATATGGAGACTTACGATCAGGTCCCGCTCAACAGCTCTCAGCTGCCCGACTCGTTCAAATTCGTCAAAGAAGGCGATATGTGCCGTCTTGTATCCTATAAAGGCAACGTGTTCTCGGTCGAACCCCCCACGTTCGTCGAACTCGAGATCACCAAAGCGGAACCCGGCGTGAGAGGCAACACCGCCACCAACGTCACCAAGATCGCCGAAGTCGAGACCGGCGCGGAGATCAAAGTGCCCATGTTCATCAACGAAGGCGACGTAATAAGAATAGACACACGTACCGGCGAATATCTCGAAAGAGTATGACGCTGCCCGTATAAAACGAACGGGAGAAAGGAAACAAAATGAATCCATCCGAAAAAGCCGCTTATATCAAAGGCCTTATGGAAGGCATGAAATTCGACACCCAGTCCGACGTGGGCAAGCTCATTGCCAAAATAGTCGACCTGCTCGAGGATCTTTCGCTTTCCGTTCAGGATCTTGAAGACGAAGTTGCTCAGCTCAACGATTTCACCGACGAACTCGACGAGGATCTCGGCGCCGTTGAGGAAGAGCTTTACGGTGAATGCGACTGCTGCGACGACGACTGCTGCTGCGACGACGACTGCTGCTGCGACGACGACTGCGACTGCGGCTGCTGCGACGGCGAAGAAGAAGACAAATAATCCCTTTACAATAACATATTAAAAATCGGTCCCCGCGGCCGATTTTTAATGTTTGCGACAAAAAAATGGAACACATATACGACATCCACACACATATTTTCCCGCAAAAAATAGCCGCGCGCGGCGTTGAGAACATAGGAAAATTCTACGGTCTGCAAATGCGCTGCGACGGCACCGGCGAATCGCTCGGAAATCTTCTCGTTCCCGGTATGAAATGCGTGATCTCGTCCGCCTCGCTCAAAGAAGACACCATGAGCATAGGCAACGATTTTCTGCTCGGTTTTGCAAAAAGGAACGAAAATTTTATACCGTTTTCTTCGTTTTTCCCGTTCTGTTCGGTGCTCGACGCCGCGCACGAGCTCGAAAGATGCAAAAAGCTGGGGACAAAGGGCGTAAAAATGCACCCGGATTTTCAGCAGTACTATCTCGACGATCCGCACGCCGTGGAGATCTACCGCGTCTGCGCCGAGCTCGAGCTGCCCGTGATGTTCCACGTCGGCGACAGGCGGTACGATTATTCGTCGCCCAGGCGCACGCTGAACGTGGCGGAAAAGCTGCCGGATCTTAAAATAATCGCCGCGCATATGTGCGGTTATTCCGTTTGGGACGAAGCTGAAAAATACCTTATAGGCACGAACGTTTATACCGAGACTTCGGATTCGCTCGACAACATGGAGCCCGGGGCGCTTGCGGATATGATCCGCCGCCACGGCGTGGACAAGGTGATGTTCGGTTCCGACTTCCCCATCATTTCGCCGGCGGACGAATACGAGCGGTTCAAAAACGTCCCGCTCACAGACGAAGAAAAAACAAAGATACTCACCCAGAACGCCGAAAAACTTTTAGATCTATAAAGACAGGTGGACCGAAATGTTCAAAATAGGGTTCGACAACGACAAATATATCAAACTGCAATCCGAAAAAATAAAGGAGCGCATAGCGTATTTCGGCGGCAAGCTCTACCTCGAATTCGGCGGCAAGCTGTTCGACGACTACCATGCGTCGCGCGTGCTGCCGGGTTTTCAGCCCGACAGTAAGCTGCAAATGCTATTGAAGCTGAAAGATCAGGCGGAGATAGTTATAGCAATAAACGCCTTTGACGTTGAAAAGAGCAAGATGCGCGGCGACTTGGGCATAACTTACGAATCGGAAGTGCTGCGGCTGATAGACGCGTTCCGTTTCGTGGGGCTTTACGTGGGCAGCGTAGTTATGACTCGTTATTCCGCGCAGCCGGCGGCGCTGGCTTTTTCGGAAAAGCTGGGGCGGCTGGGCGTTAAGGTATACCATCATTACGCCATAGAGGGCTACCCTTCCAACGTACATAAGATCGTTTCGGACGAAGGCTACGGCAGGAACGACTTTATCGAAACTTCGCGCTCGCTGGTCGTCATCACCGCGCCGGGGCCCGGCAGCGGAAAAATGGCGGTCTGCCTTTCGCAGCTCTACCACGAGCACAAGCGCGGCATAGCCGCGGGCTACGCCAAGTTCGAAACGTTCCCCATATGGAACCTTCCGCTCAAGCATCCGGTCAACATCGCTTACGAGGCCGCCACGGTAGACCTGGGCGACGTGAATATGATAGACCCGTTCCATCTGGAATCTTACGGCGTGACCACCGTCAACTATAACCGCGACGTGGAGATATTCCCCGTGGTGAACGCCATGTTCGAACTCATCTACGGCAGATCGCCGTACAAATCGCCCACCGACATGGGCGTCAATATGGCGGGGCTGTGCATCACCGACGACAAAGCGGTGTCCGACGCCGCCAAGCAGGAAATAATCCGCCGCTATTACAACTGCCTGTGCGCCGAGCGCAAGGGGCTGGCTTCGACCGAGCCGGAATCGGCCAAATGCGAACTGCTTATGCGTCAGGCGGGCGTTTCCGCCGGCGACAGGCCGGTCATAATCGCCGCTCTGAGCAAAGCCAACGAGACCGGCGCCCCGGCCACGGCCATGGAGCTTTGCGACGGCAGGATAATCACCGGCAAGACTTCTTCCCTTCTGGGCGCTTCGTCCGCGATGCTGCTCAACGCGCTCAAAGCGCTCGCCGGCATAGCCGACGACGTAAAACTCATATCCGAAAAACTCATAGAGCCCATACAGGATATCAAAGTGCGCATCCTGGGCAACCATAATCCGCGCCTGCACACCGACGAAGTGCTCATCGCGCTCAGCATTTGCGCGTCGACCGATCCGGTGGCGGCGAAATGCCTGGCGCAGCTGACGAACCTGCGCAACTGCGAGGCGCATTCCAGCGTCATCCTTTCGCAGGTGGACGACGGCGTTTTCAAGAAGCTGGGCGTGAACCTGACCTGCGAACCGGTCTACCAGACAAAGAAACTTTATCATAAATAATCTTAGAAAAACGGGAGAAAGTTATGGAAAAATTCAAGGACTTAAAATACGTGCGCCCCGATATAAAGGCGCTTAAAAAGGATTATCTCGCCGCTGTCAAAAAAATGAAGACCGCGCAGAGTTTTGAAGAGGCGGACGCCGCGCTGCACGAATGGAGCGACGTGGGCAGCCGCGTGAGCACGCAGTGCGTCATAGCCAACGTGCGCCACACCTGCAATATGAAAGATGAATTTTACGATAACGAAAACACATTCATCGACAGCGCCATGCCCAAGCTGATGCCCGTTATGAAAAAGGGCACCGCCGTGCTTATAAAAAGCAAATTCCGCCCGCAGTTAGAAGAACGCTACGGCAAGCTGATGTTCCAAAGCGCCGAAATAGAAGAAAAGCTGATGAAGCTTTCCATAATACTGCCTACGATAAAAGAAAACAAGCTTTCCAGCGAATATTCCAAGCTGGCGGCGGGCTGCTCTGTAGAGTTCATGGGCGAAAAATGCAATTTCTACGGCCTGCTCAAGCATATGCAGTCGACAGACCGCGCCGAACGCAAAGCGGCGTTTGAGGAATGGGCGAAGCTTTACGCCGGCATAGCTCCGCAGCTTGACGATATCTACGGCAAGCTCGTAAAGCTCAGATGCAGGATCGCGAAGAAGCTCGGGTTCAAGAGCTACATAGATTACGTTTATCTTGCGCGCGGAAGATACGATTACGACGCCAAAGCGGTCGCCGAATTCCGCGACGCGGTGAGCAAATACATAACTCCGCTTTGCGACAGACTGTATAAGGAACAGGCGGAACGCATAGGAGTCGACAAGCTCTGCTGGTACGACGAATCGCTCGTCTTCCCCGAAGGCAACGCCGACCCGCAGGGTACGCCCGAAGAGCTTGTGGCAAAAGCGCAGGAGATGTATTCCGAACTTTCGCCCGAGACCAAAGAGTTTTTTGACTTTATGGTCAAATACGAGCTGTTCGATTTCGTCACGCGCGAAAACAAACATCTTGGCGGCTACTGCACGTTCCTCGCCGATTACAAGGCGCCGTTCATTTTCTCGAACTTCAACGGCACTTCCGCCGATATAGACGTGCTCACGCACGAGGCCGGGCACGCGTTCGAAGCCTATTACGCTTCGCGCCGGCTGCCGCTTCCCGATATGACATATTCCACAAGCGAGATCAACGAGATCCATTCCATGGCGATGGAACACTTCACCTACCCGTATATGGATAAATTCTTCGGCGAAAACGCCGACAAGCGCAAGTATTCGCATTTCTGCGAAGCGCTCATGGTCATCCCCTACCTCGTTTCGGTAGACGAGTTCCAGCACCGCGTGTTCGAAAACCCGGATTCCACTTCCGCCGACTGGCGCAGGTTCTGGAAAGAGACCGAGCAGAAGTATATGCCGTGGAGGAGCTACGACGGCAACGAATTCCTCGAAGGCGGCGGGTTCTGGATGCAGAAACAGCACATATTCCTTTACCCGTTCTATTACGTGGATTACGCTCTGGCGCAGCTGGGCGCGTTTGCGCTTTACCGCAAGAACACCGAAGGCGGCGACGCCTGGGGCGATTATCTCAAGCTGTGCGGCATGGGCGGCAAATACGGCTACTTCGAAACGCTCAAAGAAGCCGGTATACCCTGCCCGCTCAAGGAAGAGACCGTCAAATCCACCGCCGAATTCGCCGAAAAGCAGATAGCGGAACTGAAAGCGAAGATCTGAAAAAGCATAAAGAAAAGAAAGCCGTTCCTCGCCGGAACGGCTTTTTCGTATTTCGTGCGCGAAGCGCATAACTCATAACGCATAGCTCTAAGCTCTAAATTTTTCATATTCGAATACGGGTTGGGAGTTTAGAACTAAGAACTAAGAACTAAGAACTAATAACTTCAGAGGCTTTTCGCCTTGCGGCGAAAAGCTGAATTGCTCGCATACGCTCGCAGCTAAAACATTTGCCTTGCGGCGAAAAGCTGAATTGCTCGCATACGCCCGCAGCTAAATTAAATTCGCTTTTAGCTCGGCGCAGCCGTATTTAGCTCGCGTTAGCGAATTTAGCTCGCGTAAGCGAATTTAGCTCGCGTTAGCGAATTTAGCTGCGACCGCCGCCGCGCTGTAACGATTTGTCGCTTTACTTTTGGCGCGATTTGTGGTTTAATGATAACGGTAAACGAGATCCCGGCCGGAAAACGTTACCGAAAGGAGGGCGGCGATTGGAAACAGGCAGAATAATATCCGAACTGCGTATAAGCGCGGGGCTGACCCAGGAAGAACTTGCCGAACGTCTTTACGTTTCGCGCACGCTGGTGCAGAAATGGGAGACCGGCAAACGCAGACCCGGCAAAAGCGATCTGGAATCCGTTGCGGCGATACTCGGCGCCGATCGCGGCGTTTTTTGTGAAAAAGACGACGGGATAATGGCCGAGCTTGAGTCGTGCGTTCCGGAAAACTGCGGTATGACCGAAGAAAGCGTGATACCTCTTTTGGAAAACTTTTTGCAGACGCTGCCGCCGAGAGAACGCAATATCTTTATAAAACGTTATCATTTCCTGCGTTCCGCAAAAGAAATAAGCACGGAAACGGGGATACGCCAGGGACACGTGCGCACCATACTTTCGCGCACGAGATCCAAACTGAAAGAGTATTTTAAGGAGAATATAAAATGAACGCAAACACTCTTTACGACGCTTTTGCAAAAATAAGCGATTCGCTCACCGATACCGCTTACGAAGCGAAAAAACCCGAACGCACCAAAAACTTCAAAACCATCGCGATCGCCGCAGCGGCGCTGGTCGTGGCCGCCGCTGCAATATTCGCGATCCCGGCGTTCCGCAGCGATCCGAATAACGTTTCCGCCGTCGAAGACACGTCGGAAGTTGATGACAGCAACGTATTATACAGGTCGGAAAACGGCGAATTCGTCGTGCGCGTCGTCGAGCCGCTGGAAAAGCCAATATGTAGTAATAGTCTGTGGGTGCCGATTTCAGACGGCTTAATGCGCGAAGCCACTGATGTGGTTTTGGGAACTATAACTAACGTGACTGAAATCTTTTTTGAAACCGAACATAAACCTGACGATTGGTATATCGAAGGTGTCGGGTATGTCACTGATCTTTCACGATATCGTTCACTAGTAACAGTTAAAATCAAAGATACCATAAATGGCAATCTTTCAGCAGGGGAATCTGTGACTTTTATATTCTACGCTTCTTCTCGGAACGCCGAGTATACTGCAGGTTACTCGGAAATACTGCCGATTACAGGGGACGAATACGTATTTTATCTGAAAAAGACTGCGGAACTGGATTCCGGCCATTTTTACATTCCGATCGCAGATTATTATTATTGCTTGACTGGTCCCTGTTTTGTACCATACGACGAACCGCAACGTCCTGAACTGCTGGCGGTCATAGGAGCCGAAGAAGGCGCTTGCGGTGAGGAATTTATAGAAGCGCTTGCGAATTATTATGCCGACAGTAACGGAAACGTACTTTACCGTTCCGAAAACGGCGATTTCGTCGTGCGCGTCGTCGAGCCGCTGGACGTGCCGAAGGTTTATAACTATTTATGGGCGCCCATAACGGACAATATGCTGAATTCTTTTTCGACCGTCATAACCGGAACGATAGAAAAGGTGGAAGAAATAGAGATCTCTTACAGCCTTTTTGATCAAGACCTTACCGCTTACTGGTCGCTCCTTACCGTGTCTGCAGACGACGTCATAAAAGGAAACGGCGACGTGATCAAGGGCGAGACCGTGAGCGTGCTGTTCGAATTATCCACCCATTCGGCAAATGAAGACAATATTTATCCCCTGGTAAACGAAAAATACGTTTTCTTCCTTAATAAGACGTCGGAGCTCAAGAACGTTCCGGATTATTCGTCGATCGCCGATTATATGTATGAAATGACCGGAGATGCGTTTATTCCCCTTGACGAACCTCAAAATCAGCGGCTTTCAGAGATTTTGGGCAGCGAGGATAATTTCGGCGAGAAGTTCGTTGAAGCGCTTGCGAATTATTATGCCGGCAGTAACGGAGACGTACTTTACCGTTCGGAAGACGGCGATTACACGGTGTGGAAAGTCAATCCCGATAGCCTTTCCGGGGTTAGGTCAGCCGCTTGCTGGGTGCCGGTAGACGACGAGATGCTTCACAGAGCGAGCGACGTGGTCGTGGGGACGATCAAGGACATTACGGATATATATATCGAGACCGGGGATCACGATTATTTAGAAACCCAATACGGCGTCATCGACCTTTCAGAGGTCGATCGTTACAAATCGCTTGTAACCGTGGAAGTGAAAGAAACGATCAACGGCGATATCGCCGAAGGCGAAACCATCACTTTTGTGTACGAATCGCCTTTGGCGAGCTATCCGAAAAACGTATCGTCAAGCTTATGGGGCGATGAGTCCGCCATAGTAGGCAGAGATTACGTATTCTTTCTTAAAAAAACTTCCGAAAAGGACTACAAGTTCGATCTGACGCCGATCGCGGCTTACGCATACGGCATTATCGGGCCCTGCTTTGTTCCGTACGACGAGCCGCAGGATGCATCCCTGCTGGAGACAATCGGCGCACAAAAAGGCACTTGCGGCGAAGAATTCATTGAAGCGGTGAAAAAATATTATGAATGAGTACCGGCGCATAAAAGGGTGCGCTTTGTACCTTGACATTTGCAAATTTTCAGATATACTGTAACTGAAAGGCAAAGAAGTCTGAACGCGATATAAAGGAGATCGTTATGAAAAAGCCGCTATCGCTTGCCATGGTATGCCTGCTGCTCGCCGTTTCCGCTTTTACGTTTATCGCCTGTGGAACCCGGACCGACGACGGATCCGACGGATCAAATCACGGCAGGCTTGTCGAGATATCTTATGACGCGTCGACCGGCGCTCATTATTATTCCACAAAAGAATCTATGCAAGAACGACAAAGCAAAATAGTTCAGTTGACGCCGGAACAGTTATCGTTGCCCACGGGCGAACTGGTGGATCTGATCCTGGATTTTCCGTTTTGGACCGAGTATTTTTCATCCACATCCCCATATGCCAAAACTTATGAAATAATCACAACCGCGTACGAATATAACGGCTTTGCAGAATTAGAAAAGAGGCCGGATTCCTCAAACGCGATGCTTTGCAGGTTTAAGGAACTGGTAAAAGAGTCGGATTACGGATCGCTTCACGCTTCGTATCTGTATTTCATTCTTTCCACGCCTGTTTATTATGATCGGTTGACGCCGGAAGAGCTTGCCGAATTCGAGTGCGTTTGCGACGAGTATAATACGGCGCATACTCGGCATGATAATGTATCAAATGAAAACGGATCCTGAACGGGCCGATCGCGTTTTACGCCTAAGAACTTGTTTATGCGTTTTCCAACGCCGAAGGGAGAAGCCGCGCAAAAGCGGCTTCTCCCTTCGCTTATTTTTATGTTGTAAATCTTTTTATATCTTGGAAAACAGCAGATCCGAATACGTGGGCACGGGCCAACGGTCTTTGGCTACGTGCGTTTCGGCTTCGTCGACGAGCGCGCGGAGGCGGTCCATGAGCGGCAGCACGGTGTCGCGGCACGAGATCGCGCGTTCGGTTATATCTTCCACGCTCCTGGTGCGGCGCACGGCGGTGCGGAGCGCCTCGTTGTGCGCGTAAATATCGGTGCACAGCTCGTTAAGGCGGCGGTAAACGGCGTCCTCGTAGCCGTTGGCGAGCGTGGGATCCGCGGCGCGGCGGGTGTCGATCGCGCCGCCCAGCTCGGAAGCAAAGCGGCTAATGGCGGGCAGGAAATCGCGCATGACCATGCCTATGGCGGTGCGCGCCTCTATATTGATGTGCTTGCAGTAATTTTCAAGTATTATCTCGCATCTGGAAGCGACTTCGGCGCTTGTGAACACCTTGTGCCGGGCGAAAAGATCTATGTTCTTTTGGTCAAGATACCGCGGCAGGCAGTCGGGCACGGTGCGCAGATCGTAAAGCCCGCGCTCCTTTACGGCTTCGTTGAGCCATTCCTCGCCGTAGCCGTTGCCGTTGAATACTACGCGCTTGTGTTCGCGGTAGGTACGGCGGATGAGCGACTGCAGCGCCGCGTTGAGGTCGGACGCTTTTTCGAGCTCGGCGTTGAACGCCATGAGCGAATCCGCCACGGCGGTATTTATCATAATATTGGCGCACGCTATGGAATCGGCAGAGCCGAGCATGCGGAATTCGAACTTGTTGCCGGTGAACGCGAACGGCGACGTGCGGTTGCGGTCGGTGGAATCCTGCGGGATGCGCGGCAGGATATCGGCGCCCAGCCTGAGCTGTTTTTTGCCCATACCGGCGTACGGCGTTTCGTTATCTATGGAATCGAGCACGGCGGTGAGCTCGTCGCCCAAAAACATGGAAACGACGGCGGGCGGCGCCTCGTTCGCGCCAAGACGCATATCGTTGCCGGCGGAAGCCACCGAAAGCCTGAGCAGATCGGAATATTCGTCCACCGCCTTTATTACCGCGCACAAGAAAAGCAGAAAACGCGCGTTCTTGTGCGGCGTGTCGCCGGGCGAAAGCAGGTTGACGCCCGTATCGGTGCAGAGCGACCAGTTGTTGTGCTTGCCGGAGCCGTTCACGCCGCGGAAAGGTTTTTCGTGCAGCAGACACACCAGCCCGTTGCGCTTTGCGACGTTCTGCATTATTTCCATAATGAGCTGGTTCTGGTCGGCGGCGACGCTGCATTTGCAGTAATAGGGCGCGAGCTCGTGCTGCGAGGGGGCGACTTCGTTGTGCTCGGTGCGCACGGGGATCCCCAGCTTCCATAGCTCGGTATCCAGTTCGCGGAAATATTCCGAAACGCGCTGCTTTATTGCGCCGTAGTAATGGTCGTCCAGCTCCTGCCCTTTGGGCGGCATGGCGCCGAAAAGCGTGCGGCCCGTGAACACGAGGTCGGGGCGTTTATCGTAAAGCTCTTTATCTACCAGAAAATATTCCTGTTCGGCGCCAACGTTGGGGAACACCGACTTGACGTCGGTATCGCCCAGCAGACGGAGCGTGCGCACCGCCTGGCGGTCGAGCGCTTCCATAGAACGCAGAAGCGGCGTCTTTTTATCGAGCGCGAGCCCGCCGTAGGAACAGAACGCGGTGGGGATGCACAGCACGTTGTCTTTTATAAAGGCGTTGGAGGTGGGGTCCCACGCGGTGTAGCCGCGCGCTTCGAACGTGGCGCGCAAGCCGCCGGAAGGCAGCGAGGACGCGTCGGATTCGCCGCTTATGAGCTCTTTGCCCGAAAATTTCATTATCACTTCGCCGTCGCCCACCGGGGTGAGGAACGAATCGTGCTTTTCGGCGGTGACGCCGGTCATGGGCTGGAACCAGTGCGTGTAGTGGGTGGCGCCCTTGCTCACCGCCCATTCCTTCATCGCTTCGGCAATGGATTCGGCGGCGGCGGGGTCGAGCGGCAGGCCTTCGTCGACCGTGCGGCGGAACGCCGTGTAGATCTCGGGCGCGAGAGTTTGGCGCATGGCTTTGTCGCCAAACACCATGCAGCCGAAATATTCGGTAAGCTTTTCCATATAGCGCACCTCCAAAGACAAACTTTTCTCTTTTATGATTTTATCCTCTTTTTTTGCGCTTGTCAATGCTTTTATCGCACATTTTCGCCTGACGGGAACGAAAACGTTGTGCAACTTGAAATAATATCAGTCGATATAATAAGGCAAAGCGCAAAAAACCTGCGGCGGGGTTGACAAAACGGAATTACTTAAAGTATGATAAAAAAGAAAAAATCTGCAAAAAATGAACCTTTTCGGTTTTTGATTCGTTATATTATGCGGATACGTGAAAACATACTGCGACCATATAAAAAAATTGACACGGCACGGTTTATATAGTTAAAATTTCAGATTTAAACGCAAGCTCACACAACGCCACAACATACTATAGCTTTTCTATAGTAAAACCTTTAGGATGGTAATTATGAAAAAAACAATTTTTATTACGATCACGCTGCTCCTTGTCGCCGCGATAACCGTCGGCGTCGTCGTTTACGCCGCGAATAACAAAGCCAACGGAGACATTGGATCGGAACAAACGTGTGATGCAAATGAAACCGACGCAAAAACCGATACGGATCTTGAAACGTTTTGGAACGGAAAGAAACAAAAAGCAGGGAAAGATGCTTTCACTTTGAAAGAAATATACAGAAGCGTTTACGATCTGTATATGGAAGGTAACCCCGTTTCGTACAACGACAACTTTTACGTCCATTTTTTCAGGACCGGTAACAATAATTATTTCGCCGCACCTATGTTCACCGATACAAAGATCGTCGTTGAAATACATACTGACGATGCTGCGGAAAGAGATATTTACGAACTGTTCATCGCGTCTGTTACTAATTGTTTCAAGGATTTTTATTACTTTACGGACTGGCATTTTTTACAGAACTGGGAAACTCGCAATATGAATATGGTAGCGACTCTGTTTTATGCGCCCGATTTTAAAGAATTTGGGTATGAAACGGCAGAAGAATACTATAAAGCGGCCGTCTTAGACAATTCATTATTTACAGATAACGCTTATTTGCTTGGCTTTGATTCTTTGGGATTAAAAAAACTTGTCGGGACAGGCAACAAAACCATAAACGATTACGATTCCTTCGTTGCCGATGCGCTTAAAGGGATCACTGATTCCGTTGATTGATTATACGGAGTTAACGTATCGTATTGCGTAATATCATTCGTATTCACCCCCCGGCCGCGGGCGCGTAAAACACGCGCCCGCGTTTAATTTACTCGGCAAATTGTATCATACCGCTTGACACGGCGCGCGGGGTGTGGTATAATCCATACAACTGAATAAGCAGAAACCGCGGCGGCGGACCCGTAACGAAAAACGGGAACGCCTCAGAGGGAAGTTCGGTGCGAATCCGTCACAACCGCCATTACCGTGATCGGCGCGTAATATGCGCGCCGTAAGCCGGAATACTTGCCGCAGTTTCGTTCGGTGATCTTACACTTTTGGGCATGAAGAGTGCGGCCGTTTATGAATTTTTCCGTGTGGGCGTTTGCCCATGCGGTTTCTGCCGTTGCGCCATGCCCTTATTATCATTATTATCAAAGAAAGGGCGGGCGTGATTTTTTGTCCGTTGGGTGGCCGGGAAAATGGAAAACAAAAAATACACGTGCGACGACGCTTTGCGTCTGCTTACGGAAAAGCAAGCCGAACTGAACGCAAAAGGTATAACGCGCTACCCCAGACGTTCGGATTTCACCGAGCCCGAGACCGCCGCCGTAAAGGCGTTTTTGGGCCCGTGGCCGCGGGCTTTGGAAAAAGCGGGCTTAAAGCCCCCCAGAGCCGACGACCGCCTGCAGAAGAACCGCGAAAAACGCATACGCGCCAAAAGGAAACGCCGGCTCGCCCTTAAAGAGGAGGAAAAGACCAAATGAAAAGAACACTCGCACTCATCCTGGCAGCGGTCATCGTCGCCGCATTCGCCTCGTTCCTTTGCGCCGCGAAAGATCCCGTCGTTTACGTGACCATCGCCAACGGCGAGCTCGTACTCGCGCGCGAAGCGGTAACGCTCACCGACGCAGATAACGACGGCGCGCTCACCGTCAACGACGCGCTCTATCTTGCGCACGAAGCCAAATACGAAGGCGGCGCCGCCGCCGGCTACGCCAGCTCCACCGGCGACTACGGACTTTCGCTCACCAAGCTGTGGGGCGTTGAAAACGGCGGCAGCTACGGCTATTTTGTAAACGACAATTCCGCCATGTCGCTTGCGGATCCGCTGAGCGACGGCGACGAGATCGTGGCGTTCATCTACACCGCTGCCGACTGGAGCGACGCTTACTCGTTCTTCGATGTGAAATCCGGCAAATCGGGCGCCGAGCTCACTTTTTACGTATGCAGTTACGACGAAAACTGGGCGCTTGTCAAAACGCCGACCGCCGGCGCCGAGATCACTATCGACGGCGTCAAGACAGGCGTGAAGACCGACGCGAACGGCAAAGCCAAAGTGGAACTTGAAGAAACCGGCGAACATATAATATCGGCCGTGCTCGAAGGCGCCGTTATCGTTCCGCCGGTATGCACGCTCAAAAAATCCGCCACTCCGGCGACGGGCGACAGCGGCATGATCGTGCTTGCGGTCATCGGCGCAATGGCGCTCGCAGGTTTTGCCGCGGCAAAAAAAGCAAAATAAAGGGTATTCAAAAATGAAACGTTCGCTCAGCTTCATACTCGCGTGTCTGCTCGTTTTCGCGCTCGGATGCGGCGTTTTCGCCGCGGATGAGACCGCGGATTATCTGGCGCGCAGTTCGGGAAAAGCCGATATAAAAGAATATGCCGCGTCGCTCGGTTACGGCGACGAATGGAGCATATTCGCTTTGGCGCGCTTTGACGTGAGCTTTGAAAGCTACGAGCGTTCGATCGATGAAAACCGCGAAAAACTCATAAGCCCCGTGGAACGCGAGCGCTGCGCGCTTGCGCTCGCGATCTGCGGCGGAAACGCGGAAAAAATAACTTCCATTGCGGAAGGAGCGGCAGGCAGTCAGGGGATAATGAGCGTTATCTTCGGGCTGCATCTTTGTGCAAACGGGGCGGAGTCAGCCGGAACGGGCGCGGAAAAACTCGTAAACGACCTGATCTCCATGCAGCTTTCCGACGGCGGATTCGCGCTGTTCGGATCCGTTTCGGACGTGGACGTTTCGGCAATGGCGCTCCAGGCGCTCGCCGAATTCCGCTCATTCGACGGCGTGGACCGCGCAGCCGAAAAAGTCATGGCGTTCCTGTCATCAGCACAGAAAGAAAACGGCGGGTTCATTTCGTTCGGGAACGAAAGCAGCGAAAGCATTTCACAGGTGATAATAGCCCTTTCGTCGCTGGGCATAGACTGCAAGGCGGACGAAAGGTTCATCAAGAACGGCAAAACGCTGTTCGACGCGCTCGGCGCGTTCAAACTGAGCGACGGCTCGTTCGAGCACGTCGCGGGCGGCGGCGTGAACCGCATTGCCACCGTTCAGGCGCTGTGCGCCGCCGAATCGTACAAGATACTCGGAAAACCGTTCTGGGTCTTTGAAAAAGAAGATCCTGCGGAGGAAAGTTCGGAAAGCACCGAAGAAGAAAGCGATACCGAAAGTTCTATAGAAGAAGCAAGCGAAGAAACAAGCGCGCCGGAAGGATCTTCGGAAGAAACGGCCGAAGAAAGCGTTGTATCCGGCGCGGTATCCGGACAAAGCGAAAGCTCAAAGGAAGAGCCTTCACAAGAAGAAATATCCGCCGGAGAAAGCGCGCCCGACGGGAGCGAGCCGCAAAATAAAAACGGCGGAAAGAAAATAAAACTGATAATTCTGTGCGCACTCGCTCTGCTCGCGCTCGGGGCGTTATGCGCGCTTATAATAATGCACAAGGCAAACGTCATCAATATATGCGTGATCGTTTGCTTGTTCGCGCTGCTGGCGGCGGTCGTACTGTTTGTCGATATCGTGTCACCGATCGATTATTACGGCAGGACCGAAAGCAAAGCGAACGCGGCGGGGACAGCGTATATGAGCATACGCGCGTTCGGCATGGAAGGTAAAGATATTATCCTTGAAAAGACGGCGTTCGAGTTCGAAGAAAACGCCACGGTCTACGATATGCTCGTTGACGCGGCGCGGATATATTCAATCCCGCTTGACGTTTCGGGCACCGGTGCGTTCGTGTACGTGCGGGCGATAGAACGCATATACGAGCGCGCGCACGGCGATCTTTCGGGCTGGGTATATACCGTGAACGGCGTTTCGGCGAACGTGGGCTGCGGCTCGTATCATCTCAAGGACGGCGACGTGGTCGAGTGGCTTTACACCACCGACGGCATAGACAGGACGGGAACGTATGAGAACTCTTGAACGCTCCAACCCATTCGCCTCGCTCGTCTGCATAGTGTGCGTGACGCTCACCGCGGCGCTGTGCCAGTACCCGGGAATGCTGATCCCGGCGCTTTTGGGCGGCGCGGCGTTTTATTCCCTGCTCGCGGGCAGATCCGGCAAACGCACGCATATCTTGTGCGCGCTGCTCGTCGTCGTTTCGGCGCTGGTCAACCCGATATTTTCACACAACGGAATCACTGTGCTGTTCGTGCTCAACGACCGCCCCGTGACGCTGGAAGCGGTCTGCGTGGGGCTTATGAACGGTATGACGCTTGCGGCGGTGATATACTATTTCGGCGCGCTGACGCGTATCATGACAAGCGACAAACTGCTTTACGTTTTCGGCAAAGTGTCGCCCAAATCGGCGCTGCTCATATCCGGCGCTCTAAGATTCGTCCCCCTGCTCGGGGCGAAATCGCGCCGCATTGAAGAAACGCAGACCGCGCTGGGGCTTTACCGCAAGGGGAATATGATATCGGGCGCCAAAAACAAGCTCAAAGTGTTTTCGGCGCTCACGTCCTGGGCGCTCGAAAACGGCATAATCACCGCCGATTCCATGGCGGCGCGCGGATATTCCGACGGCAGGCGCACCTATTTCGCGCCGTATCCGTTCAGGGCGTGCGACGCGGTATGGATAGCGGTATATTCCGTTTCGGCGGCGGTACTCATAACGTTTTCCGCGATCGGAACGTACGGATTCACTTACTACCCGCAGATGGTGCGGACCGGCGGCGCGTATTCCGCGGCGTTTTACGCGCTGTACGCGGCGATATGCTTTTTGCCCGCGGCGGTGCAATTGAAGGAGGCGGCGAGATGGAAATACTTGATATCAAAAACCTGAGTTTTTCGTACGCCGGCTGCGAAGAAAAAGCTCTGGACGGCGTGTCCTTTACTGTGAACGAAGGCGAATTCGTGGCGCTGTGCGGCGAAACAGGCAGCGGAAAATCCACGCTGCTCAAACTTTTGAAGCGCGAGCTGCGCCCCAACGGGAAACTGGAAGGCGCGGTGCTGCTCGGCGGCGAAGACATATCGTCTTTCACGCCGGCGAGATCCGCGCGCGAAGTGGGGTTCGTGATGCAGCACCCCGAACAGCAGATAGTGTGCGACAAAGTCTGGCACGAGCTGGCGTTCGGGCTGGAAAACCTGCGCGTTCCCGAACAGGAGATACGGCGCAGAGTTGCCGAGACCGCGTGTTATTTCGGGCTGGACGGCATTTTCAAGCAGAACGTATCTTCCCTTTCGGGCGGACAGAAACAGCTGCTCAATCTGGCTTCGGTGTGCGTGATGCAGCCGCGCGTGCTCATACTCGACGAGCCGACTTCGCAGCTCGACCCCATAGCCGCTTCGCAGTTCATAGCCACGGTGCGCCGTATGAACCGCGAGCTTTCGATGACCGTGATCATCTGCGAGCACCGATTGGAAGAAGTACTTCCGCTCGCCGACAAGGCGCTGGTGCTGAAAAACGGAAAAGCCGCGTTCTACGGACCCGCGAGAGAAGCGGCGGCAAGATTCGCCGCCGATGAAAAATGCGATATGCCTGCGGCTTCGCGCGTGTTTGCGCGCACCGGCGGCGACGGCGAATGCCCTGTCGACGCGCTGGAAGGCAAAAAATACGTGACGCAAAACTTTTCGAACCGCGTCCGTTCGCTCGGGCGCGAAGAAAATAAACGTTCTTCCGGACCCGCGCTCGAATTTTCGCACGTCTTCTTCAGATACGAAAAAAACGCGCCGGACGCGCTTTTTGACCTTGAGCTCAAGGCCTACCCGGGCGAGCACACCTGCATACTCGGCGGAAACGGCAGCGGAAAGACCACAGCGCTCTGCGCCGCGGTGGGGCTCAGGCGTATATACGACGGGAAGATAAAGATACTGGGCAAAAACATAGATACGTACCGCAACGGCGCACTCTACCGCAACTGTGTGGCGATGCTGCCGCAGGACGTGCAGACGGCGTTTTTGCGTATGACCGTGCGCGAAGAACTCAAGGATTCCGGCTGCGCGCCGGAAAGCCTTCCGTTCGACGTGTCGCACCTTTTGGAAAGGCATCCGTACGACCTTTCGGGCGGCGAGATGCAGCTCGTCGCGCTTGCCAAAGCGCTGGCGACCAAGCCGAAGATACTGCTGCTGGACGAACCGACCAAGGGCCTGGATTCGGGATTCAAGCAGATCCTTAAAAGAATAATAAAAGAGCTGTGCGATTCCGGCGCGGCGGTAGTGACCGTCACGCACGATGTGGAATTCGCCGCCGAAAGCGCCGATATGTGCGTGCTTCTGTTCGGCGGCAGCGCGGCGGCGTGCTCCGGACCGCGCGAATTTTTCGGCGGAAACGCCTATTACGCCACCACATGCGCGCGGATGACGCGCGGTTACTTTGAAAACGCCGTGACCGCGGACGACGTCTGCGCCCTGTGCGAAGCCAACGGCAAGAAGGAGGCGGGCGTATGATAGTACTCAAAAACGCCAAAGCGCGCACGGCGATACGCTTTATAGTGCCGCTGGCGCTGTTTCCCGCCGTGGCGGCGGCTTCGGCGATCGCGGGGGGCAGAGCGTACGTGGCGGGCGCCTCGGTCTGCGCGCTGCTCGCGGTGCTGGTGTTCCTTGCGGGATTCGAGCAGAAAAAGATCGGTTCGCGGCGGCTGATAATAACGACCGTGTTCGTGGCGCTTTCGGTGGCGGGAAGGTTCCTGCCGCTGTTCAAGCCCGTGACCGCGCTTACTATGATCGCCGGTATCTATCTGGGGCGCGAATCCGGCTTTGCCGCCGGAGCTTTTTCGGCGCTTATTTCGGATTTCTATTTCGGGTTCGGGCCGTGGACTCCGTTCCAGATGCTGACCTGGGGACTTATCGGCTATATCGCCGGCGCGCTCGGCGAAAAGCTCAAGAACTCAACGCCTCGCCAGATAGTGTTCGGCGTGATATCGGGGCTTATGTTTTCGGCGCTTATGGACGTGTGGGCGACGCTGGATTTCACGGGCGGTTTCACGGCGCAGACCTACCTTGCGGCGCTGGTCAATTCCCTGCCGTTCACCGCACTCTACGCCGTTTCGAACGCCGTATTCATACTGCTCATGTCACGCCCGTTCGGCGAAAAGCTCACGCGCATAAAGATAAAATACGGGATATGAAAAACGCTTTTCCAAAACGGAAAAGCGTTATTTTTTTGCGTTTTCAGTAAATGAACATATGCTTTCTTTTGCGGTAGTAGATGTAATTGAGCAGAATGTATACGGCTAAAATGATAAACGCGAACACCGGGCTCGAAAACCTTACCTGCACGCCTTCGCCGCCGCTGCTTGTCACATAGTAACTGACCTCAGTGCTGAACAAAGGCAGCCGGAGAATTATCACTTCGAGTAACTGGTATATCACGCTGCACGAAGTTGCGGCGACGAGAAACCAAATATAGAACCGCGGCGCGCCTTTTTTCATTTTGAGCAGACAGTAAAGCGCAAAACCGCCGAGCACGGCGCAGCCGAGCAGCGATATACCGTATATAAGATTGATCGCTTTGACGCCGGGATATTCGGAATAATAAGCCACGGTGTCGGGATCCGTGCTGAGCGCCGTTATTATAACGGTCAGGAACGCTGCTATAATCAAAAAGAGTATTTCGACCCACAGCGCGAAAAGCGTAAGGAACTTATGCCATTTCATGGGCAGCGCGGGGCCTTTCGCCACGGCGGTCTGCGGCTCTTCCTGCACGGGGGTCTCGGGCTCCGGCTGTTTTTTAACGGAAACGCTGCACACGGGGCAGATGAGCGAGTTATCGGGGATCTTTTCCCCGCAGTTCGGGCAGATCATTTTTTACCTCCTTACTTCTTTTCCAAAGACTGCGCGCGGCGCGCGGAAACGTTCTTTGAACCCATTATATATATTGTCAAGGGGCAATCCGTTCTTTTTTTGCTTTTTTATTTTTCAGTCTTCGCAGACGTAGCCTTTAAGGAGCTTCAGCGTGTTGAACACGCCGTCCTTGTGCGAACGCTCGTAGCCGTGGCTGGCGTAAACGCCGCTGCCTATGAGCCCGTGGCGGATATCGTAGCCCGCGCCCAGCGTGGCTTCGACGTCCGACCCGTAATGCGGGTAAACGTCCACCGCGTAATCGGCGTTTTCGCGTTTGGCGGCCTCTATGAGCGCGCCCACAGTGAGATAGCTGTAGGGCCCTCCGGAATCCTTTGCGCACACGGAGACCTGCTTTTCGGTGCACTGCAGCCCTTCGCCCACGCAGCCCATATCCACGCTTACGGATTCGGTGACTCCTTCGGGCACCGAAGCGGCGCCGCCGTGGCCGACTTCCTCGTAAACGGTAATATGTATGTAAACGTGGCGGTTGAGCGCCGCATATTTATCACGCACGTACTTGGCGAACGCGAGAAGTATGCCTACCGAAAGTTTGTCGTCCAAAAAGCGGCTCTTTATATAACCGGAATCGGTGACGCGCGTGCGCGGATCGAAGCAGACGATATCGCCCACCTCTACGCCCAGAGCGCGCGTATCCTCGGCGGACTTGACGTCTTCGTCGAGCACGATCTCGGTGGTGTCGAAGCTGCGCTTAGTATCGCCGTATTCGCCGTTGACGTGCACCGACGCGTTGCAGAGCTGCAGCGTGCCTTCTATGACCTTGCCGCCGCGCGTGTGAACGCGCACGTTTTCGGTCTCGCCGTTTTCGGCGCGCATCCCGCCCAGCGCGGTGAGCCGCAGACGGCCGTTGGCTTTGATCTCGGCGACCATGGCGCCCAGAGTATCGGTGTGCGCCTGCAAAAGCAGGCCCTCGCCTTCGCCGCCCAGGTCGACGAAAACGCCGCCTTTTTCGGTGATATAGCTGTGGCATCCCAGCGATTCGAATTCGGCGTTGACGTACGCCGCCGCCCTGTCGGTGAAACCGGTGGGGCTGTCTATTGCAAGCAGCTCGCACGCTTTCTTGACCGCGTATTCCGCGTAATAGTATTCCATTTCCATATCATTTGCCCTCACTTTGCCCTGTTTTTTCATCGGTCTTTCTTTTGCGCCTCGAAATCGCGTTAAACGTTATGCCGGCGGCGATATACAGCGCTCCGGCGCCGAAAAACGCCCAGCCGAGCGCACTGCGCGCACCTTGGGAAAACAATATGACGATCCCGGCAAAAAGCATGCAGTAAAATATCAGCGTTATAACGGCAAAAACGTTTCGGACCGTTTTTCTTTGCCTTTCAGTAACGCATCCGAACGCCGAAGCGACCTTGCCGGCAAACGTTTCGTAAACGAATTCCAGAACGTCTATCAAAAGATCCACTTTTATCACCTTTTTTAATTATACCATAACGCAATTCTATTTGCAATACAAAAAATCGCGGGAGCGCACGCTCCCGCATAATACAAACAGATTCACAAAAACAGGGGCTGTATCTGCTCGCCGCGCGCGGCGTATTCCGCGGCGGAAAGGACTTTTGAAAAATCGCATACGAGCGAATTTGGCTTTTTGACGGGATCGTCCTGCCGCACGGGTACGAAAAACACGTGCTTTTTGTCCATGCAGACGCCGACGTTTTTTAAGTTTCCGCTGAGCGAATCGTTTGAAGCCAGCGCCAGAAGCACGCTGCCGCCGTTCCTGAGCTGCGCCTTGACCGCCATTGTCACGGGCGTATCGGTTACGCCGCACGCTATCTTGGCGCAGGTGTTGCCGGTGCAGGGACAGACGGCGACGCAATCGAATCCGCCGCCGGTGACGGTCTGTTCCGCGCCGGTGATATCGCAGATAACGTCCCTGCCGCAGATAGAGCGCACCCGTTCTTCAAACGCTCCTGCGTCGCCGAACCGCGTGGAGAGGTTTTTTACGTTATACGAAAGCACCGGCCACAGATCGTGCCCGCTTTCCGCCGCTTCGCGCAATACTTCCAAAGCGCGGGCATGGTTGCAGAACGATCCGGTCAATGCAAAACAAAGCTTCATAATACGCCTTCCTCCTTCAATATGGCGCAGATCGCGCTTTTGATGATCCTGCCCGCCGTAACGGGCGCGCATTTTCCGGGCAGCGCCGGCGCGGGGATGATGTTCACGCCCGCGCGTTCGGCTTCCGCCTTGTCGGCGCATCCGGGGGCCGAGGCGAGCTCTATGAGCGGCGCGGAACGCTTTACGGACGCGAGCTCTTTTTGCGTGAGTATGCGCTCGGGCACGGTGTTGAAAACGCAGTCGGCGCCTTCGAGCGCGGCGCAAAGTTCGCGTATGTCGGCGCTTTCCATCCCCAGCGAATCCGCAAGCGCAAGATCCGATCTGCTGCGCGCGCACACGCACACCTTGGCGCCCAGAGCGCGCAATCTTAACGCCAGCGCCTTGCCCACTCTGCCGAACCCCAGCACCGCGGTACGCGCGCCGTGCAGAGTGATATCCAGTTCGCGCATGGCGATCGCAATGGCGCCTTCTGCGGTGGGGACGGCGTTCATGATCCTGAGCTCTTCGCGTCCGAAATAATCAAAAGTCTTTTTATGCACCTCGTTTATGCGTATGTCGGTCCTGCCGCCAAGCAGCAGCTGATCTTCATTAAGCAGCGAAAGCACCGATACAAGGTAAACGTCTTTTTCGGCGTACGGCGCGAAAACGCGAAGGCCGTCTTTACTTGCCGGAAGCGGAAGCACTACCGCGCACGCTCCGCTGACGGCGTCTTCGGGAGTCTGCGCGCGGGTGAAATTTTCGGAATCCGTCTTGTATTTTTCAAAGCCGTACACCGCGCATTCGGCGTTTTCTTCGGCGGCGAGAGCCCCCGCCGCCGCAAGCATGCGAGAATCGCCGCCTATGAACGCTATTTTACTGCTTATGCCGCTGTTTTCGCTTTTCATTTGACCGCCACGAACGCCGCGCCGGGCGCAAGTCCGCCTTCCGGTGTGAACGCGCCGGGGTTTTCGGCGACGAGTTTTTCGGGATCCACGCGGCAGCATTTGGCGATACTCCACGCGGTCTCGCCTTCTTCGGGATAATAGAACCGTATTCCGCACGGCGGCTTCGGCAAGGGTTCGGAAACGTTCGCCGAAACGAGCGCCGAGGTCTCTTCGGCGCGGTAAAGTTCGGCGCACAGGCACGCGGAGACTTCGAGTGAAAGGACGCCGCCGCCTTTTACGTCGTACACGGCTTCCAGCGGAAAGACGCGCACGCGCATCACTCCGCAGCCGTCTTCGCACACGGCGCTTTCTTCGAATTCACCGCCGAAACTGCCGCCGGTCATGCCGGAATCGGTATCGGTGAGATAATCGGCGGTGAAAACGCCTTTGACGACCAGCCTGCCTTCGGCGCATTCGGCGGAGTTTACCGAAAACGACACCGTGATATCGCTCACACCGCGGATATCGGTCTTTTCGGTGTCGAATTCCTTTTGAACACGGAATTCTTTTTTTATCTCATCCGCTCTGTCGCGGTAGGCGACACGCTTCGATTCCGTTTCGCAGACCGCCGCGGCGCTGAACGCGTCCGTCGCCACGGTTTCGCGGGTCTTTTCAAAGCACACTGCGTTGACGCGCACGGAATAATCGAACTTTATCACGCGCATCTCGCCGTATTCGTCGCTTTCGGCGGACGAAACGCACGAAGGGACGCAGGCGTCGACCGAAAACGTGCTTTCGGGAGTGATATCGGGATCTTCGGCGGTGAGCACGGACACGGCGGAAAACGGCACCGTGATGAACGAGCCGTCTTCGGTCTCGCAGAACGCTTTCAAAAACACCGGCACGCGCACGGTGAGCCGCCCTTCGCCGGATTCCCATTCGGGAGAAGAAACGTGATAATCGGTGAACAGCACCGCTTCGACTCCCGCCGGGCTGACCGCGCTGCCGGTCTCTCTGCGCTCTTCGGTAAACAGTCGGCACGGCAGCGAGTAAACGCGTTCTTCGGTCCTTAAGAACACGCCGTCTTCGCCGGACGCGGGGATATCGATCGCCGGCTGTTCTTTTACCGAAACGACCGAGACCGAAGTTTCCATGGCCGCGCGTATGACGTAGCGCCGCGCGCCGAGCAGCTTGCAGGTGAGGTAAGTGCAGCGGATATCGGCGAGCGCGTAGTATTCGCCCGCGGGCGAAACGATATCGGTGGATTGAGTGAAATCCGCTTCCGTCTGCGCGTACGCCGGCCTGCCGCGGAGATCGCTTTCGTAAAGAATGCCGAAGACCACCCTGCTCTTTACGCACAGTTTACCGTTTTCGTTTTCGACTTCGGGCTCGGACGCGTGCGCGTCTATGCGTATGAGCCGCGAAATATCGGGCTGATCTTCGCTTAAAGCGCCGTCGAGTTCAAGATCTTTGCGGTAGACCGTGCCGGGCGTGATCTCCGGCAAAAAAATGTTCTTCTTTTCAAGTTCCATATCTCGATTCTCCATTCCGTTTGAAAATAGTTCATTCAAACGTTATGAAGCGAGAGACGGATTTATGATTGTTCGCCTTTTATATACGGCTCTATCCCCGCCGCTTCGGCGGCCGAATACGGGTTGGGCTCGCCCGTGAGCGGATCTATGAAATACGAAAGGCAGAAAAAGCACCAGCCGTCGGCTTTGCCCCATTCGGCGAGATACCGCATACAGCGCGCCAGCACGTCCTTGTGCTCGATCCATTCGCGTTTTCCCTCCGGCGTGGACGCCCATTTGTCTTCTTCGTCCTTGCTCCCGGCGACCGCCTTGCCCAGCGACATACCTATATACAGCTTAACGCCGGGGTCCTTTACTATGGTCGCCCATTTTGCCGCTTCCGCGTCGAACGGGCACACTCCGTGTTCCAGCCCGAAATACAGCTGCGGCAATATGTAATCCAGATACCCGCGCCGCGAACACCACTCGTACACGTCGGCGGAATATTTTTGGACCACCGAACCCAGGTTCCCCGCGGGAGATACGCCGAACAGAAGACGTTCATCGACATCTTTGGCGACGCGGTACAATCCGCGCACCAGCGCGTTTATGTTGTTTTTTCTGAACCGTTCGAGCGATGTTTCGCCGGAGGCGGCAAA
The DNA here is from genome assembly GCA_017429165.1 of Clostridia bacterium. Taxonomy (GTDB): domain Bacteria; phylum Bacillota; class Clostridia; order Oscillospirales; family CAG-382; genus UBA1206. The sequence goes on from JAFRPL010000014.1 coordinate 163,045, forward strand.
AGTGGCTTTGTCGAACCGTTCTTCCTGAGTGGGATAAAAATAATCGTCTATATGCAGTCCGTCGAACGTATGATCAATGAGCGCCTCTTTCGCGCCGTCGAGCACGAGCGCCAGCGCGTCGCCGCGGGCGGGGTCGAGATACAGACGCCCTTCGAATTCGACGAGCTCGCCCGCTTCGTACATGCGCCGAACGGCAAAACGCGCGTCGATAAGCTTCACCTCTTCGGGCGTCATAAGGCGCATGGGATTGATCCACGCCTGCACCGAAAGCGAAAGCGCGTGCGCTTCTTCTAAAAAGATATCCACGGGATCGTATTCGAGTTCCCTGCCGTATCTGCCCGTGACGTAACGCGACGCGGGAAAGAGATCGCTTTTGCAGAAGCTGTCGCCGTTGGGGCGTATCTGCAGAAAGACCGTGTTGAACCCCATATCCGAAATATCGCGCACGATCCGCGCCGCGGCGGCGCGGTATTCTTCCATACTCCGCTGGACGCCGCCTTTTTTGTATACGCTTTCCATATCGAACTGCGATACCCATATTCCTTTGAGATCGGTATAATTCGTCACTATTCGTTCCTCCTCTTTTTCCGGCTCGATCACAACGGCGGAAAACTCGCTTTTTGCATCTTCCCCGCCGGAAGGAGCGCCGTGTTTTTCCCCGGCGCAGCCGCAAAGCAGCGCCAAAATCATAAAAGCCGCCCTTAAAACCGTTTTTTTCACACTTTACTCCTTTACATCGGCGTTTTGATGTGTTATACTTTATTATAAATCAAATCGAGGTGGTTTTCAATGGTAAAAAAAATATGTCTGCTTTTGGCAGTCCTGTTGCTGTTGGCGCCGTTAACTGCTTATGCGGAAAGTGAGGATAATATGCAGTTCATCAAAGAAAAGGATTATTACAAAAAAATACTTGAAAAAGAGCTCGAATATTTCTTTGAGCTTTCGCTTCCGTGCGGAGCGGTGGGTATGTACCCGCCCGCAGTCAATTCGTATTCCGGTTTTGACCTGCCCGAAATAGACGGGATCAAGCCCGAGGAATACACCCGCTGGCCTTCTTCGCGCATAATTTCGTATTTTTCCGACACCTCGGTGCTGGGAGCTATCCGCGCGGACGCCGCGCTGGGGACCGAAGTCGCCAAAGAAAAAGTGCTCGCCTACCTTGAATGGTATATGCGCCATATGAACACCAAGGAAAGCGACCTTTCGGGCGTGGCGGGGACCGTTTATGACTACCAGATCTTTACGTCGCCGGACGGCAGGACCGTGGAGCTCACCGAGCATGATATGTACGAATCGCAGTACCCCAACGGCGGCAATCCCCACGATTATGATTCCACCGATTCCTACGCCGCCATGTTCATACAGTTGCTGTACGAATACGCCAAAACTTACGACAAAGACTATCTGACCGATAAAAAAGACACCGTGCAGACGCTGGTGGACGTGCTGATGTCGACCTATATAGAAAAGCTCGACCTCACCATAGCAAAGCCCACCTACCCCGCCTGCTATCTTATGGATAACTGCGAAGTGTACTGCGGTTTCGTTTCGGCAAAGGATATCTTCACCGAATTCCTGCCCGATTCCGAAAAAGCGGCGTTCTGCGCCGAAAAAGCCGAAAAAGTAAAGAACGCCATAAACAAACGTATGTGGATAGAAAAAGACAAGTGCTTCACCGCCGCCGTCTCGGACAGAGGCGTTTCGATGTATACCATCGACCTCAAGGAGTTTTATCCGCAGGCGAGCTGCCAGCTGTTCCCGCTCATCTTCGGGCTGATGGATCCCGCCGACGAGCGCGCGGCTGTAATAATGGACCGCTTTAAGAAAGATTTCGGCACTTCGTGGATGACTTTCGGGGTAGGCACGTATCCGTGGTGCCTGCTGGTGCGCGGCGTGCTCGCGTACGGGGATTACGAATTCGCCGGCAAATACATAGACGCCGTAAACCGCCGATTTATCAAGCGCACCCACAGCGCGCCGTATTATAATTCCGAATCCGGCTCCATAATGATCGCCGCCGCCGAGCTTTACGCGCTGGCGCCGGAAGAAGAGCCTGCAAGCGAGCCCGAAGACGAAAGCTGCGCCGAGCCGGTCACCGAGCCGGTGACGGAAGAAGTATCCGCGCCCGAAAGCGAACCCGTAAGCGAACCCGAAGCCGGTGAAAGCGCGGGCAAGCTGCCGCTCATTATCGCCGGCATAGGCGCCGCAGCGGTCGCCGCCGCTGTGATATCGATACTCTTCTTTAAAAAGAGAAGCAAAAAATAAACCGAAAAAACGCTCAAAACGCCAAAAAAGCACTTGCAAAACCGTTTTTGATGTGATATAATGACTCCTGCCCGCGAAAAACGGGCGAACGCTGGTGTAGCACAGGGGTAGTGCAGCTGATTCGTAATCAGCAGGTCGTGAGTCCGAATCTCACCACCAGCTCCAGCAAAAAGCCCGCGGAAGCGGGCTTTTTGCAACTAAGTGTTCCGCTTGCGCGGAACGTAAAGCGAGGCTGCGCTCAGTGAAGCGCGCTCCGCGCGTGAAGCGTGCATTCGGCACGATATCCGGAACGATATCCGGAACGCATTGTTTTACTTTATCCCACGGGATATTGACATTTCCTTTGCCTTATGCTAAAATAATATCACCACAAATAAATATGGAGGAAAACAACATGAAAAAAGTCATTGCGTTCACACTCGTTGCAGTCATGGCGCTTGCGATGCTCGTTTCCTGCGGCGGAAGCAAAAACGATATCTTAGGCAAATGGAAGGGCGAGGAAGCCGGCGTTGAAGCCGTTTACGAATTCAAGAACGACGGAACCGTTGAGATCACCGCCATGGGCTTTACGATGACCGGCACTTACAAAGTGGAAGGCGATACGCTCACCATGGGCATTGAAATGATGGGAGTAAACGACGAAAGCACCGCCAAGTTCAAGATCGAAGGCGACGCCCTTACCATATACGAAGACGGCGGCGACGAAACCATCACCATGACCCGCGTAAAAGAATAATCCGAGTTACGTCCCCGAAAAGACCGCGCACGCGGTCTTTTTGTTTTAGTAAAATACACAACTTTAACGCCAAATTTATTGCGAATATTTCTGTTTTTATACTTGCAATACTTGCGAAGTGCGTGTATAATATTTATACAGCGAAATTTGGGCTGTACCGATTCGATAATAAAATTTAAAATACAACAAACGGAAAGAGGTAACTTTCATGGCAAAAATCGATCTTACCAAATACGGTATCACCGGCACCACCAAGATCATCCGCAACCCTTCTTACAAACAGCTTTTTAAAGACGAGATGGATCCTTCGCTCGAAGGGTACGACAAAGGCGTGCTCACCGAGCTGGGCGCCGTAAACGTTATGACCGGCATCTACACCGGCCGTTCGCCCAAAGACAAATATATAGTCATGGACGAAAATTCCAAAGACACCGTCTGGTGGACCACCGAAGGATACAAGAACGACAACCATCCCATGAGCAAAGAGACCTGGGGCGTTGTCAAGGATCTTGCCAAAGAACAGCTTTCGGGCAAAAAGCTTTACGTCGTGGACGCTTTCTGCGGCGCCAACAAAGACACCCGCATGGCGATCCGCTTTATAATGGAAGTCGCCTGGCAGGCGCATTTCGTTACCAATATGTTTATAAAGCCCACCAAAGAAGAGCTTAAGGATTTCGAGCCCGATTTTGTGGTCTACACCGCTTCCAAAGCCAAATGCGAAAACTATAAAGAACTCGGGCTCAATTCCGAGACCGTGGTTGCGTTCAACGTCACCAGCCGCGAGCAGGTCATAATCAACACATGGTACGGCGGCGAGATGAAAAAAGGTATGTTCTCAATGATGAACTACTACCTGCCGCTCAAGGGTATCGCCGCAATGCACTGCTCCGCCAACACCGATATGAACGGCGAAAACACCGCCATCTTCTTCGGCCTTTCCGGCACCGGCAAGACCACCCTTTCCACCGATCCCAAGAGATTGCTCATCGGCGACGACGAACACGGCTGGGACGACAACGGCGTGTTCAACTTCGAAGGCGGCTGCTACGCCAAGGTCATAAATCTGGATAAAGATTCCGAACCCGATATCTATAACGCCATCAAGCGCGACGCCCTGCTCGAAAACGTCACCGTCGACAAAGACGGCAAGCTCGACTTTGCAGACAAGAGCGTCACCGAAAACACGCGCGTTTCGTATCCTATTGAACATATAGAAAAGATCGTCAAGAACGTCAACCCCGTTTCCGCCGGCCCTGCCGCCAAAAACGTCATCTTCCTTTCCGCCGACGCTTTCGGCGTGCTGCCTCCCGTTTCCATACTCACTCCGGAACAGACCCAGTACTACTTCCTTTCCGGCTTCACCGCAAAGCTCGCGGGCACCGAACGCGGCATAACCGAACCCACCCCGACTTTTTCGGCTTGCTTCGGCCAGGCGTTTTTGGAACTGCACCCCACCAAGTACGCGGAAGAGCTTGTTAAGAGGATGAAGATGAGCGGCGCAAAAGCGTATCTCGTCAACACTGGCTGGAACGGCACCGGCAAGCGCATTTCCATCAAAGACACCCGCGGCATAATCGACGCCATCCTGGGCGGCGACATCAACGGCGCTCCCACCAAGACTATTCCGTATTTCAACTTTGAAGTTCCCACCGAGCTCAAAGGCGTCGCCACCGAGATCCTCGACCCGCGCGACACCTACTCCGACCCCGCGGTCTGGGACGAAAAAGCCAAAGATCTCGCAGGAAGATTCATCAAGAACTTTGTCAAATATGAATCCAACGAGGCGGGCAAAGCTCTTGTTGCGGCCGGCCCCCAGCTTTAAAACCCAAGAGCGCATTAAAGCGGTGATTTACGCACCGTGATTCAATACTGTTTAATGCCCGGAGGCTTATTTGCCTCCGGGTTTCGTTTTTGCATATATATCAGTTCCGCCTTCCCCGAAAATGGTGCTTCGATGAAAAACTCGACTGCCGTACAATCGTACGGCGACGCTCGCTTTTCATCGAAAATCTCTCGCTTTACCGCGCTCTTGTCAGCCGCCGTCATAAGGCGGTGATTTGCGCACCGTGATTCAATACTGTTTAATGCCCGGAGGCTTATTTGCCTCCGGGTTTCGTTTTTACATATATATCAGTTCCGCCTTTTTCGCATATTGATATTTTATTGATTTGATGATATAATTTTTATGAAAAGTGAAACCTTCTCCTTATTTTTTCGTCTTAATAAGTGAAAGCGGCTTTCGAAAGGAACATTTCATGAGCATTCCGGAATATCTGCCAGACAATGAAATAGTCAAGCTGTTTTACGCGCGCGACGAACGCGCCCTGAGCGAGACCGCCCGCAAATACGGCGCGCTCTTCCGCTCGGTCGCCAACAATCTGCTGCAAAGCGTTCCCGACGCAGAAGAATGCGAAAACGACGCGTATCTGCGGCTGTGGAACGCCATACCGCCCGCCGAGCCAAAAGACCTTGGGGCATACGGCGTGAAGATAGCGCGCAATCTTGCGCTGGACGCGGTAAAAAAGCGCACTGCGCAGAAACGCGGCGGATGCGCGGCGATAGAAGAGCTCTGCGCGGATTTCGACGACGTCCCCGACACTGCCGCCGACGGGCGCGAGCTCGGGGAACTGCTGGATGAATTCCTGCGCACACAGGAAAAATGCGACCGCGTGATGTTTGTGCTGCGCTACTTTTACGGCGAGCCGCTCAAAAAGACAGCCGAAAGATGCGGGATCAGCGAAAGCGGAGTCAAGACGCGCCTGTTCCGCACCCGCCAAAAACTCAAATCCTTTTTAAAGAAGAAGGGAGTAACTGTATGAAAAACGAAAAATTCATGCGTTCGGTAGGCGAAATAGGCGACGACCTGCTGCAGGAAGCCGCCGGATACAAAGCCGAAAGCAAGGCAAAAGCCAATGTCCCGGCGCCGCGCGGCAAACTGTTCCGCCGGGCGGGACTCATCGCCGCCGTGCTCGCGGTAGTGATAGCCGCCGCGTTCGTGATACCCGCGCTGTTCAGGCAGCCGGATCATGTAAAGATCGAGATCCCGCCCGATAACGGAATCATCTTAAAAGGCGGCGCCTACAGCACCGACGCGAACGCAAACCTGCCTGAATCGCTCAGAGAAATAGAAGTGCTCGCCAACGGCTCGGGCGAAAAGCTTATGGCGACCGATTCCACGCTGGTCGTAAAGACCGCCGCGGAATGCGACACCGAAACGTTTGTCAAATACGTTTCGGTCACCCCCGAACTCCCCATGGCGGTGACCAAAGTCAGCGCCACCGAATTCCATTTGAAACCGGCGCAGACCGCGTTCGCGCCCAACACGCTTTACCGCGTGACGGTGGGCGATCCGCAAAACCCCGCCGCAAGCTTTGCGTTCCAGACGGTGAGCGAGCTTGCGATAAAAAACATACTCCCCGGCGCGGGCAGCACCGAAGTTCCCGTGAACACGGGAATAGAAGTCACCTTCACAGATTCGGTGAAGAACGCGGATTTTTCGGATTATATCACTTTGACGCCCGCGGTCAGCGGCAAATTCATGCTCTACCCCAACGGCAAGACCGTGGCGTTCATACCCAAAGAGCCGCTGGAATACGATTCGGTCTATACCGTCACCGTTAAAGAAGGGCTCGAATCGATCTCCGGCAAGCCGCTGAATGCCGGCCGCACCGCGGTGTTCCGCACGGAGGGTCCGGACGAAGACACGCAGTTCGTAAGCTGGATAACCGCCTCGGCGAACGGTTCGCGCAAGGCGATGTTTACTCCCGGCGATCCGTATTCGCTCGGAAGCTTCGTGGAATACACCGCGGAAATCTATTACAACGACGTGAGCCGCACGTTTGCCGAGCTTCCCGCCGGTCAGGTCGCTCTCACCGCGACTTTCTACCGCGCCGTTTCGTGGGATTCCGTAGCGGAAGCCGTTACTCAGCTGCTCAGCAGCGATTTTGCCGCCGATTACGACGAAAACGCGCTGCTCGACAAATATTTTGAAAAGGTCGACGAAATAGAGTTCGAGCCCAAAGACGGAGTGTTCAGATACAATTGTTCGTACACGCCCGAAAAAGAAGGCTTTTACTACACCGTTATTACCGCCCGGAAAAACGGCACAGTCCGCACTTTCCGCGACGTGTTCCAGATCTCCAATCTGCGCCTCGGCGGCACGGCGATCGACGGCAAAGCGGTCGTAGTCGTTTCGTACGATAACGGGGCGCGCGTCGCAGGCGCGACCGTAAAAGGCCTGCGCTTCAGCGAAAATGCGTTCTACGAAAGCGTAAACCGCCCCGAAATGACCGCGTTCGAAATAACGTGCGGCTCCGACGGCACCGCGGTGCTGGAATACGGCGCGGGCAACGCGCTGGCGTTCATCTACACCGACGGCGAACGCTCGGCGCTGGCGCTGAAAAGCGTGCCGGGATTCGACGATAACGATTACTATATCAACACGCTTTACACCGACCGCAGCGTGTATTTCACCAACGACGCCATCAACGTATGGGGCACGCTTAAAGGCCTTTACGGCGCGGAAGTGCCCGAAGAACTGTATGTCTTCACCGGTTTTTCTTCGGTGGGGACGCCCGTGACCGTGAGCGAAGACGGTTTCTTCAGCGCGAGCCTGAAAATAGAAAACGTTATGCGCACCTACACCTATGTGCGCGTAGAAGACGCGAACGGGATCGTACTCGCCAACACGATGATCAGCGTGACCGAGGAAGAAAAGCCCGTGATCAAAGCGGAAATGAGCTTTGAAAAGCCATATTATTTTTACGGCGATACGGCGGTCGCCACGATAAGAGTCACGTTCTACGACGGCACGCCCGCCGAAGGTTACGAGGTGAGCGCGCGCTGTTACGAATTCGACGGCGACTACGGCAAAGTGACCGACGAAAACGGCTGCGCCACGTTCCGTATAAAGACGGGCAGCGTGAATGCGAACTCGACGAACCCGTGGACTGTCAGCGCTTACGCGTATATCAGCGGCGAAGGAGTCGATACGCTGCGCTGCGCGGCGTCGTTCGTGTATTTCCATTCCGATTACGTGCTGGCTTATGAAGGCCGAGTCATAAAGCTCAACGAGCTCGACCGTTCCAAATGCCCCGAATACGCCGCGGGCAAACCGGTCACCACCAAACCGGGAAACGTCGGAGCGGGATCGCTTGAATACGCCCTTATTCAGGTCAAATACAACGTATACACCTATACGGAATACGATATGTATCTCAAACGCAGCGTGGAGCGCACACGCTCCGAACGCATCGAGACCTGCGAAGAACAGGGCAAACTGTATTTTGAAGACGGCAGGATAGAACTTAAAAAGGTCGATTACGACCCGGAAAAGTACTACTACTATTACAGACTGTACTTCACCGACGCGCACGGGCGCTACGAATTCACAGTCCCGGCCCGCGATTACGATGATTCTTATTACACCCGCTATTACACCTATTACGACCGCGCGTATACCGTAGTGCTGGATAAAGACGCGTACCTTCCGGGCGACACCGTGAACGCCAGGTTCATATACGGTGAAACGAACAACTGCCCCGAACCCGTGCTCGTATTCACCGGCACAAGCTATATCAGCCACACGAGCGGCAGCGAAGGCGCGGAACTGTTCACCGAAGAACGGCTTCCCGAAATGCGCGTGACGGCGCTGTTTTTCGACGAAATCAGAAAGAGCTGGCGCGCGGCAGGATCGACCGCTTCGTATGATTACGGCAGCGCTGTCGACGGCGAGATAAGCGTCAAGACCGACAAAGACGTCTATAAACCCGGCGACACCGTCACGGTCACCGTGACCGCTCCGCAGCTTGCGGGCGGGAAAGCGCTTATAAGCATTGTGGACGAAGCGTGCTTCGCCTTGGGCGAAAACGCGTACAGTCTGCTTAATTACCTCAAATCGAGCGGCTATTTCGCGTCACAGTCTTATATGATCCGTTCTTACAATGCTTACAATGAATATAGGTACCGCGGTTATATTCAGGGTTATCACACCGGCGGAAGGCTCACTTCGTTTTCCGATATCCCGCTTTCGCGCCTGATCGGCTCGAAACTCGGGGGCAATTCCGATTATATATATATCGACGGCAAAATGTATAGGTATGAGTACATGGAAGCAGAAGCGGAAGCGCCCGGAGACGCCGTCAACACGGAAGGCGAAAAATCGTACTATGTGCGCGAAAACTTCGCCGACAACCCCGTTTTTGCACAGCTCGAATTCGACGAAAACGGCACGGCGACGCTGGTATTCAAGGTACCGGACAACCTCACGACCTGGCGCGTGACCGCGCTGGGCATAAAGAATGCGGAAAAATTCAGCGACATCCGCATTGCGCAGAGCACGGGCGATCCCGTGTGCACGCTGCCGTTCTTCGTAAAGACCGATATGTGTTCCACCTACGTCAAAGGCGACGACATTGCGCTTTCGGTCCGCTGCTTCGGTACAAAAGCGCAGGGACATGCAAATTATACGGCGGTGATATGCGACGCTGAAGGCAGCGAGATAGCGCGCAAAGAGGTTTCCGGCGACACCAAGGCGTTCACCGGAGTCAATTTCGGCAAGCTGGACGCAGGCGATTACAGTCTCACCGTTTACGCCGACTGCGGCGAATACACCGACGCTTTGAAGAGCACGTTCAGAGTGGTGACTTCCACGCTCGCGGTAGACGCTGTGGCGACGGTCACCTTGGACGAACTCAAATCCCTTAAAACGCTCGCATACCCCGTGAACGTGGTCGTAAGCGCCGGCGGAAGCGATTCGTTCTATTCCGGGGTGCTCGGCAGTCTCTATTACTCATACGGCGAACGCGCCGACGCGCTGGCGGCGAAATATGCCGCGGCGGTCATAATGAAAAACGTCTACGGCGGCGATTTCGGCATTTCGGATATCGAAAGCAAGTTCGAATCGTTCTGCGGGACGGCCGGCGTCAAGCTTTTGCCTTACGGCGAAGCGGACGTCGAATTGACCGCTCTCATTGCGGACGTCGCTCCGGAGCTTTTGGCAGGAAAACTCACTGCTGCCGATCTGTTTGCAAACAAGCTTAACCGTAACGTGTTCCAAAGCGACGTGGAGCTTTGCGCTTCGATATACGGACTCGCCGCGTGCGGCGAACCCGTGCTCGACGTGCTGTACACGGTATCGTCGCAGGCCGGCGACTACAGCGACGAAGCCAAGTTTTACCTTGCGTGCGGATTTGCCGCAGCGGGCGATTATACCGCCGCGGAAAGCATCTATTCGCAAATAGTCGGCAAACTTGCGGTCGGCGTTGAAAACGCGATGTACCTCAAAGGCGCCGACGAAGACGCAAAGATCAAGCTCACTTCCCTTGCGCTGGTCGTCGCTTCGCGCATCAGGCGTTCCGACGCGATCAGATTCGCGCGCTACGCGGTAAGTATCCCGAACACGCACGGCGAAGCCGCGCATCTGGGACTTGCGGCGTTTGCAAAGTATTATCTGCCCGCCGAAAAGCAGGAACTGCAGAATATAAGCTACACTCTCGCCGACGGCGTTAAGCACGAGTCCGCAATAGGGTTCGGCAAGCAGCTTTGCCTTACGCTTTACAAATCGGATCTCGAATCGCTCGTCCTTGAAGGGTGCGAAAACGCCGCGATAACCGTGCGTTACAGCGCGAGCGCCGCCGAGGCCGCGCGCGATTACGGCAAAGGCAGAGTGAAAGTGCAGAAGACCGTAAGCGGCGACGTGGTGACGATAACCGTTTCGGGTACTTCCAACAGGTACTGGGAATACTTCTCGTTCGACGACGTCATCCCTTCGGGCGCCCGCCTGCTCTACACTTTCAACCACGGCGACTACGCCAGAGGCAGCAACGCGACCGCGTATATCTACAACCGCGCCGGTCAGCGGATGGAAGGCCACATTTCGGTATCGGCCCCCGAAAGCTACTTTAAAAACTACCGCAAAGACAACACGGAATTCTGCAAGCAATATTCGTTCTCAGTCACCGTGAGTTACCGCATACGCAAGGCGGTCAGCGGCGAGTTCAAGGTGGAACCCGCGGTGGTCGGTTCCGAATACAGCGAAGTATTTGAATTTTCAACAGGCAGTACGACCGTTGTTTACGATTGATATTCAGGCAAAACGAAACTGCGTCCGGGAGCGTTATACTCCCGGACGCAGTTTGTTTCTTTATGATTCAGAACGATTCCATATCGCTTACGGCTTTTATTTTTTTCATCACCGTGCAGACGATTTTTTCAATAAGCGAACCGGCGGTGAAATCGGCGGGGACGCAATAGTTAACTCTTCCGGATGAAAGCAGGTATTTGGCGGTGTTGTCGCCTTTCTTTTCGTTATACACCGCAATGGATTGTCCGCCGTACGCCTTTACCAGCCGCATGCACGGGACGTCGGTTATGCCGTCGCCGACGTAGATCATATTGCCGAACGGCACGCGGCGGGCGTTTTCGGGCGTGTATTTGTTGAGAAGAGCGGCGCTTTTGCTGTCGATATCGAGCACGCCCTTGTTTATGCGGAACAAAAACTGAGTTTTGGCGGTGTAGTTGACCGCCACCTTTGGCCAGCGGATGGATCCGTTTTCGTCGTACATGAATTCGCACGCGTAAATGCGCTTGAAATTGCCCGCGCGGGCGATGGAGGTGCCTTCGATTATCTCTTTTATTCCGGAAGAGACTATGTAATGCTCGACGTTCACGCCCGTTTCCGCCGCCGCGGCGTTGATGCGCCCGAACCAGGATTCGACTCCTTCGAAATATTCTATTCCTCGCCCGAGTTCAAAGAATTTGTCGCGCGTTATGCGTATGTTCTTTTCGCCGCATTTCTGCACCATAAGGAACATATACGCAAGTATGCTGTCCATGTGCTGAGTGTCGGTCAGACGATCCACCTCGCCCCAGAACTCGTCGGGCGAAAGGCCCAGTTCGGGTATGAAACCGTAATCCTGCATATCGCGCGTGGAAAGCGTTTTGTCAAAATCGTACATCAAGGCAATGACGGGTCCGCTCATAACGTTATACCTTTCTTTTTTAAAAAACCAGTTGTGAAACGCGTTTATTCTATTATACCAGAAACCGCGCAAATGTCAATAACGCGTGCGACGATAGATATTGACAACCGCCGCGTTATCTGTTATAATTTTCAGGTGATATAATGTGTTTTTGTGCGGTCCGAGCGCGCATCGAATAACGCCCGGGCGCGTTTTTTGAAAGGAGAACCCGAATGGAATCAACGGTAATCGAAGTCACGAGCAAAGGCGGCGGAATAAGCGAGGCGCTTTCGCTGACCGAAAAACTGGGTATCGAAAGCGGTATCCGCAAAAAATCCGTGATACATCTGCGGCTGCTCGCCGAAGAGCTGTTCGGCATGCTCCGCAGCATAGCCGGCGACGTAAGCGCGAACTACTGGATAGAATACAACGGGCCGGATTTTGAACTGCATCTGAAATCGACGGTGGAAATCACCGACAAAATGCGCGACCAGTTCATTTCAGCTTCCAGCAGCGGCAAAAACGACGCGGCCCGCGGAGTGATGGGCAAGATAAAGGTGATGATAGCGAACTTTATGTTTTCCGCCAGAGAAGCCCTGCCCTACACGCTTATCAACACCCCCGCCTCCTATCATATGGGGGCGGCCGCGGGCGAGACGGCGGCTATGTGGTCCATGTCGCTTTACAAGGACGAGATCAAAAAGACCGGCGGCAAAAAATCCGCCGAAGCATGGGACGAACTTGAAAAATCCATTGTCGCAAATATCGCAGACGACGTGAAAGTGTGTATTCTGGGCGACACTGTGGAGATAATCATAAACAAAACATTCTGGCACTGATACAAATAACGGAAAGAGGGTAAAACAATGACTATCAACAAACAGAAAAACGAAAACGGGCTTTTGATATCGCTCGAAGGAAGACTGGACACCACCACTTCCCCCGCGCTCGAACAGGAGCTTAAAGCATCGCTCGACGGCGTGGATTCGCTGGTGCTTGATTTTGAAAAACTCGACTACATATCTTCCGCCGGACTTCGCGTGCTGCTTTCGGCTCAGAAAACGATGAACAAGCAGGGCGAAATGAAGATAAAGAACGTAAACGAAACGATACTCGAAATATTCGAAGTCACAGGTTTCAACGACATCCTCACCATAGAATAAACTTGTCGCCGGCATTTTGCCGGATCTGACGAAAGGAGCCGCATAAATGCAGGGTGACAAGAGCAGCATCTGGAGCAGGTTTCGCTCCGGGATGACTTTCAACATAATAGGCATGATCGTGCTTTTGCTCATAGTATTCGGCATAATCGCCGGCGCCGTGGGGCTTGTGAACTTTACCCAGGCGTTCGAAAACGAATACGCCACCACGACCTACCATATGGCGGATACCGCCACCACGCTGATAAACGGCAGCCATATAGCGGACTATCTGGAAGGCAAGCGCACCATAGAATATATGCAGAGCAAATCGTATCTGGAAGCGTACTGCAAGCGCATAGGCGTTTCGCTGGTCTACGTCATAATAGTGGATACGAGCGACTACGGCAGGTTCGTTTCGGTATTCAACCACGTCGACAACACCGTGGGCAATACCAGTTACGTCGAATGGGAGCTTGGGCACAAGCGCGACACCACCAACGACGAATACCGCGCAAAATATAAAGCGATCTACGAACAGCAATCCGCGTACGAGACCGTCTACCGCAACAACCCTTCCGACGGCAGCCTTCCGCACATCACCACTATGGTGCCGGTCAAGGATTCCGAAGGTGAAGTGACGGGCATACTCTGCATACAGCGCCCGATGAGCGAGCTTATGGGAGCGCGCAGGCCGTACGTGATAGCGGTCGCCTTGGCGACGGTGCTGCTCGCCGCTTTCGTGGCGGTGTTCTACACGTTCTTTATGAGACGTCAGTTCGTCAATCCCATTTCGAAAGTCGCTTCGGAAGCGTCGCGTTTTGCGCGCGAAAACACCAAAGGCGAACCGCTCGGCAAAGTCAGCCGCTTTAAAGAGATATCCGACCTTTCCGAATCCATAGACACCATGGAATCCGACATGGTTAACTATATGCAAGCCATCACCGCTTCGGCCGCCGAAAAAGAGCGTATCGGCTTTGAGCTTTCGCTCGCCAACACCATTCAGGTGAATTCAATACCCAACGTATTCCCGGCGTTCCCCGAGCGGACCGATTTTGACATTTATGCTTCCATGACTCCGGCAAAACAGGTGGGCGGCGACTTTTACAATTTCTTCTTCGTGGACGACGATCACCTTGCGATATCCATAGGCGACGTTTCCGGCAAGGGCATTCCCGCCGCGCTGTTTATGATGGTAACCAACATACTCGTCAGCGACAGGACCCGTATGGGCGGGACGCCGGGCGAGATACTCACTTTTGTCAATCATAATATATGCGCGCACAACAAAGCGGATATGTTCGTGACTCTGTGGCTCGGCGTACTGGAGCTTTCCACCGGGACCCTGATCGCCTCAAACGCCGGGCACGAATATCCGGTGATAATGCAGCCGGGCGGAAAATACGAAATATTCAAAGACAAACACTGTCTCGCCGTGGGAGCGATGGACAGCATAAAATACAAAGATTACACGCTCAAGCTCGAACGCGGCGCCCGTCTCTTCATTTACACCGACGGCGTTCCCGAAACGACGGATCAAGACAACCGGATGTTCGGAATGGAGCGTATGGTCGAAACGCTCAACTCCGCAGCGGATGCAGATCCCGAAAACGTGATAACCGGCATGCGCCATGCGGTTGAGCTCTTTGCAAACGGCACCGAACAGTTCGACGATCTTACGATGCTGTGCATCGAACTCAAAAAGTGATATATTTCCTTATTGAACACGAGGTCCTTTATGGCAGACAACAATAAAAACACGGTCGTTTACAGGCTTTGCGGAAAGATCGATTCCGGCAACGCGCCGCAGATCGAACAGGAGATCTTCACCGCGCTTGCCGGCAGGGGCGACGTATTGCCCGTACTGGATGCCGAAGCGCTCGAATATATTTCGAGCGCGGGGCTGCGGATAATCCTGCG
The DNA here is from genome assembly GCA_017429165.1 of Clostridia bacterium. Lineage (GTDB taxonomy): Bacteria > Bacillota > Clostridia > Oscillospirales > CAG-382 > UBA1206. The sequence goes on from JAFRPL010000014.1 coordinate 178,065, forward strand.
GCTGAAAAAGTCATGCGGCGACGTAAAAATCACAAACGCGAATTCCGATATATACGAAATACTGGAAATGACCGGTTTTACCGAGATAATGCAGGTCGAAAAAGCGTACCGCAAAGTGTCGGTCGAAGGCTGCGATGTCGTCGGCGAGGGTCAGAACGGCAAAGTCTACCGCGTGGACCGCGACAACGTGGTGAAGGTGTATAAAAACGCCGACGCGCTGGAAGACATTAAGCACGAACGCGAAATGGCAAAACTGGCGCTGATACTGGGCATCCCCACCGCGATTTCGTACGACGTGGTCAAAGTGGGCGAAAGCTACGGTTCGATGTTTGAGCTTCTGGACGCGAGATCTTTTTCAAACATACTCGCAAAGGAACCCGAACGGATAGACGAATGCGTATACGAATACGTGAAGATATTAAAGAAACTCCATTCCACGCACGTGCCCGAAGGCAAACTCCCCCGCTTAAAGGAACGCGTGGTCAAGGCGGCTTCGTATACTAAGGATCAGCTTCCGGAGGGCCTGGGCGACAAGCTTATGCGGATGATAGAGGCGATACCCGAGACCGATACCCTGATCCACGGCGACTGCCACACCAAGAATATAGTGATGACGGGCGAAGAAGTCATGCTTATAGACATGGACACGCTTTCGGTTGGCCACCCGATATTTGAATTTATGCGAATGTACAATTCGTATATAGGGTATTCGGAATACGACCCACAAGTGCTGGAAGATTTTCAGGGCTACCCCGCCGAGACGGCGCGCGTTTTCTGGAAAAAAACGCTGTGCGCGTATTTCGGCACGGATGACGAAGATGTGATAAATTCCATAGAAGAAAAGATCCGCTGCGTTTCGTACGCGTATCTTATCGACTGGTCCCGCCGTCACAAAGCGGCGGAAACCGAGCGCGGCCGTCTTACGTGCGAGCTTTGGAAAAAGCGCATTACGGAACTGATACCGCGTCTGGATTCGCTCGACTTTGAAGTGAACGAAGCGACGCGAGACGATCCGAACGAGCTTACGCTGGAAGCCGAAAAAGACAATCTGACCCGCGTGCTTGAATTCTTGGACCGGCGGCTTGAAAGCTGCGATTTGCCGCCCAAGGCGCAGATGCAGTTAGACCTTGCGGTGGAAGAGATATTCATAAACATAGCGAGCTATGCATATTCCCCCAACAAAGGAAAAGCGACCGTCCGCGTGGAAGTCACGGGCGACCCCGTGACCGTGACGATAACGTTCATAGACCGCGGCGTTCCTTACGACCCGCTCAAAAAGACCGATCCCGACGTGACGCTTTCGGCGGACGACCGCGAAATAGGCGGGCTCGGGATATTCCTCGCCAAAAAGATAATGGACGATATATCTTACGAATACAAAAACGGACAGAATATATTGCGGCTCAAAAAAAAGATTTGAATCAAAAAAAGGAGCGTGAGAGTTCCGTGGAAAAGCGCTTGCGCAATATAGACCTGCATATGCACACGACGGTCTCCGACGGGACCGACACGCCCGAAATGCTGATTGGCGCGGTGAAAGCCGCCGGGATAGAGGTTTTTTCCGCCACCGATCACGACGCGGTGAAGACCGGGCTCATTATCAGGTCGCTCCTCGAACCCGGCGACCCGGTATTCATTACGGGCGCCGAGTTTTCGTGCAAGGACGAGGAAGGCAAATATCACATACTCGGCTACGGGTTCGATCCGTCGGGCGCGCCGATGGCCGGACTCGTGAGGAAAGGCCACGCGCTGAGAATGAAAAAAGTCGCGGCGCGGATCGGCTTTATAAAGAGCGAATTCGGGTTCGAATTCCGTAAAGAAGATATCGACTCGCTGTTTGCGCTGGACAACCCGGGAAAGCCGCACATAGCCAACCTTATGGTGAAATACGGCTACGCGACCGACAAGGATACGGCGATGCGCGAATACCTCAACCGCATGCGGTTCAGAAGCGAATACGTGCGCCCCGAGGAAGCGATATCCGCCGTCACCGCCGCGGGCGGGATCCCCGTGCTGGCGCATCCGTTTTACGGCAGCGGCGACGAACTCATATTGGGCGACGAGATGGAAGACCGTCTGCGCCGGCTCATGGAAATGGGGCTGCGCGGCGTGGAGGCGTTTTATTCCGGTTTTTCGGCGAAACTGCGCGAAAACATGCTTGCGCTTGCGCGGAAATACCGCCTTTACGTGACCGCCGGCAGCGACTATCATGGCTCAAACAAGCTCGTAACGCTCGGCGATACCGGCCTGCGCGACGCCGGAGAAATGCCCGAAGGGCTGATACGTTTTTTGAAAGACGCGGTAAAATGAGAATAGAGTTTGATACGTTAGATAAAAAACCGCATTTATATCTGCTGATACTGCCCGTCGTCATTGCGGCGGCCGCGGTTTTTCTGCTTGTGCGTTCGACGCCGGACGGTAATCCCGCCACGGTTTGCGCTGTGACTGTGTCGCTGTGCGCGGTCATTATTTTCGCGCTCGTGCGGGCGCTGATACGCCAGATACGGTATAATCCATACTCGTACAACACCATATACTACGCGGGCTTCGCGCTGTTTACGACGTTCGTGCTTTTCAATCACTTTTACCTGTTCTATATGCTCGCCAAATACTCGGGGCAGATCACTGCCGCGGACGTGCTGAGCATATGGCTCAATTCGGCAAAGAACTATATGCTCATGACTTCGCCGTTTTTGCTCTTCTTTTCGACGGCGCTGTGCGTTGCGAATATCTCGCTGATACGGCACGAGGGCAAAAAGATTTCCAACCTTTTCGGCATACTGCTCTCATTCGTCATAGTGGCGGGCGGCGTTTTTATTTACCGGTACGATTATTACGCCACGGGCAGCGAATTCGAAGTGATGATGCACGACATTTTCATCAACACCGTCGCCGCGCTGTATCTGTATCTTGAATGCATGATAGCGGGCGTCATATTCGCCGGAGTGCTGGCGGCGCGCCACGAACCGAAAAAAGACAAGGATTTTATCATAATACTTGGGTGCGGACTCAGAAAAGACGGCACGCCCACGCCGCTTCTGCGCGGCAGGATCGACCGCGCGCTTGAATTTGCGCGCAGGCAGGAAGAGCAGACCGGCAAAGCTCCGTGTTTTGTGACTTCCGGCGGCAAAGGCGCGGACGAAGCGGTTTCCGAAAGCGCCGCGATGGCAGATTATCTGCTTGAAAACGGCGTGCCGGAAGAGCGTATAATCAGAGAGGACCGTTCGACCAGCACGTTTGAGAATATGAAGTTTTCAAAAGAGCTTATAGAAAGCTCCGGCGGCGGAAAGATCGCCTTTTCGACCACCAATTACCACGTTTTCCGCAGCGGGTTGTACGCGCGGCGCGTCAAAATGCGCGCAGTGGGTATGGGCGCAAAGACCAAGTGGTATTTCTGGCCGAACGCCGCCGTGCGCGAATTCGCGGGGCTGTTGAGCGCCCATCGCCTTAAACAGGCGATAATAATCGGCGCTATGATAGCCGTGTACGTGGCGCTGACGCTGCTCGCATATAATCCTTAACGCTTTTTGATTCCGGAGTGAGCTATATGAACGAAGTAAGCAGAAACGACATAAGGTACGATCCTTCCGGGTTCGTGCCGCTGGGGGATTTCGTCCCGCAGGCGATACAGGAGATACGTTATTACTCGACATACAATTTCATAGGCGACCGCATAGACGGCTACGAGCAGCCGTGCGCTCTGCTCACGGCGGAAGCGGCGCGCGCGCTGAAGAGCGCCGCCGGCGAGCTTGCGGTGCAGGGCTACCGCATAAAGGTCTTCGACGCGTACCGCCCCGCCTGCGCGGTCCGGCATTTTGTGCTATGGGGCATAGAAGACACCGACGTGCGTATGAAACCTTTCTTTTACCCAGGCCTTGAAAAACAGGAGCTGTTTGCAAAAGGATATATCGCAAAGCTTTCTTCGCACAGCCGCGGCAGCGCCGTGGATCTTACGCTTTTGGATATGGCGACGGGCAAAGAGCTCGATATGGGCAGTCCGTTCGACTTTTTCGGCGAGATCTCACACCCTTCGTACACCGGAATAACGCCCGAACAGTACGAAAACCGAATGATACTGCAACGCGCGATGCTGCGCGCCGGCTTTGAGATACTCGACTGCGAATGGTGGCATTTCAAGCTGAAAAACGAGCCGTATCCCGACACCTATTTCGAATTCCCCGTCTCGGCCAATTATCTGCGCCGCTGACAGTTCAAGGAGGCGCGATATGGAGATAAGAACGGGAAAAGTGCGTACCGGGTCATTTTGCATGGATCACTTCTCTTTCGGAAGCGGCGGCAAACCGCTCGTCATCCTGCCAGGGCTGAGCGTTCAGCCGATAACGCCCGCGTCTCAGGCGGTCGCTCTCGCGTATTCCGTTTTTGCAAAAGATTTTACGGTATATCTGTTCGATCGTGTGAGCGATCCGCCCGCCGGATACACCGTGCGCGATATGGCGCGCGACACCGAAAACGCGATATCCTCGCTGGGACTTGACGAAATATACCTTTTCGGCGCGTCTCAGGGCGGGATGATTGCTCTGGAAATGGCCGCGGAACACAAAATCAACGTAAAAAAGCTCGCCGTTGCTTCCTCGGCGCTGCATACCGGCGACGCCGCGGCGGCGATAACGGAAAGCTGGATAAATAAAGCCCTTTCCGGCGACGCCGAAGGACTTTATTCGGAGTTCGGCAGAACGGTGTACACCGAAGACGTGTTTTTGCGTTACGTGGATACGCTTTCCGCCGCCGCAAAGACCGTAACGCGCGACGAGCTCGAACGGTTCGCGATCTTCGCTTCGGCGGTAAAGGGATATTTCTCGTCGGCGAACAGGAACAACGTCCGCTGCCCGCTGTTTGCAGTCGGTTCGGACGACGACGCGATCTTCGGCGCGGACAGCGTGAATGCATTTGACGCGGAATTCGGCGAAAACGCGTATTTTTCGTCGTTCCTATACCGCGGTTTCGGACACGCGGTCTACGACACCGCGCCGGATTTCAAAGAACGCCTTTACGGTTTTTTCATTTCATGACACAGTAAAAAAAGCGCCGCTTGCAAAAGCAAGCGGCGTTTATATTATTACTCAGAGGACGAGCGTAAGGTTGTTCAAGCCGAGAGAATTGACGTAATTTGCGCTTTTGACCATCTTCATGACCATTCTAATGCCTATATGCGCGGTCGGCTCGTCGACGCGGTGGAGTTCCATATACTTTACGGGATCGAAATCCGCGCAGTTGTCGCGTATACGTATGACGCGCCTGCCGCCTTTATAAACCAGGCGGATATCTATGCTGTGCTCCTTGCCGTCGCCTGCAAACCCGTGGCGCACGATATTGACCGCCATTTCTTCTATGCAAAGCGCTAAAAGAGAGCTGTTTCGCCGCGTTTCGCCGTAGCGGATACAGAATTCCTGCGCTTTTTCCGAAGCTTCAACGACACGCTCTATGGAATCGGCGGAGGTTTCAAAGCAGTCGTTTTGAGCGGCGCCGAATTCCGCGGGCAGGAACGCGAACGTTTCGGCGGAAAACGAGACGCGGCGGCTTTTTATGAATACGATGGCCGCCATTATGATAAGCGTAAGCGTTTCGCCGCACAGGAACGAAAGCCAAACGCCCGTGACTCCCCAAAAGCGTGAAAGCAGAAACGCAAACGCCGCGACAAGGGCGAAGTTCTGCATAAGCGAAATCGCCTGCGTGAGCCACGCCTTGTTCACGCCCTGATAGTAGTTCTTGAACGTGGTGTTCAGCGCGCCGGGCAGCAGCGAAAGCGAAAACAGCCGCACGCCCAGGACCGCCATATCCGCCGCGGCGGGCGCTTCGGTAAGGAACAGCGCCACGAGCGCAGGCGCGGAAAAGAACACCGCGACAGTCAGCAGCGAAACGAGCAGCGCCGAATAGAAAGACATGGTCTTGACGAGCGAGCACAGTTCGGATCTGTCCTCGTCGCTGTAAAAGATGGAAGAAAGCATAAGCGCGACCGAAGCGACGCCCGAACCCACGCAGTAGCAGATATTGCCCACGGTGGAAATGACCGAATACGCAGCCACGGCGTTGTTTTTGCCCACGTCCAGCAGTATGGAGTTCATAACGAACACCATAAGGACAAGACTTACCTGATTCACGACCGTAGGTACGCCGTATTTGAGCAGCGTGCCGCAGGTCTTAGCCTTGACATAAGCAAAATTGAAACGGAACACGCATTTCTTTTTGAAGAAATACACAAGCCCTATGAAAAACGCTATGTAATAGCTCACGCTCGAAGCGACGCCCATGCCGAACGTGCCCTGCTTTACCACGAAGACGTTGAGGATATCGAGCGCCACGTCCGCCGCGGTCATAGCCGCCACGGCTGTGATGAGGCGCGTCCTGTTGCCGGTGATCTGCATATACGGCACCATTATCTGTGCAAATATGAACGCCGGCGCGCCGATTATGAATCCTCGCAGGTAGTCGCGCGTCAAAAAGAAAACGTCGTTGCCGGGTACGGGATTGCCCGCGCCGAGCAGGGTGCAGATAGGCGAGGAAAAAAGTATGACCAGAACCGAACCGGCGACCGAAATGACGAACGCCAGAAACACCGATACCGAAAAGCACGCGTTGGTGCCTTTCATGTCGCCGCCGCCCATCGTCTTGCCGCACATCACCTGTATGCCGGCCGAAAGCGTCGTCCCGACCGCCGCGAAAACGAGCAGCACGGGAGTGGCGAGCCCGTAAGCGGTCATTGAATCGACGCCCAGAAAGCGGCCTATCATGATGCTGTCCACGAGCATACACAGCATGACGGTCATCGACGATATTATCTGTGCGGAAAGCATTTGCCTGAAAACTCTTTTTATCATATATAAGGCTCCGTTTTTTGATGAATATATTGTACCATATAACTGCGGTTTTTTCAAGTGATAAATTTCGCACGTTCGACAGTTTTCGCTTGCTGTGAAAAACGGCAAGAAGGCAAAAAACCACTTGTAGAATCATTTGACGTATGCTATAATGATACGGGCGAAAACCGTTTTGCCGAATGATCTCCTAAAAGGACGGTATATGCGATATGAAAAAGATCATCACACTCATCCTTGCGCTGCTGCTCTGTTCCGCCGCGCTGTTTGCCTGCGGCAAGGCTGGCGCGTCCGGGCTTCGCGGCTCGGCGGTCACGCACGAGACCAAGTTCGGCGGCGTATATTTTGACAAGACCATTGAAGAATTCAACGCTTTGGGATTTGAATACGGCGACAGCGTGAACATAACGTTTTCCAACGGAAAATCGCTCGCAGACATCCCCTATTACAACGGTTATTACGTCGATATAGGCTATCCGCTGCTGGTGGCGTATCCCGGGTACCCGTATATAGAGGCCATGGTCAACTACGGCGACGATCTGTTCGTGACTCTGGAGCTCGACGAAACCTGCACCGCGGATATCGAGCTGTGCGAGCGCGGCAAGTATGCGGGCGTGCAGAAAGCGCGCGACATACAGTATTCCGACGAGCAGGGCGATCAGAGCGACGAAGTGTTCGCCAATTTCCGCGCCGTCAACATGGGAGAGTTGAAAAAAGACGTGCTCTACCGTTCGGCTTCGCCCTGCAACGACGAGCACAACCGCGCCGCCGTCACCGACAGGCTCGCCGCCGGAGCGAAAATAGGATTTATGCTCAACCTTTCGGATAACGAAAGCGATATACTCGGCTTCATCGCCGCGGACACGTTCGATTCGCCTTATTTCCTTTCGCTTTTCAACAGCGGCAACGTGGCGCCGCTGGGGCTGAGCGCCAACTTCAAAAGTGCGTCTTTCGGCGAAAAGCTGGCGCGCGGTCTCGAAGCGGTCGCGCAGAGCGAAGGCCCGGTGCTGATCCATTGCGTGGAAGGTAAAGACCGCACCGGCTACGTGCTGATGCTGCTCGAAGCGCTGTGCGGCGCTTCTTACGGCGAGATAGTCGACGACTATATGCTCACCTACGATAACTACTACGGCATAAACAAGACGAGCGACCGCGAACGGTACGATATTATCAAAGAAAAGAATCTTGACGTAATGATATCCTATATGACCGGCACGCCGGCGTCGGAAGGGTTCGAAAACGCCGACCTGGCAAAGAGCGCCCGCGAGCTGCTCGTAAGAATTGGTATGACCGAAGAATCGGTGAACAGACTGTATTCAAAACTGACCGGAGAATAGACCTGTAAATAAACATACCCGTCCGCGAAAAACGCGGACGGGTTTTTACATATATTCTGTTCTAACGCTCGGTGAGCGGGTAGGAATCGCCGAAGAGCACATGGCGAAGCAGATAAATCGCGTCGTTGGAACTGACTTTTCCGTTGCCGTCGAAATCGGCGTAAGCATAGATCGCGTACGATTCGCCGAAGAGCACGTGGCGAAGCAGATATATGGCGTCGTCGGAATCGACGTCGCCGTCGCAATCCAGATCGCCGAGCTCATATTCATAGACTCCGGCGCCCGCGGTGATATAGTGTTCGATACTGCCGTATGAGTTCGCCAGAAGCACGTATTCCAGATAAACGTCTTTTTGCTTTCCGGGGTTGACGTTCACGCTGAACACGGGCGACGATGCGTCCCAGTGATAAAGCGAATCCAGAAGTCCGCCGTCCGCGGAACGCAGGTTGACCGCCAGCACGCCGTTATTTTTTAAGAAAAGCGTGAACGTGCGCGGACGCGTGCCGCTGTTGTAAAAGCTGAGCGTCTCTTCGTAAACGACCATCCAGTTGCCTATGTTGGCGGGCTTACCGGTGCCGTCGTTGTGGTAAATATCTATGACTACGGGCGTGCCGTCTTCGGTGACGCATTCGAACGGCATCATGTCGGTGCCTATATATTCGTTATGGTTGGTGGGATTGATGTGCGTGAACCAGCCGGTGCCGGACATATGCCTGACCGAAGGTTTGCCCGTGTAAGCGCCGTACACGCCGTACGAAGTGGGATCGTCGTAATATTCGACGTCGTATTCGACTTTTAGCTTATCGCCGTCAGGCAAGCTGTCGTTGACGTTCCACGCCATGGAAGCCTGCGCGCAGAGATAAGGCGCCGACCCCAGATACTGTCTGCCGTAGTTTCTGCCGTCGCGTTCGACTATATATCCCTGCTGCTTATCGGTCGTGACGGGCGAAGCGGACGAGGTATAGCAAACGAATGCCAGCGACACGCCGCTCTTGGGACCCTTGACTTCGAAATACACCGCGCCGTTGACGACCTGACCGTCGCCCGCAAATTTGTCGGCGGTATTGCCGACGTTGATATTCTTGTACGAATCGGCGGAAGAGCCGCCCATAACATATATATATTTTCCGCTGGGGACGGTATAAGTGACTTCTTTGAAGTTGCTCGGAGCGTAGGTGTTTGTAAAAGAGTAATTTCCGCCCGCTTTCTCCAGACGGTATTTGGTGTTGAAAAAGTCGGTCCATTCCACCTGGCCCACCCAGTCTATACCGGTCTGGTAGCCGATGTTTTTGACTTTTACTTCGATATCCTGACCCGAATCGTTGCGCAGCTGAAGACCGAGAATTATCTTCTTTCCGGTGAGGTTGCGATTTTCGCTGGTAAAATAGACTTCTCCGCAGACGTTTCTTTCTATGAGCAGCGCCTGGCCTATGTTGAAAGCGTAAAGCGCTTCGGGATTGTTGCAGTAAATGAATTTTCCGCCTCTGCGCAGCGAATATTCGATTTTTGCCGCGGCGTTCGCCTCGCCGGGATCGTCGGGTTCCGTGAGCCCGAACGGTGAAGAATAGGCGAACGCGGGCAGAACGGCGCAGAACAGCGCCAATATGACTGCGAGCAATATGCTTACGGCTTTTTTCATGATTATCACCTTTTCCCTTTTTTCCTATATCATTATACCGCATTATACCGCGCCGGGCGCGCTTTGTCAACACGCCTTTTCGAATAAAAATGCCCGTCCTGAAACGGAACGGGCATTCGTTGTAAACTATTCGGTTTGGTCGCGGTCGTTTTTGCCGCCGTTTTCGCCAAGCTCCTGTTTAAGGCGCTCAATTTCGTGCATAAGCTCTTCGGCTTTGTCGGATTCTTCGCTTTCGGCAGCCTTGCCGCGCACCGAAACGAACAACAGCGCGAACAAGACCAGCAAAACTATGAAAAGTCCGGGGACGGTACGTATAAAGCGCGGTATCGCACCCACAAAAGGTATTGCAAATAACATTTTGCCTTTTATGCGCGAAACGGAAATAGGATCGTCATCGGTGTTGTTTGCATCACCGCGTGTGATTATGATTCCGCTTTGCATATCCGCCTGCACCACACGATGGACGACCGGCGTTCCGCCGGTGGAATAGACGACTATGTCGCCCACTCCGTATTCGCCCGACTTGACCACAAAGATGAGGTCGTTGACCGAAAGCGCGGGCTCCATACTGCCGGAAAGCACCACGGCGCTGCCGAAGCCGAGCGGCATTGGCAGCGGATCGCCGGTTGCGATAACGGCGACAAGATACGCCAGGCAGTACAGCGCTATGATGACGGCCAGCGTGACGCAGATCGTCTTAAGTACGCCGGCCTTTTTGCGTGAAGCTTGTTCGTTCATTTAAAGGCGCAATTATTCCTCTTCCGCTTTTTTGCGGCGTCTTCCCACAATTATGAGTACGAGGCACACACCGGTGACTACCAGCGCGATGATCTGCGGCAGCATGCTTCTGTCGCCCGTCTGCGGAGGAATGACTTCCTCTTCGCCTTCGACGACAATATAAAGTCCGAGCACTATGTTGTCGGCTTTGCCTTCGGCCGCAAGGTTGCCCAACGCAGTATCGATCTGATCCTGAGCGTCGCTTTCGTAGAATTTCCATTTCCATTCAGTGGTGAAATCCACGATCTCTTCACTCTTGATCACGCCGGTGTACGAAGCTATCACATCGGCGCCGGCGGCGTGTTCGGGCAGCACGTATTCGTCGGTAAGCGTGCCTTCTTCGCAGATGAGATCCGCGGTGACGGGCAGCTCGCTCGACTGGATGACGTAGAGCGTGGCGATATATGTCGCCTCTTCCTTATTTGCGTTTTTGAGGCGGACTATACTGTCGCTTTCGGTGCCGGGAGCGACCACCTTATCGCCGTTGTCGCTCTTGACGTTCTGATATTCATCCGAAAACAGGCGAAATTCCGCACAGCCGCAAGGGAGGATATTCTCGGAAGTCGACCAAACGAGTTCCTGGCCTTCAAGCGTGAGAACGTGATCTGGCGCTTCGCTCTTGCCGGCGTAAGTGAAGAAATAGGTGAGTGGGAGCGTTATGACTTCGCAAATGAACAGAATAAGCACAACGGGAAGAATCCAACCGGTCTTGCTTTTTTTGCTTTTCATTGCGTTGCCCTCCTTTCTTCTGAAGAAATGGTATTTAATGTGTTATTATTCGGATATTTGAACGCGCAGTTCATTGGTTGCCTGCGCTTTCTTCGCCTGCGGCGGTAACGTTGTCCTGCTGAATATCTGGCGATGCGTCTTTGCCTTCCATTTCAGCGACACGCTTGCGCAGACGTTCGAGCTCGTCTTCGAGTTCGTTGACCTTGCCGCCTTTACCGGCGTTGCGCTGCCTGCGGATAATATCGTAAATGATGAATGCAAGCACGGGGATGCCGATGAAGATCACCATGCCCCACGGCTTTTGCAGAAACAGCACCAGAGCTCCGAGCTTGGCAACTCTGCTCTTGTAAACGCCTATTATGTTCTGCGGCCTGACAGGTACAGTATCAATGGTATTGTTGGCATCGCCTTTAGTACGGTAAACGCGCGCGCCGTCTATTTCAGTCACTTCGACTATACGGTGAGTGATGACCATTCCGGTTCTGTCACCATTGTCATTAGCTTCGAAGAATGTGATTATTTGACCGACCTCAAGATCCTGAAAATCACCGCCGCCTACGAAAATGAGGTCGTCGACTTCGATATGGCCAGATGCGGGGCGCGAAGCGATGAAGACGATAGGACCGTCGTCGGATGAGGAAACGGTCTCGACTATATTGGTTTCGATATAATCGCCGCTCTTGGTCTTGAACGTATCGCCGACTTTAAGCGACTGTATCTGTTCCTCGGTAAGATCAATTATGCTGTCGGAAACGACTCTGTGTGGTTGATCGCTGCTCATAGAGCCGGATTTGACGACCATTGGCGTTATGCCGAAAACCGAAGGAGGCCAATCGGGATTTATGAGGCCCTTGACTATAATGGTGATATTCATTAAAAGCAGAGCTCCGAATACCACACACAGAATGATACCTATGACGGTTACCGTTCTGTTCAATGCCTTTATGTTACCTTTCATTGCAAGCGAGTGGATTCCTTTCTTTTTCTTATATAAGCGCTGCGCAACTGCGCGCGCCGACAAAAGATACTATTCCATTTAATTATTCATGGTATTATAACACACGGCACTTGATATGTCAACCCTTTTAATGCTTTTTTTAAACTTTGCTTTTCAATAAGCTGAAAAAAATCCGATCTTTTGATCGGACTTTAGGCTTGAGCGCAGAATGCGCGTCAAACAGTATCTCTTTCTTCCGCCTCATAAAGCTTTTCGCCGCGCAGCGATTCGAACGCTTCGCGCAGTTCGCCGATCAGCTCGTAATCTTTTTTAGAATACTTTTTATACTGCGATATACTGTGGTATTCGCGGTCGTATCTCGGATCGGAAGGATCCCTTAGCGCATAACTGTAGCTCCACGGGCTGTAATCGGTGATAAAATCATCGGAATCGGGTCGTTTTTCAAGCGATCTTATCTTCTTTTGGCGCAGGAACCGTTCGAATTCCTCCGCTGCTTCTGCGGATACGGCGTACACGGTGACGCGCTCGGGCGCGCTGTGATGTTCGCGGTCGCGGCAGATAAAGCGCCATTCGCCGTTTTCGCCTCTTTCGAGTCCCTTGCTGTGATAAGAGCCGAGCATATCGCTGTAACCGGGTTTATATGAAAACGAATAGAGCACGAGTTCAGCCATTATTTTTCTCCTTACCGTCGGCACGGACGTCCGCACCCGCGATATCGCTTATTGCGGAAATACTGTACGGCGTTTCCTGATACACGTAATAGTTGAGCCAGTTCGCGTATAGCAGATTGGCGCCGCTGCGCCAGTTGCACAGCGGTTTTTCGTTTTCGTCGTCGTTGGGAAAATAATGTTTGGGCAGCGAAATGTTTATGCCGGCGTTTTTATCGCGCCGGTATTCTTCACCCAGCGTGCCGACGTCATATTCGGAATGTCCGGTGATGAATATCTGCCTGCCGTCTTTGGAAGCTACGGCGTAAACGCCCGCTTCGTCGCTTTCGGCGAGTATCTCCAGCCCCGGAGCGCGGCGGATCTGTTCGGCGTCGACCGTGGTGTAACGCGAATGCGGCGTCCAGAAAACGTCGTCGAACCCGCGGAAAAGCATTGACTGCCTGTCGAGCACGCGGTGAGCAAACACGCCGAAGATCTTTTCACTAAGCAGCGTCTTGCCTATGCCGTAATGATAATACAGCCCCGCCTGAGCGCCCCAGCAGATATGGAACGTGCTGAAAACGTGCGTCTTGCTCCATTCCATTATTTCGCAGAGCTCGTCCCAGTAATCGACGTCTTCAAACGGCATATGCTCGACCGGCGCGCCGGTGATTATAAGACCGTCGTAGTAGTTTTCCCTGACTTCGGAAAACGGCTTGTAAAACGTCAGCATATGCTCCATCGAAGTATGCCTGGGTATCCTTCCGCTCACCGCGATCAGTTCGACCTCCACCTGCAGAGGCGTGTTGGACAAAAGCCGCGCCAGTTGAGTTTCGGTCACGATCTTGGTGGGCATGAGATTAAGTATGAGTATATGCAGCGGGCGTATATCCTGCGACGCGGCGCGCAGAGTATCCATAACGAAAATATGCTCGCTCTGCAGAGTTTTGGTCGCGGGCAGGTCGCGGGGAATCTTGATAGGCATTTACGTTGCCTCGCTTTCGTTTTTTCTTGGGATGACCTTTATTCGGATTCCGTCGCCGAAATCGCATCTATTTCGATCAGCACTCCCCGGGGCAGCGCAGATGCTTCGATGCAGCTGCGCGCCGGCTTACCGGTGAAATATCCGGCGTAGACCCGGTTGAATTCGGCAAAGTCCGCCATATCCTTGAGAAAGCAAGTGGTCTTAACCGTTTTTTCAAGCGAGCTTCCCGCGCTTTCCAGCACGGCTTTAAGATTTTCGATCGCGCGTTCTGTCTGAGCGGCGATCCCTCCGGGAACGACGGCGCCCGTCCGGGGATCTACCGGGAGCTGCCCGGAAGAAAAAACGAACTTTTCGGCTTTGACCGCCTGGGAATACGGTCCTGCCGCCGCCGGAGCGGAATCTGTGCTTATTATTTTCATAAATCCAATTCCTTTCGGGCGCAAAAACCCGCCGGTTCAGTCGGCGAACAGCTGAGTGGAAAGATATCTGTCACCGGTATCGGGAAGAAGGACGACTATCGTCTTCCCTTCGTTTTCCGGACGTTTTGCGAGTTGTATCGCAGCGTATGCGGCGGCGCCGGAAGATATGCCCACGAGCACGCCTTCGTTTTTACCTATGGCTTTTCCGGTTGCAAAAGCGTCTTCGTTGGAAACGGGGATTATTTCATCGTAAATACCGGTGTTGAGCACGTCAGGCACGAACCCCGCGCCGATACCCTGTATCTTATGCGGACCGGCGACGCCGGTGGAAAGCACGGCGGAACTGGCGGGTTCGACAGCCACTGCCTTGACCGCCGGATTCTTAGATTTGAGGTATTCGCCGACGCCGGTGAGCGTGCCGCCGGTACCTACGCCCGCTACGAAGATATCGACTTTGCCTTCGGTATCCTCCCAGATCTCGGGGCCGGTGTGCGCGCGGTGAGCGGCGGGATTGGCGGGGTTGACGAACTGGCCGGGGATAAAGCTGCCGGGGATCGAAGCGGCGAGCTCTTCGGCTTTTGCAATGGCGCCTTTCATTCCCTTTGCGCCTTCGGTCAGCACTATCTCGGCTCCGTACGCCTTGATGAGCTGGCGGCGTTCGACCGACATTGTTTCGGGCATGGTGAGGATGAGCCGGTATCCGCGCGCCGCGGCGACGGAAGCGAGGCCGATGCCGGTATTGCCGGAAGTAGGTTCTATAATGACCGAACCTTTTTTAAGCTTGCCGGACTTCTCGGCGTCGTCTATCATGGCTTTGGCGATACGGTCCTTGACCGAGCCCGCCGGGTTGAAATATTCGAGCTTTGCGACAACTTTTGCTTTGAGTCCGTAAATCTGTTCTATATGAGTGAGTTCAAGAAGCGGTGTTTTGCCGATAAGCTGATCGGCGGAAGTATATATAGACATAGTCATTATTCCTTTCTGATAAACGCATACGTGCGGCGAATGCCCTGCCGCGTTCTCATTTTATCGCCTCGAACCCCTGCGCGAGGTCCGCGATGATATCGTCTATGTGCTCGGTACCTATGGAAAGCCGTATTGTCGTGGGCGTTATGCCGGAAGCGAGCAGTTCTTTTTCGTCGAGCTGGCTGTGCGTGGTCGACGCCGGATGGATGACGAGCGATTTGACGTCGGCGACGTTGGCGAGCAGCGAGAAGAGTTTGAGCTTTTCGGTGAACTTTTTGGCGTCTTCGGCGCTTCCTTTGAGCTCAAAGGTGAATATCGAAGCGGCGCCGTTGGGAAAATATTCGTCGTAAAGCTCTTTTTCACGTCCGGTCGAAAGAGACGGATGATTGACACGCGCGACCTGCGGATGCCCGTTCAGGAATTCCACGACTTTGAGCGCGTTCTGCACGTGGCGTTCCACGCGGAGCGAAAGCGTCTCGAGTCCCTGCAAAAGCATGAAGGAATTGAACGGAGAGATCGCGGCGCCCTGGTCGCGAAGCAGCGTACAACGCATTTTGACGATATATGCGAGATTCCCCGCCGCCTGCGTGAACACCACGCCGTGGTACGAGGGGTTGGGTTTGGAAAGCCCGGGGAATTTGTCGTTCTGCGCCCAGTCGAATCTGCCCGAATCCACTACGACGCCGCCCATGACGGTGCCGTGGCCGCCGATAAATTTGGTGGCGGAATGCACCACGACGTCGGCTCCGTATTCTATCGGGCGGAGCAAAAACGGCGTGGCGAAGGTACTGTCGACTATGAACGGAATACCGTGTCTGTGCGCGATATCGGCGATAGCCCTGAGATCGATAACGTTGGAATTGGGGTTGCCCAGAGTTTCGGCGTAAAGCAGTTTGGTGTTTGGCCGAATGGCTTTTTCAAAATTTTCGGGTACCGAAGGGTCGACGAAAGTAGTAGTCAGGCCCTGCTCGACGAGCGTGTTGGAAAACAGATTGTGCGTGCCGCCGTAAAGATTGACCGAAGATACTATGTGGTCGCCCGCGGATGCGATGTTCTGAACAGCGTAGGTAATGGCCGCAGAGCCGGAAGCCACCGCCAGCGCGCCGGCGCCGCCTTCGAGCGCAGCCATACGTTTTTCGAACACGTCGGAGGTCGGATTCATGAGGCGGGTGTAGATGTTGCCGCTTTCGGTGAGCGCAAAACGCCCCGCCGCCTGTGCGCTGTCCTTGAATACGTATGAAGTTGTGGCGTAAATGGGAACGGCGCGCGCGTCGGTCGCCGGATCGGGGTTTTCCTGACCCGCGTGGATCTGCACGGTTTCGAACTTATACTTGTTCATACACTTTTCTTCCTTTCTTAAGTGCGCCCCGGGCGCGCCGGATATCGCGGCGGTCCGATGCTGTTGCGGGCATTATAGCACACATAACCTACTTTGTCAATAGGTTTTATAAGATTTTATGAAGTTTTTTTGCGCGGCTCAGATAACGTAATCGCTGCCCGAATCTTCGGCCTGTTTATCGAGTATGTCCTGCAAAGTGATGCTTTCGAGATATTCGGTCTCGACCTTTTTCAACCCCTCCCACACAAAAAGCGTGGCGCAGCCGCCGCGGCGCGGACAGGTGTTGGCGTCCCCTTCCAGGCACGGCACGGGAGCGAGATCGCCCTCGGTGGTGCATAGTATTTCCATAACGGTGTAATCCTTGGGAGGTCTGGCGAGCCTGTATCCTCCCGCGAACCCGCGCGAGGTCTGCAAAAGCGCCGCGCGGTTAAGCACCGGGATGATCTGTTCAAGGTATTTTTTGGAAATATCCTGCCTGCGGGCGATATCCTTGAGCGCAACGAATCCTTCGCCCTGATGCCGGGCGAGGTCTACCATCATCCGCAGCGCGTATCTGCCTCTTGTTGAAATCATACCGAAGCCTCCTCTTCGGCATATTATACCATAGGTTTCGTAGGTTTTCAATAGTCACTTAAAAAACTCCCGCCCTTTTAGTGACTTGGCAAGCATTAACTGGAACTGTTTATATGCGATGCGCAGGTACCACGCGCTAAATTTACCCGTGAAAGATTTAGCAAAATGACGCAGGCAGCCGTTTAATGCGGCTGCCTGCAAGAGAATCGTTTTATTCGTTATTGCTGATCACTGCTGTCAAATCGGGTAATCGTCTTTGAACAGAATGTGTCTGAGCATATAGACGGCGTCATCGGAATCGGTATCGCCATCATTATCAAGGTCACCCGACTGATCAATGGGATACTCTTCCTCAAACATCACATATCTGAGCAGATATATCGCGTCATCGGAATCGATATCACCGTCGCGGTCGAAATCGCCTCTTACAGCTATCAGTGCTTCATCGTTAAGCACTCCGTCAATAACGAGCTGCAGTTTGTCTCCAACTACGAGCGGCGTTCCTTCTACTTCCACGCCTTCGTAATCGGTCTCGATCACTCCCTGCGGGAGGGATTCTACTTCGCCAACGATCATAACGTACTGAATTCCGCCGATCTCGTAGATCGAATAATTTTCATCACACACGTCGGAAAGCTTGAGAAGTTTGGGTATTATTTCCTGTGCAACAAGAACTTCGTTGCAGCGTGAGCAGTGTTTGCCTTCGGTAAGACCGGTTTCAGTACAGGTCGGTGCAACGGCAGGATCAATTACTTCAATATGCCCGAGTGCATCGACAGGTCTGGTCTC